>NZ_ACCB01000013.1 GCF_000173735.1 Yersinia aldovae ATCC 35236 | reverse complement strand
GTTGGTTAAATAGACCCGTGACTTGAAAGATGACGGGTATAGTAAAACGGGCTACACTCCGCACCAGACATCCTATAAAAACTGATATAGAGAGGCAGACGCAACGTGGCTCAATACGTCTATTCTATGCATCGTGTCGGTAAAGTAGTTCCACCGAAACGACATATTCTGAAAAACATCTCCCTGAGTTTCTTCCCAGGGGCAAAAATTGGTGTGCTGGGCCTGAACGGTTCCGGTAAATCTACCCTATTACGCATCATGGCGGGTATCGATACCGATATTGAAGGCGAAGCTCGTCCACAGCCTGGCATCAAAATTGGCTATCTGCCGCAGGAGCCTAAGTTAAACCTTGAGCAAACCGTGCGTGAGTCGGTTGAAGAGGCGGTTGGCGAAGTTAAACACGCGCTGACCCGTCTGGACGAGGTTTATGCGCTGTATGCCGATCCGGACGCTGATTTCGATAAATTGGCAAAAGAACAAGGTGAGCTGGAAGCCATTATCCAGTCCCATGATGGCCATAATTTGGATAACCAGTTAGAGCGAGCGGCGGATGCACTGCGTTTGCCACCGTGGGATGCCAAAATTGCCAATTTGTCCGGGGGTGAACGCCGCCGTGTGGCAATTTGCCGCCTGCTGCTGGAAAAACCAGACATGCTGCTGCTGGACGAACCGACTAACCACTTGGATGCCGAATCCGTGGCCTGGTTGGAGCGCTTCCTGCATGACTACGAAGGTACCGTGGTCGCCATCACCCATGACCGTTATTTCCTCGATAACGTGGCGGGCTGGATTCTGGAGCTGGACCGTGGTGAAGGTATTCCGTGGGAAGGCAACTACTCCTCATGGCTGGAGCAGAAAGACGCTCGTCTGGCGCTGGAAGCCTCTTCTGAAGCCGCACGTCGTAAATCCATTGAGAAAGAGCTGGAGTGGGTTCGTCAGAATCCGAAAGGCCGTCAGGCGAAAGGTAAAGCGCGTCTGGCCCGCTTTGAAGAACTTAACAGCGTTGAGTATCAAAAACGCAATGAAACCAGTGAGTTGTTCATACCACCAGGCCCACGTTTAGGCGACAAAGTGCTGGAAGTTGAGCATCTGAGTAAGTCTTACGGCGATCGCCTGCTGATTGACGATTTGACCTTTGCGCTGCCAAAAGGCGCAATAGTCGGGATCATCGGGCCGAACGGTGCCGGTAAATCAACCCTGTTCCGCATGTTATCCGGTCAGGAACAACCTGATTCCGGCACGATTTCGCTGGGTGATACCGTGCAATTGGCCTCGGTTGATCAGTTCCGTGACAACATGGATGACAGTAAAACCGTGTGGGAAGAAGTTTCCGGCGGCCAGGACATCATGAAGATCGGTAACTTTGAAATTCCAAGCCGCGCCTACGTTGGCCGCTTCAACTTTAAAGGTATCGATCAAGGTAAGCGGGTGGGTGAGCTGTCCGGTGGTGAGCGCGGCCGTATCCATCTGGCCAAATTGCTCCAGGTTGGCGGCAACATGTTGCTGCTCGATGAACCGACCAATGATCTGGACATCGAAACCCTGCGCGCACTGGAAAACGCCCTGCTGGAGTTCCCAGGTTGTGCCATGGTTATTTCCCATGACCGTTGGTTCCTTGACCGAATTGCCACCCACATCATCGATTATCAGGATGAAGGCAAAGTGGTGTTCTTCGAAGGTAACTTTACTGAATACGAAGAGTGGAAGAAACGTACTCTGGGTGCTGAAGCGCTGGAACCACACCGTATCAAGTATAAGAAAATGACCAAGTAATATGACATCGGCTCATCAAATGAGCCGAATACTCCGGCGATTCTCTCCCCCCAACGAGCCACCAACCACCAGTATTCCATTCTGTGATCGTTATCATTATCACCTACTGAATTTTGCCAGTTTTCCTTGTTTTAAGGCAGTCAGCCGAAGGTGACAAGATTGCACACTATTTAGACTCCTTCGTCATCAGCGGCTTGTGCGCTCCTCTGGTTCTGTACCTGGCCGCACCATTACAACGAAGGATAATAAGATGAATAATGAGATTATATTGGGAATAATTTGGCATCTGGTGGGCGCGGCTAGTGCTGCGTGCTTCTACGCGCCGTTTAAAAAAGTTAAAAAATGGTCATGGGAAACCATGTGGTCCATTGGGGGTCTGGTGTCATGGCTTATCCTGCCGTGGACCGTCAGTTATCTGTTGCTGCCTGACTTTTGGCAATATTATGGCTCCTTTAGTATAGCTACTCTGCTGCCGGTATTTCTGTTCGGTGCCATGTGGGGGATTGGCAATATTAACTACGGCCTGACTATGCGTTACCTCGGCATGTCAATGGGGATCGGGATTGCCATCGGTATCACATTGATTATTGGCACATTAATGACACCTGTCCTACAAGGGCGCTTTGATGTGTTGATCGGCACTGCAGGCGGGCGTATGACCTTGCTCGGTGTATTGGTGGCCGTGATCGGGGTCGCTATCGTCAGTTATGCGGGATTGCTGAAAGAACGGGTGATGGGCATTCAGGCAGAAGAGTTCAGCCTGAAGAAAGGGCTGATTTTGGCCGTGATGTGCGGTATTTTCTCAGCCGGAATGTCATTTGCTATGGATGCGGCAAAACCAATGCATGAAGCCGCCAGCGCATTAGGGATTAATTCGCTGTATGTGGCGCTGCCAAGCTACGTCATCATTATGGGCGGCGGTGCAATTATCAACCTGAGCTATTGTTTTATCCGTTTAGCCAGCCTCAAGAACTTGTCAGTCAAAGCCGATTTTTCTATCGCCAAACCCCTATTGATAACTAATATTCTGTTTTCAGCCTTAGGTGGTTTGATGTGGTATCTGCAATTCTTCTTCTATGCTTGGGGCCACGCCAAAATCCCACCGCAATATGACTATATGAGCTGGATGCTGCACATGAGCTTCTATGTGTTGTGTGGCGGCATTGTGGGCCTGTTACTCAAAGAGTGGAAATCCCCAAGCAGAAAGCCGGTTACTGTGCTGTGTATTGGTTGTCTGGTCATCATTCTGGCGGCAAATATTGTCGGTTTGGGTATGGCGGCATAATAACGAAAACTACCGATAAAATAACAGCGGCGGGTGACGTTGAACAACGCCCCCGTCAATTAACACTGAGAGGCGCTAAATGATGGTTGTAACCTGCGGCTGTTCTTCACTTTCACGCCCATTTTTACCGGGTAATAACGGTGTTCTAACAAAGCGTTGGCGATAGTCTCGTGGTGTCATGCCCGCTTCACGCGTGAAAACCGCAGAGAAGTAATTACTGTCTTCAAACCCACAACGTGCAGCGATCTCACTGATACGATGCTCACTTCCCCGCAATAAGCATTTAGCATGGCAAAGGCGAATCTGGCGCAAATAATGGCTGATACTCATTCCCGTTTGTTGACGAAAAAGTTGTTTCAGCGAACGTTCAACCAACTGATTTTTATGACAGAACTCAGCCATATCAAAGTGGCTTGCCAGACTTTGCTGCACTGCGGACATAATCAAATCAAGCTGCTCACCATCGGGCAATAAATGCGCCTGCTCTGCCCTGTAGCGATGGCGCTTTAACACGATGGCGAGTTGCAGTAACAGAGCCTCCGTCAGTTGTATCGACCAGGAATCTGTCTTACGCGACTCCTGCGCCAACTGATGAATAATTGGCCTTGCCTGTGCCATACCTTGCGTAGTTAATCGCCAGTAACCCTGATTCTGTTCATGCCCAAAGGGAGGCAACAGTTTATGCCACTGTGCGTTCAGGCGTAACCGTTCCGGGCAATAAATAATGTTATCTAATACCAAGTCATGCACGGATTCGTAGCTATGATGATCTGCTGCTTGAATATAAAAAACGTCACCGCAGGTAATACGATAAGGATGGTCATTAAGCACATGTAATCCGTTCCCTCGCCAGACAATCACAATTTCACAGAATTGGTGGGTATGCCCGGCGAAGACTTCCTGCGGATATCGATTAGCTACCGCCACCGGCATCTGCTCCGATGGAAAATAGTCCCGATTCTCTAACAGCAGTGGTACCCGCATGGCTATATCCCTATGTTTACTGGTCAATTAATAAACAGAACACTATCATTAAACTACTGATTCTTAAAGTGACGCTATTCACGTACTGACCTGTCGTGCTAAAGCTGGCTACGTAAATCACGGGGAGACTGAGAAAACTCCCGCTTAAACAAGGTGGAGAAATGGTTGCTATCGCCAAAGCCGCATTGATAGGCAATATCGGTAACACTGCTGTCGCTATAGCACAATTGACGGCGGGCTTGTAGCAAGCGCAAACGCGTCAGGTAACGTTGTGGTGTCATGCCGGTCTGGTTTTTTAACTGCCGATGTAGCGTGCGCAATGGCAATGCAAAGCGATCAGCCAGTGCTGACCACTCAATTGCTTCACTGTAGTTATTCTGTAACCAGTCCAACAATTGGCATAAACGCCCTTCTTGATCATCCCCTGTCTGCGCCAAACACCCCTGCCACAGTTGTACCAATAACTGCATAAATACACTTTCATTTAGGGCGATATCTTCAGCTCGCTCACTGTGAGGCGAACACTCAAGGCAGCTAATCAACTGTTTTACCTGTTGTAAAACCTGGCCGTTAACACGCCAATGGGAGGGATAAATACCGTCATTCTCACGCGGCAAAAAATGTTCCACACCGGACAAGAAGCGAAAAGCATCAGGTGCACGGAATAGGACGTTTGTGAGGAACAACGCATCGGTTGATTCAAACAGATGGCGATCATGGTCACGGACAAAACAGACACAACCACTGCTTAACGTGTAGGGGGCACCATTAAACACATGTACACCCGCCCCTTGCTCAACAATGATAATTTCATAAAAATCATGATGATGTTCAGGAAATGTCGATTGCGGGGCGCGAACTTCAATCGCCACGGATGCCGAACTGGAAGAGAAGAAATCAATACTGCGCAACACCGTCATCTTTTGCCCTCTTTCAAAAGACACGGCGAAATTGCCCTGCTTTACTCCTCGATAGTAAAAGCAGCAGTGTTAATGAAACCTTCAATTTTTGACGTTAAAAGCGACTTTGGCGGTGATTTTTTTTAGATATGTGTAGCAATGTTGAAAAGTATGCGCAGGGTCACAGGTGGGGGATGGGCGGCATAAACACAAAACTGTGAGCTATTTCACTTTAACTTTCGTCATTTTGCCAGCAAGCCATAGCGACTGGCAGTGATGAGAAGGTGCAAAGTAACGCAAATTTCTACACTGCTGAGCATTGAGAAACGACAGGCCGCTAATCATGCCCACACCAACAGCAGTAACACCGTCTGTAATCAACACACGGCACATTGTTGCCATCGACCTCGGTGCCTCCAGCGGGCGCGTGATGCTGGCCAGTTATCGCTCCAGCCCACAACAGCTTGAACTACGCGAAGTCTGCCGCTTTGTTAATCAGATTAAATCCATTGATGGCACCGATGTCTGGGATATCGATACCATTGAACAATCAATTCGTCAGGGACTGAATCAGCTCGATAGCGAAGGAATTCAGCTCGACAGCATTGGGATTGATAGTTGGGGGGTTGATTATGTGCTGCTTGATAAACAAGGCAAGCGCGTCGGGCAGCCGGTATCTTATCGTGACAGTCGTACTCAAGGTGTGATGGAACAGGCGCAGCAGTGCCTGGGCAGCAGTACGATTTACCGTCGCACCGGTATTCAATTTTTACCCTTCAATACGTTGTACCAATTGCGGGCACTCAGCGAGCAGCAGCCCCATTTGTTGGCTGATGTCGCCCATCTATTGCTGATCCCTGACTACTTACACTATCGTCTTACCGGCCAGCTTAACTGGGAATATACCAATGCCAGTACCACCCAGTTACTCAACCTCGAAACCGGTGATTGGGATAGCGACTTACTGGCCTATGCCGGTGTCCCCACCCATTGGTTTGCCAAACCCAGTAAACCCGGTAATACCATCGGTTACTGGCAAAGCGCCAGCGGCCAGCAGGTGCCGGTTATTGCGGTAGCCAGCCACGACACCGCCAGCGCGGTGCTTGCCGCGCCACTGGTTGATGCTGATGCCGCATACCTCAGCTCCGGCACCTGGTCACTGATGGGTTTTGAAAGCCTGACACCGATAACCCACCCGCAAGCGCAGGCCAGCAATATCACCAATGAAGGGGGTGCCGAGGGCCGTTATCGGGTGCTGAAAAATATTATGGGCTTGTGGTTATTGCAACGCGCCACGGATGAGTTGCAGATTAAAGACTTACCACACCTTATCGAACAGGCCGCATGCCAACCCGCTTGTCGCTCACTGATCAATCCCAATGACAGCCGTTTTATCAATCCAGCCAATATGTGCCGCGAGATTCAAAACGCCTGCCGCGAATACGGGATGCCGATCCCCACCACGGCGGCCCAACTGGCCCGTTGCATCTTTGACAGTCTCGCCATGTTGTACCGCCAAGTCGCCCAAGAGCTGTCTGAGTTGCGCGGATATCCAATCAGCCACCTGCATATCGTCGGCGGGGGCTGCCAAAACCAATTTCTCAATCAACTGTGTGCCGATGCCTGCGGCCTGAATGTCATCACCGGGCCGGTTGAAGCCTCGACGCTCGGCAATATTGGCAGCCAATTAATCGCCTTGGGTGACGTGCGTGATGTCGCTCACTACCGCCGTATCGTGGCGGATAACTTCCCGCAGCACTCTTTATCTCCTCATGACAACGCTGACTTTGCCGCCCATTGGCCGCTATTCCAGTCACTGAGTCAACAACCTAAGGAACTTTGCATATGACGAACTCTATTGAACAGGCCTGGAGCCTGGCTAAACAGCGCTTTGCCGCCGTTGGCGTGGATGTTGATGCCGCACTTGCCCGCCTTGATACGCTGCCAGTCTCCATGCACTGCTGGCAAGGTGATGATGTCACGGGTTTTGAAAACCCGGATGGCGTGCTGACCGGCGGAATTCAAGCGACCGGTAACTATCCTGGGAAAGCACGTAATGCCACGGAATTACGCGCTGACCTTGAGTTAGCGTTAACACTGATCCCCGGCCCGAAACGGCTTAATTTACATGCTATTTATTTAGAATCGGATACTCCGGTTGCGCGCAATAAAATCGAGCCTCGCCACTTTAGCCACTGGGTTGAATGGGCCAAAAAGCACCATTTGGGGCTGGATTTCAACCCATCCTGCTTCTCTCACCCACTGAGCGCCGATGGTTTTACCCTGTCTCATGCTGATCCGGAAATCCGCCAATTCTGGATTGAGCATTGCCAGGCCAGCCGCCGTATTTCCGCTTATTTTGGCGAACAATTGGGCACACCGTCGGTCATGAATATCTGGGTTCCCGATGGCATGAAGGACAACCCTATCGATCGCCTTGCTCCGCGCCAGCGGTTGCTGTCAGCGCTGGATGAAATCATCAGTGAAAAATTAAATCCGGCGCATCACATTGATGCCGTTGAGAGCAAATTGTTTGGTATCGGTGCCGAAAGCTACACCGTAGGCTCCAACGAGTTTTATATGGGTTATGCCGCCAGCCGCCAGACCGCGCTGTGCCTGGATGCCGGTCACTTCCACCCGACTGAAGTGATTTCCGATAAAATCTCCAGCGCCATGTTGTATGTTCCGCGCCTGCTGCTGCATGTCAGCCGTCCGGTGCGCTGGGACAGTGACCATGTGGTGCTGTTGGATGATGAAACTCAGGCTATTGCCAGTGAAATTATCCGTCACAACCTGTTCGACAGAGTTCATATCGGGCTCGACTTCTTTGATGCCTCTATCAACCGTATTGCTGCCTGGGTTATTGGTACCCGCAATATGAAAAGAGCCTTGCTGCGTGCCTTGTTGGAACCCACCGAGATGCTACGCCAATTGGAGCTGCGTGGTGACTACACCGCACGGCTGGCACTGCTGGAAGAACAAAAATCCCTGCCTTGGCAAGCCATTTGGGAAGGGTATTGCCAGCGCAACGATGTACCGGTAGATGCCCGCTGGCTCGATGCGGTACGTGATTACGAACAACACACTCTCAGCCAACGTTAAGGATTCATCATTATGCAAGCGATTCTATCTTCCTGGTTTATTCAGGGAATGATTAAAGCCACCAGCGATATGTGGCGCAAAGGGTGGGATGAACGTAACGGGGGCAATATTAGCCTGCGGCTGTTGGCGGAAGAGGTTGAAGCTTATCGGAGCGACTTTTATTCGCAACCCCGAACCGTAGAACTTACCCAGCCGGCACCCGAACTGGCAAACTGCTGGTTCCTGGTGACCGGCTCCGGCAAGTTCTTTCGTAATGTGGAGTTGAACCCGGCGGAAAATCTGGTGCTCCTGCAAGTCAGTGGTGATGGCATGGCTTATCACATTCACTGGGGATTAACTCAAGGGGGGCTGCCGACCTCTGAGCTGGCCGCGCACTTCCAGTCTCATGTCGTGCGTATACAGGTCAGTGGTGGCTCCGACCGGGTCATTATGCACTGCCACGCGACCAATCTGATTGCGCTGAGTTATGTGCAAAAACTGGATAACGCCAGCTTCACCCGATTGCTATGGGAGGGCAGTACCGAGTGTCTGGTGGTGTTCCCTGACGGGATTGGCATTGTGCCGTGGATGGTGCCGGGTACTGATGGCATCGGCAGTAAAACCGCTGAGCAGATGCGCGAACACAGCCTGGTGCTGTGGCCATTCCACGGTATTTTCGGCAGTGGCCCGACACTGGATGATGCCTTTGGTTTGATTGATACCGCCGAGAAATCAGCCGAAATTATGGTAAAAGTCCTGTCGATGGGGGGCAAGCAGCAGACGATTTCCCGTGAACAATTGATTGCGCTGGCAGCACGCTTTGACGTTACGCCAATGGCCGCCGCGCTAGACGTATAACCTCTGTGACCTACCCCGTGCAAGGCTGGGTTAGGTCATTATCTTGTCTGCGTTATGTGAGGAGCACAGCATGAGTTTTATGTTGGCACTACCGAAAATCAGCTTGCACGGCACCGGTGCAATCGAGGATATGGTGAAATTACTCAGCGGCAAACAGTGGGGAAAAGCACTGATTGTCACTGACGGACAACTGGTTGAACTCGGCCTGCTTGACAGTCTGTTCGCTGCGATGAAACAGCATCAATTACCTTATGCCCTATTCAGCGAGGTTTTTCCTAACCCGACCGAGGCACTGGTAGAGGCTGGGCTGGCGGCCTTCAAGCAGCAGCAGTGTGACTATCTGATAGCCTTCGGTGGCGGTAGCCCCATTGATACCGCCAAAGCCATTAAGATTCTGAGCGCCAATCCGGGGCCATCCACTGCGTATTCCGGCGTCGGTAAAGTTAAGCATAGTGGCGTTCCCTTGGCTGCCATCAACACCACCGCCGGCACCGCCGCAGAACTGACCAGTAATGCGGTGATTATTGACACTCTGCGACAAGTGAAAGAAGTCATTATCGACACCAATCTCATTCCTGATATCGCTGTTGACGATCCCGCCGTGATGCTGAATATCCCCGCCAGCGTCACTGCGGCAACCGGAATGGATGCCCTCACCCACGCTATCGAAGCGTATGTTTCATTAGGCGCACATACACTGACTGATCACTCGGCACTCGAATCGATCCGCCTGATCAGCCAATGGCTGCCGTTGGCGGTCGATGACGGTAAAAATCTGCACGCCCGTGAAATGATGGCGTGCGGCCAGTATCTGGCAGGCATGGCCTTTAACAGCGCCGGGCTTGGTTTAGTTCATGCCCTGGCTCATCAACCGGGAGCCACTCATAACCTGCCACACGGGGTATGTAATGCCATCTTGCTACCAATCATTGAAGAGTATAACCGCCCGCAGGCGGTCAGCCGCTTTGCGCGCATAGCACAGGCGATGGGGGTCAATACTCAGGAGTTAACCGATGAGCAGGCCAGCCATGAAGCGATAACCGCCATTCGACAACTGTCGCAACGTGTCGGGATCCCTGTCGGGTTCTCCGTGTTAGGCATTCAAGAAAGTGATATCGAAGACTGGTTGGATAAAGCACTGTCTGACCCTTGCGCGCCTTGCAACCCACGTCCTGCCGATCGGGAACAGGTTCGCGCACTCTACTTACAGGCACTTTGATTGGGGTAATACCATGATACGCAAAGCCTTTGTCATGCAGGTTAATTCAGAAGCTCACGCCGAATACCAACGGCGACACTCGCCAATTTGGCCAGAGTTGGAGGCGGTGCTAAAGGCGCATGGGGCGCACCACTACTCAATATTCCTTGATGCTGATCGTAACTTGCTGTTTGGTTTCGTCGAAATTGAGTCAGAGGAGCGTTGGAAGGCCGTAGCTCAGACCGCCGTTTGCCAGCGCTGGTGGCAACATATGGCGGATGTGATGCCCAGTAACCCTGATGGTAGCCCAGTTAGCGAGGCGCTGCGGGAGGTGTTTTATTTGGAATAGTACGATCTATGTGGAGCTGCCCTCTGACTCCACATATTTTCGGGCATATCCAGCCCTTGCACATAATCTTCAAATACCGCAGACCCCATCAATAAAACAACTCAGTGCGGGCGAATTTAACTTGCGGCTTGGATACACGCCTGCCATTGCGGTAAAACCGCAATCAATTAGGTATATGCAGGGTCATATCGTCATCGATTACCCTGCCCGTGCATCAACCAATACTGAAGGACGGGCGAGACGTTGCAGGTCAGCGGCCAAGAGTTGTTGCACCAGTTCAACGCAGCGCAGAAAGCGCGTGTCGTAGTCTGCCGATTCAACATGGACGTATTCAATGTTATTACTGCGCAGCATCTGCTCCAGTAAGCTCTGGAAAGATTTGCGGTCACGGTCACTGCCGAGGCTACGCAGCCCATCAGCGACCCAAGGTGTATTGTTTTCCAGCAAAATCACCAGATCAAAGCGGTATTCATCAATCAGCGCCTGCACGAACGGGTGCTCTTTGCCTTCATACTTTTTGCAAAAAGCCTGCGTAGTAACAAAATCAGTATCGATAAAGGCCACTTTATTGGCGTATTTCACCGCAAAATCAACGTATTGAGCCTGCCCTAGCGCGATTTTGTCATAATCAGAATATTGCAGCGCCATCTCATCGCCACCCAGATGGGAGAAGACATAATCCCGACCATACTCCCACGCACTGGTGGTATTGAAGATATTGGCTAACTTATTGACTAGCGTCGATTTACCACTGGATTCGCCGCCAAGAATGGCTACGGTTCGGACAAAAAACGGTTTCACTTCGGTGGGAATATAATCCCAATAGCGGAAAGGATCGCGACGGATCTGGCGGCCACTGATGTTCATAAATGAGCGCTGTGGGTCAATCAGAATAGTTTCAATGCCAAATTGCTCATTATAATGCGGCGCATCCTGACTCTCGCTGGAATAGATAAAATTCGGGGTAATTCCCTTCTCATTCATAAACTTGTTGACGCCACGACTCCAGACATCCCAACCATGCGGATAGGGCTCAATGCCGTTTTCATCAAATGAGTGAATATGGATATTTTTCTGATACTTAAAGGTTTGTAGCAACCAACGCAAGCGGTCACTGACGGTCGGCTGCTGTGACATTGAACTGTTTTCAAACAGCTCAAGATCACGAGGTTCATCGTAACAAAGAATGATATGCAATTCATCGACCTGGCTACAAGCGCGCTGGATTAAATAGATATGACCGGTGTGCAGCGGGTAAAATTTACCAAACACCACGCCGACTTTTTTCTCGCGACGTGGGAACTCCATTTCGAGGAAACGGTGCAAAGCCTCAAGTTTTTGCGCACTGGGGCTTTTGATTTTGTCGTTGAGTAATTGGCTTAAATAACCTTTGGTCATACCGCTGGCTTCAGCCACCTGCTGTAAGGTGCAGCCCTTTTGCTTAATTGCCGTTTTGAGATAGTCGAATTGCAGCATACCGCCTCCTTGTTTAGTGCGCTAAACAAAAATAACACAGTATGCGGCAAGATGAACACGACTAAATGAGCGGTTATAAATCCTCTAGCACCGCCAGCGCATCCGCCAGTTTTTTCACCCCAAACACCTGCATATTGGGCAACGGCTTCTTCGGCATATTGGCATAAGGCACGATAGCGCGTTTAAAACCGTGCTTGGCGGCCTCTGAAATACGCTCCTGACCACTTGGCACCGGGCGAATTTCACCGGCCAGCCCAACCTCACCAAACACCACTAAATCCTGCGGTAATGGGCGGTCACGCAAACTGGACACCAGTGACATCAGCAACGCCAGATCCGCGCTGGTTTCCGTCACTTTCACGCCACCGACCACATTGACGAACACATCCTGATCCGACATTTGTAAACCGCCGTGGCGATGCAAGACCGCCAGCAAGATTGCCAGTCGGTTTTGCTCCAGACCGACCGCAACCCGACGCGGATTAGACATCATTGAGTGATCCACCAGCGCCTGAATCTCTACCAACAGCGGGCGAGTCCCTTCCCACACTACCATTACCGAGCTGCCCGCAGTGACTTCATCACCACGGCTGAGGAAAATAGCCGATGGATTGCTAACTTCGCGCAAGCCTTGTTCGGTCATGGCAAATACGCCTAACTCATTGACGGCACCAAAGCGGTTTTTGTGGCTACGCAGAGTGCGAAAACGGGTATCCCCGTCACCATCAAGCATCACCGAGCAGTCAATACAGTGTTCCAACACTTTCGGCCCGGCCAGCGAGCCATCTTTGGTCACATGACCGACCATGATAATGGCCACACCACGAGTTTTGGCAAAACGAGTCAGATAGGCAGCAGTTTCGCGCACTTGCGCCACACTGCCCGGTGACGATTGGATATCCGCCATATGCATCACCTGAATGGAGTCAATCACCATCAGGCGCGGCTGCTCTTGCTCGGCAATCAGGCAAATTTGCTCAATGCTGGTTTCCGACAACATGTTCAGGCCCGCAGTGGGTAAGCCCAAACGGTGCGCGCGCATCGCCACCTGCTGCAATGACTCTTCGCCAGTGACATACAGGGTTTTCATGTTTTCAGACAATTTGCACAGCGTTTGCAGCAACAAAGTACTTTTACCCGCACCGGGGTTACCACCAATCAGAATAGCACTGCCCGGCACCACACCGCCGCCCAGCACCCGATCAAATTCAAGGAAGCCGGTGGAGAAGCGTGGCAGTTCATCGAGACTGATATCTGAGAGTTTCTGCACCCGACTAACCCCCGCATCACCGGCATAACCACCGAAACGTTCATTGCGCGACGATGACGATGTTGCCGCTGCCAGCCGAATCTCGGTTATGGTATTCCAGGCGTTACAGGCGCTGCACTGCCCCTGCCAGCGCGGGTAATCAGCCCCACATTCATTACAGACAAATGCTCGTTTTGGTGCTTTAGCCACCTTTCACCTCAATTTAACAATAAACATCCCCAAAGACATGGGTACTACAGTTAGGCAGCAAGCGAGTTTATCCCGATGAGCTTACTCAAGTAAGTGATTCGGGTAAGCGAGTGCCGCTAACAACGCTGTAGTGCCAAGGACGAAGGGGATTAGCGTTCTTCGTGCTTTAGGCTACCGGTCAAAATACACAACACACTCAGCAAATCACCGTGGCGAATAGCCACTTTCGCTTTAGCATAAACTTTTGGTTTGGCGTGGAAAGCCAGCCCCAGACCGGCGGCCTGCATCATTTTCAGGTCATTGGCACCATCACCGATAGCCACGGTTTGAGCAATCGGGATATTCAGCTTTTCTGCCAGTTTGAGCAAGGTATCTGCTTTATATTGCGCATCGACAATCGGCCCCAGCACTTTGCCGGTCAGCTTGCCGTCTTTGATTTCAAGCTCATTGGCTGCCACTTCAACCAGCCGCAGTTTGTCGCGCAGGTATTCGGCATAATAGGTAAAACCGCCGGACGCAATCGCCACATGCCAATCCAGTGCCTGAAGCTTGCGCACTAAACTGGTCAGCCCTGGCATCAAGGGCAATTCATCACGCACTTGTTTGAGGATATTGGCATCCGCGCCTTTCAAGGTGGCAACTCGCTGGCGCAGGCTGGCGGCGAAATCCAGCTCACCTTGCATCGCGCGTTCGGTGACGGCAGCCACTGCTTCGCCAACACCGGCGAGCTTGGCAATCTCATCAATACATTCGATTTGAATAGCCGTGGAATCCATATCCATCACTAACAGACCCGGCGTGCGCAAATGTGGAATAGCCCCCAATGGCGCGACATCCAGCCCGCTCTCATCAGCCAGCGTTTTAATGCGCGGAGTCAGGCTGCCCGCCAGACGGATCACTTGATAATCTTCCACACACCAGGCGGAGACAATTACCATTGCCGCACCCAACTGGCGTTGGAAATCGGTAATACGCTTTTTATCCAGTTTTCTGCCGTACAACAGCCAACCTGTATGACCCGCACGATAATCCAGCGGCATAACTTCATCGCCACTGAGTGAAAGTGGCAGACCCGGCCATTGATAGATCTCCGCGGGAAGATCGCAATAGGTCAGACTATTAGACATGAATGGCTCCTGTAGAAACGGGGTAAAGGCCGACAAAAGGACGCATCAAGCTATCCTATCGCCCTGGCTTCTGGCAACATATACTCTAAATAACTTGAAGTATGACGGGTATAAAATCATCAAATTCGGCAAGGAACCTGCATGGCCAAGGCTAAATTAAAATCCCGACTGCACCGTACAGCTATTGTACTGATTTGCCTGGCATTATTAGTCTTACTGATGCAAGGTGCATCCTATTTTAGTCTCAGTCATCAACTGGCCCGTTCGGAACAAGTTGAAGAACTGGCAAAAACACTGGCGAAACAAGTCACTTTCAGCCTGTCGCCCATCATGGACAGCGGTGATGACGATGTTGATAGCCAGAAAGTGGACGCCATCCTTCAGCAACTGACACAATCTAGCCGCATATTGGATGCCAGTGTGTATCAGATAGACGGTACGCTGGTCGCCAACGCCGGAGAGAACGTCAAGGTTCGCGACCGGCTGGCACTGGATGGTAAACGACCCGGCAGCTATTTCAACCATCAAATCGTTGAGCGGATCCCAGGTAAAAGCGGGCCGAGTGGTTTTCTGCGCATGACGCTGGACACCCACGTTCTGGCAACGGAATCCAAGCAAGTGGATAATACCACCAATTTGCTGCGTCTGATGATTCTGGTGGCGCTGGCGGTGGGGATTATACTGGCTCGCACTCTGCTGCAAGGCCGCCGCAGCCGCTGGCAGCAATCACCTTATCTGCTGACCGCCAATAGGCCAGTCAAAGAAGATGAGAGTGAGGATGAAACGGCAGAATCAGACAAAAAACCGGATGATAAATAGATTTAGCTTCAGCGGCAGAGAGTTCTGCCGCTGAATAGGGAACGCAGTAAGAAGTTACTCTTTATCGCCCAGCAATACAGATTCCAGCGCAATCTCAATCATGTCATTGAACGTGGTTTGGCGCTCAGCAGCAGTGGTTTGTTCACCGGTACGGATATGGTCAGACACGGTACAGATAGTCAGGGCTTTCGCGCCGAATTCAGCCGCAACGCCGTAGATACCCGCCGCTTCCATTTCCACACCCAAAATGCCATATTTTTCCATCACATCAAACATTTGTGGGTCTGGCGTATAGAACAGGTCAGCAGAGAAGATGTTACCCACACGGACATTCAGACCTTTCGCTTTTGCCGCATCAACCGCGTTGCGGGTCATGTCGAAATCAGCAATCGCGGCATAGTCGTGATCTTTAAAGCGCAGACGGTTCACTTTAGAATCGGTACAAGCCCCCATGCCGATAACCACATCACGCAGTTTCACGTCAGCACGCACCGCACCACATGAACCCACACGGATGATTTTTTTTACGCCAAAATCCGTGATCAACTCTTTTGCATAAATGGAGCAGGACGGGATACCCATGCCGTGGCCCATAACAGAGATTTTGCGGCCTTTATAAGTACCGGTGAAGCCCAACATGCCACGCACATCGTTCACTTGCTTCACATCTTGCAGGAAGGTTTCGGCGATAAACTTCGCACGCAGCGGGTCCCCTGGCATCAGTACAACGTCTGCGAAATCACCCATTTCAGCATTAATATGTGGCGTTGCCATAATCACTTTCCTTAAAAGTCAGAGAATTAAAATTTACATAACTGAACTGTTAGTGTTTTCATACACTCCTAATTCAGTAGAATTCTATCAATCAGAAGGCGTAGATGAGCACAGGCAGTTTGGGTGCGGCCAGCGCGCAAAAACCGGAGCGTACACCTGGTCTTATAAAACCTAAGTACGTGAGGATTTTTAGCACTGCCCAATCCCAAAATGACACGCTCAGCTTAGCCTTACAGCATATTCTTCCCGTAATCCATTGGGGAAAGACCGAAATATGTCGCCACTGTCTGCCCAATATCGGCAAACGTCTCACGATGGCCAAGCGATCCCGGTTTTACTTTTGGGCCATAAACCAACACTGGGATGTGCTCACGGGTATGGTCAGTGCCCGGCCAGGTTGGGTCGCAGCCGTGGTCAGCGGTTAGGATTAAGATGTCATCTTCTTTTACCAGCGCCATCAGCTCCGGCAGGCGGCGGTCGAATAACTCCAACGCAGCAGCATAACCCGCAATGTCACGACGGTGGCCGTAAGAGGAGTCAAAATCAACAAAGTTAGTGAACACGATGGTGTTGTCACCCGCTTTCTTCATCTCTTCAATGGTGGCATCAAACAGGGCATCCAGACCGGTGGCCTTCACTTTTTGCGTAATACCGACGTGGGCGTAGATATCAGCAATTTTACCGATAGAAACCACTTCGCCGGCCTTCTCATCCACCAGTTTCTTCAACATGGTGGGCGCTGGCGGCTCAACGGCCAGATCATGGCGGTTACCGGTACGCTGGAAGTTACCCGGTTTGTCACCGATGAACGGGCGCGCAATAACGCGGCCAATATTGTAGTCGCCTTCAGTCAGCTCTTCGCGGGCTATTTCGCACAACTCATACAAGCGATCCAGGCCAAAGGTCTCTTCGTGGCAGGCAATTTGGAACACCGAGTCAGCCGAGGTATAGAAAATCGGCTTGCCGGTTTTCATGTGCTCTTCGCCCAGTTGGTCGAGGATTACGGTGCCTGACGAGTGGCAGTTACCCAAGTAGCCCGGCAGGTTGGCGCGTTTGACCAGTTTATCCAGCAGTTCCTGCGGGAAGCTGTTTTCCACATCGCTGAAGTAGCCCCAATCGAACAGAACCGGCACACCGGCAATTTCCCAATGGCCTGACGGCGTATCTTTACCGGAAGATAATTCGCTGGCGTAACCATACGCGCCAATGATGTTCGCATTCTTATCCAGCCCAGGCGGGAATTTACCCGTAGACTCTTGCGCCGCTTTACCCAGCCCTAAACGGCTCAGGTTTGGCAGCGTCAGCGGGCCGCTGCGGCCAACGTTAGCTTCACCACGGGCGCAGGCTTCAGCAATGTGACCCAGAGTATCAGCCCCTTCGTCGCCAAATTTCCTGGCATCCGCGCTGGCACCGATACCAAATGAGTCTAATACCATAATAAATGTACGTTTCATCATTTTCTCCTGCGTGGATACACGCTCTGAGGGCGGTCATATTGCGCCAGTATAACGACGCACTCCACCGCCCCACATACATAATTAACACCCATCGACCAAGAACGACAGGCTCATGTTTATTCAGTAATACGGCGATATATCACCGGTGTTTCTTCTGGCGCTTTATCGCCCAAGGTAATTGCTGCGCGTACCGCCTGTGCCGCCTGCTGCCAGTCATCTTCGCTATTGGCATGAATCACAGCTAATGGTTGTTGACCATCAACACTGGCTCCCAGACGGGCCATATCGGTAAAACCAACACTGTAATCAATAGGATCAGTTGCCCGACGGCGGCCTCCGCCGAGAGAAACCACTGCCATGCCTATGGCGCGGGTGTCCATCGCGGTAACAATACCGGCTCGTTCAGCGAATACTGGCTTACTTAGCGTGGCAAGCGGCAGATAGTGGTCATAACGCTCAATAAAGTCTGACGGGCCTTTTTGTGCCGCAACCATGCGGCCAAAGACGTCAGCGGCTTTACCGTTATCCAGCACCGCCTGTAATTTGGCGCGAGCATCAGCCTCATCTTGCGCCAATCCCCCCGACAGCAGCATTTCAACACACAATGCCATTGTCACTTCCAAAAGGCGTGGGTTGCGATATTCGCCAGTCAGGAAGCGTACCGCTTCGCGGACTTCAACCGCATTACCTGCACTGGAAGCCAATACCTGATTCATATCGGTCAGCAGCGCGGTAGTTTTGCAACCCGCGCCATTAGCCACGCCGACAATCGCCTGTGCTAAATCGGCAGATAGCTGATAGGTTGGCATAAAGGCACCCGACCCCACTTTCACATCCATCACAAGTGCATCCAACCCTTCAGCCAGCTTTTTAGCCAGAATAGAGGCGGTGATAAGCGGGATGGAGTCCACTGTCGCAGTGATATCACGGGTAGCATAGAAACGTTTATCTGCCGGTGCCAGCGAACTGGTCTGACCGATAATTGCCACACCAACCTCCTGAATGATTTTACGGAACGCCTGATCATCAGGGAAAATATCAAAGCCCGGAATCGCTTCCAGCTTATCCAGTGTGCCGCCAGTATGACCCAAGCCACGACCAGAAATCATCGGTACATAGCCACCACAAGCGGCAACCATCGGGCCGAGCATCAGTGATGTAACGTCACCGACTCCACCGGTGGAGTGTTTATCGACAATCGGGCCATTCAGTTTCAGGCTTTGCCAATTCAGTACCGCTCCAGAATCACGCATCGCCATTGTCAGCGCCACACGCTCTTGCATGTTCATGTCGTGGAAATAGATGGTCATCGCCAAAGCAGCAATTTGCCCTTCGGAAACCACGTTGTCGCGAATTCCATTGATAAAGAAGCGAATTTCTTCCTCGCTCAATGGCTGACCGTCGCGTTTTTTACGAATAATTTCTTGTGCCAGAAACAAGGCATCCCCCTGCTTGACCTGAATATAGGATGAAAACGGCCGATAGGCTGCTTTCGCAATTCAATTATGTTGAAAGCAATCAGTAACCGCTGCTTTTGGCATCACTCTGATGGCCCAATGTAGTCAGCAAGCTGCCCAGCAAACTGGATGCACCAAAGCGGAAATGGCGCGCATCGGCCCAGCCCTCTCCCATCAGTTGATCAGCCAATTGCAGGAATTGCGCGGCATCTTCAGCCGTGCGCACCCCGCCGGCGGGTTTGAAACCAACAGATTTGCTCACACCCAAGTCGCGGAGAGTGCGCATCATAATTTCGGCGCTTTCCAGTGTGGCATTGACTGGCACTTTACCGGTGGAGGTTTTAATAAAGTCAGCGCCAGCTTTGATTGCAATTTCAGACGCTTGTCGAATCAAATGTTCTTGTTTCAGTTCGCCGGTTTCAATAATTACTTTCAGTAATACATTTTCGGCTGCACAAGCTTCTTTGCATTGTTTCACTAACTCAAAGCCCACTTTGTCATTACCGGCCATTAACGCGCGGTAAGGGAAGACCACATCGACTTCATCGGCACCATAAGCAATCGCGGCACGGGTTTCAGCCAGTGCAATCGCAATGTCATCATTGCCGTGGGGGAAATTGGTTACCGTTGCGATTCGGATTTCAGGTGTACCCTGCTCACGTAGCGCCTTACGCGCAACCGGGATAAAACGGGGGTAAATGCAGATGGCCGCAGTATTGCCAGCCGGACTTTTAGCCTGATGACACAAGGCGATCACCTTTTGATCGGTATCGTCATCATTCAGGGTGGTTAAGTCCATTAAACTCAGTGCGCGTTTTGCATAATTGTTCAACGTCGCGTGGGCGGTTAAATCGGTCATAAAACTCTCCAACACTATTTCAGCCCCGGCACCTTGCCAAAACTGAGCATTTATTTTTGAGCCAGCAAAGTTACCTTACCGGTAGCTTTGGTTATAAGGCTCAATACGTTGGCGAGCGGACTTGGTTCCTTGAAGATAGCCCCTGTATGGGTGGCAATTGAGATCCATCTCACCGCACTACCCTTCTTGCATGATGTTGCAGGCGGGCTACAACACCAATAACATTGGGTATAGACATACTTTCGGCTTTCAATCAGAAAAGCCAATAGCTCTATTTGAACACGTTATCGCCGCATGAGGTGTGTTCAATTTCACAATAATTAATAGTAACTTGTAACGGACTGGGATTATATGTGATTAGAATCACAAAATAACCTGTTTTATGGCTTTCTAAGCGCGATACGCCCACTCGCTTCAAGAATAGCTTATGGGCAGAAATACATCTGAAAAACCGATCGATTAGGCGCACCTACATAGGTACGGACAGCGCACAAAACTCGTCGCATACACCTGATCTTATAAACCAGAATAGGTGGCGGTGATGGGCGCTGCCCAATTTCAAAATATCGAGTCAATCAGCCTGATCACAGCGCCAGGAAGAAACCGGCGATTGTCGCACTCATCAAATTCGACAATGTGCCTGCCGCTACGGCTTTCAGGCCAAAGCGCGCGATATCATGACGGCGACTCGGTGCCATGCTGCCCAAGCCCCCCAGCAAAATAGCCACTGAAGACAAGTTGGCAAAACCACACAGCGCGAAAGAGATAATGGCTTTAGTGTGGTCAGACAACACCTGTAAACCCGCCGCTTTCACTAACTCTTCTGCCTGTAGGTATTGGCCGAAATTCATAAATGCCACGAATTCATTTACGATAATCTTCTGGCCGATAAATGAACCCGCCACCATCGCTTCGCTCCACGGCACCCCAATGAGATAAGCGATTGGCGAGAAGACCCAGCCCAGAATCAGTTCCAGCGACAATTGTGGATAATCGAACCAGCCGCCAATCCCCCCCAAAATACCATTTAGCAAAGCAATCAGTGCGATAAAGGCCAGTAACATCGCCCCGACGTTCAACGCCAGTTGCATACCCGATGCGGCACCGGATGCGGCGGCATCAATTACGTTAGCCGGGCGCTCATCTTCAGCAATCAGCGTTGTGGCATCGACGTTATCATGGGTTTTTTCAGTCTCGGGCACCATCAATTTAGCGAACAGCAACCCGCCAGGAGCCGCCATAAAGGAGGCGGCAATCAGATATTCCAATGGCACCCCCATTTGAGCATAACCGGCCAGAACGGAGCCTGCGACTGAAGCTAAACCACCGCACATCACGGCAAACAGTTCCGATTGCGTCATCGTAGCGATATAAGGGCGCACCACTAACGGCGCTTCCGTTTGCCCGACAAAGATATTTGCGGTAGCTGAAAGAGATTCGGTGCGTGAAGTACCCAGCAGCTTTTGCAAACCACCGCCCAACACTTTAATAACGATTTGCATGATGCCGAGGTAATACAAAACAGCAATCAATGATGAGAAAAAGACAATGACTGGCAAAACTCTCAGGGCGAAGACAAAACCACCACTGCCAAAAACTTCAAACATTTTGTCGGAAACCAAACCGCCAAAAATAAATGAGATCCCCTCGTTGCCGTAGGCAATGACGTTCGCGACCCCTTCAGACATGCCGCCCAAAATGCGGCGACCAATTGGCACATATAATACCAGTGCCCCAATCGCTATCTGGATAATAAATGCACCGACGACAGTGCGGATATTAATCGCCCTAAAATTACTTGAAAGAAGTACGGCTATTAATATCAGTACTGCCATTCCGACCAAACTCATGAGCATGTCGATATCCCTAATAGTGAAATCATTAATTAAATTGAAATAATTTTGGGAGGATTATACCGACATGACCTGGCTATCAAACAATCTCTGTCACAAATAAACACAACTGAGAGCAACTGGATAAACATAAATGTGACAAGTATCACATTAAAAATCATCAGTAATGGGCTTGGGCTAATAATTAGCGTGATATTTATATTTCAATCGGCACGTTTAAGCTAAAGCAGAGGTTTATCGACGGGCAGCAATGGAAACACACGCTGACTGTTTTCCAATAAGTGCCGGGCAATCTCAAGCGGATCTTCCGGACGCAACTCGCACAATACGTTAAATACATCAGCCGCGCGCTCAGGCCGATTGGGTTGCCCCTGAAAACCTGCCAGTGGCATATCTGGAGCGTCAGTTTCTAATAACAGTGCAGACAGGGGTAATTCAGCCATTACCTTGCGGGTTTTCTGCGCTCGCTCATAAGTAATCGTGCCACCCACGCCGATATAATAGCCCAAGCGAATAAATGCCAGTGCCTGCGACAAACTGCCAGCGAAGCCGTGTACAACACCGGTGCGGGGTAATGCCGCCTTGCGCAGCACAGAAGCCAACTGGTCGTGCGAACGCCGTGAATGCAAAATAACCGGTAAATCATACTGTTTCGCCAACGTTAGTTGAGCCTTCAATAGCGTCAACTGACGGGGATATTGTGGCTCATCCATATAGAGATCCAGGCCAATCTCCCCGACGGCCACCAGCTTCTGCGGCTTATTCATCAGATGAGATGCCAATATCGCCAAATCTGCCTCCTGGTGCTGAGCAATATAGAGTGGGTGCATCCCCAACGCGGCAAACAGTGGCGGATAGTTGGCAGCCAACGCTAAAATACGGGAAAAATAAGCCGCACTAACGGCAGGTACAATCAACTGCCGGACATTAGCCTGCGCAGCACTCAGCAGGCTGACCGTTTCTGTGCCAGTAAAGGGCGGAAAGTCAAAATGACAATGGGTATCGATAAAATAGGGTGATGTCATGACGCAGAATCACCTTTGGCCTTTCCTTGATGGGCCGGCAACATAATATCCGCAGGTAGCCGCTGGATTTTGTTCCGTGTGGTGGCGGGAATGATCAACCCGCTGTCTGTCACTGTCATGGCCGCCGGATGCAAATGCCCGGTAATTTTTTTGTTACTCGCCGATGGTGTAACATCCGACGCATGAACGATATCAGATGCCGTGGCTAAATCCTCCGTTTCGATTAATTCAGCCATCGCATCCGGTTGGAGAATATCTTGTGGCTGAATAAGACGGCGGGATAACGAAATCGAGGTTTTGCTGCTGTTGATGTCTGCCTGTTCCAACGGCTCGCGCGGCATGAGCCAGTGTCCGACGGTTGCCAGAAAATAACGACCACAACGGCGGCCTAAATGATAATCGCGATTCAGCGCAGCAACACGGCTCCCTAAGGCATTACTGGCGAGCGGTTTCGGCGGAAAAATCTCGAAAATCCGTAGGTCATCCGGTGGGTTCTCAATAAATTGTTGAATACGGTGATAGCTCTGCTCGTGCTGTTGCATAATCCGCACCAATTGTTGCAAGCTACTTTCACTCAGCCAATGCTCCATCCGCTTCATCCACTGCGGCGTGTAGTAAGTCTGCGACGGCACCGTACGGATAACCACAATGGTATCCGCACCACGGCGATAAGCTTCTTCAACCGGGATTGCATCGCTGATGCCACCGTCCTGATAACTGACACCGTCTAAATCCACCCCTTGGCGATATAAACCAGGAATAGCACTGGAAGCTTTAATCGCAGACAGCCAGCTCTCTCTGGTGGGGGAGATATACGTGGGTTCGAAATCATCACTACGACAGGCACACATCAGGAATTCGCGGCCATTGCGTAACTGCTGTTCGGCATGTTCCATCGCTAAGGGGAGTTGCTGAGAAGTGATATCCACCAGCCAATCAAGATCAATGAGATGACCACCACGGACAAACCGTAGTGGATTAAAGAAATTAGCCGTTGTGGTGTAACGCGTGATAACGCGGCGGGCATAACCAGGCTGGCCACAAATAAATGCTGAAAGATTTTGCGCCCCTGCGGAGGTGCCTATCATTAAATCAAAAGGATTAAAGCGGGCGCGTTGAAACTCGTCCAGCACTCCGGCTGTAAAAATCCCCCGCTGCCCGCCCCCTTCACACACCAACGCCATTTTTCCGGGCTGATATGGTTTATAGGCGAGTGGCTCTATATTACCGAGCGTGATAGGTATTCTGTATCCCACCATTCATCCTTCAAACGTTACAACAGGGTTCGAGAATACCCTTTCTTATCCTTTGCTGTAACCCTCTGGCGCATCTAAAGGCGCTTACGGCCTGTAAACAAACTGATGAGAAATAGAACGATACCCACGACGAAAACAACTTTGGCGGCCCATGCTGCCGTACCGGCTAGCCCACCGAAACCTAATGCCGCAGCAATTAATGCGATAACCAGAAATATAATGCCCCAGCGAAACATAAGCTTCTCCTTCCCGTTTAAAAAAATGACGTCGTAAACCTGCGTTTAAAAATCACTCTTTAACCACCTGAGTCTATTTAACAGTAGCTTATTTGACAGAAGTCGTATTATTTGGATTATTCTGGATAAATTATTTGGCTGACTTATTAGAGGGTATTTCGTGGGCTATATTGTCGCCCCCGAAATACCCATCAGCCTAATAATTAAGGCTTGATGCTCAGATCGTTTTTGACGCTTTTCACGCCATCAACGGCTTTGACAATACTTTCAGCACGGTCGGACTGGGCTTTATTTTCAACATTACCGGTCAGCAGCACCACACCATCGGTCGTTTCTACAGTGATTTTACGTGACGGTACGATGTCGTCTGCCAGTAATTTGGCTTTTATCGAACTGGTAGTTGCAGCATCACCGGCATATTCACTGACTGATTGTGATTTTTGGTCTTTCACATGCAGTTTATCGCTGACAGATTTAACGCCTTCGATATTGCTGGCAATTTCAACTGCGGTCTTAGCTTCAGCCTGAGTGCCAACAAAACCACTCAAGGTAACCACACCGTGATTAGTTTCGACTGAAATATCAGTGCTTTTAAGGGATTTTTCTTCCAGCAACGCGCTTTTTACCTTCGCGGTTGCAGCACTGTCTCCCATGTAGTTATCTACTTTCTTCATGGAGCTATCGATTTTGGCACCGGTGCTGTCCACAGCGCTAGATGCTTTATTCATCATCGTGTCTTCTGCTAACACACTGCCGCTGAGAAGGGCGGAACCTAAAACAACAGCCATGACTGAACGGGAAAGTTTTGTGTTTGTCATCGATTTCTTCCTTCATTGTTATGAACCCAAACCAGAGTAACGTCTCAACTTTCGGATTCTTACTCCACCTTATATGGGTGGAAATTTGATGAATACTTTACGATTATTACAGGATAACCGACTTAAGTTTAATGCAAGTCAATCCTGCGGCTACCCAATAAAGATAGAGCATTTCAGCAAAATAACAGTCAGAATAGGATTAAAACAGGAATCTCGCATCTAAGTAGGAGTAATCTTAGAGAGAAAGTGGTGAGGGTAATTAATGAATCGGGGCACTGAGTACCCCGATAGAATGCGGCTTGCGGCTTGATTAATGTTCGCGAGTTTTACGGAAACGCACTTCCGGATAACGTTCTTGCGTAATATTGAGATTTACCATCGTTGGGGCGATATAGCTTAAATTATCACCACCATCTAAAGCCAGGTTAAGCTCATTCTTACGTTTAAATTCCTCGAACTTCTTCACATCGTCACATTCAACCCAGCGGGCAGTCGAGACGTTAACCGATTCATACACCGCTTCTACGTTGTATTCACTTTTCAGTCGTGAAGAAACCACTTCAAACTGCAACACCCCAACCGCGCCCACAATCAGATCATTGTTGGTCAACGGGCGGAACACCTGCACAGCCCCTTCTTCTGACAACTGAACCAGCCCTTTTAACAACTGTTTCTGCCTCAGCGGGTCACGCAGACGGATACGACGGAACAATTCCGGTGCAAAGTTCGGAATACCGGTGAACTTCATGTCTTCGCCTTGCGTGAAGGTATCACCAATCTGAATCGTGCCGTGGTTATGCAAACCAATGATATCGCCAGCAAAAGCTTCGTCAAGGTGAGAGCGGTCACCCGCCATAAAGGTCAGTGCGTCTGAAATCACCACGTCTTTTTTGGTGCGCACCTGGCGCAGCTTCATGCCTTTCTCAAAGCGGCCTGAAACTACGCGCATAAAAGCAACGCGATCACGATGTTTCGGGTCCATATTGGCTTGAATTTTAAACACAAACCCGGTGAATTTTGGTTCAGAAGCCACCACTTCACGGGTATCGGTTTTACGCGGCATCGGGGCCGGTGCCCATTCAACCAAGCCATCCAGCATATGGTCGACACCAAAGTTGCCCAGTGCCGTGCCGAAGAATACCGGCGTTAAATCGCCCGATAAGAAGGCTTCATGCTCAAATTCATGCGACGCGCCCTGCACCAGCTCAAGCTCTTGACGGAACTGTTTAGCCAGGTCTTCACCAACCGCGATATCCAAGTCTGGATTGTTCAGCCCCTTGACGATGCGCACTTCTTGAATCGTGTGGCCCTTACCGGTCTGGTACAGGTAAGTTTCATCTTTATAAAGGTGGTAAACCCCTTTAAACAACTTACCGCAACCAATCGGCCAGGTGATGGGGGAACAAGCAATTTTCAGCTCACGTTCCACTTCATCCAGCACTTCCATCGGATCACGAATATCGCGGTCCAATTTGTTCATAAAGGTCAGAATTGGCGTATCGCGCAGACGGGTGACTTCCATCAGTTTGCGGGTTCGATCTTCAACCCCTTTTGCCGCGTCAATCACCATCAAACAACAGTCAACCGCAGTTAAAGTACGATAGGTATCTTCGGAGAAATCTTCATGCCCAGGGGTATCGAGCAAGTTGACCAGACAACCGCCGTAAGGGAACTGCATCACTGAGGTGGTGATGGAGATACCACGTTGCTTCTCCATTTCCATCCAGTCTGATTTGGCATGATGGCTTGAGCCACGGCCTTTTACCGTACCGGCAGTCTGAATGGCGTTCCCGAAAAGTAATACTTTTTCGGTAATGGTGGTTTTACCGGCATCGGGGTGGGAAATGATCGCGAACGTACGTCTTTTCGCAACTTCCTGTGCATATTCACTAGGAGACATAATTTGAGATTTCTACTTTTAGGCCGCCCTGCTCTGGGCCTCATATCCTATTGATATGCGGGTCAGGCAAAGCGAGGCATTGATTGTGGCGCTATACCCTGCTTATTGGAAATTGCAGCAGGCTTCGCGGCAACTCCTATCACGTCGGGTATAAGTGGCTATAGCGCGGTATTTTCTCTGATTTATGCGAGATAGACAATTTTTTCAAGATAGACGCTCGTTTTTCGAGAAAAACAGCCGTCAAAACGGCACTATCCCATCGGCAGAGCCATCATAATGGCATCCTCACGCCCATTTACACTCGGGTAATAGTTACGACGCACAGAGACTTCGTTAAAACCCAAACTCTCATACAGGGCAATGGCGCGTGCATTTGAGGCCCGGACTTCAAGCCAAAGCGTAAAAACATCACGCGTACCTAACTGTTCAATCACATATTCAAGCAGTAAACGGCCATAACCCTGACGCTGATGCTGCGGATCAATGGCGATATTAAACAGCGTGGCTTCGTCCAAGACAATTTGGCTAATGGCGAAACCCACCATCTGCTGACCGACACTCAACTTAACATTGAAATAACGATCACCTTGATTGCTGGCTAAGGTTTTTTCCGTCCACGGGAAAGCGTGGCTGGCTTGTTCAATTTGATACGCTGTGGCCAGATCGGCTGGCGTCAGGATAGAAATCTGCTTCATGATGACAAATCTGCTGCCAAAGTGCGCGCTTCGCGCTCGCGTCTTGATAAAGTCCGGTCAGAGCCGGGCTATGTAACTGCGCACCCACGACCGCAAGCGGTTCGCTGATACCCAATCGCCAACTGTTACACTGCGTATCTTGTGGCAACATCTCCACCTGTTCCGGCGTCAGCGCATAAGCTTGACGGGGAGTTAACCCCAGGCTGTGTAACACATCGCACAGTAAGGGATCATCCTGTTCAGGTAACTGCTGTGCCACAATTAGCAGGCGGGTATCTTCGGGCAGACGTATTGCAATTTCACCCTGCAAAACAGCCGGGCGGCGCAATGTCCACTGCGTGATGCCTAGCTGTTGTAACAGCAAGTCTCGTCTCGATGCCATGCTATTTCCTATCAGGCTGCCCCTTAATTCGACGCTATGCTAGCAAACCCATCGAACATGCGCCAACAAACCTCTATTTATAGAAGCTACCAATAAATATATTTAGCATATTGGTGGAATTTAGCTGATCAGCTTCAGGTCAGTTTGGCGTAATCGCTTCTGTTCCTGATAAAAATTCTCATGAGAGCTAAGACTTAACAGATACAATTCAATTTTCTGTTCAATCCAACTATAACCGAGCAGTGTTAACTGGCTATTGAGTTGAAACTTATGCACCCGAAGATAGCTCAGGTCACCTTTCTTTAATTCACCCACTCCCGGGTTGGTTATAATACGTTCTATCTCATTTTCAACAATAATCAGTTGCTGTTCGGAAAGCCTGCCAAGTGCTTTAGAAAAACGACTACTCTCATAAACTTCAATCTTATGTTCGCTGCGTTCTTCTGACATAACGTGATACCTTTTTGTTGTCGATTTCACTTTTTGCCAGCAAAGTTTCCAAAATAAAGCTGTAAGGCAAATCAGGGTTATCCTCGGCAATACGGCCGATTTTTGCCCAATGTTCGATCTGCTTTGGCACGCTGCGACTTGATGCTTCTGCGTGAATTTTAACGTCAGTGACAAAATCCTCATCCAGACGAATACTAATCGCCATTGTTTTACTCCTCTTCACACTATAGCTATGCCCACTAAAGAGTGATGCATAACACCACAAAAAGCAACATTTTGTCGCTCCTTATTGTTCTGTATAAAAAATACAAAAATAGAGGTTGAGCCAACAAACCTCTATAATCCCCGATCATATTCTTAAGGAGCCAACGACTGATGTCAGCATTAACCCCAGCCAGTGAAGTAATACTGCGCCATAGTGATGAATTTATAGCCCGCCACGTATTGTTCGCCGGTGATTTACAAGATGCGCTGCCAGCGCAGTTTGAAGCAGCCGGGATACGGGTTCACACCAATCAATATCACCACTGGCAATTACTGAGCAATACGCTGGAAGAGAATGTGCAATTCGGTCTTTTGGCGACTACCGAAATTGTGGCTAGCTGCGATACGCTGATTTACTACTGGCCAAAAAGCAAGCAAGAGGCCCAATTCCAGTTAGCCAATCTGCTTTCTCTGCTGCCGGTCGGCACCGATATCTTTGTGGTGGGCGAAAACCGGAGCGGTGTACGTAGCGCAGAAGAAATGCTGTCTGATTTCGCCCAGTTGACCAAAATAGACAGTGCCCGTCGCTGTGGCTTGTATCATGGCCGTTTGGATAAGCAGCCTGAATTTGATGCCGATGCCTGGTGGGGTAGTTATCAGGTCGGTGACGTGACAGTCAAAACCTTGCCAGGTGTCTTCAGCCGTGACTCACTGGATTCAGGCAGCCATCTGTTGCTGTCTACTTTCAGCGAACCGTTTAAAGGCAGCGTGTTGGATGTCGGCTGTGGTGCCGGGGTGCTAGCCTCTGTTTTGGCGCAGCAATCGCCAAAAATCAAATGGACACTCAGCGATGTATCTGCGGCAGCTATTGAAGCCAGCCGGGCAACATTGGCGGCGAATAACATCGACGCGCAAGTGATTGCCAGCAATGTCTACACTGACATTAAAGGCCGCTTCGAGATGATTATCTCCAATCCACCGTTCCATGATGGGATTCAAACCAGCCTGACGGCGGCTGAAATGCTGATCCGAGGTGCTACCGCGCATCTGCATGTTGGCGGTAAATTGCGGATCGTGGCGAACTCGTTCTTGCCTTACCCTGCACTGTTGGATGCCGCGTTTGGCAGCCATGAAGTGCTGGCGCAAAATGGCCGTTTTAAGGTCTATCAAGCAACTGTTGGCCGCCCGCCACGAGATGCTAAGAAAAAACGTTAATATCAGGCGTTAAGATGACTCATCCCTTCCATGCCGTAGCGTTCACCCGCTGCGGCATGGAATGGGAATACCGCATCAAGCGCCGCCAGCTCCTGCGCGCTAAGCGTCACCGCTAATGCCGTTAGATTCTCTTCCAGATAAGCACGCCGTTTAGTCCCTGGGATCGGCACAATGTGTTTCCCCTGCGCCAACACCCATGCCAGTGCCAGTTGCGATGGTTTAATCCCCTTTTCGCCAGCCATTTCAACCACCGCATCAGCCAGAGCCAGATTCAGGGTAAAATTATCACCTTGAAACCGTGGGTTATGGCGACGAAAATCGTCAGCAGCCAAGTCTTCCGGGTGGCGAATAGCACCGGTTAGAAAACCTCGCCCCAGCGGGCTATAAGCCACAAAACCCACACCTAAACGTTCGCAGGCGGCCAGTACAGAACTCTCCGCATCGCGAGTCCACAGTGAGTACTCGCTTTGCACCGCAGTAATCGGATGCACCTGATGGGCCTTATCCAGCGTCGCCGCTGAGACTTCACTCAACCCAATATAACGAATTTTGCCCGCAGTGACTAAATCCGCCATCGTGCCAATCACATCTTCAATTGGCACACTGGGGTCACCACGGTGCTGATAGTAAAGGTCAATAACCTCAACTCCCAGCCGCTTCAAGCTACCGTCAACCGACTGACGAATATAGTCCGGGCGGCTACTGACACCTCGCACCGTCGGGTCTGCCGGGTCACGCACGATACCGAATTTTGTCGCCAGAAAGACCTGATCACGCTTGCCCTTAATGGCTCTTCCAACCAACTCTTCATTGGTAAACGGGCCATACATATCCGCAGTGTCCAGCAGCGTGACGCCCAACTCCAACGCCCGATGCAGCGTGGCAATGGATTCATTCACATCCTGATTGGTGGAGTAAAAATCACTCATCCCCATGCAGCCAAGCCCCAGCGCTGAGACGAGCGGGCCGTTCGAACCTAATTGACGTTGTTGCATTGTGATATTCCCCGTTAGTGATGTCAGAAGAAAGTGTGGTTGTTTAGCGAGGAAAGATAAATAATGCAGATTGCTCATCACTGTTCAAAAAACACCAACAATAGGCAGGCGTATTCATGGACCAAATACAGGCAATGCGGATATTTGTCCGTATTGTTGAATTGGGCAGTTTCAGTCGCGCAGCAGAAAAGCTGCAATTGCCACGGGCAACCGTTAGCCATACCTTGAAACGACTAGAACAGCGGCTAGGGGTTCGCTTGCTGGTACGCACCACCCGACAGGTAAATATCACCGCTGAAGGCACACTGTATTACCAGCGCTGCCTGCAATTACTGTCGGCGTTTGAAGAAGCAGATTCCCTATTTAGCCATCAGCGGTTGCAACCTGAGGGCAAAGTGCGCATTGATATGCCACATTCGCTGGCCCGTAATGTGGTCATCCCTGCGCTGAGTGATTTTTATCAGCGCTATCCACACATTACGTTAATGCTAGGGGCCAACGACAGCACCATTGATCTGATGCGTGAAGGCGTTGATTGCGTATTACGAGCCTGGCTGCCCCATGATGAGCAATTAGCGGTACGTAATATTGGTCAGCAACCGCAAATCACCTGTGCGTCACCGGCGTATCTGGCAAAACAAGGGGTACCAACATCGCTGGACGATTTGGCAGGTCATCAAGCGGTGGGGTATTTCTCACGCTTTCATAACCGCGATTATCCGTTGGAGTTTGTCCTGCAGGGGAAAGTTGAATCCCGCGTATTACCCGGTATTTTGAGTGTCAGTGGTGCTGATGCCTATATTGCAGCCGGCGTTGCAGGTTTGGGGCTGATTCAAGCCCCCACTCCCGGTATTCAAAGCCAATTGGCACAAGGCGAGTTAATTGAAATCCTGCCCCATTGCCCGCCACCGGCTATGCCGCTGTTTATCATGTTTCCACCAGGGCGTTTTTTAGCTCCCAGAGTCAGAGTACTGATTGACTGGCTCGTTGAATTATTCGCCCATTATCCTCCCTTGCTACGAGATAGGCAGTCCGGAGTATAAAATGAAAAAAGCGCCATTAATCAAATCAATTGATCAACATATGGCGCTTTTTACAGCAAACGTCCCGCTGAGGGGAAATAAGTATTGACCTGAACGTGAAAATCTCTAGAATTCGCCTCCGTAGTTGCTATATAAAAGTCATGTTTCGGTACGCGATGGTGGCGGAATTGGTAGACGCGCTAGCTTCAGGTGTTAGTGTTCTTACGGACGTGAGGGTTCAAGTCCCTCCCTTCGCACCAAACAGTCTTTTTAAGCGACTTGTAGTATATACCCACAGTAATGAGAGTTGCCGCTAGCACCCTTGCGGTTTCAAATACGAAAGGTATAGATTTATATTGCACAGCACATGCGATGGTGGCGGAATTGGTAGACGCGCTAGCTTCAGGTGTTAGTGTTCTTACGAACGTGAGGGTTCAAGTCCCTCCCTTCGCACCAAGCTGGTGATATAAATCCTAAGTTTCACTCTTTTCAAGATATACCCAAAATAATTGGAGTTGCAGGCAGGCGGCCAACGCACATGCAGCTTGAAGTATGATCGGTATAAGCAGTAAGAAATCATTTGGGCGATGGTGGCGGAATTGGTAGACGCGCTAGCTTCAGGTGTTAGTGTTCTTACGGACGTGAGGGTTCAAGTCCCTCCCTTCGCACCACGATGATTTCAAAACCATAGCAATCACCTTCCTTTGGCAATATCCCCTCAGAATTCAATCGGTTATATCAGTATATCTCGTTATGCATTAACACCGCCGTCAAACCACTTAATAGCGCCAGACATGATGGCAGCAACAGAAAATGCCGTAGCCGTGCATGATACAACATGCTAATGGTGGCCAACATAGCGAGAACTATCAGGATTCGTAACTGACCAACAGTAAGCTCAGCCCATCCCAGTAGCGGTAGCAAAGCAAAAGGCAGCAATATCCCCCACCCACTGGACATTCCACGGCTCAAGCCCCCAATAACCCCCCACGAACGGTAAGCTGCTAATCTGGCTGTAATCATAATGACAGATACCTAAGTGATAATGATAACCAATATCATATATCACTCTGTAGCAATCTGCACCATGTTGTTGTCTTCCACAGAGAGAAGTTTCAGGTTGGAAGAACGCTATTCCCAGATGGTTTTTATGGGGATAGGTCGGATGCCTTTTCTCGATATATGCATCATTTTGCTTAGTTGATCGACATCATGATGACAGACTGGTCGAAAAATGGTAATTTTGATTAAGAAAATTCCCAAAAAAACACCAAGACGCTTCAGAAAAAATAATTACTCAGAAAAACTATTTATCGTGATGCCTAAATAATTCGGCTTCATGAGGATATTGTTTATTTGTCTACAGACAGCACGACATTATGCAGAGTGAACTGAATATGAATAGCCATTCCTACGATCAGCTTCTTAAAAGTAAGCATCGGCTCTCTTTACTACTCTTTCTATTCCTCAATGCATCGTCATCTATTTTTAGCATGATATTACCATCACCTAAAACACCCGCAATCACATTACCGGTTGTGCTGATCGCGATTATCAGCTTGAGTGCTGTCGCTTATCTTATTTTTATTTCGAAGAATTATATCGATAAACTGAATTTATTTTCAATCATCATGGGTATGCTTTGGGCGTGGCAAATCATTCTCAAATACGAATATCTGGGTAGTAATGAAAATAATTACTTATTACTTAGCTTGTTTATGATTTTCTTTATCAGCACCATTGCCCTGTCTGATAACTTTCTCGCTTTTTGCCTGCACACAGCACCGTCTGCATTAACTGTTATTTTTCTTGATGATTTCCAGAACATTTTCCGAATCTTATTCACGATTATGCTGCCGTTGATTGGCTTCTCTTTACATCATTTGATGCTGCGCCGTAGCGATGACTTTACCCGAAAACTGGTCGCTCGCCTCTATAATGAGAGGGAGAAATTTAGCGATTTAAGCATGATAGATCCGCTGACCAGTTTGTATAATCGCCGTGGGCTGGAAAATAAACTCGAAACGTTATTGTCCCAATCACCCGGAAATCACTACGTATTGCTGCTCGATATCGACCATTTTAAAGCCTATAACGACAACTATGGCCACACTATGGGGGATCAGGCTTTAGTGCGAGTAGCCTCAGCCATCCGTGATGCTGTGCGCTCGCGGGATATTGTAGTGCGTTATGGTGGAGAAGAGTTTCTGGTATTACTGACACATGTAAGCGAAGAGTATGCCAGCCAGTTAGCCGAACGAGTACGGCAAAGGGTTTTAAGCCTTGATATTCCGCATGTTTTCAACCATAAGGTCTCAACGACTGTAACCTTGAGTGCCGGCATATCACCACTGCTGGCTTATGATTTGGCCTCATCACTGAAAGCCGCTGATGAAGCACTTTATCGGGCTAAAAAAGATGGCCGCAATAAAGTTGCGTTTGCCGGAAAAAAACTATCAAAAGTTGAATTGTCACCTTGAAAAAATATCAATGGCAGACTTATAGGTCTGCCTGGCTATTATTTTAGTATATTAATAGTTGAGCACAATACTCCGATATTATATTCCACTCTTATTACGTTATTAAATAGTCACATACCATAAACAACAATAAGTCTCCAAATCTTCCATAGGTAAATAAAATTTATCTGAATGGATAGCGCCAATATTCACGTTAAAACTTTTAGTAAACAGTTTAATATCAACAAATACATTAATAATGATTATTATTCAACATCATAGATGGAGACCCAGATTCTCACTTTATGAGTCGGCAGACCCAAGGTGGCATAGCCTATATCATACCTAATCGCATTATTGTGCTATTTCATTTACCGATATTTCCTATCTGCCGGGCACTTCCCTTCCCACTTCAACAGCGCGCGTGCTCTTCTGTAAGCAAGAAAGAAAGCTTCAACTTATTGAAACTATAGTTTTAAGATTAATTCACGCCTCATTTCTTCAAAGTGCGGATTGCGAATCTGAAGCAAGTCAGGTTCCCATAAAGGATTCATCACCATATGGTATCCATGCCTTTTAGCCTCGGTCACAAACTCTCTCAATTCGTCCTTATTTTCTATGACACACAACTCGTCAAAACGCCCGATCCGCACTGGCAATATAAAGGTTGCCGGATAATTGGCCGCCGGATCCGAAACAGGGCTAGAGGAGTCAACATTATGATGAATCACCTTTTCACCATCGCCGACGACTGCCTCGTTGAGGTACGGGATCATCTGACGAACGCGCTCCGATGCATTCCCAATCTCACCGTCTTCCTTGCGATAAAAACTGGCTGGTTTATCATAGTCTTGGCGTATCTCAGGCGCATCTGGCCACTTGCTATACTTATCTATCCGTCGGCGAAATACGTGGTGCGCAACATCAGGTACGGGTAAGTTATCCTGTGAACCCAAATCACTGATATGAGGGGCTACCATCAGCAAATCATAATCGGCAGTAAAGGGTAATGCATTGATAGTAGGCGCTAATACTTCAATCGATTTACCATTATGGAAAATCTGGTATCGAACTTCCCCCTTGCCCGATAACTTCTTCGCTTCAAATGCATAACTCTTATCGCTAAGACCTCTGGCTTGCAGGCTGAGAATTCCATCGGGGTTTTCGAGCGAAATCTGGTCTATGGCACCACTGTACAATAAAGTTTGGAGACGGCTTTGCGTCACAACCAGCGGCACAGCCACAGCATCCCCATCACTGATGCACTGCCGCACTTGTTCGTTGAATTTAGCGATACGTTCATCTGATTCATTCTCCAACTTACTAAAACGTTGGTCTACACAGATAAAACCAGCCTGCCCACCCCAAGAGGCACTCTTTCCCTTAATATGGAAACCCTTAGTAGGATGGCCTGCTTCAATCAGCTCTGTTGCCAACCTATCTACCGGGCGAATAGCAATAATACAATTAAGTTCACAGGCGGCTCGCTGTAATCGAAGCAGATGCGCGGGAACAATACCTGTTTTATCTTTAATCAGCTCAGACTGCCTCTGAATATCAGCAGATGTAGAGGGTGTTTCGCTCGCAACTTGCTTGTCTTTCCCGCTGTGATTACAAGGCATTATCGCCATGTATCTATATCCAATAATCATTCTACATTCTTCCTTAAATCAGTAGGTTGTAATTATATGCAACGAATTTAATCAGAAAGCACCGTTATCATTGATTAGAGCCGCAGCACAATATGGCAACGTATAACTTATGGTTAAAAATAGCCTAACAGAGGTACCTTTCATGGTAATGAATGCCGTATTGGCAGTACCTCTTTAATGCCAAAAACCTGACAATAACACGACCAAACATGAGAGATACCTTATCAAACGATTAATGATAATGATAATTAATACCATTTAATTCAATGAATGAATACCTGTTTCTGCCACTGTTTTTTCTTATAACAGATTATTTTATTGCTTTGCTAAACCGATTCTTCTATTTTAGCTACCAACCGAATGGGAGAAAATAGGGGTTTGTCGTGGAAAATACAATTTGGGTTTTAGGCGATGCCGTTATCGATTTAGTACCTGAAAATTCAAATAGCTATCTTAAATGTCCCGGCGGCGCGCCTGCCAATGTAGCGGTTGGCATTAGCCGTTTAGGTGGAAAAAGTGCGTTTATTGGCCGTGTCGGAGACGATAGTTTTGGCCACTTTATGCAGCAAGTATTGCAACAGGAGAATGTGGATACCCGCGCTATGGCGCTGGACTCACAGCACCATACCTCAACGGTGGTCGTAGATTTAGACCAGCACGGTGAGCGCACCTTTACCTTCATGGTGACACCGAGTGCAGATCTATTCCTACAACCGACTGATTTACCAGGATTTAAACAACATCAATGGTTGCACCTATGCTCTATCGCACTGAGCCGGGAACCCTGTCGCAGCACCGCATTTGAGGCAATGCGTCGAATTAAATCTGCCGGCGGATGGGTCAGTTTTGATCCCAATATTCGTGCTGATATCTGGCGTCACCCAGAGGAACTACTCCCCTGTCTGCAACAAGCGTTGGCACTGGCAGACGTAGTAAAACTGTCATTGGAGGAGCTGAACTTTATCTGCCCTCATAACGATATCGCTACCGCGATGACGCGGTTTATGGCGGATTATTCCTGTAAGTTACTGCTGGTGACGTTGGGCGCAGAGGGCGCTTGGCTACATAACCGCCATCGTTTGCAAAAATACCCAAGCCGAAAGATCACCCCCATCGATACCACTGGGGCTGGTGACGCGTTTGTGGCCGGTCTGCTGACTGCGCTGGCGCAGTACCCCCATTGGTATCAAGGTATAGATCTGGCTGCGGTTATCAATCAAGCTCAAGCCTGTGGTGCGCTGGCGACCACCGCTAAAGGGGCGATGACAGCCTTACCTAATGCCACAGCGCTGGCGCATTTCCTGCAACTCAATCCTTAATCCTTTAATTCCTCACCGGGTGCTCAAAAATAGCGTCCGGCTCGCCCTCTTGTACCTTTTCTCCGTGACAAAATCATTCAATCTGTAGCTTGGATCACATTGGCTGAATCGGGTTAGCAAAATGTTTTGCTAATCGGGAATGATCTCCCTAATGCTAGCCGAGAAAAATCGGTTTAGCCGTTTAGCAAAAATACAATCAATCACATACCGAGTGATATAAAAATGATGATAAAACCAAGCTATCTTGCTGTATCAATAGGACTTATTCTTTCTTATACAGCCACAACAACTTTAGCAGCCTCACCATCTTCAGTTTCAAATAATGATATCGAAGCCCGCCTTAATGCGTTGGAGCAGCGATTGCAACACGCAGAGCAACGTGCAAAAAATGCAGAAATACGCGCCGAAATTGCTGAAAAACAGGCACAAAAACTAGAAACCAGAACGCAGCAAGCGGAAGATAAAACCGTTCAGGTTGCTAAACGTACAGAGCCGTTAGAAAGTAAAACGCAGGGCGATAACGGTTTTGAATTCCACGGTTATGCCCGTTCCGGCCTACTGATGAATGACTCCGGCACCGGGACACAGGGTGGCCCTTATGTGTCACCGGCAGGTAGCACCGGTGGGGCGATTGGTCGTTTAGGCAATGAACCCGATACCTATGTTGAAGTGAATCTGGAGAAAAAGCAGCGGCTGGAAAACGGTGCAACAACCCGCTTTAAAGTCATGATGGCTGATGGTCAACGCAGCTACAACGACTGGACCGCAGACAGCAGTGATCTCAATATACGTCAGGCATTTGTTGAGTTGGGTACCCTCCCTACTTTTAATGGCATTTTCAAAGACAGTACCCTGTGGGCCGGTAAGCGTTTTGACCGTGATAACTTTGATATTCACTGGCTGGATTCAGACGTGGTGTTCCTCGCCGGTACTGGGGGCGGTATCTATGACATCAAGTGGACAGATAATCTGAAGAGCAACTTCTCGTTGTATGGCCGAAACTACGGCGAAATCGAGAATGTGAATAGTGATATTCAGAGCTATATTTTCAGCGCTAATAACTATTCCGGCCCATTCCAGTGGACGGTCAGCGGGTTGCGCGCCAAAGATAACGAGGCTCGGAAAAATAGCGGTGAAACGGTCAATACACATGCAGCAGATAAAGGTATCCACAGCATGTTGGCTTACCACGGCGACAGCTTCTATGGCCTGCGCGACGGTACTTCGAAAACGGCGTTGCTCTACGGCCGCGGCTTGGGAGCTGAAGTTAAATCTATTGGTGCCGATGGTAATCTGACCGGCGGCGCAGATACCTGGCGTTTAGCCACTTACGGCACCACCGCGCTGAGTAAAAACTGGCGTCTGGCCCCAGCGATACTGGCGCAGCAAAGCCAAGATCGCTACGTCGAGGGCGACAGCTATAAGTGGCTGACATTCAACGCCCGTCTCATTCAGGAAATCACGGAAAACTTCGCGTTGGCTTATGAAGGCAGTTATCAATACATGAATCTGGAGCCACAAGGCTATAAGGATTATCACAAAGTTAGCGGCGGTTTCTATAAATTGACCTTCGCGCCGACCTTTAAAGCCGGTGATATCAGTAACTTCTTCAGCCGCCCAGAACTACGTGTCTTTACCACTTATATGGATTGGAGCCGCGATCTGGATAACTACGCCAAAGATGATGCTTTCGGTAAAAATGACTTTGCGGCTGGCGGGCAATGGAACTTCGGCATCCAGATGGAAACCTGGTTCTAACCCCTTCCCACGGTGGGAAACAACAACCAATACAACCTGCGGCCACAGCGACGCTCGGCACGCAGGAATTGGAATGCATTTGCGAGGGATATAATTAATATCAATGAGATCGTAAAGGCTCTGCTGCCATTACTGGGTGGTAAAGATAATATCGTTAGCGCAGCACACTGTGCCACTCGCCTGTGTTTGCTTTTAGCCGATGACTCTTTGGTGCAAAAATCGGCAATAGAAAAACTTGATGGCGTCAAAGGTTGTTTCAGTAATGCAGGGCAATTACAGGTCATTTTCGGCACCGGATTAGTCAATAAAGTGTATGCCGAATTTATTAAAGTAGCAGATGTAAACGAAGCCAGTAAATCTGAAGCCGCCGATGCAGCAGCGCGGAAACTGAATCCTTTTCAGCGCATTGCTCGCCTGCTATCCAATATTTTTGTCCCGATAATTCCAGCTATCGTGGCATCCGGCCTGTTAATGGGCTTGCTTGGCATGGTGAAAACCTATGGCTGCGCCAATGGCAAGGCAGCGCTACAGATGCCCCCGCGCTGCCCATCAGCAGTGCCGAAATCATCGTGGATATCACCGCCCCCTTTGTTCTTGAATTGGGCGGTACATTAGTACTGGAATGGGATGGGATGGGATGGGATGGGATGGCGAGCGTATCACCCTAAGCCGTCGCAATTTGCGCACTGGATTACAGGAGTCCCGCTACTGGCGCGGTAATTTGCAACAATTACAACTGTTGTGCGATCGTTGCAGCATAGAAATCTTTATCAATCAGGGCGAGGGGGTGATGACCTGTAGTTACTTCCCGAGCGGGCAACCACACGCCATCTTCAAAGGAAATGCCGAACTGTGTCTGCAACACTGGTTGTTGTCTTCGCCCATGTTAGAATGAGTTATCTTTCAAGGCGACCGATGCACCCTGTGAAAAATCATAAACGAATTACCATTAATGATATTGCTAAACTGGCGGGGGTGTCGAAATCGACCACCAGTCTGGTGCTCAATGGGCGTAGTAAGGAATATCGTGTTTCAGACGAAACGCGGGATCGTATTATTGCGTTAGCTAATGAACATAACTATCAGCCCAGCTTTCACGCCCGCTCACTGCGTTCAACCCGGAGCCACACTCTGGGTTTAGTGGTGCCAGAGATGACCAACCACGGCTTCGCGCTGATTTCTCGCGAGCTGGAAATGCGGTGTCGCGAAGCCGGGCTGCAACTGCTGATCGCCTGTACCGATGAGAATCCCGGTCAGGAGATGATGGCAGTGAACAGCCTGGTACAACGTCAGGTAGATGGCCTGATTGTCGCCTCCAGCCAGCTCAATGACGCTGAATATCAAAAGATTAATGCTCGTCTGCCGGTCGTCCAGATGGACCGGTTGATTGGTGAATCAGACTTGCCGCTGGTTATCACTGACTCTGTCGCTTCAACGGCCACATTGGTTGAAAATATCGCGCGCCAGCATCCTGATGAATTTTACTTTCTCGGCGGCCAGCCACGAATCTCCCCTACCCGTGACCGCTTAGCCGGTTTCCAGTTAGGGTTACAACAAGCTGGCGTTGAGTGCCGCCCGGAATGGCTCCTTAATGGGCATTATCTGCCAAGCTCCGGTTATGAAATGATAGCCCAACTCTGCGCGCAACTAGGCCGCCCGCCGAAAGCGGTGTTTACCGCCGCCTGTGGCTTATTGGAAGGGGTGTTACGTTACCTCAATCAACATCAGCTAATGGGCAGCGACATTCATCTGTGCAGTTTCGACGATCACTATCTGTTTGATTGCCTGCCGCTGAGAATAGATACCATCGCTCAGGATTGTCAGGGCTTGGCACGTCATAGCTTCGAGATGGTCACTGCCTTGATCGACGAGACGCCATTGGCACAAAACCGGCTGATTCTGCCGGGTCAAATTCATTGGCGGCATCCGGGTTCCAAAGCGCTCAATGAGTAACACGAGGCTACCTGCCACCCCCCCCGCGCTGGCGGGATCCTGGCAGCGCTGCCAGAAACTGATGCAGGCTCAGCAATGGCGCGCGCCCCACCGGGCTGCGGGCGCGACATTTCAGTCTATTTGTCAGCGTAAAAATGACTTGCTGGTGCTCGGGCAGGCCGCATTGGAAGATGCCTACGAATACATGGAATCACGTCATTGCGTACTGCTGATTCTGGATGAAAGTGGCTGTACCTTGTGGCAATGCGGTCACCCGCAAACTCTAAATCAGTTACGTGAATTGGGTATTGATTGCGGCAGTTACTGGGCTGAAGGGCTGATCGGCACCAATGCTCCGGCGTTGGCGATTGCTGAAGGCAATCCGATACAAGTCAGTGGGCAGCAGCATTTTAAGCAGGCGCTGCATTCGTGGCAATTTTGCGCCACGCCAGTCTATGATAACAGTGGCCGTCAACAGGCCGTTATCGTTTTGGGCAGCAAGCTGGTAGATAACGCCGCCAGTGATCTGCCGCTGACATTAGCCATTGCCCGCGAAATTGGCAATTATCTTCACGCCGACTCCCTGTTGGCAGAAACCAACCGTCATTTAAATGAACTCAATGCCCTGCTCGATGGGGTTGAAGATGGGGTTATGGCGTGGGATCAGCGCGGCTGCCTGTTGTATCTCAATCGTCGCGCTGCCGCCATTTTACAACTCGATGAAACCAATAGTTTAGGTAAGCCGGTCACCGATTTACTCACCTTGCCCGCGTTACTGACCCAGGCTATTTTGCATCGCAACCCACTTAGCCATGTGGAAGTCACTTTTGAAAATCAGCAGCAATTTATTTCCGCGCTGTTAACGCTCAAACCCATTCCAGACGGTGACCGTTGCGGTTTCATTGCCTTATTGCATCCGCAAGAATTACTGAGGCGAATGGTTCATAGCCAATTAGGGCGAGCCAGCTATACATTTGATGACATGCCGGTAGCCTCGCTGGAGATGCGCCGCTTGGTTCGTTATGGCAAGCAAGCAGCTAAAGGCCGTCACCCGATTTTACTGCACGGCGAAGAAGGCGTGGGTAAGCAACAACTGGGGCAGGCAATCCATAATGCCAGTGATCGCGCTGATGGCCCTTATATCGTATTGAATTGTCAGGCATTACCGCAAAATCTTATGGCGCGGGAATTTCTTGGTAGTGACGCCATCGAAGGGGAATCGGGCCAACCCAGTAAATTTGAGCTGGCTAACGGCGGTACACTGTATCTGGAGCAGGTCGAATATCTGTCGCCAGAGATGCAATCTGCGCTGCTGCAAATCGTTAAAACCGGCATGGTCATGCGGATTAACTCCAATCGGGTGATCCCAGTCGATGTGCGAATTATTACCGCCACCGGTGCAGACCTGCCGCTATTGGTGAAACAAGGCCATTTTCGCCGCCAGTTGTTCTATACGCTGCAATCTTTTGAATTACATATTCCGCCGCTGCGCCAACGCCAACAAGATATCCCACTGCTGGTACAACATACGCTGGCGAGCTTAGGGCAGCACTTCCACTGCCAGTATCAACCAGATGACAGCGTTATGCGCCAGTTGCGTCAATATCCGTGGCCGGGTAACGATCAAGAGCTGAAAAGCGTGGTAGAGCGAGCGGCAATGGCCTGTCGCAATAACAGCATCCATCTCAACGACTTGCCGGAACACCTGCTGGGGGAAAAACTGCTGCTGGAACCTGATATGCCACAACCTCAACCTGTATTATCGTTGCAAGAACTGGAAAGGCAGGCCATTATTCGGGCGGCGCTGGTGTGCCAGGGCCAGCTTAATGAAATGGCAACCTTATTGGGAATAGGCCGTACCACATTGTGGCGAAAAGTGACTCTTCACCGGCTTGATATCAGCCAATTTAAGGGCGGCGAATCATTATCGACTTAGAAGTTAATAAATCGTCCAATTCGGGAAAATTATAAATAAAGTGAACACTTATAGCTGGAGCACTGGGTCATTTTCTCAATCAGCTATTAAATACCACCAACCTGTAAAGTGTTATATTTAACTTAGTCGGTACAGTGATATCACTGTGAGGGAAGTAATATCATTGCAATTTTAGGTAATAATATCGCAACGATAAAATATCGGTTCCAAAAGTGAAATCGACGTGACTATTGATATCACCATCCAAGAAATAATTTCGGCTGCAATACTATTATCCAGCGCATCCTGATAACTCGCTGGATTTATCACTTCTTTAGCTGAAAATAACGCTACTGTTGGATTCTCTCTCAATTCTCTCTAATCGCTGCAACTCTCGGTTCAAAATTGTTGATAGACTATTTCTTAAATCTTATAGCTAACAGGTAAACTTAAAATAGACTGATTACCTATACTATTTAGCTAGTTCTGTAAGTTCACACGTCACTCACCAATAAAGATTGATTAAATATAATTAGCTTAATATCCAGATCTGTATACTTTATAAAAACTTGCCGAAATGAAATCTTTGATATATAAAAACATAGAAGAGAAAAACCAATTCAAAATTACATAATAAAGTCGATTATTCACTCATATGAATCTTTATGATTTCATTGGTTTTATTCAGCTTTTGAATTACATGGAAACAGGATATAAATATTATGGGAGTTAAATACAAGATAGTTAAGTTTAATATTAATGAGTTTGGAATAGATATAGCATCACTTAGAAAAACATTCTCATTTGAATTATTAGCATGGGATAACAATGATACTAAGTTATCTCAGTTAAGATTCTTGATGAGAAAATACCCTCAAGATAAACAGAGAATCCTGTCCGAGGCACAATATTATCTGGATGATATATCAGTACCTGAGTATATCGAAAAATGTATAACCGGTTTGTCCGAGAAAGAAAAAAAAGCATTCTATTCTTATCGGCCTTTTAGGAAACGAGGGATAAGCCGTTTTATTACAGAATGGGTTAATCATCAGTGGGAAGTAAATGTCATTGAGTTACCGGCACTGAGTTCTTTTACACAGGATGCTGATCATTCTACAGATTTAAGAAAACTTGTGCGCAGATTCCCACCAATGGATTCAGCAACAAGTCACTCCCCAGAACTAAAGCAACTTATCAAAAGACTGGTAGGCGTAGTATGTGAATGTGAACCACACATAAAAGTGAGGAGAATTGGCGTAACCTGCCATCAGGTTTCACTAATTATTAGCCAGTTGGAAAGATTCGTCAGTAATTCACCCGAAGGTCTACATCAAGATGGAAGTGATTATATTGTGTCGGCACTCGTGATCGATAAATACAATATTGATGGAGGAGTCAGCAAGCTTTACTGTACGGAGAAAAAAGAATTTATTAAATCTCATATATTAGAATGTGGCGAAGGTTTACTTCATGTAGATAAAAACTCCACCATCTGGCATAAAGTAACACCTATAAAAATAAAAGAACCATCGTTAGGTGATGGCTATAGAAATATATTAGGATTTGATTTTAATTATATATGAAAATAATAAATCCATATTGAAAAAATAAAAAATGAATACTAAAAACATGAGAAAAAAAACAAAAAATTACTTTATCATTACTTTTCTTCATTCATGGTATTGCATACGCCAGCCTGGTACCTTGGATTCCCTACATAAAAGAAAATTTAAATATGAGTAACTCTATGGTTGGTATGACAATATCGGCAATTCCAGCCGGAGCCATAATATTCGGGCTAATTTCTAGCAATATAATTAGTCTCCTTGGGCAGTTCTGGGCAACTAATATAACATTCATTCTATTTATTATTTGCATTTCTTTAATACCATTTGCATCATCGTGGTATGAAATAGCATTATTACTTTTTCTGTTTGGTATCTTTGATGCATGGACAGATACTTGTATGAATGTTCAAGCGCTTGATGTGCAGAAGACATGTGGACAGAGTTTAATCAACCGTTTTCATGGTGCAGAAAGTATCGGCACTATTCTTGGCGGTCTGGTTGCTGTCTCCGCAATCGGTTTCGGCCTGACAATGGGGCAATTTAGCACCACTATTTTCTTTATAAATATTAGTATATTAATGGGTTTTATATTTCTATTTAAAAGAAAGAATGAAAGAAACAATAATAGCATCCTGCATAAACGCGGATTATTTATAGGCACCACAGGCTTACCACTCTACTGCCTCGCATTGGTGTTACTTGTATTCACATGTGGAATAGAGGAAACGGCGAGCATCTGGGGTGCAATATATATGAATGATTATTATCATGTTTCCCCTATCATTGCTGGCCTGCCTTATTTAGCATGTCAAGTAAGTATGGTCATTGGTAGAATGTCAGGTGACTATTTCACCAATAAATTTGGGGTTGTTAGTACAATAAAATATGGCATTATGATAGCAACGCTGGGCATATGGATAGTGATAAGTATTCACTCATCTACTTTTTCAATATTGGGCTTCTCACTGATAGGGTTAGGTATATCAGTGACTTTTCCATTGACCATTGCTTTTATTGGTCAGATTCCGAATTTAAACTCAGCTAATGGAGTTATGTTTGCAACCTGGATTTCACGCATCGGGCTACTTATTTCACCACCATTAATAGGAATGTTAGCTGATATAACATCACTACGTACTGCACTAATTTTAATATTAATTTGTTGTGTATTTATATATTTACTTATTAATATGATATCAAGAAAAATAATTTAATTAAACAAATAATATCAAGAGGTATAATATGAAAAAAATGAAGTGGGCTATTGTATCAGGAGATGGGCTCCCCACGAGTGGTCTACTAACCATATTTAGAAATGTGGCTGAGATGGCAATTAAAAATGGAATGATAATCAATAATATCCCAACAGACTTAGGATATTCATGGCGACCAGATAAAAAACATTTTTTCCCTAATGGTAGCCCGACATCTCATTATCCAGGCTGGATGAACGTCAACTCAATTAAGTCTGCCTGGCAAAATGATACCGACCATGAGAATAGATTGATGGATATCAAACACAAGGTTGCCAAGTATGACTCATTGAGTAAGAGTGAAATAGAAGATGTTAAAGAAGATATTATTGCAGTTGCTGATTTTTATGAATCATACTTTCTTAATTGGTTTGAAGAGAACGCTATTGATTGGGTCTTTGCTTTAAATATAACCATTTCCGATGCTGTCCCGGTGAGTCTGGCGCTTCATCGTGCAGCAAAGAAATTCTGGGGTAATAAAAATCATGGAGGGATCATTTTTTGGGATCATGACCTGTTTGGCAGTTATGGCATTTATGAGAGAAAAGAAAGGCTCTACCCGAAAGTGCCTAATACATTGACGCCAATACCACAGGAGAATCACTATACTAAATGGATCGTTGCATCCGATATCTTAGCAAATGAAACCAAAAATTACCCCACTAAGCTTATCGCTAATATGATCCCGAATATATTACCTTCGATTGATATGTTGGACTTCAATGAAACCCATAGTTCTTTTTTGACGCAACACGGAATACCTGCTGGCTCCTCTATCGTACTTGTACCTGTAAGAGTATTTAGAGTGAAAGGGATAGAGATAGCTATCAATGTCTTTCATACACTACTAAATATCTACAAAGAAAAAAGTTAAATACACCTAAACTACTTATTTTTGGTAATATGCATGAAGATCCTGAGTATGCTCACGAATTAAAAGAACAGGTGAAAAATCTTAACTTAGAAATAGATGTCATATTTCTAGATGAGGTTCCATTAAAAACATATAGAAATGAAAGCAATCAATGGTGTTTAGATGAAATAGATCTACTCGTCATTTGCTATGCGTTATCCGGGGCGATTTTATTTACTCCAAGTGTCGAAAATGTCGAAAGTGTCGGTTTGGGGCCTGCGCTGGCAGCGATTGCCGGCCTGCCTTGCGCAGTCACCCAATATTCAGCATTTACCGAGTTCTATGGTGATGAATATCATCATATAAAAGTAACACCTGAACGCCCTACTGAAGCTGCACAGGAGCTATTTGAGTGGATGCGGCTTCATGCCCTGGGAGATGCGGAAATAAGAATGCTATTAGCTAATAATAAGTTATTTATTCAATCAAAATTCCCCAAAGAACCTTGGCAGAATTTTATATGTAAGTTGCAATAAATATTTACACATCCCATAAATAACAATTTTTTAGTTACATATAAGTATTATCAGAGGGTACAAAAATGAATGTACTGAATAATAACACCACTAAGAAAATGAGCGAGTTACCTTCTCAGATTCATATTTTAATATTGGGGGGCGGCATGTCAGGTTTGGAGCTAGCCAAACATTTAGACTATAGGGATATTAACAATATTGTGGTGATGGAAGCTGGCCCAGCTGATGACTGTCGCCATATAAATGCGGGAGACGAATATCAACATGCCGATAAGTTATGGAAGAATGAAGAGACTGACAAATTCGCTTACCGCTCATGGCATTCATTGACTGAACCCCATTTTTCAAACGGAAGCTGTATACGCCGCAGGTTGGGTGGCCGGTCACTCTATTGGCACGGCGTTATTCTGCCTATTGAAACAGAAATCCTTAAAGAGTGGCCCGTAAGCATTGCTCGTGACCTTGAAGAAAGCTGGTTAGGCGGCCCATCACTCTACACTCTTGTACAATCTGAAATATTAGCATGGGCAAAAAAAAGACGATGAAAGTGATTACTCTTTCACACTTGCCAATTTAAATTTTAAAATAGCACCTCAAGTCGTCAAAGATATTGATTCAGCAGGTCGCTGGGAAGCCTACTCACCATTATCCTATTGGAAAGAGGATAACCAGTCACACACAGATACCACATTTATTATTGGATATGAAGCTATAGCACTTATTATTAAAAATGGAGAATGCATCGGGGTAAAGGTAAAGAATACACAATCAAATGAAGTTTTCCCGATATTTGCAGATATTTGTGTTCTGGCGTTAGGGACTATTGAGAATACACGGCTGGCGGCCCAAGCACTTTATGACACCGGCTACCTGGTAGAAAAAAGGCTCTATGGCCTTGTCGACCATATTGTACAAGGGTTTAATGTAACGCTTGAGTACGACAAAGTGCCTGAAATAATTATTCAGTTAATGAAAAATAAACCTAATACTATTTTCTACTGTGGCAGCCAATCTGGTGAGAGATTTAATCTATTCTTTATTGTCAGTTCCTCTGATGTTGGTATTGAACTGGAGGCTTGGGCTATGGGGGAACAGATCCCATCGGATAAAGGATATATTGCGCTAAGCGCAGATGATGAAAATATGCCGTTACAGCTTGCGTGCAGCTTCACTCATATTGACAAGATATTAGTCCAACAAGAACAATACGAATTAAATGATTTCTGGCAGCACATATGCCTCAGTATGGGGATCACATTTTCGCCTTTAACTTTTGACGATGGGTTTACTGTACATGCCAGAACAATGAGCGATGTTTATAGTGAGTTTCATTCTCCATCAAGAATGGTGAACTATAATACCCCGGTGACATGGATAAGTCCTCTTGGTACCGAGAATCATGAAAGTAGTACACTCCCTCTGGGGGGGATATTGAATGATAATCAGGAATTTGTTCATATAAATAACTTATTTTCTGTTGGCCCGAGTACATTCCCACGGCCTGGAGCGGCTAATCCATCGTTAACAACACTCGCATTATCTCGTCGACTTGCTTATATTCTGAATTAAGAACGTAATAGATTAATAAGGATATTAACTATGCAAAAACCTACTTATATTTTAGGTACTGCTTTATCACATGATGGTTCGACCAGCCTAATGAAAGATGGGCGAATTATAGTTTCGATAGAAAAAGAGAGACTTTCACGTATTAAACATGATGGTTTCAATGATAACGAAACCATTCAGTATTGCTTAGATACCGCTGACATTAAATATAGTGATCTTGCATTAATCGTTGAACAATGCTCTTATAATCCATTACTAAAAGAACAATTAGATTATCGAAAGAACAGAGTGTTACCACCCCTGGTACCTATTATTACGCTATCACATCACTTAGCCCATGCTTACAGTGCTATAGGTACCTCGCCGTTTGATGAGATGGGCGTAGTGGTTATTGATGGACACGGCGATAGCTTCGATAATTGTCATGACATTACCGGTAATGTGTTGGTACCAAGCATCCACAACAATAACAGGTACCGTTACTGGGAGACGTGTAGTTATTATATTTTTCAAAATGGTCAGTTAAAACCGATATTGAAAGACTTTTCCCGATGGGTTAACCATAAAAATAGAGATGATTATCCCGCATCAACTTGGGAAATAGAGAACTCTATTGGCGAGTTTTATGAAGGTATCGCGTTGTATATTTTTGGCGAACTGGACTGTGCTGGCAAGTTGATGGGGCTAGCCCCCTATGGAATACCCCATGTTATTGATTGGCAACCTTTCTTTTTCGATGCTGGTAGAGTGATCCTGCGTAATGACTGGTGGGCAAATATTGATCCACTGCGGGATGCCCGCCATGTAAAATTTAAAGATAACTTTCAATATTATTCAGATTTAGCTTATTGGGCACAAACCAAGCTTGAACAAGCCCTTATTTACCTCTTTAATTATTATTATCAGCTTCATCCAATGAAGGATTTTGCTTATGTGGGAGGTGTCGCATTGAATGCCACGGCAAATGAAAAACTCCTCAAAGAGTGTGAGTTTGATAACCTCTACATTCAACCCGCAGCGGGTGACAATGGGCTGTCTATCGGTTGTTGCTACTATGGTTGGTTGGAGGTGCTTAAAAAAGAAAGAGTAAAACACAATGGTTCAACCTATTTTGGCAAAGTCTATGATGATATTTTGATTATCGAAGAATTGGAGAAAAATAGCGATAAGATTGAGTTTACTTACTATGACGATATCGAAATGGTAGCGGCTAAATCAATTGCTCAGGGTAATGTCATTGCCTGGTTCCAAGGAGCGTCAGAATTTGGTCCGCGAGCTTTAGGGAATAGAAGCATTCTGGCTGATCCTCGTCGTCAGCAAATGAAAGATCACATTAATGCTAATGTTAAATATCGTGAAGATTTTCGGCCTTTCGCTCCCGCCGTTTTGTATGAAAAAGCATATGACTATTTCGATTTAAATCATGATAGTGATTACATGTTATTTATTGCTCCCGTAAAAGAGCAATTCCGCGCGGAGCTTCCAGCCGTTGTTCATATCGATGGTACCGCCAGAGTACAAACAGTTAAAAAAGATATCAATAAAAAATTCCATAAACTGATCATGGCCTTTGACCATGAGACATCAATACCTATTCTGTTAAATACATCATTAAACACCAAAGGTATGCCGATAGTCGAAACCCCCAATGATGCGATCCATTTATTTCTGAGTTGCGGTTTAGACTTGCTTTTCATCAATAATTATAAAATTTCCAAGAAATAAATAAACTGAGAAATACAAACAGATGATCTAATAAAAAATCCTGAGAGGTCTTATGAGAGATAAAATAATACCTGACAATACTAAAAAAAACCTGAAGATTGCCATTATTCATTTAGCAGCAGAAGGGGTTAAAATTTTTGCCGGTGGTGTAGGCTCCTATATAAGAGGTCAAATTCAGACGTTACCCGAAATAATTCATTTTTTATTTGATAATGATATTATTCTTGAACCTCACTTTATTGAGATTTCTTACAGTAAAGAAAATCCTTACTTTGATGCTGAGGGTTATTCTCACTATATGAATCAGATTAATATGATGGGTGGCACATATTCTGCCGTCCCCGATATGACATTAGGTAAAGGAGCAAAATGCTCCTGGCCGCATGGCGACATTTTTCTTGGCAATTTGCAAAACTGGCAAATATCATCCGCAGCCAGTGCCGCAAGAGTTATCGAACTGAGCAAAAACTATGACATTACCCTCGCCTTCTGCCATGAACTGCCCTTCTCATTAGTGCCGTTAATTACCAGCCTCCATACTTCTATTGAGAAGAGTAATTTGAAAGTCATCTATACTTCTCATGGCACCGCGTTTAATCATGAAATGCCGTTACCTAACCCCGACCGCCTTATGGCTGAATCATTACCGATTCACTGGGCCAAGATTGATCCCAATATTAAACTCGGCACCATAAGCCACTTTCTGGCTCATCATTTAATGACACAATACGGTGCAGATCCAAATACATTTATCCCCGTTCCTGCTGGCATAAATATTAATGACCCTTGGTTTAGAATTCGCAGTGATCAAGAAATTAGTAGCATGTTGTCCTTACACGGTATTCCATTAGAACAACCGTTAGCAATCACTCTTGGCCGGGGAGCCAGCTATAAACGCCATGATCTGTTACTCAAAGCGGCAAGCTATCTGGGCGGGGTAATCCACCCGGTTATTATCAGCGAACCTGCAATACCAGAGTTAAACGCATTAACGCGTCAGCTAAATATTAAGGCATCGATTATACATTCGTTCGATAGAGAACTGATGGCATGTCTTATTCAGTGGCGTAATACTCGTGTTTGTGTGCTCTCTGCTGAAAATGAACCTAATGGGTTGATTCCTATGGAGTCACGTTGGCTGGCAAGGCAACAAGGTGCATTGTTGATCGTCGCAGATTCAGGCGGGCTAGCTGAACAAGTCAATCACGGTATTGATGGATTCTTACATATACCTGGGGATCCGGCTGATCTGGCTGCCATTATTAATGAGGTAAATCAACTGACTCACAATGAAATCGTTAAAATACGGCAGGCGGGGGCGACATTAATCAAAGAGCATTATCAATGGAGAAACCAGATTCTGTCTCCACTTGGCGCTTTAATTCCTAAGATAGCAGCCCTTATTTAACGCCGGGCTGCTCATTTAAGCCGTCTGTCTATTTAGTTAGATAAGTCATTAGTGCAAATATAGCGTACCTATTGCGGTATCTATCACAGCTATTTGCCCATTGTGACTGGCTTCCAAACAGCCTGTGGCATTGACCAACATCGGGATATCCAATGCCTTGGCCAGAATGGCGCTATGAGACAGAATATGCCCCTGACTCAGGCAGATTGCTTTAATCTGCTGTGAAGATAACCCTACCATCTGTGAAGGAAATAACTCTTGCGCCAGTAATATGATGTCGCTGCTGAGAGAAAGCGGAACAGGTGGTAATCCGGTCAAATGGCCCAGCGTGCGGTTGAGAATATCGCGAATATCCAGTTCGCGAACTCGCAGATACTCATCATCTAGCGCCAGATAATCGGCCACCATCGCCATCAGTTCATCTTGCAAAGCAGATTCTGCGCAGATGAGCTGACGCTGGATGCGTTCAGCTATCGATTGCTGCAATTCTTCATCGTCAGTCAACATCATATGAGCGCTGAAAATAGCTGCGGCTTCGGCCCCCATCTGTTGCTCAGCCTTTTCTGCCAATCGCTGTAAGTCAGCGATCGTTTGGGCCACGGCCTGCCGTAAACGCTGTTGCTCTTCAGGCACCTGTCCTGGGCTAATTGCTCGCGGCAAAAAGACCGGAATAGCCGGTAACCACTGCAATACAGGTGCGCTAATCTTCCCACGGGGTACCATCACCCCAGAAAATCCGCTATCACTGACATTACTAACTGATTCACCGAAATGTTGTTGAGCCAATTGCATAAAAGCATCCAGCGCTTCACCGGCTTGCTGACCGCTGGCGAGCAAACGGATGGTATCGCCTTTGCGAACCTGCAAAATGGCTAACTGATTGAGACTGCGCGGATTAATGCATTGACCATTTTTTTCCAACAATAAATCTGCGGCGAACGGTGACAAAACCTCAACCAGTTTAGCCGCAGGCCGTACATGTAACCCATTCGGATTACGCACCACCCAACTGACACTTTGTGCATCAGGAGCGACTCTAGTCACAACATGACTGGCAGGAACGGGGGCATCCTCACCGAGCTGACTGGCTTTTGCCATCAGTGCGCCCATCGCTTCAGCACGTACCTCCGCCAGAGAAGCGCCGGATGAGGCGGCCACCACTGCGGCCAGCGTCCCTTCGACCAGCGGAGCCGCACACAGTTGTACGTTCTGCGCCATGTCGGGGTCCAATAGCTCCAAGGCGGTTTCAGCACTGAGTAATGCACTGCCTAAATCCATCAATACCAGAACACCGGATGGACAATAAACCGATTCAATGGCTGCCATCACTTTAATGGCATCCGTGCCAATAGGATGATCCACATCGTCCACGCCGGCGGCAACCGCGAGCTGGCAGCCCCCTTGTGTCATTTGCTGTGCCAGTTCGGCCACACCCTGAGCCAGCAGCGCGCTATGAGAAACTACAACGAGATTGACCATCTTCACTCCTGATATTCTTTCCTGTTCGGCCAGATTAGTGGCTAACAACCTGCCACAACGCCTGCATCATCAGCATTGCCGATGTCGCCCCTGGATCCTGATGGCCAATACTGCGCTCACCCAGATAACTGGCCCGGCCTTTACGGGCCTGCATGGTAATGGTTCCTGCCAGTGCCTGCTGCGCACGTTCTACTGTTTGCTGCAACGCCTCGTTCAGCGGCACATTTTGCTGGGTTGCCAGTTCAAGTTGTGCAACCACGGCCCACCATACATCGCACATGGTTTTATCACCGGGTTCAGCCTTGCCGCGCATCACCACCCCCTCCACGCCGTCTTTAAACATCTGACAGACTGCGGCCAGATCCAGACTTTGTTTAGCATTGGTACTTTGTGCCGCGCGAATGAAGAACGTGCCAAACAGTGGCCCACTGGCCCCACCGACACTGGATAGCAAGGTCATACCGGTGTTTTTCAGGATGAAACCAATATCTTTGTCGGCGAATGTCGGTAACTTCTCGACCACCTTATTAAAGCCACGATTCATATTCAGGCCGTGGTCGCCATCACCGATTTCAGTATCCAACTGCGTCAGGAAATCCCTCTGTTCGCTGAAAATTTCAGCACAGAGCTGTAACCAACTGACAATTTGCTGTTTGGTGAGTCCCATGATCTTCTCCGGTTTTATTATTTTTTAAACAACGCAGGGGTACTGACTGGCGCATCCCACAATTTCAGCAGCTCGTCATCCACTTTCAATACTGTGATAGACATGCCTTGCATATCCAGCGAGGTGCAATAAGAACCAATCAGTTTACGTTCAACTATCAAACCAAATTCAGCGCAACGGGCAGCCAGACAATGCCAAACACCGTACAGTTCAGAAAGTGGGGTTGCGCCTAAATTGTTGACTAAAACAATCACTCGATCGCCCTTCGTCAGTGGCTGCTTACTTTGACGTAGCTCGCGCCAGTCGCCAATTTGTCGATCCCAATGACGCAAAGTGCGTTCATAATGACCGTGATCGATCAGCGTCTGGAACATGGCCTCAACCGTGTTATCCAGCGAGGTAAATGACCGACGCTCAATACCCGGTTCACCATGAATACCCACGCCGAATTCCATCTCGTTCTCAGCCAAAGTAAACGACGGCTTACCCGCCGCAGGCACCGTACAAGCCCCCAGTGCGATACCAATTGAGTGCCCTTGATTGTTAATTTTCTGCCCAAGCGCTACACATTGATCCAGTGAATCACCACGCACCGCAGCAGCACCCAGCAACTTCTCAATCAATACGGTATTCGCCACTCCGCGCCGCCCGGCAGTATATAAGCTATCTTTTACGGCAACATCATCATCGATCACCAATGTCGCTACTGCCGTACCACCGGCATGGAGCAACTCGGCGGCAGTCTCAAAATTAAGAATGTCACCGGTGTAATTCTTGATAAGCATTAGCACGCCCTGCCCGCCGTCAATGGCCTGACCGCACTCATACATTTGATCTGGGGTTGGCGAGGTAAAAATCTCGCCAGGGCAAGCGCCGTCCAGCATACCTTCACCGATAAAACCGCAATGCATCGGCTCGTGACCACTGCCACCACCGGACAGTAGCGCCACCTTCCCCTTCACCGGCGCATCCGCTCGGGTGATAAAAAGCGGCTCCTGATGCAATACCAGCTCAGAATGGGCCTCAACCAGCCCCTGAATTTGTTCCTGTAAAACACGTTCAACGCTGTTAATTAACTTTTTCATCTTGGCTCCGAGAACGGGAATAGCTGACCAACAGAGCTGCCGATAATGAATGCATCGGCAGGCTCAATCGGTTGTCTGTTAAATCGATTAGTTTAGAAACGCCTGACCCAAGCGGTCTGCCACGATAATAGCGGCGTAAACGCTATCCGCTGTAACCTTAAACGGCATGTTGTGGATGGTTTCACCCTCGGCACAACTCGCTTGTGCTACTGCACGGATTTTACATTCGAGATCTTGCGTGACCCCCATTTCCGCCAATGTGATCGGTAAACCCAATTGCTGGCAGAATGAGAGCACCGTTTCAATCTCTTCCATGCTGCTATTTTGCAGTACAAGCTGTGTCAGAGTGCCGAATGCCACTTTCTCGCCGTGATACAGATGATGACACTCTTCCAGTACGGTAAAACCGTTATGGATCGCATGAGCGGCAGCCAGGCCACTACTTTCGAATCCAATACCACTTAGATAAGTATTAGCTTCAATGATACGTTCCACCGCCTCGGTAACGACCCCCGCCTCCACCGCCAGTTTAGCTTTGTAGCCCTCTGCCAGCAGCGTTTCGTAACACAAGCGCGCCAGCGTGATAGCTGCCAATGTTGATGCTCCCCCCGCCATACTGATAGCTTTGGCATCAAAACAGGCTTGAGCTTCAAAGTAAGTCGATAGCGCATCCCCCATCCCCGCCACCAATAAACGTACCGGCGCTTTAGCGATGATTGTGGTATCCATCAGTACGATATCGGGGTTTTTCGGGTAAATCAGGTATTCGGCGAACTCGCCCTGTTCAGTATAAATCACCGACAATGCGCTGGTCGGCGCATCAGTAGAGGCGATAGTTGGCACCACAACAACCGGTATATGTTGATAGTGAGCAATTGCTTTGGCGGTATCGAGTGTTTTACCACCACCAATACCGATCACACCATTACAACCGTATTTCTTCAGCTCAACCGTTAGGCGCTCAATTTCCTGGCGTGAACATTCCCCATTAAAACGGCTGAAATGGCTTTTCAATTCACAAGTTTGTAGGCTGGTACCTACTGTGTCGGCAGTCAGCTTCATAACGAAATCATCAGCAATAATAAAATAGTTATTTGCCAGTAACTTAGCAAACTCACCGATAGATTGTAGCGCGTTAGCACCTTGAATATATTTGGACGGAGATTGAATGACTTTCAGCATATCTTGCTCCTGTAGCGTAAGAGATAACGTAAGAGTGAATAGTTTTTAGGATTAATTTAGTGAAACTGGAACCACTATAAGCGCAAAAAACAGACTGAGAACGAGCAGCAAAAACGTTTCATAATGGAACGTAGATATCCAATAAGCGTTCCATAATGGAACGTCATGATGATTATAAAGCTACGCTAAGGGAGGTGGCGCACAGTTTGTTTTCGGGAAGATCCCTTTTTATGCTAGTGCTCAGCGATAATAGTGTTCAGTCGTGCGAAAAATTATTTTTCTATTTTTAATATTATGTTGAATAAAAAACTTAAAAATAGAGATAACTAAAAGAAAGTCTTAAAACACAAATATCACATTGAATAAATTTATTTTATTACCTAATCTACTTGAGTCATTTTCTTAAGATGACTAATACCGTTTATTAATTAAATTTAACCTAATAAAATGAGGAGATATTATTTATGAAAAAGATATCTATAGAGCCAACTCTATCATATCAATCTAATGATGCTTATACTGGCCCCGTCAATCCTGTTTAACTATTATATTATTTTTCATATCAATAGGCAGTCAGCCTTGCTGACTGCCTCAAATACAGACAAATGGAATTGGCAATGAAGATAATTGATCCTTTTATTTTTATAACACTCATTAATGGAAAGTTAATTCCATGGGATTATAGAAACCATAATCAATATGAGATAGACGATGACTATATGAAAAGAATTAAAGATCTTGTTAATGGTGATAAGTTTACAGATTCACTGATAGATAAAACCATTATAGATAGTGGAATATTAGATTGCGATGATAGAAATATGTGCAGTTGGGGATGGGACTGCTTATCAAAAATATTTCATATTGGGACCCAAGTCGTTTTGGATAAAAATATGAGTTTACCAATTGATGATAGCTATGAAGGCTATGTAAATTATTGTGCCTCAATAGTAAAGGATATTCCTGATCTAGATTACCAGCATTCAGGGGAGAAATTTAACTTACCCAAGCCCAACAAGCATTTTTTAGCTAAAAGTAAATTTATTGATACTTTATTTGCGCATAAAACAAGCAGAGAATTCAAGATAGAAGCCGTTTCACTGCAAGAAGTGGCCGAGGTTTTATATTGGACGTTTGGTACACCTCATGGCTCAACGCGAACAGAAATGGAAGCTGCTGGGCTAAGATCTGTAGGTTATCGTCGAACCTCCCCATCAGGTGGTTCTCTACAGACCAGCGAGGCTTATCTAGTCGCTTTAAATGTCACTGGGTTAGTATCCGGTATATATCACTACCATTCTCAAAAACATAAATTAACACTCGTCAGCACTGACATTAACGGTGAGAAACTGGGAAGCCTCTTATGTGCTCAGATGTTTGCCAAGGACTTGGCTTTTGGTATTTTTATCACCTCATGTTTTAAAAAATGTGGTGGAAGTATCCTCACTCCAGAGCATATCACGTAGCCTTATTTGATATTGGTTGTTTAATTCAAACATTTCAGCTAATTACTACAGCTATGCAATTAGGATCTTGGCCAACAGGCTACTTTTTGGATCGAGAAATAAATAAGTTACTCGACGTAAATGAAGCAGAAGAGGCTGTTTTATTTTTTCTCGGTGCAGAACCAAGCTCTGGTTCCCCTTTTGCACCTAATTTACTGAAAACTATAAAGCGAAAAATAAATAATAAAGGAAATAATAAATGAAAATATTATCGTTTAAGCCAGGGCATGATGGCAGTATTTGTTATATTAAAAATAATAAATTAATCTTCTGCCATGAGGCGGAAAAAGACTCTGGAACTCATTATTCTCCTGTCACAACTGAATGCACCATTGAGGCCCTAACAACTCTAAATGATGCTCCAGATATAATTGCTCTCAGCGGCTGGTCATCAGGCAATAACCCACATGGAAGTAATATTGGTGCCGGTTATTTTGGATTAGAAATAACCGAACCGGTGAGGAGAGGTTTTCTACAAAATAATGTGTTTTTTTTCATCTCATCTCATGAGCGTTCTCATTTATTATGTGCTTATGGGATGTCACCTTTTCTTCAGGGAAAACCCTGTTATGTTATGCTCTGCTATGGGAAGGACATATCGGTTACTTCTATCATATTGACCAACAGCTAAATATTAACAAACTTGCTGATATCATGCCTGATGTAGGTGTACGCTATGCATTTTCATATGGTATTGCTGATAAAACCTTTCCATTTGTGAGAGGCCAGGTAAGGTTGGGTGATGCGGGTAAAATTATGGCTTTGGCTGCCTACTGTAATAGAGATAAAAAACAATACAAGATGAGGAACTAATATCCCGTCTAATGTGTATACCCTTAGATCATCAAAACCTATGTAAAACTCAATTTTCACAATCACACTTATATAATATTGGAGTAGATAGTGATGCTTTTAAGCAGTTCGCAGGACACTTTACTGATGCAATATTTAAAAATTTTATCGTGAAGTTAAAAAATACGTTAAGCAGAAACTGCCATTACTGATAAGCGGTGGCTGTGATTTAAATTGTGATTGGAATAGTAAGTGGCTAAATTGTGGTTTATTCGATGATACTTTTATTTCTCCGTGTGTAAATGACTCAGGTTCTGCAATCGGAACGGCTATTGATGCACAGTATTATTTTACAGGTAATGCAAAAATAGATTGGGATGTTTACTGCGGCCAAAACTTCAATGATGATATTATTGATATTTATGGCCTGAAATATGAGAAACTAAACTATTATAATATCGCATCTGCTCTTGCCAGTGGAGATATTATCGGATGGGCCAATGGTGAAGCGGAGCTAGGCCCCAGAGCGTTAGGTAACCGTTCAATATTAGCAGCACCTTTTAATAAGGCCACATTGACACGTTTAAATACCCTAAAAAATCGGGGATCCTTTAGACCCATAGCCCCAATCTGTTTACAAAGCGATGCACCTGATATTTTTGATATAAATAATCCTAGCCCTTACATGCTATTTTTTGCTCATGTTTTAGATAAAAACCTTTAAGCTATCACTCATATTGATGGTTCATCCCGTCCACAGACTATTAATAATTTTCAAAATAGCAACATTTATCGGTTACTATTAATATTTAAGGAAATAACAGGCTATGGCGTACTATGTAATACTTCACTAAATTTTAATGGGAAAGGTTTTATTAATCGAACGAGTGACTTAGCAAACTATATGCTGCAACACGGTCTTGATGGTTTTGTTGTAATGACCGTTTTTATACAAAAAACACTTCACATTAATCGAACGAGAAAAAATCTTAATGTTAAGCCTCTTTAAAATAGCTGGGTACCTTTCTCTATTTGCATCTAGAATATTCAATTCCATTGCTGTTTGGATCGACTTCACACTTATCTTTACTGTAATGAGTTTTCATTTTAATGCTTCTGCTTATCTGTTAGGGATAGCGGCAGCACTATATGGTTTCCCCGGATTATTATTAGGCCCATTTATTGGCCAAATGGCCGACAGACATTCACCAGCAGTTATATTACTCACAAGTGCTTATGGTCGATTTATAGCCTCGATATGGCTTGCCGTCTCCACTCATCATGAATTATTTTTACTTGGGGTTTTTCTTAAAATGATCAGTAATTTAGGCATGATTCCTGCCGAACAAATATTAATTAGGGAGTAATTAAATAAAGAACAAATATTGCTAACCATCACACTAACAAATATTATTGATCAGCTTATTAAAATAACATCTCCATTAATCGCTGCTTTCCTCTCGACAATAACAAATTCGCAAGGTGGATTTTACTTAACAGCATTATTGGCATTGATAACATCGCTACTAACCATAAAAATTGGTTTCACGACCAGATGGATTAAAAAAACTGCTAACGTAACAACCATGCTGCCTGATTTTAGGGTGGTATATAATATTATCCATAATAATCATGTGCTATTTTCTTCTTTTTTAGTAGTTCTAGCCGCCTCACTGACACTTGGATTATACGATTCAATTCTTTCTATTTTATTAAGAGTTATGGGATTTAGTGCTAATGCATTTGGTATCATTGTCAGTAGCACTGCCACCGGTGCTATTTTATGCAGCTTCTTATTTAAGAAAATATTTTTATTATTTAGTCACCAACAGTTGATGATTTGTGGAATTATTGGTTTCAGTTTAACTATCCTTATTGCTGGTATCCTCTGTTTGGCTTTTAATAACCTTCATCTTTATATTTTCTGCATCATTCGGTTTATCAATGGATTTTGTTATGCCTGTATCGTAATGTCATTCAGTATTGTTTTACAAAATGAAGCACCAACCAACATGTTAGGTGTCATTTCAACCAGTTGTCGCAGCTTACAGTTAGCAACACTGGTCGCAGGCCCTGTTATCGGGTCAGGTCTGGCTCATTATGTTGGCATCCCTATAACATTTGTCATTGCTGGTAGTACCGGTGTTGTTATTACCGGATATCTATTATTCATGCCACCGAAAAAACTTAACCCATAAAGAGCTGCCCCGATAAAGGAGCAGCTTTCATCATGCTCGGTAGTGATAACGCTACGCTAACCGTTATTCGCTAACTGGCTCGCCGCTCACCTTTTCTTTAGGTTCTGGGTTCATACAGCTATAAATCACTGGCAGAACCAGCAAGGTCAATACCGTTGCGAAGCCCAGACCGAACATGATGACCACAGCCATGCTTTGGAAGAAGGCATCACTGAGCAGCGGTGCCAGCCCCAGTACGGTGGTAAATGCCGTCAGCATGATGGGCCGTAGACGAGCGGTAGAAGCATCGATAATGGCCTGCCGCAGTGGTTTTTCCTGGCGCTGAAGGCCAATCTCCTCCACCAGTACAATACCGTTACGGATCAACATTCCACTTAGGCTTAGCAGCCCGAGCAGGGCCATAAAGCCGAATGGAATACCCGTCAACAGGAAGCCGACAGTGACCCCAATTAATGCCAGCGGCACCGTCAGCCAGATAGCAACCGCGTTACGCACCGAGCTGAACATCAATACCGTCACGATAAACATAATCAGAAACGCGATGGGTAAACTGATGAAAATACCACGTTGTGCTTCCTTGGTACTTTCATAGTCACCGCCCCACTCCAGTTCATAACCACGCGGTAACTGAATAGCTTCCACACCCGGTTTGATGCGGCGTAACAGCTCGGCTGAAGTTTCCCCTCCCTGCTGGGTAGGATCGGTTTGCACCGTGAGCGTCCGCTTACGATCCAGACGCATAATGAGCGGATCTTCCCATTCGGTCTCAAAACTGGTGACCACGTTATCAATCGGGATAAAGGCCTGGCGCGCCTGACTCCAGACCATGACATCATTTAGCCGTTCGGCATTGAGCCGCTCTGAATCTGGCGTTCTCAGTACGATCGGCATGGTGCGAGTGCCATCGCGGTATAAACCGACCGGCAAACCACCAAAACTCATGCGTAATGTGCCATCCACCTCACGTTTATCCACACCTAGCTCACGGCCCAGATAATCGGAGAATTGTGGGCGGATCATTTTGCTGCGCCCCTGCCAGTCATGCCTTGTGCCATCGGCCATTGGATCAGCAATAATGGCTTTTTCCGCTTGCGCTGCCAGTGTTCGCAACACATCGGGGTCTGGGCCAACAAAACGGGCTTCGATAGAACTGTCGTTAGACGGCCCGAACATGATGCGCTTCATTTGTGCATCTACTTGCGGGTATTCGTCGTGCATGTACGATTCTATCTCATCAATCAAGCCCGGTATTTGCCCCAATTGCTCAGTGCGAACCATCACCTGTGCATAGTTAGGATAATGGCGCTGGGCATTGTAGGTCAGCATAAAGCGCATCGCGCCCTGACCAATTGTTGCCATCGTATCTGCCACCCCGTTTTGCTCTTTGATATGCTGCTCGACTTTGGCGGCAACCTGTTCGGTATAGCCAATGTCCGTCCCATAGGGCAGCCAGATATCAACAAAGAAGATAGGTGTGTTGGACGGCGGGAAGAAGCTCTGTCGCACATTACTAAAGCCGACAACGGATGCCACTAACAGGGCGGCCAGAACGACTAATGTAATGCTGCGGTGTTGCAGTAACTGACTCAGAATCACCCGATAATAGCGAAACAGCCAGCCATCGTAGGGTTGTTTGGCCGGTTTATCCGCATCTACCTTCGGCTCTTTCTGGTTCTGGAACGCCCACTTCGCGAATACCGGTGTTAAAGTCAGCGCGGTGAACCAACTCAACATCAGTGAGATCAGCAGCACCTCGAATAGCGAACGGCAATACTCCCCGGTTGCATCATTAGACAAACCAATAGGTGCAAAGGCCAGGATAGCAATTATCGTCGCCCCTAACAGGGGCATCATAGAGCGCTTCACCACATTGCTGATAGCCGTGAAAATGCTTTCACCGCGCTGGCGGCCCACCACAATCCCTTCCACCACCACGATGGCGTTATCCACTAACATGCTGAGCGCGATAATCAGTGCCCCTAGCGATACTCGCTGTAGCTCAATGTTAAACAGCCACATAATGAGCAACGTCCCGAGTACGTTAAGTGCCAGCGAGATGGCAATAACCACGCCACTGCGCACCCCCATGAAGATAAGCAGGGTGACGACAACAATTAATAAGGCCAGCAGGAAGTTAAGAATAAAGCCATTCACTGCACCTTCTACTTCGTGAGACTGGTCGTAGAAAACATTGATATGCATACCTGACGGACGCTCACCTTCAAGCTGCGCCAGTCGGGCTTTAATCGCATTACCGACGTTCACCACGTTAACATTCGGGGCAAATGAGATCCCTAATGCCAGTGCTGGCTTTCCGTTGGCGCGATAAATATTGGTCGGTGAGTGGCCAAAGCCCTGTGTAACGGTCGCGATATCACGTAAGTACACGCTTTTCGGGCTACCGGGCTGACTGACCAGTAAATTCCCCAGCTCCTGGACACTTTGGAATTCACCGGTTGGATGCAAGCGAATTGACTCACTGCCAACTTGCAACTGGCCTGCATCAGACACCACGTTCTGCCGGGCAAGTAAATCAGATAACTGTTGCGGCGTAATACCCGCGGCGGTCATCTGGGCACGAGAGATCTCTACCTGCACTTCTTCCGGCAAAATCCCAACGATACCCACTTTACCCACACCCGGCACCAGAACCAACTCACGCCGCAGTTGCTCGGCGAAATTACGTAAGTCCTGATTGCTGTATCCGTCACCGGTCAGTGAGAAGAAGAAACCGTAAACATCGCCGAAATCATCATTCACCCTTGGCGCACTCGCCCCAGGAGGCAAACGCACACTGCTATCGTTGATTTTCCGCCGCAATTCATCCCAGATTTGCGGTAACTCATTTGCACCATATTGTGCGCGGATATTGATGGTTATCTGCGATAAACCAGCACTAGAAATAGAGGTCACATCATCCACAGAAGAGAGTTCCTGAATGGCATTCTCCAGTGGCAACGTCACTTCTTCCTCTACCTGCTGTGCTGATGCGCCATCATAGCGGGTGACAACTACCGCCGTTTTGATGGTGAAAGCCGGATCTTCCAGCCTGCCGATATTGAGATAGGCAATAACACCGCCAATACCCAGCAACAAAATCGTTAGCCAGATACGGGTACTATTATTAATAAAATTATCAGTCAGCTTCATCAGAGACCCCGCTCACGAACCCAAGCCCGTACAACCTGATTTGGACGAAGTTCGCCAGTGCCTGCGGCGACGATTTGCTCACCGTCGGCCAGGCCTGAGATCACTTGGATGCCATTTGCGGTAAGCTGACCGACCTGGACTTTGCGCGCTTCTACGTGCATTTGCCCATCATCATTCTTGATGACCCAGACTCTGGCATCATTCAACTGAGCGCTATCAGGGTTAAACACCGCTTCTACCGGCACTATGATGGTCGGATGATCGTTGCCAGACAGATTACCGGAGTTAATTCTTACCCGGCCACTGATACCTGAAAGCAATGGCATATCTGCCGGGCGCTTCATGGTCAGTGTCACCTGGAAAGTCTGTGAGGCAGAGGTCGTCGAGGTAGTATGTTCTTTATATTCCGCAATAAATTCGCGCCCCGGCATATGGTTAAGTAATACCGTTGGCTTGTATGTGCGGTTACTGATTTCCAGTGTAGTAAACAGGCGTTCCGGCACGCTGAACACGACATCCAACGTATCTAACGCACTTAACGTCGCGACCGGCTGACCGGCAGCCATCACCTGATGGTTACGCACGTTAACATTGGCAATAATGCCATCAAAAGGCGCAGTAATGGTTGCATCACTGAGTTCTTTTTGTGCAATTTCCAAGGCCGCACGCGCAGACTCCATCTCAGCACGGCGCACATCTAGCTCGGCACGGGAGACCGCCCGTTGACCTTGCAAGGTATTAAAAACGGTTAAACTGATCTCGGGCCAAATTAAAGGTGGACTGACGATCCCTGACACGTAAGTTCAAATCTGTGTCATTCAGCCTGGCGATGACCTGACCCTTTTTCACCTGCTCACCTTCACGCACCAGCAACTGTTGCAGTTGCCCGCCGCGTTTAAAGGAAAGTTGAGTTTCATCACCCGCTTGCAACCGGGCTGGGAAATAGCGAGTACCATTTTGTCCGCTGTCTTCGACAGTAAATACTTTTACCGGACGCACACTTTCTACGACTTCAGGGGGAGTTCTGTCGCAAGCAGCGAGAAGAAGCGTTAATAGCAGAGTGACTACAGTTTTTATCTTCACTATAAGATCTCGTTGAGTCAGGTGTTAAAATTTATTATCCAGATTAGTCATTCACACTTTTTCCTGTGACAGACGGTGCACTAGCGCTCTTATCAGTGTGATCAACAACCCCCCGGTAAACATGCCTAAAAAATAGATCAGCACAATTAACACTGAAATGGGTAGTGTTATTTGTGTGGCAAGTAAAGATAGGTTCACCGAACCGCTGTTTTGGAACGCAAAAAGCGTTGTCAGGCCCACTATCAGCAAGAAGCACACCCAATAAACGTATTTCACTTGATCATCCTTTTCATTTCAGCTTATTTCGGCATTAAAAGTTGAATACTGCGTCTTCTTGCCAAATACAAATGCCTTACCTTTGAAACAGAGATAGCCAATAGAGAAATAGCGCTGATCTGCTACTCACTATCGGCTATTTTTTTAAGAGCAACTGCGTTATACCTAAAATAATTCGAGTTGCAGGAAGGCGACAATTGAGCGAATCCCCAGTCACTTACTCAGGTAAGTGACTGGGGTGAACGAAAGCAGCCAACACCCATGCAACTTGAAGTATGACGGGTATTAGTAGTCGACGGCATCCCGGATGATTGGACACGTCATACAATGACCGCCCCCGCGCCCGCGCCCCAACTCACTACCGACAATCTCAATCACTTCCACCCCTTCTTTACGCAGTTGGGTGTTGGTTTTGGTATTACGGTCATAGGCCAGAACCACGCCTGGAGAGAGCGCAACCATGTTATTGCCACTATCCCACTGCTGACGTTCGGTGTCGTAATCGTTACCTTCGGTCTCAACCACACGCAGTTTTTTCAGGTTCAGCGCACTGGCAACCGCTTCAACAAAGGTGCCTTTATCACGGCTTAACTTAATACCGGTTGGGCCATTATCCGGGCGCAGTGAGAAGGTTTGAATCTGATTCACAATCGCCGGATATAAGGTCACCACATCACGGTCACAGAAGGTAAATACCGTATCGAGATGCATGGCGGCACGTAGTTTTGGCATCGCGGCAATCATCACGCGCTCGACCTGGCCTTCGCTCTTTTTAAACAGTGATTGTGCTAACTGAGTAATGGCCTGATGCGAAGTACGCTCACTCATGCCAATTAATACGGTTTTATTACCGATTGGCATTACGTCACCACCTTCCAGTGTTGCAGTACCGTGGTGCTGCGTCGGATCCCCCCACCAAACATTCACATTGGCATCGCCAAAGTCTGGATGGAACTTATAAATCGCGGTGGTGAGGATGGTCTCTTCATGACGAGCGGGCCAATACAACGGGTTTAACGTCACGCCGCCGTAGATCCAGCAGGTGGTATCACGGGTATACAAGGTGTTGGGTAACGGCGGTAACAGATATTCAGTGATCCCCACCGCTTCACGGATCAGTTTTAGTTCTTCTTTGTCGCACTTGCCGTCGTTATGCAGTTCAGTGGTCGATAAACCACCGATCAGCACTTCAGCTAACACACGCGGTTCCAGGCTTTCCAGATAGCTGCGAGTTTCTTGCAAAATGCCCAGTGAAACTTCATTTGGTACAATTTGCTGATCCAGAATCCACTTTTTCGCCGCCGGAATCGCCACGGTCTCGGCCAGCAGATTATGCATTTCAACCACATCAACACCACGTTCGCGCATTTTGGTCATAAAATCGAAGTGGTCACGCTTGGCTCTTTCCACCCACAGCACATCATCAAACAATAATTCATCACAATTACTGGGGGTCAGGCGGTTATGGGCACGCCCTGGAGCGCAAACCATCACTTTATGCAGTTTGCCGACTTCAGAGTGAACGCCAAACTTAGTCTTGCCATGCGTTTTCTTAGCTTTATCTGACATAAGAACTCCAATAAATTATATGGTAATAATTCCGGTGAAGATGCTGTAAAGCGCAATAACCGCAGCAACAATCAGAACAATAAACAGTATTCTTTCGTAGGTATTAAAGGCTTTTTGATGCTGTTCACGTTTGGCAATCAGATACAAAATCGTGCCTGGGCCGTAAATAATGGCCGACAGCAGCAGGTACTTCAGGCCGCCTGCATAAATCATCAGTGCAGAATAGAAGGTGGCAATAATGGCAAAGATGAGATCTTTTCTGTGACCACGTGCATTGGTTTCGTAAGTTTCACCCGTCCAGGCAAGTTTTAGTCCGTAAGCGCCCACCAACAGATAAGGGATCAGGGTTAATGAACTGGTTAATTCCAGCGCCAATTGGAAAGCATAATCAGTAAATAAGGTCAGAATTAAGAATATCTGTATAAATATATTGGTAAGCCAAACTGCGGCTGAAGGCACAGCATTGCTGTTTTCGGTCGCAAAGACTTTTGGCATACTTTTACTTTTCGCCGCCGAGAACAGCACTTCAGCCGCCAGCAGTGACCATGACAAGTAAGCACCTAACACGGAAATGATCAGGCCCACGCTGATAAAGATTGCCCCCCAGCGCCCCACAATGGCTTCCAGCACACCGGCCATTGATGGTTGACGTAAGGCGGCAAGGTCAGGGCGCAGTAACACACCGTAAGACAGCATGGTGATCAACACTAACAGACACAGCACACCAATAAAGCCCAGTACCGTGGCAATACCCACATGGCTACGTTCTTTGGCATAACGCGAATAAACACTCGCCCCCTCGATACCCAAGAATACGAATACCGTCACCAACATGGTGCTACGGACTTGAGAGAATAAGGATTCAGGTTCAACTGAAGTGGTAATTGTCGCCGCCGCATGGCCGACATAGCCATAATCATTCAGATGGGATAAATCAGCGCCTTTAACCACGTCTGGCGTGCCCCAGAAGTTCAGTGCAAAGACATCCCCTTTAAAGGCGAAAATTAGCACGATAACAAAAATAAAGATGGGAATTATTTTGGCAAAGGTCGCAATGGTATTAATCGCGGCGGCTTCTTTAACGCCGCGCAATATCAGGAAATGGAATCCCCACAAAATAACGGAGGCAACTAATACAGCGGGAATAGTATTACCATCACCGAATATAGGAAAGAAAGCCCCTAAGGTTGATTTGATAAGAACAAAATATGAAACATTACCAATACAAGTGCCGGCCCAGAACCCTAATGCGGAAGCGAATCCAAGATAGTCTCCGAAGCCCTCTTTCGCGTAAATAAATACACCAGAATCAAGATTAGGTTTGCGCTGCGCTAATGTTTGAAAAACAAAAGCCAGCATTAACATACCGCCACCCGCGATACACCAGGCGATAAGTGCGCCAAAACCACCGGTTGCTCGTCCGAAGGTCGCCGGTAAAGAAAATATACCAGCACCGATCATTGAACCGACCACCAAAGAGGTGAGAGCCGGTAAAGATAGTTTGTTCGTTGTTGAATTGGCCATGATGCTCTCAATGACGTTGGATAAATAAAGTTAAATGTCGATTCTGTTTATCCCGCAAACAGATTCACCAGACTCACCATTGATATAAATACATACTAATCATAGCTTCCTTTAAAATTATTGCATAATGACTGGAAAGTAGACGAGAGCTTGCAAAATGTAAATTTCTGAAAAAATTATTACATACATCAGAATCTTGTAATAGTGATCAAAATCATTATTCGACATACTCAGAAAATCCGCAGTCAGATTAATTCTCTGCGTTATGCACATATGATTAGCATAGATATCTGTTTTTCTCTGATGCATGATTTAAGATGATACCAGACAGCCTTAGCATTTATTTACCGGTCCCTAAATAGGAATGTATTGCATCTTGATCTCTGGTTATCAATGGTCTATTATTAAAGATTAGCCACCAAAGAGAATATAATATAACCCTTACATATCAATGCATTACAATGATGACTTTGAGCAATTAAATTAGCCAATATCGGATATAAATTTGTTGTTAATGTCTGGTTCTCACCTTAATCCGCCCCGGTTACCTTCGTTTTTTCATCAGAGAATCATATCGAATATAAGTCTCGTTCTAAATTTTATGAAATCAGTTAGAGGTTTTTTTTATAATGCCTGGCGGTGATTTTTGTCTGATGAAAGTTCATTAAATGGATTAAGCAATAATAATCATTCTGATTTCATTTATAATTCATTTAGTTTTCATTAACAGTTATTGCTCTTTTGTTAACTGTAAATTGTTACCCTCCATCCGGCCCCCTCTGTAACACCAACAACTCAACATACAGCAGCATTTTAGGTCATCCAGTGCGTATTTTGCAGGTTAAAATCCCGCAACCGCAGATTCACTCGACTAAAGAAGATCTCGTTCTCTCTAACATTACTGTTTAATACATTAGAATTTAATTACCAAATGGGTTATCTCTGACTGACATTAACAACTATTAAATGAACATTGCAGAGAATCATGCAGGAAACCACCGCCACAAAGGCATTACCATTTTTGATGGTTTGGCAGATAAATAACCCACGGAATAAGTATATTAATTAAAGAATACAAAAAAGGCTCCCGCAGGGTTGAAAGATTGGGAGCCGTTTTACCGTTCATCTACTGCGAATAAGAACTATTATATCTAATCGTTATTTTTAACTCGCTGAACACCACCAACCGAATAACCAGCCAGAATCGCCACGAAGATCATAAACAGATGACCTTCAGATGAATCCAGCAAGAATGAGTTAAAGAAGTTACACGCCATATAGCTGGTCAATACCGCCAGCAAGACATTACGCAGCGCGGGGGTTTGTTGCCAAATAACACGATAACAGCAGATAACCCACGCCAGGAAGATGGCTAAACCAATCACCCCGGACTGAATCGTTTCCAACAGATACTGGTTATGTGGGTTATTAATTTTATAATTTATTTGCGGATTTTCATAATAAAAACCACCAGCACCGTGGCCTAAAATCGGTGACTCTTTAATTAATCTTACCGCTTCAATGGCAAAGGCTGAACGTTGTCCCATTGATGAACTACATGCTTCATTAACATTCCCTGCGGATGCAGCCATACAGACTTTAACTTCATCCACTCCTTGAATAATACGATTCGTCGCATTATTGGGAATTAAAAGTAATGCCGCAAAAGCAATCGCGCCCAACAGCGCCAATGCCCAGCGTTGGCGGCTTTCCAGAGAGAAGAATAGCCACATTCCCAGCCCTACCACCAAGGCAACATAGCCGGTTCTACCCAGAACCAAAAATAGAATACTGTAACTGGCAGCCACGACTAACACGCCATAACCCCAACGTTTCCAGCCATGACTTTTAAACGCCAGCGTAAGCCAGAATAAAGCGGCCAAAGCCATAAAGAAGTTTTGCGTAATTTGCAGTTTAAAAATAGTTGGATTAGCCGCGTCCACGCCGCTAAGCGGAATGTGTAAAACACCCACAGCTATTGTTCCCGTCAATGCGACTGCATTAGCGAGTAAGAACCCCATACAGAACAGTTTTATCCGCTGCGGCTGGTTGATAAAGAACAGGGCCAGCGGTAAAACATAAAGGAACTTCTTATACTTGCTGACCATTTCCGGGCCGTAACTGTTGTGATGAAATAATAACGACAGTGCCAATAACGCAAACATAGCCGCTGGCAGGTAAACCAATGGATTAGTGAGTAAAGGTTTAAAATGCAATGTTTTATAATTAACAATCAAACTAATCAGGATCAAAACCAGCGATATGTTGATAAGCGGATTGGATGTCGGTAAGGAGATTCCGAGCAGCAAGGCGGCGGCACTACTCAGCAGTTCAATACGACGGTTAGCCGGATAAGTAGCCGACGATAAGGTCGATGGGATTGTCATAATTCTCTTAGCTTAAGCTGGTTGAGGAACAGGTTGCCGGTACAGACTTAATATCGGCAAATTACAGATGTTGAGTGCGCCAAACATCAACGGCATTAATAACCTCGTTTACCGGAATAGCATTCAGATAACGGTCGGTTGTATCGGTATCAATCTCATTAGGCTGTGGCAAAGTGCGATAATGTCCGGCCCATAAAAGGGTATGCGGAGCTTGCCATGGGTGCCATTGGTTAAGATTACTGGGGCCAAATAGCACGACAGCCGGCGTTTGAAGGGCCGCAGCCATATGCATGGCAACAGAATCCACACCAATAAATAGCTTAGCGTTATCTATCAAGACGGCCAGTTCCGGCAGTGCCAAAAGGCCGGATAAATTGATAACTTTTCCGGGTTGTGCGCAACCAGTGATAATCTTAGCAATATAGTCCAGTTCCGCTTTATCTTTCCCTCCCGTAAGCAGCACCGTTTCGCCTTGTTCGGTAAGGTGGTTTATCAATTGGCTGAATGATTCACTGGCCCAAGTTTTAAACTTCCAGCGCGCAGAAGGTTGAATCAGGATGTAATCCGCAATATTACGTTGCTGGCACAGTTGTTTTACTCGCTCAATATCGTGCGGGCCATAAGCCATAGTGACTTCGGTGCTGATATCCGTCAGTTGCAATGGCGCGAGGATATCTAAATTATTGAGAACCGTATGCCGTTCGGCTGCATTGGGGATATCGACCAAGGTGGAGTGGCAGTAGCGCCATAACCAGGTATCGCGTTTTGGGTAATGGAAACCGATGCTGAAGCCCGGTTTTAATAAACGGCAATAAGCGGCGGCTCGCCATTGATCAGATAAATTGAGGATCAGATCATAATGGTGCTCTTTCAATGCATTAAATAACACTTTTTCGCCGCTGATTTGTGCTGTTAAGCCCGCATGTTTTAGGCCGCGGTCGACAATAAATGCATGATTAACCGTTTTGTTCTCTCGCAGCATATCTTGCGTGCCGCCATACAGCAGCACATCGATTTTGGCCTGAGGATAATTGGCTTTTAACGTGTTGAGTAAAGGTGTGGTGAGGAGAACATCACCGAAATGGCGTAATTTAATGACCAAAATGCGTTTAACATTGTCTTTCTCTCGCAGTAAGGCCGGTAAATTAACGGCACTGATGCGAGCAGGAGCAGAAAGTTGCCCGGCAGGTGATTCTGTCTTATTTGATGTATTCATCATAGGATGCGCCATCATCGGCAACGAAAGAGGGGCAATAATGCTATCCAAGTGTTCACTGCATGGCAATCGTTTTAGCGCCCCCATATGCCAATAATAGATAATGATAACTGTTTTGTAATGTGTAGAGTTATTCGCAGAGAGAACAGACTGATCGTAAAGACGCCGTAAACCCCTCCCTGGGGGCTCGAGCCGCGCCCTCCCTGGCGCGGACGCTTTACTCTTCAATCTGTCCTCACCGCTTGAAACGTGTTGCCTGTAATAATTTAATTGACGTCATCGGCGCAGGCAGTTTGGACGCGACCAGCGCACAGCCAACGGAGCGTACACGTAGTACGTGACGGCGGCGAGCACTGCTCACGTTCAAAATGGCAAGTAAGATAGTCAATTAGCAGTCAATTTTAAAGGCCGGGGGCTTTCCATAAAGAAGTCGTCAGCCCACTGTCTACTAACGTCAACTGATCGGTATACACTGCTTGCCAGTTGGTTTTGGCCGCTTGATATAGCGCTTTATGTTCAATATTGGGTTGGTATTCTCGCTCCCAGCGCACCAGCCGCTCTCCGGTTTTATCGAGCGCTTCATATAGCCCGACGCCGACACCTGCTGCAATCGCACAGCCTAAAGCGGTGGCCTCTTTCACTACCGGTACGCGAACCGGAATACCCGTCACATCTGCCAGAATCTGACTCCATAGTTTGCCTTTTGCACCGCCGCCAGCAAATACCACTGACGAGGCTTTGACACCGGAGAATTCCGCAATTTGTGCCAAATTACAAGCCGAAACGATTGCTGCGTTCTCTTCCAAGGCACGGAATAAAGTGGCTTTGTTGCATTTTTCGGGGTCGATCGACAGGTTAATAAAGGAAGGTGCGGCGTGATACCAGGATTTAAAGCGCATCACATCAGAGAAAATGGGCATCACCCCGTAAGCACCAGCAGGCACCCGCGCCGCCATATCTTCCAGCAAACTATAAGTATCAATCCCTAACCGCTGAGCGAGTAATTTCTCTTCGGCACAGAATGCATCACGGAACCAGCGCATGGTCAGGCCGGTAAAGAAGCTGATGGATTCTGCTTGCACCATGCCGGGAATGACGTGAGGGTTAATACGTGTGTTCATATTGGGATCAGTAATCGGTTTGGGTAGGTTAACCACCTGCTGCCAGAAAGTGCCCCCCAACACCGCTGTCTGCCCCGGTTGTACCACTCCTAACCCTAAGCAGCCGAGTTGTACGTCACCGCCGCCCATCACGACTGGCGTTCCAGCCAACAAGCCACACTCTTGTGCGGCCTCTGCCGTGACATGCCCGAGCAAAGTGCCCGTCTCTTTGACTGGCGATAGGATATCAGCGCGTAATCCGGCCATTTCCAGTAAGTTCGGCTGCCAGTTGCGCGTGACTAAATCCAGCATTCCGGTAGTGCCCGCATTGGAGGGGTCCACCGCCAGTTCGCCACTGAGCATATTCGCCAGCCAGTCGCTTATCATGGTTAATGTCCCGGCCTGACGATAAATATCCGGGCGGTAATGTGCCAGCCACAGTAACCGAGGCATTGCACTCAACGCCAGTGTCTGACCAGAGCACTGATAGACTTCAAGCTCAAAGCCATTATTGTGCAACTCTTTCAATTCACTGACTTCACGGCTGGCGCGGGCATCCACATTGGCACAAGCCCAAATAGGTTTACCGCTGCGGTCATAGAGCACAATTCCTTCGCGCATTGAGCAGGCCGCAACCGCACGGATAGCACTGGCGGGCAAATTGGCCTGATGCAATGCCTGACGGATGCATTGACAGGTCAGTTCCCAGTTGGTGGTTAAATCAAACTCCATCGACCCAGGGACATCAGGTACTGGCAAATGTCGCCATTCAGCCTGTCCGGCTGCTATCTGATTTCCATTAAGATCAAATATTACTGCCCGGACACTACCAGTACCCGCATCCAAAGCCATCAGATATTCAGCCGATGAGAGTTGATTCATTGTTCGATCCTCAGCTTCAATGTGTTTTTATATAAATTCGTGTATAAATCCGTCCTCTACTGCCTTTTCTCGAAAAAACAAAAACTATTGGAGGTTAATGGCAAACCCAGTATCAAGCCAGGTGCGTGAAGGAGCGACTGTCCCTAGGGGCACTTCGGTCGCTTACGCGACGACGACCCCAACGGAACATTTCCCCTTCAATCGACTTTGTCAGCAATCTGACTATTGGCGTAATTGTCGCAGTCAGATTAGGTGCGCCCAGCGCGGAAAAACCGGAGCGTACACGTAGTACGTGAGGATTTTACTCGCTTCGCTCACCCTCTGGGCCGCTCTAAAGAGCGTTCAAAATGCCAGCATTTTGTGAGCACTGCGAAAGCCTAAGCTGGCAAGTAAAATAGCTAATTAAATCAGTTTGATGATTGATCTTGCGGTCAACTCATCAGTTACCAAAGCATTCACATACTTGCCTTTTAGCGCAGCTACAATGGCTTCAGATTTCTCCACCCCGCCCGCCACACCAATCACCGTAGGAATGTTGGTCAAATCAGCCAGTGAAACGCCGATTAATTCCTGGTGAATCTGCATATCTGCGGCGAGCGCGCCATCGGCCTGCATAAAGTAACCGAGGATATCGCCGACCGCGCCTTTGCGGCTAAACATCAGCTGTTCACCTTCGCTGATATAGCCAGAGCGCAAAATAGTGGCTTCTTTTTGTTGATTGACCGAACCAATCCCTACGACAGCAACATCAGCCGCACACGCTGCCAGCATCACATCGCGCACACTGTTTTCCTGGCGGAATGTTTCAGCGACTTTGGCACTGGAAGCACGCAATGGCGCAGGAATAATGCTGACCTGACAGGCCGCATCAAGCTGCCCAATCCCAGTCATATAAGAACCTACACCACCGGAAAGAGTCACCAAGCGCACCTGCTGCGGGGCAATAAAGCCACTTAAATGCTGCAAAACGCACATAGTGGTTTCACCAAAACCAACCGCCAATAGCTGCTGCGGTTGTATCAATGCCATCAATAGATGTGCTGCGCCAACACCCAACCGACTGCTGATACTAAGGTCAGCCAAAGAAGGTAAAATACGGATATGCTTCAGGCCGAAATGCTGTTGCAGCGCATTTTCCAGTTCCAGACACCCCTCATAGCGCGAATTAATCTGTACTCGAATAACCCCAGACTGACGGCCTTTCTCCAGCAATCTGGAGACCTTCAATCGGGTCAGCCCCAGCAGTTCGCCAATATCCCCTTGTGTTAAGCCATCGTGATAATAAAACCACGCAATGCGAGCGAGCAGTTCCTCTTCACTCATGCTATTACCCGGATATTTGTATTCATCGTTGGACGACATAAGTTTTTCTTTCATCATTAGCCGCGATCCCTATTGCCGCTTTTTCATTCTTCATTGATTCATCATCGATCAGAAATCCACGGTCTGAATTGATAACTACGCTAACAGCTTAAACCACATATTTGAACATATTTTCATTTAATTTTTTTTATTCACATAATTGTGATCTTGATTACGCCATTAATGGGATTATACGGCTATCTTTTTTGAACACTTTTAATTTTAAATTATTTTTGTTCATTACGGGGACGATAATGCCGCACACTAAAGCTTCACCGCCACCGCTGCTTCAAGTGCGCGGCATCAGCAAACAGTTTTCCGGCGTAGTGGTATTGAAAAGTATCGACTTTACTCTGCAACCGGGCCAGGTTCATGCGCTATTGGGGGGCAACGGGGCAGGTAAATCAACGCTGATGAAGATCATTGCCGGAGTGCTTCCCCCCGACAGCGGCACTATTGAAATAGATGGGCAACCCTGCCTTAACCTCACCCCAGCCAAGGCCCACCAGCGAGGTATTTATCTGGTGCCGCAGGAGCCAATGCTATTCGCTAATTTGTCGGTTCAGGAAAATATTCTATTCCGCTTGCCAAAGCATCAAGCAGACAAAAAGAAGATGGCGCAGTTGCTGCAAAGTTTAGGCTGTCACTTGGATTTGGCAGTCAATGCTGGTTCGCTGGATGTCGCTGACCAACAATTAGTCGAGATCATGCGTGGCCTGATGCGTGACTCGCGAATTTTGATTCTTGATGAACCCACCGCCTCACTAACACCAGCGGAAACCCATCGCTTATTCAGCCAAATAAAAATGTTATTACAACAAGGGGTTGGGGTGGTGTTTATCTCCCACAAACTCCCTGAAATTCGCCAACTAGCCGATTGGGTCAGCGTGATGCGCGATGGCGGCATTGCGCTCAATGGTGCCACTAACGACTTCGCAACTGACACCATTATTCAGGCAATTACCCCACAAGCCAAAAACAGTGAGCTAACGGATACCCAGAAGTTATGGCTAGAGTTGCCGGGCAATCGCCGTTCTCAGGCTCGGGCGCAGTCTAATCAACCGGTGATACAAGTGTGCGACCTGAGTGGCGAAGGTTTTGCTCATATCTCTTTTGAGGTACGCGCCGGTGAAATTCTTGGCCTGGCGGGAGTGGTTGGCGCGGGCAGAACAGAATTAGCCGAAACGCTCTATGGTTTGCGCCCCGTCAGCGGGGGCAAAGTCATGTTGGAAGAGAGCGACATCACCGCGATGAAAACCGTCAATCGACTGGCTACCGGCCTGGTTTATTTGCCAGAAGACCGTCAGGCCTCCGGCCTTTATCTCGACGCCCCATTGAGCTGGAATGTCTGTTCGCTCACTCAAGGTAACCAAGGAATATGGACTCATCCGGCACAGGAAGCCGCCATTTTAGAGCGCTATCGCCGCGCGTTAAACATCAAATTTAGTCACCTCGAACAGCCGGTTCGCACCTTATCCGGTGGTAATCAACAAAAGCTGCTGATTGCCAAGTGTCTGGAGGCTAACCCGCTACTACTGATTATTGATGAACCGACCCGTGGCGTGGATGTCTCTGCCCGCAGCGATATTTATCAATTGATCCGCAGCATCGCGGCTCAGCATGTGGCGATCATTTTTATCTCATCTGATCTGGAAGAAGTGGTGCAAATGGCGGATCGCGTATTGGTTATGCACCAGGGGGAAATCAGTGGCGCGCTGGAGGGCAGTGCCATGAATGTCGACACCATTATGCATTTGGCTTTTGGTGAACATCATACCGACGCCCATCAGTGTGCTGAAAATGAGGGCGCATCATGTTGAAATTTATTCAAAGTTATCAATTTATTCAAAATAATCGCGAAGGCACCGCTCTGCTGGCGATCCTCGCCTTATTTGCCCTGCTCGGCGTGATCGACCGTAATTACTTCAATTTGCAAACTTTCACCATGATCTTTAGCAGTGCGCAGATCCTGATCCTGCTGGCGATCGGGGCCACGATGGTGATGCTAACCCGCAATATTGACGTCTCTGTGGGTTCGATCACCGGCTTATGTGCGGTGACGGTCGGCATGGCGCTCAATGCCGGTTTCGGGCTGGCGCTATCCTGCCTGTTTGCGCTATTGGTTGGCATGGGGGCGGGCTTCTTTAATGGCATTCTGGTGACCTGGCTGCGCATTCCGGCCATTGTCGCCACACTCGGTACGCTGGGGTTGTATCGCGGCTTGATGCTGTTGCTAACCGGTGGCAAATGGATCGAAGGGTTACCCGCGGATCTGAAAAGTTTATCAACGCCAATTCTGTTTTCTATCTCGCCCATTGGCTGGCTGATTATGTTGCTGATTGTCGCCATGGCCTTGCTGCTGGGTAAAACCGCCTTTGGCCGCAGCTTCTATGCCACCGGTGATAACTTGCAGGGCGCACGCCAATTGGGAATTCGCACCGATAGCATCCGTATTTTTGCTTTCTCGATGAATGGCGTGATGGCGGCGCTGGCCGGGATAGTCTTTGCCTCACAAATTGGTTTTATCCCCAATCAGACCGGCAGCGGCCTGGAAATGAAAGCCATTGCCGCTTGTGTGCTCGGCGGAATCAGCTTGCTCGGCGGCACCGGCACCATTATCGGCGCGATCCTCGGGGCTTATTTACTGACACAAATCGACAGCGTGCTGGTGCTGCTGCGTCTACCGGCATGGTGGAATGATTTTATCGCCGGTTTGGTGTTACTGGGTGTACTGGTGTTCGATGGCCGCCTGCGTTGTGCCGTCGAGCGCAATATCCGCCAGCAAAAATATGCTCGCTTTACAACTCGTCCGGTAGCGAGTGATAAAAAATCCGCCGCCGCCCCGTCAAAGACACCTGATAGCAAAGCGCCTAATGGCAAGTCATTCACTAAGAAAGAGGTGGCGCGATGAATATTTATAAGCGTTATGGATGGGAACTGGCTCTGGCTGCATTGTTGGTGCTAGAGATCGGCCTGTTTGGTTTATCCAACTCGCGCATGTTGGATATCAATGTGCTGCTGTTCAGCACCAGTGATTTTATCTGCATCGGTATCGTCGCTCTGCCGTTAACGATGGTGATTGTCAGTGGTGGTATCGATATCTCATTTGGTTCCACCATTGGGTTGTGCTCAATATTCCTTGGCGTGATGTTTCAGGCGGGCGTACCAATGAGCATCGCCATCCCGCTGACCCTACTGGTTGGCGCACTGTGTGGGCTGATTAATGCCGGGCTGATTCTGTATACCGGCGTCAACCCGCTGGTCATCACCCTCGGCACCATGTACCTGTTTGGCGGCAGTGCGCTGTTGTTATCCGGCATTTCCGGCGCAACCGGTTATGAAGGGATTGGTGGCTTCCCAACCGCTTTTACCGATTTTGCCAACCAAACCCTCTTCGGCCTGCCGGTGCCGCTGGTGATCTTTATGGTCTGCGTGTTGCTGTTCTGGTTGCTGATGCACCGCACCCACAGCGGCCGTAACGTCTTTCTTATCGGGCAAAACAGCCGAGTGGCACGATACAGCGCCCTGCCCGTCGCCCGCACCTTATGCCTCTTGTATGCCTTGACCGGCATGGCCTCCGCCATTGCCGCCGTCCTGCTGGTTTCTTACTTTGGCTCGGCACGATCGGACTTAGGAGCATCATTCCTGATGCCCGCTATCACCGCCGTGGTATTGGGAGGGGCCAATATTTATGGTGGCTCCGGCTCCATTCTCGGTACGGCTCTGGCAGTTCTACTGGTGGGTTACTTGCAACAAGGCCTGCAAATGATTGGTACACCAAACCAGATATCCAGCGCGCTGTCTGGTGCCTTACTGATTCTGGTGGTGGTCGGGCGTTCCATCAGCCTGCACCGGCATTTGATTTATGAATGGCTGCAACGTCGCAGAAATACCGTGGTTTAACCTGCTCTTTTTTATAAAAAATTGCCAACACCTCTCTACCCCTATCGGAGATAGCCATGAAAACACCAAGATTAAAAAAACTGGCGCTGGTTTGTGCCCTCGGATTTGCCTGTATCACTTTTAGCGCTATAAATGCCGTGCAAGCGGCGGAACGCATCGCGTTTATCCCGAAATTAGTCGGGGTTGGCTTCTTCACCAGTGGCGGCAAAGGTGCCGTCGATGCCGGTAAAGAGCTGGGGGTGGATGTCACCTATGATGGCCCAACCGAGCCAAGTGTTTCCGGCCAGGTGCAGTTAATCAATAACTTCGTCAATCAGGGCTATAACGCCATTGTGGTCTCTGCGGTTTCGCCTGATGGCCTGTGCCCGGCACTGAAACGTGCTATGCAGCGAGGCGTCAAAATTCTGACGTGGGACTCTGACACCAAACCTGAATGCCGCTCGGTGTATATCAACCAGGGAACCCCGAATCAATTGGGGTCAATGCTGGTCGATATGGCAGCAAATCAGGTGAAAAAAGACAAAGCCAAAGTGGCGTTCTTCTATTCCAGCCCGACGGTGACCGACCAGAATCAATGGGTGAATGAAGCCAAGAAAAAAAATCCAGCAAGAGCACCCCGGCTGGGAAATTGTCACCACCCAATTTGGCTATAACGACGCCACTAAATCACTGCAAACCGCTGAAGGTATCCTGAAAGCTTATAGCGATCTCGATGCGATTATTGCCCCAGATGCCAACGCCCTGCCCGCTGCGGCACAGGCAGCGGAAAACCTCAAACGCGACAATGTGGCTATCGTCGGTTTCAGCACCCCGAATGTGATGCGCCCCTATGTTGAGCGCGGCACGGTCAAAGAGTTCGGCCTGTGGGATGTGGTTAACCAAGGCAAGATCTCAGTCTATGTCGCCAATGAAATGCTGAAAAAAGGCGACCTGAATGTCGGCGATAAAATTGACATCCCGAACATAGGCGTGGTCGAAGTCGCACCAAACAGTGTTCAGGGCTATGAGCATGAAGCTAAAGGCAGCGGCATTGTGTTACTGCCACAGCGGGTCATTTTCACCAAAGAAAACATCGATAAATACGATTTCTAATCTCGGCGGCCCGTCTCACTGGCGGGCTGGTACAGACCTAAGGGAGTTATGACAGATGGCTGATTTAGACGATATCAAAGACGGTAAAGATTTCGGTATTGGCATACCACAGCAGAACCCTGCATTTACACTTAAAGGCTGCGGTTCGCTGGATTGGGGGATGCAATCGCGTCTGGCGCGGATTTTTAATCCAAAAACCAACCGCACGGTAATGCTGGCATTTGACCACGGCTATTTTCAGGGGCCGACCACCGGTTTGGAGCGAATTGATATCAACATCGCCCCGCTGTTTGAATATGCCGATGTCTTAATGTGTACCCGTGGTATTTTGCGCAGCATCGTGCCCGCCGCCGCCAATCGCCCAGTGGTACTGCGCGCATCTGGGGCAAACTCAATTCTGACTGATTTATCCAACGAGGCGGTGGCGGTGGCGATGGAAGATGCCCTGCGGCTCAACGCCTGCGCCGTCGCGGCCCAGGTCTATATCGGTACCGAACACGAGCATCAATCCATTAAGAATATCATCCAGTTGGTCGATCAGGGGGTTCGCTACGGCATGCCAACTATGGCGGTAACTGGCGTAGGTAAAGATATGGCGCGCGACCAGCGTTACTTCTCACTGGCGACCCGAATTGCGGCTGAAATGGGCGCTCAGGTGATCAAAACCTATTATGTCGACAGTGGTTTTGAACGTATTGCTGCCGGTTGCCCGGTGCCAATCGTGATTGCCGGTGGCAAAAAACTCCCGGAAAGGGATGCGCTGGAAATGTGCTATCAAGCCATTGATCAAGGCGCATCCGGGGTGGATATGGGGCGCAATATCTTCCAATCAGAAGCCCCGATTGCCATGTTGAAAGCGGTTCATGCCGTGGTACATAAAAATGAGAATGCAGAAACGGCGTATAAGCTGTTTTTACATGAAAAAGGCTGAGTCAACTGACCGTTGACTGACCCGCTATGACAAGGAGACCTTCTGTGATAAGGAGAACGGTATGCATGTCACCCTCGTCGAAATTAATGTAAAAGAAGACAAAGTTGAGCAGTTTATTGCGGTTTTCCGCGCTAATCATCAGGGATCTATCCTGGAGCCGGGGAATTTACGCTTTGATGTTTTGCAGGATGAATCGATCCCAACACGCTTTTATATCTATGAAGCCTATGTTGATGAAGCCGCAGTCGCGGCGCATAAGAAAACGCCTCATTACCTGAAATGTGTGGAACAACTGGAGGCGTTAATGAGCGGCCCACGTAAGAAAACCGTGTTTATCGGGCTGATGCCTTAACCGATATGGGCAGTTGATATTGTATCGCTGCCCACACGGTTTCCCCTCAATACCTTTCTGCGATGCCATTCCCCCATGACTGACGCCATGATTTTTAATCATCCAGCAGCAAATGATTAATGAAAATGCCAATAACGTTTTTGGCCTTAACTATAATGAAGGTAAATAAGATTCAACCAAGACAAATTGCGAGGCAAATTTATGTCAGAAAAAATCGCCGTCGGTATCAGCGCGTGCCTGTTGGGTGAAAAAGTCCGTTTCGATGGCGGTCATAAGCGTCTGACATTTGCGGCGGACGAGTTAGCCCCTTTTGTCCATTTTGAGCCAGTCTGCCCTGAGATGGCTCTGGGCCTGCCGTCTCCTCGCCCAGCACTCCGGTTGGTTAAAGCAGGCGACGATCACGTTCGTATCAGCTTTAGCAACCAGCCAGAAACCGATCTGACCACCGCCATGCAAGCGTTCTCCGCCCAAAAAATTGCCGGACTGCAACATCTAAGCGGCTATGTGGTTTGCGCCAAATCCCCCAGTTGTGGCATGGAGCGAGTGCGGGTGTATGAAGCGGATGGTAAAAATAATCGCAAGAGTGGCACCGGTATCTTTACTCAAGAGTTAATGCGCCAATTGCCGTGGCTCCCTATTGAGGAAGATGGTCGCCTGTGTGATGCGGAATTGAAAGAGAACTTTGTCGCGCGAATTTACGCTTTACACGAGTTTAATCAGCTATGGCAGCAAGGCATGAGCCGTGCCAGCCTGATCGCTTTTCATAGCCGCTATAAGTTGTTATTGCTGGCTCATTCACAACCTGCATACCGAGAACTCGGGCGTTTTGTCGCAGCGATCGACCAATGGAACTCCATCAATGATTGTGCATTTGAATACCGTAATCGGTTGATGGCTCTGATGAGCCAGCACTCCTCGCGCCGTGGCCACACCAATGTATTGCAACATGTCCAAGGCTATTTCAGTCGTCAACTCAGCCCACGGCAACGCAACGAACTGGCACAACTTATCCTGCGTTATCGTCATGGTAGCCAACCACTATTGGCCCCGATCACGCTGTTAAAACATTATTTAGCTGAATACCCCGACAGCTACCTTTCCCAACAGCGCTATTTTGATCCTTACCCAGAAATCTTGCGACTAAGGTATGGACACTAAATAATATGAAACCAGCGGCAATTGAGCGAATGGGTTCTTTGCACACCCGGTTATCAGACAACACCTATCATAAAAATGTATCATTTGAGCTATTCTTGCCACAAAGATAATGATTGGCAGCTTTTCTGGCGGTATCACGCCCTATTAGTGTTGATCCCCATGCTAAAACAGGAGTTTCTATGAAAACCACTCATCGTCTGACAATAACGCTGGCATTGTCCACCATGCTACTGGCGGGTGCAGCTAACGCAAATAGTCTATTGGACTCCGTCAAAAGCGCGGCAGACCAATACAATAAATCGGGCGATAGCACATCGTCGCTAAGCAGTTTACTTGATGGCGGCGATAAAGCCCTGAGCGCCAGCACCATGACCAATGCCGCCGGTATATTGCAATATTGTGTTCAAAATAATGTGTTATCGGCGAATGGCACGGCTGCGGTCAAAGACCAATTGATGAGTAAACTGGGCATCACCAGTACTGAAAATGCCAAAAACCAGGACTATCAAGAGGGTTTGGGCGGATTACTGAAAACCGGCGAAGGCAAAAGTCTTAATCTGAACGATCTGGGCAGTGAGCAAGTTACTGAAAAAATTAAAACCAAAGCCTGCGATTTAGTGCTGAAACAGGGTAAGTCATTCTTATTGAAATAACGCGACAGATAATAGCAGGGCGTGGCTTGAAGCTGCGCTTTTTTGCGGCTTATTTTATAAAAATATTCTGACGGTGATAACTCATCTGCCCCTCATCGGGGAAAAACTGAACCGGTAGCCGCAGTTTCCGCCCTTCATATTTAGCAAAGTTCTCTTCACTGATACTGCTTTTAAGTTTTTTGATCTGCACAGATAGCACCATTTCCAGATGTTCGTTAAAGGTGATCAATCCCTGATCAAAGGCACGGTCATGCAAGCTGGAAAGGCACAGACCATTACTGGGATTAAGCCGATGATCCGCGCCGTGACTCCAAGGGCGGATATGGCTGGCAACTAATAATGTCGGTTCTTCCAATTCGGTAATGCAGCAGCGATTTTCATAAACGTGCAATACGTTTTTACGAAATAGTTGCTGCCCGACTCTGGCCTTAATAATAGTAGTCCGTTCTCCACCACTAAAATCTTTCATGCCACTATCAAATAGTTTGGTCGCAGGCTTTTCTAACAGACTCATCGCCTGCTGACATTGCAGCTCAAAACCTTCGGTATTCTCATTCATCTCCAACCACAATGCACGATCAGCCTTAGAAGCTCCGCTTAATCCTTTGCGGCCCGAATCGATAATAAATGGATCCAGACTGGCGAAATTAACTAATTTCATCGCCAACGCTGACGGCGTTCGACCAATTAACGCGGCGTAATGAATAATATCAGGATTTTTGGAATGCAATTTGCCAAAGGGGATTTGGCTATACAGCATAAATGCAACTAACAGTTGATCCCGCGTCCAATAATTTGCCGCCATGCATCGCCATCCAAAATTAGTAAACTGCCTTATTGAATGGGTTAACTATGCCAGGTAAGGGGGAATGGGTACAACTTCAAATTTTCTGGAGATGCCCGCTAGACGGAACTCAGGTTGTAAACCTAATAGTTCATTAAAGGCAGAAAAAGTCACTGACCCAAAAAATTATCACCATGAAGATGGTGAATAAGTTGCAGATCTATCCCCGAGAGCAGGGCTGTCTGACCACATCATATATGGAAAAAAGAAAATCTCAGTGCGGCATTGGCTGTTACCAATATTACGTAGAGTACATTTAAATCACGCCCATTAGTGAATATGTTGACCCATATTACGCAATTCGGGAATATGGGGAATCTTAGGAAGATTGTTAAATCGCTTTTTCCGATTCGACTGGCTTTTGATTGCGATTAACTGCCACTTTGCATAGCCAATATATCAAGCTGGCGGCAAGCAACGAATTGATGGTGGGAATACCCCACTCAACCATTACTCCGACAATACTGCCGACAATACTGGTAATAATAGCAACCCAACCAATAACTGGAGTTTGGGTTTCATCAGGCAGTTTCCCTTCCAGCCGACTCATATCAAGAATTTTACGATGAGAGCGCAATACATAATAGTCCGTCAACATGATACCGATAATCGGTGGAAGCACTATCCCCATCACAGTCAGGAAATCAACAAATCTATCCAGAATACCCAGCACGGAAAGCGTAGTTCCCAGCCCACCAATAACCAGCGTAGTTGAGAGATATTTTAGTTTCTTACCGGTGAGTCCTTCAACCACATTGACAATACCCAGTGATGAACAGTACAGGTTGAGATCATTGACCTTCAAGGTAGAGAACACCACCACCAGCAGGCCCGTGACCCCCACAGCTTGAGACATAATGCTAACAACATCTGCCGTACCCAGTGTCTTAGCAATCAGAATAGCCAAGCCGTTGACTGCACACTTCCCAACGATGATGCCAATAAATATCACCCCCAAAACATGTTTCCCATTTTTGGAATAACGCGTCAGGTCAGGGGTCACTAAGCTCGCCATGATGGCTCCTCCCATCACAATAGTGATACCGGCACTGGTAGACAGAGTGTCACCTGCTGCTGTCAACTGACTGATATCAGACATATTATGTCCAGTTAGAATTTTAAAAGAGATATAAGCCACCAGTAAAATAAACATTGGTACAGCAATTCTCGCCGCTATGCGCAATGCCTTGAAACCAAAGGCGACCAATATCGTCAGCAAGCTACCGGATAAAATTGCAGCCAAGTTAAAGCCCAATTTCTGCCCCAAAGCGAAATCCAAAGATTTGGCGAAAATAGCATTCTGTATACCAAACCAACCGAGCAGGCTCACTGCGACCACAACCCCGACCAGCGCCGCGCCCAAGCGCCCAAAACCACACCAACGCGCCAGCAGACTGCCAGAAACCCCTTCACGCATCCCCGCCATCCCAAGGCCGTAGGTCACCACACAAAATATTATGCTGGCGACAAAAAGCGCGGTGAAAGCATCGGTTAACGTCATGGAATTGCCTAGCACAGCACCAAGCATAAATTGATCCAGCGAGGTCAGCGCACCCATATAAACGATAGCAACACTGAAAAATGAAACTCTTTTATCCTGTGGCACGCGACTTAATGGATAGTCTTCTGTTTTGATCATAATCATATGTCCCTTTGTTATTCAGATAAATTAAATTCCTTTTACTACTAATCGATAAGTTATATAAAAAACAGCCTTACCCAACATGTAATCCCGCATGGTAATTAAACGTACCATCATAATTATTTATTATATTCTTGATGATCAAGCATAAGTTCAAACCCTATCAATTCAACACTTAAGTTATATATTTATATTATAATACTTAGTTACTACTGAGTTACCTATTGCAATAGGAATACCACTCACATTACTGCTCAAGCATATGAATTAATTTTATACTTATTGTAAATAAACACCCGAAAATTAATAATTAAGATTTCAATCAGATTAACAATCCATCGAATTCCCTCTATCCTAATATCACCTTTAATAAAGTGTTACAAGGTGATCTTTTCAATCAACCATATAATTAGGTTAAGAACTTATATTTATTACAGCAGAGATGAAGCATATGGATTGATATTGTGAATTCCATATAGTAATCAGGTTATTTCTATCAGTGCTTACTTAGCCTTATCAAGAGCAGACATCAGTGACATTATCCACTGAAGGCGATAAAAAACCGCCTTGCATTTAATATACAGCGAAATGATAATAATAAATCAACTTTATGCCCACTCCTCTCAGATCGAGAAGTGAGCAATTCGGAATAATATTAAACCGTTTTTTCCGACTCTACTGATTTCTTATTGCGACTGACTGCCACTTTAAATAACCAATATATCAGACTGGCGGCAAACAACGAATTGATAGTTGGAATTCCCCACTCGGTCACTAAGCCAATAATACTGCCGACAATACTGGCGACAATAGCAACCCAACCAATCGTGGGAGTTTGTGTTTCATCAGGTAATTTCCCTTCTAACCGGCTCTTATCCAGGATTTTACGATGAGATCGCAACACATAGTAATCCACCAGCATGATGCCAATAATCGGTGGAAATACCACGCCCAGTACGGTGAGAAAATCAACAAACCGGTCTAAAATACCCAATACAGAAAGCGTGGTTCCCAGAATACCAATAACCAACGTAGTTGAAATATATTTCAGCTTCTTACCGGTAAACCCTTCGACCGCATTGACGATACCCAGTGAAGAAGAGTAGAGGTTAAGGTCGTTAACCCTTAATGTTGAAAACACGACGACTAACAGCCCCGCTCCCCCCGCAGCCTGAGCCATAATGGTGACAACATCTGCGGTACCGAGTGTTTTAGCAATCAGGATAGCCAACCCGTTAACCACAAACTCCCCGGCAACAATGGTAAAAATGGTCACGCCCAGTACATGTTTACCATTTTTGGAATAACGTGTTAGGTCAGGAGTCATCAGGCTTGCCACAATCGCTCCCCCCACGACGATAGTGATACCGGCGCTAATAGAAAGAGGGTCGCCAGGGGGTAATAACTGCATGATTTCAGGAAGGTTATGACCAGATAAAGTACTAATGGAGATATAAGCCACCAGTATAATAAACATGGGTACGGCTATCCTGGCAGCAATACGCAATGCCTTGAAACCAAACGCGACCAGTACCGTCAAAAAGCCGCCTGACAAGGCCGCTGCCCAGCCAAAGCCGAGCGTGTGGCCCAAAGCGAAATCCAGGGATTTAGCGAAAATGGCATTTTGTATACCAAACCAGCCCAGCAGACTCACGGCCACCACAATCCCGATCAGCACCGACCCCAAACGTCCAAAGCCGCACCAACGCGCCAACAGACTGCCGGAGATCCCTTCGCGCATTCCCGCCAGCCCAAGGCCGTAGGTGACCACGCCAAAGATGATGCTGCCGATGAGAATCGCGGTAAATGCGTCAACCAGAGTCATAGAATTACCGAGTACAGCACCAAGCATAAATTGATCAAGTGCGGTCAACATGCCCATATGAACGATAGCAACGCTTAAAAATGAAACCCTTTTATCCTGTGGCACTCGGCTCAATGGATAATCTTCAATTTTAATCACAATGCAGTATTCCTTGTTATTCAGATAAACTGGATTCCTTTTGCCACCAGGCGGTCAGGAATATAATTATCCAAGTGCGCAAATTTGCAAAACTCCTCAAACTGCTGCAACGTGTGGACATCAGATTTTTGGTAAATTGTATATATTCTGTTTTCTATTGTTTTAGTACTGATATTATATATTTTCGCAATTTCTTTAACGGAAAGCCTTTGTAGCATTAAAAATATAACGTCAAGTTCAGCACGGGTAAATGTCTTACTATTAATTTCAGTTGTCAGGATGCTGGGTTTTTGTTGGTTGATATATTTAAGCGGGGATAAACTATTCAGTGGTTTGGCGCTCCACATAACGCCGATAACTTCTTTTTTATCGTTATAAATAGGCAGTTTTTCACTGATAAAAGGCTGTAGCGTGTCTTTACCATACCAATAATGTGTCTCTATTACTGTAACGCGATCCTGAGACTCCTCGGTTCTTTTATCATGCTCGATAAACTCAGGGGAGAATTCAGCCCAGTGGGCGGGAAACTCATCATCCATCTTACCTTCGATGTCAAAACTCAGCGGCGTATTGGTATAAAGGTAAGCAGCCTTATTCATATAAATATGGCGGGAATACAGATCTTTTATGCCCCACGGCTCACTTAAGTGCTCCATCATGGCAATAAGGCCCTTGAAATAAATTTCATTATTTTTATCGGGCAAATCCATTACAACCTCGCCGCTCAAGAATAGGTTAGATTTCTTTCGCCAAATAGTGTCGTGTATGCTTTTTGGCATATCCGCCTAAATTGCCATAAATGCGATAACCTAATTTTTCATAAAAGCCTCTGGCCTGAAAATCGAAGGTATCGACATAAGCCATATGGCAGCCGCGTTTCAGGGCTTCTTCTTCAGCTTTTTCCATTAAGTGGCGGCCATAGCCACTTTTACGATATTCGTCACTTACCCAAAGATATTGAACTTCAAGGCCACCCCACCAGGTTCTGGCGACTAATCCTGCCACGATTTTCCCATCATCGCCTGTAACCGTTAAGAATAACGGATGAATGTCCACGACTTCTGTTTTATTATTATGAGCCCAGAGGCTGTCAATCACGAACTCTTCATCTTGCGGGTTAGGCGCATCTGTCACATTAATGTTCATTCTGAAATATACCCTTGCATGTAAATAATTAAGGTTGCAACTAAATTAATTAAACCAAACCATTTGTAATATCACTTTTCTTAAAGTGTTACAAGAGTGGTTTTCACCCGTTCCAGTTATGGTGCTGAGTGTCTATATTGATTGTGACAGAGTTAAAAAATACCAACTTATCTCGTGAATGTTATCTGTTTGTACCGCTCTGTCTGCAAATGTTGATTTCGCCTCACCAGGGCAACATCGGGGAAACCCATCTATAATTTACGGCTCCACCTGTAGAGCAAGGTCAACTTGCCAAAGGGGAGCCGCTCATCAGCGCCATAACTCATAAATCTTATTACTCAATAAGCCCATTCGCTATCATCATCACTCCGCTCGATAAGAATCTGTAGTGCTATTTTTTTTACCATTAATTATGGGCACCAAATTGAGACAGATTTTATTTTCCAAATAGTTGTAAGTGCCGTTAATATTCCTATCTGGCAGTGTCCTGGGATAGCGATGTAATGAAGAGTGAACTCAATAGCATACCTGTATTTGTCACGGTCGCCGAAGCAGGCAGTTTTTCACGCGCGGCAGAGAAATTGCATCTGACGCGATCCGCAGTTACTAAAATAATCGCGCGACTTGAAGCAAAATTGGGCGTGGCACTGTTTCACCGGACAACTCGCAGCCTGAGTATGACGGATGAAGGTACGCTATATCACGAATACTGCCAGAGAGCGCTGAATGAAATCTGCCTTGTCGAAGAGATTCTTAACGATGGGAAGTTTGAGGTCTGTGGGCGGCTACGTGTTTCAGTACCGGTGCTATTCGGCCATCTCTGTATAGCACCACTGCTTACACTATTTGCTGATACACATCCCAAGCTTAAACTTGAAATCTCTTTCAGCGATCGGGCTGTTGATCTGGTCGAGGAAGGGTTTGATTTGGCAATTCGAATTGGGGCTTTACCTGATAGCAGCAGCTTAATCGCGAGAAAACTGTCTGAACACAGAATGATTTACTGTGCCGCACCTGATTACCTCAACCGATGTGGCGAACCACAAACCGCAGAGGAACTGAATCTTCATGCGGCAGTGGCCTATATTAGATCAAGGAAAGTTCAACGATGGCAGTTCAGGGATAAGACGGGCACCAAAAAGGAATTCATTCCAAATGCAAAACTGATGATGGATGACATGCAGGCGGTGACTAATGCCGCAGTTTCTGGTGCGGGGATTGCCTGGCTCCCTTACTGGCTGGTACGCGAGCTGTTAGTTGACGGGCGTTTAAAACAGATCCAAAGCATCACCTCCGACGATATCTGGCCAATCTATGCAATATGGCCCAGGACACCGCACTTGCCGCTGAAAGTCAGGCTTGCCGTGGACAAGTTGGTAAGCGACTTGCCAGAGCGTATGGCGGTGGTGGAAGCGCCAACTCATCCCCTGAAGTGATGTTTACGCCGCCAACAGGGGGCTATCCCACAAGAGATGCTATTCTGATGCGAGCATCAGCAAGTCCTTTCGCACGGCCATAAGGCCGCATATCCATACCTTCTGCGTATACAAACTCTACATCTGTGATACCTATCAGACCCAGCACAGCTTGCAAATAAGGTGTCACTGCATCAGTTTTCTGATTAACATGAATGCCCCCGCTGGAACTTATAATCACGGCACTTACCCCCTCAATCAACCCTATAGGATAAGATTCGGTATATTTAAAGGTGATGTCTGCGCGGGCGATCAGATCAAACCAGTTTTTTAGTTGTGTTGGAACATTTAAGTTATACATAGGCGCACCAATAACCACCATATCACTCTCCTTTAGCTCAACAATTAATGAATCAGAGAGAGCGACCACGCTACGTAAATGTTCATTCAAGTTATTCCCAGCCCGCAGCGCAGTAAAAATTTCGCTATTCAGCACCGGTAGATCCATCGTTGTAAGATCATGTTCAGTAATCGTATCGACAAAACCATTATCCTGTCGCGACACCAGAAAAGTGTCTATCAGCATGTTAGTTTGTGAGTTATCACCCATAATGCTGGATTTAAGTACCAGAATATTGCTCATGATATTTCCTGATATCCAAAGTTGTATGACCCATACATCTGCTGTGTACGAATCTTGTCATACGGAAAATCCTAACAGGAATAATCGGTCAATATTATTGAATTAATTCTCCACTATTGGTTCCAATAAGGAACCAATAGCGACATGATGTGTTTTCTGAAAAAACAATTGTAATAACCCTAACCAAGCAGAGCTTATTGCTGTGTGTTATGCCAACAGCCCCATACACAACGGAAACCGGTTAACCCGGCTTATTGCGAAAAAATAAATTCGACATTATTTATCAAGAATAATCTTGATTTAAGTCAAGACTATTCTTGCGCACATTAAACTTGCTTTATTACTTGTCAAAAACCACCAAGAAAATACCTTTAATCTTATGATTGCTAACGGTTTAACTGTGCTACTCTCAACATGCTAAAAAATACACATTAATATTTCTCTAGCGGAGTAAATAACCCTAGATATTCTACCGCATTGAGTATCGGGGTATTTATTCAAAAAATATCACCGCTGATAAACATGAATATCAAACCGTGTCAACGGCGGTTCGTCTCTTTTTGCAATGAGTGATATGACATCATTTCATTACATTTAATCTTTTGAGGTTTTATGGACAAAACATTATTGGCCGGAGCAATTAGTCTGTCTTTGGTCACATTACCTGTTCAGGTATTGGCATTTACGCCAATTGTAGAGGGAATAACCGTCAACAATGAAGTCATCAATACTGGCGGGCAAATTGTGCGTAACGGTGGCGTCATTAATAATGGCTGGGTTTATGGCTCCACCAATAATGGAATAATGATGAGAGCCGCAATTACTGTCACCAACGGGAGCAGTGCCGGGACAGCCAATAATACCACCGTGGATGATAGCGGTTGGTTGCAGGTTACCAATGCTTTTGCAACCGGAACCATTGTTAATCAGGGCGGGTTACTTGAGGTTAAAACAGCAGGGGTCGTGACAAATAACCAAATTAATGATGGCGGTTATATGACTCTGGGACTCAATAGCCAGTCGAAAGGTTATCTCAATATCGCGGCGGGTGCAGAACTTTTTATTACCAATAACGATTTATATACCAGTGATGTGACCACCCACAATCCCGCCCTACCCGCCAATGTCACCATCGAAAATATCAATGTAGCTGGCCTGGTCGAGATTGGCCCTTCCTGGGTAGGCACGACTGTGGTGCCTGTTTCCCCACCGGCAACCTTGGGGCCAGTGCTGGTTACCCGAATCAACAATGTGACTATGCAAGGGGGGGGTATCAACCTGATGCCCTATTCTGCTGGCGGGCAATTTAACCGACTGGAGATAGAGAACCTGTCAGGTCAGGGTAACTTTAAGATGACAACCCAACTTGCCAGCAGTACCGGGGATTTTATTACGGTGTCTCAGCAAGCCACCGGCCACTTTGGTATTACCGTTGAGGACAGCGGTAAAGAGCCGCTATCCGCCAACAGCCTGGCATTAGTGCATGTTAATAGCGGTAATGCCCAATTTCGCTTACTTAATGCAGGCGGAGTGGTAGATTTAGGCGTTTACCAATATGGGCTATATGGCCAGGAAACCAAGGGTAGCACCGACTGGTATTTAGCCACCAACACCGCGGGTCTTCCCGGAACAACACTGAATCTGGCGGTTCCCGTGCTCAGCTCTGCGGCGCAAGGTGTGCTGAATATGGCAGCAGCACCACGGCATATCCTGAATGCGGAATTAAGTACCTTGCGCCAGCGCCAGGGCGAGTTGAAAACCGATGCTGATGGCACCGTCGGCGTTTGGGCGCGTTATCTTACCGATGACAGCCGGTTGTCTGACAATAAAAATATTTCTTTCAAGAATACCTTGAGCGGCATGGAGATCGGAGCAGATAAGCAATTGGGGTTGAGCCGGGGTAATATACTGATCGGAGCATTTACCGGCTACAGTTCATCCGATGTCAAAGCCACTCACAGCGCAGGAACCAATGGTGATATTCGCAGTTACAGTGGCGGCCTCTACCTAACCTATTTGGATCAAAGTGGGTTCTATGTCGATACCGTATTGAAAGCTAACCGTTTTAATAATGAGCTGAGTACGCAAAGCGCGCGGGCGGAATACAGCCAGAATGCGTTTACCGGCTCACTAGAAAGTGGTTATCAATTACCTGTTTATGCCAATCTGGTACTGGAACCGTATGGTAAAGTGAGTTATTCACGTATTGGCAGCGCAGATTATACTCTCAGTAACGGCATGGCTGCGGACGTGGCGAAAGCAGACAGTGTGCAAGGTGAGTTAGGGACAATATTGGCGGCCTCTTATACTCTGAATCAAATGGCGATCAAACCATATATTAAACTGGCTATTGCTCGTGAATTTATCAAAACTAATACCGTTGCAATTAACGATATTGGCTTCGATAATAATTTCTCCGGTAATGTCGGTAAATATGGCGTGGGCGTTGATGCCTCTGTTGCCAGTAATACTGCCATTTTTGCCGAAGTGGATTATCTCAATGGTTCAAAAATTGAAACACCGGTAACGGCTAATATTGGTTTCCGTCTGCGGTTCTAATTTTGTCAGCCTCTCCTCTGAGGGGCTTTTATTTTGGGTGCTATCTTTTTATTTCCATATTGGCCTCAAAAACAATTGCAATAAACAAGACATCGCTCACGAATTTTAATTTAATTGTAGGCTTATTCCTACAATAGTGAGTGGCATTTCCTGTATTTTCCTACAAATTTAAGAAAACCATTGTAAGCGGTTAATTTAAAGGCATACTGCTGAAAAATTATTTTACACTTTAATATCCAAAATATTGGAGAAGGGCTTTTTGCGTGCTGCGTTCTTATTATTTCATATTAATAGCTGGCATATTATCGTCAGCATTGACTATTCCGTTATCCAGTATTGGCGCGGAATTAGCCCCTGTTCAACAGAGTATCCACCAACAGGAACGGCAACGAGCCTTGGAAGAGCGTTTGGCTGCGTCGACACCGGATGTACGCTTATCTGCGCCTTCAGCCTCCTTTGGCCGGCTTTCCTTCCCCGTTGAAAAACCCTGCTTTGTTATTGATCGTATAACAATCAGTGGCACTGAACCATTACCCCGCTGGTTGCCCCTGCAACGGCTCGCTGATCAGGCGCAAGGCCAGTGTTTGGGGGCAAAAGGCATTAACCTGTTGATGAGCCAGTTACAAAATCGCCTGGTGGATCACGGTTATGTCACCACCCGCGTGCTGGCCCCGCAGCAGGATTTGAACAGCGGCACACTGGCATTACACGTCGTGCCCGGCACAATACGCCATGTTGAGCTGACGCCCGGCAGTGACCGTTATGTCACGCTGTTCAGCGCCTTCCCCGCCCGCCCCGGTAACTTGTTAGATTTACGTGATATTGAACAAGGGCTGGAGAACCTACAGCGCGTCCCTACGGTGCAAGCCAGCATGGAGTTGATCCCCGGATCTGCCCCTGGAGAGACCGATATCGCCCTGAAATGGCAACAGAGCAAAATGTGGCGGCTGGCGGCCTCACTGGATGACTCTGGCACCCGCAGCACTGGCCGTTATCAAGGCGGCGCAACCCTGTTTCTCGATAATCCGCTTTCACTGAGTGACCTGTTTTATGTCTCTGCCGGTGGCTCACTAAAAAATCGCGGCGAGAAAGGCACCAATAACCTGACCGGCCACTACTCGCTGCCATTGGGTTACTGGACAGCAGGCATCACCGCCAGCAGCTATGACTACCACCAGACGGTGGCGGGCCTGAATGGTGACTACAGCTACCGGGGTGACAGTGAAAATGTCACGCTGCAACTCAGCCGCCTGTTACACCGCAATGCCAGCCAAAAAACCACCTTTACCTACGATGTGCTGACCCGCTCGTCGAAAAACTATGTCAATGACACCGAAGTGGAAGTGCAACGCCGCCGCACCTCGGCCTGGCGTCTTGGGCTACAACATCGCCACTTTATCTCGCAGGCGACACTGGATGCGGGTATCAGCTACCAGCGCGGTACCCGCTGGTTCGGTGCCATGCCCGCGCAGGAAGAATATATCGGTGACGCCACCGCCCTGAGCAAAATTCTGCGGCTGAATGCGCAACTGGATATCCCGTTTAAGATTCTGGCGCAAAACCTCCATTACAACCTGCAATACCAGCGCCAAAGCACCAATACGCCACTGACACCACAGGATCAGTTCGCCATCGGCGGCCGCTGGTCGGTACGCGGTTTTGACGGCGAACGCACACTAAATGCCGATCGCGGCTGGACGGTGCGCAATGATCTCGGCTGGTACACCCCGCTGCCGGGGCATGAACTGTATGTCGGCGTGGATTACGGTGAGGTCGGCGGGCGCAGTGACCCTTATCTGCTCGGCCACCATCTGGCGGGCAGTGTCGTCGGTGTGCGCGGCAACGTGCTCCGTACCCGCTATGACCTGTTTGCCGGCAAACCGCTGTCCAAGCCCGATGGCTTCAAAACCGATGCGGTAACGCTGGGCTTTAACCTGAACTGGCAATACTGATGCGCCCGATTAGCGCCTTACTCTCTGGGATGAGTCATGAATAAGAATCTGTACCGTATCGTGTTCAACAAAGCGCGTGGCCTGTTGATGGTAGTCGCGGATATCGCCGCCTCCGGCCGTGCCGCCTCGTCGCCATCGTCAGGTATCGGCCATACCCAGCACCGCCGTATCAGTGCATTATCGCCGCTGAGTTTTAGTCTGTTACTGGCGCTGGGCTGCGTCTCACTATCCGCTCAGGCCACTATTGTCGCCGATGGCAGTGCGCCGGGAAATCAGCAGCCGACCATCATCAACAGCGCCAACGGCACGCCACAGGTGAATATCCAGACACCGGGCAGTGGCGGCGTTTCACGCAACGTTTACAGCCAGTTCGATGTCGATAATCGCGGCGTGATCCTCAATAACGGTCAGGGTATCAACCAGACCCAGCTCGGCGGTTTTGTTAACGGTAACCCATCGCTGGCGCGCGGTGAAGCCAGTATTATCCTCAACGAAGTCAACAGCCGTGACCCAAGTCAGCTTAACGGCTATATCGAAGTGGCTGGTCGCCAGGCGCAGGTGGTGATTGCCAACCCGGCCGGCATTACCTGTGAGGGCTGCGGCTTTATCAACGCCAACCGCGCGACCTTAACCACCGGTCAGGCACAGCTCAATAACGGCCAGCTCACCGGCTTTGATGTGGATCGGGGTGAGATTGTTATTCAGGGCAAAGGTCTGGACAGCAGCCGTCAGGATCATACCGACCTGATCGCCCGTTCGGTTAAAGTGAATGCCGGTATCTGGGCTAATGACCTGAAAGTCACCGCCGGACGCAATCAGGTGGATGCCGCGCACCAGAACATTAACGCCAAAGCCGCCGATGGCAGCGTCCACCCGGGCCTGGCCGTGGATGTGGCGAGTTTGGGTGGTATGTACGCCGGTAAAATCCGCCTGATTGGCACTGAAAGCGGTGTCGGGGTGCGCAACGCAGGCGAGATAGGCGCTTCAGCGGGCGAGATAACCCTCACCGCCAGCGGTATGCTGATAAACAGCGGCCAGATCAACAGTGCGACACACCTGGCGGTGAATACCGCCTCTGACATCGACAACTCGGGTGTGCTTTATGCGAAGGATAATACCCAGCTCTCCACGGCAGGTAAGCTCAGTAACAGTGGCACAATCGCGGCTGCGGGTGACACCACGATCCGCGCGGCGGAGGTAAACAGCAGCCGCAACTCGGTGTTGGGCGCGGGCGTTAAGACCGATAACAGCGCCATTAGCAGTGGCACACTGCGCATTGATGCCAGTGGGCAGTTAATCGCCCACGGGAAAAATGTCAGTGGTACGGCGCAGAATCTCAACGCGCACAGCATCGATCTGGGAGGCAGCCAAACTCAAAGCCGTGATCTGACACTCACCGCGCAAGGTGGGGCTATCGATCTGAGCGGCGCGACCCTGTCTGCCAGTGAGCGTTTATCTGCTTCTACCGCTTCGGCGTTACGTACCGATAACGCCAATCTGGTTGCGGATCAAGTCACGCTTAGCGCACAGTCGCTCTCCAATGTTGGCGGCGTGATAGCCCAAACCGGCACCACAGATTTCAACCTGAATCTGCCGGGTTATCTGGATAACCGGGGCGGTACCCTGCTGTCTAAAGGCAATGTGGCGGTGCAGGCCGAGCGCCTTGATAGCGACAGCGGCAGTCTGCTCGGCGCGGGTGTACAACGTGATGGCAAACTGGCCCCGAGTGGAGAGCTTAATGTCGCTACGCGGCAAGCCTTGATAGCTCAGGGGCAGAATGTGGCCGTGGGCGCCATGACGCTCACCGGCAGCCGTGTTGACCTCACCGGCAGCCAGACTCGCGCCAGCACTATCACCCTCACGGCACGCGACGGTGATGTATCAACCCGTGGGGCGACCGTGCTCACCCCCGGCAAGCTCTCGATTACTGCGGCGGCTAACCCGGAACAAACCCTGAATAACCGCGGCGGCAAATTACATGCCGATAATATCCAGCTCAATCTGGCCAAACTGGATAACAGCCAGGGGGAGATTGCAGCAGCAACTGACCTGCGGATACGCCTGCAAAGTGATGTCACTCATCAGGCCGGTGCGCGTTTAACGGCGGGGCGCGATCTGGTGTTCAACTCTACTGGCGCACTGATTAACCAGTATAAACTGGAAGCCGGGCGGGATATGCAGCTCACCGCGCTCAGTATCAGCAATAGCGGAAGCAGCAGCGCCCTGCTGGCTGGACGGGATGTGTCCTTGAGCACCGATAACCTGTTTAACAGCGGCACGCTCTATGCCACCGGTACTGGGCAATTCACTGTTAACGGCAATGCTGAGAACCACGGTGAAATTTACACCGAACAGCAACTGACGTTCACCACCACCGGCAATCTGGCGAACCACGGTGTGATGCAAACGCGCGGGGATATGCTGTTATCAACGCAGGGCGAGCTTAACAACAGTGGCACGCTGTACGCGGCCGGTGACCAGATGCAGTTGTCCATCAACGGTAATCTAACCAACCAGGGCAAGCTGTACGCTGCCAATGGCAACGTCCACCTGCGGGCAGAAGGTTATCTGGATAACAGCGGCAGCCTGTATAGCGCAGGCAACAGCGAACTGATTACGCACGGCAACGCGGTTAACAGCGGCTCGGTTTATAGCCAAGGCGCACTACAGTGGCAGTCTGGCGGGAGTGTCGTTAACAGTGGCTCCATTGCCGCACTTGGCAACCTCCAACTGAGTGCCAACGACTTACTCAGCAGCACTCCATCTCTGATAGCGGCGGGTTTGAAAGCCGATGGTAGTCGAAGCAGCCACGGTGATTTGACGGTCAGCACCCAGCACGCCTTGATAGCGCAAGGGCAAAATATCGCGGCGGGTGCATTGGCGCTGTCAGGTAGCCTGCTTGATTTAACCGCTAGCCAGACTCAGGCCAATGCCATCACCTTGGTGGCGAAATCGGGGGATATCACCTTAACGCAGGCGGTGGTTAAAGCAGTGACTCAGTTGTCTGCCAGTACAACCGCCCTGCTGCGCAGCGATAAGGCCAGCCTGATTGCTGAGCAGATAACGCTCACCGCACAGGCACTCTCCAATCTCGGCGGGGTGATAGCACAAACCGGTATCACCGATTTCACCCTCAATCTGGCCGGCTATCTGGATAACCGCGCAGGCACCCTGCTCTCCAAAGGTAACGTGGCCATACAAGCGCAGCGCCTTGATAGCGACAGCGGCAGTCTATTAGCGGCTGGCGTACAGAGTAATGGCCGTCTGACGGATACCGGTGACCTGAGGGTGGTAACCGGTCAGGATTTGAATGCGCAAGGGCAAACCCTCGCCGCCGGTGCCATGACGTTAACCGGCAGCCGGGTTGATCTGACGGGCAGCCACACGCAAGCCCGCGAGATGAACATCACCGCCCACAGTGGCGATGTCAGCACACAGCGCGCCAATATCATCTCCCTTGGCACCCTTACCATTAATGCCGGTGCAAACGCCGGGCAAACGCTCAATAACCAGGGCGGCGCACTGACGGCGAATAATATCGCGTTGCACCTTGGTCGGTTTGACAGCAGCGCAGGCAAAATTACCGCCAGTCAGGATCTGGCCATTGGTTTACAGAGTGATTTCAGTAACCAGGCCGGATCGACACTTCAGGCCGGGCGTGATTTAACCTTGAGCACTGACGGCGCGTTAACCAACGACGGGCAATTAGTGGCGGGCGGCAAACTCAGCACCCACTCGGCCAGTTTACTGAATAACGGCAATATCAGTGCAACGCAAGCCCGCCTCACTGCGGCGGGTGCGCTGCTTAACCGTGGCGAAATTTTAACCCGCGGTCGGCTTGATACCGACTCCCACACGCTATTCAACACCGGCACCCTCATTGGGGCTGACGCCACACTTAAGGCGCGAGAACGCATCACCAATTCGGGGCCGAAAGCCCTGATCGGGGCGACAGATGAAAACGGCACCTTAACCTTACTGGCACCGGTAATTGAAAACAGTGATACCGTCACCCGCACAGATACCGCCCCAAGCACCACCCTTTTAGGCATGGGCAAGATTATCCTGGCAGGCGCGTTGGACAACAGCGGCAATTACCTGGCCGCCGCTCAGGTGCTTAACATTTCCGGCCTGATTGAATCCGGCAAAGATATGTTGATTTACGCCACGACACTGACTAATCGCCGTCATATTCTCACCGCCAATAGCGATTTTGTTGTGGCTAACACTGTGAATGGCACCGCTTACTGGACGGCAGACAAACCCGACATTCCAGGCGGGCGCTACCATGAACCCGATCATGGCGGGGCAAATAATAGCGATTATATCGGCACAAGTTATACGTCGACGCTTGCCTATAACAGCATCGACCAAATCAGCCCGGAAGCACAACTGCTGGCTGGCGGGAACCTAACCCCGCAGGTGGGCACGCTGGAAAACTTCTGGAGCAAAGTGAGTGCGCAAGGCGAGATTGACCTCACAGGTGTTACGCTGAACCAGGATGGCTGGGGCAGCGCACAACGGCTGATCGAACGCACCACCTCTACGGGCCTGTGGAATTACCGTAACTATAAAGGTGGCTTGTGGAACAAAGGTTGGGGGCCTGAAGTCAAGGAGCGCACGACCAACCAATACGCCTCGAGTCTCAACGCAAAAACCGTCAGTGGCAGTGGCACGATTATTCACAATGGCGCCAACCCCGGTGCCATCGCCCCACCGAGTGGAAACGACAGTACCGGGAAAGACATCGCCGTCGAGTTTAACGGTATCTCCCTGACACTCCCCAGCGGAGGGCTATATCAGCTCAACACTGACCAAGGCCACTACGCGGCAAATCCAGCAGGCGAGCTTTCCCTCGACAGCATCAAGACCCCGTCCACCACCGTGGATCGCACCGGTCTCTCCGCTCCTGAACGTGCGGTAAGCGGCGGCTATCTGGTGGAAACCCATCCTGCATTTGCCAATCTGAATAACTGGCGTGGCTCAGACTACGTGCTCCAGCAGCTCAATAACGACCCGGATGTGATATTCAAACGCCTGGGGGATAACGCCTATGAACAGCGTCTGGTAAGGGATCAGGTGCTGGCGTTGACCGGTAAAACCGTTTCCAGTGATTACCGCAGCGCCCAAGAGCAGTTTGAGCAACTGTTTGCAGCAGGGCTTGAGTACAGCAAGGCGTTCAATCTTGCCCTTGGCACCCATCTCAGTGCCGGGCAGATGGCGGCATTGACCAGTAACATCGTGCTGATGGAAAGCCGTGTCGTCGCCGGGCAAACCGTGTTGGTACCGGTGGTCTATCTGGCGGGCGTGAAACCGGGCGACTTGCGTGCCAACGGCGCATTGATTGCGGCGAATAATATCGAATTAACCAATGTGCAGGGTTTCACCAATCAGGGCGCGATCACCGCGACCAATAACCTGCACATCAGTATGGCGCAAGACATCACGCTCAATAACCGTGGCGGCTTACTGGACGCGGGCAATAACCTGCAACTCAGTACGCTCAACAGTGATATTGACCTGACCGGCGCGCGGCTAAACGCCACTAACCTGCAACTGGACAGCGGCCGTGATGTGATCCTGCGCACCGACACTGAACAACTCAGTAGCAGCAATGGCTCAGTGCTGCGTAACCAGACCCTGCTGGGGCCACTGGCGAGTATCAATGTCAGTAACAACGCGGTTATCAATACCGCCCGCGACTTTATCCAGCAAGGCGCGGGGGTGAATGTCGGTCAGGATCTTCAGGTCAATACCGGCGGCGACTGGCTGCTCAATACCGTCGAGCGCAGCGACCAGATAAGCACCAGTGATGGCCGTAGCAGTTCGACCAGCGAGCATATTCGCCATCTGGGTAGCGAGGTCAACGTGGGTGGTGCGCTGACGGCCAACGTCAACAATCTGACTGCGGTCGGGGCCAACATTAATGCGAACACCATTGATGTGCAGGCGCAGAATATTACGCTCAGCGCGGCCACCGACAGCCTGCACGTCACCGGCGAATCCTCCAGCAAGCGCCATACCAGTTCCGTGGATCTCTATGATGAAACCCTGCTCGGCAGCCAGTTGAACGCCAAAGGCGATATTAACCTTAAGGCGGCAAAAGACATCACCCTCAGCGCCAGTACGGTACAAACTGACGGTGCGCTAAAGCTGGCGGCAGGCGGCGATGTCACACTCACCACCCAGACTGAACAACATGACGCGCAGCGCAATCATACCGGCGTCAGCAAAGGTCTGGCCTCCAGCACCACCCTGCGCACCGAAGACAGTATGAGCCAGACGCTGGCGGTCGGCTCCATGCTGTCAGCGGGTTCTATCGATGTCAGCGGCAAAAATATCGCGGTCATCGGCAGTAATGTGGTGGCCGATAACGATATTAACCTGCGTGCAAAAGAGAACATCACCGTCGGCACCGCGCAGCAGAGCGAGAGCGAGTCTCACCTGTTCGAGCAGACAAAATCCGGCCTGATGGGCACCGGTGGGATTGGTGTCACGGTGGGGAGTAATAGCCAGAAAACGACTGACAAAACGCAGACTCTGAGCAACGTCGGCAGCACGGTGGGCAGTGTGCTGGGTAATGTCAGTATGACCGCCGGTGAAGACCTGACGGTGCAAGGCTCTGAGGTGTTAGCCGGTAAAGACATCAGTCTGACCGGTAAAAACGTCGCTATTTTGGCGGCGGAGAATCAAAGCAGCCAGACCCATACCGTTGAGCAAAAACAGAGCGGCCTGACGCTGGCACTGTCCGGCACGGTTGGCAGCGCCGCCAATACCGCCGTCACCACCGCCAAAGCCGCCAGCGAAGAGAGCAATGGCCGGTTGGCTGCGCTGCAAGGTGTGAAAGCGGCACTCAGTGGTGTGCAAGCGGTACAAGCAGGTCAGTTGGTGCAGGCGCAAGGGGGCGATACTGCCAGCATGTTCGGCATCAGCGCCTCATTAGGCTCACAAAAATCGGCCTCGCAGCAACATCAGGAACAGACCAATGTGACGGGCTCGACCCTGACGGCGGGCAACAACCTGACCATCAATGCCACCGGTGATGGCAGCTCGGCGAACAGCGGCGATATTGTGGTGCAAGGCAGCCAGCTCAAAGCCGGTGGCGATACCACCCTGGATGCGGCGCGTGATGTGCTGTTGCTCGGTGCCGCCAACACGCAGAAAACCGACGGCAGCAACAGCAGCAGCGGCGGAAGCGTGGGTGTCAGTCTGGGGTTCGGTAGCGCTGGCGGTGGCCTGAGTATCTTTGCCAATGCCAACAAGGGTCAGGGCAATGAGCACGGCGACGGCACCTTCTGGACTGAAACGCAGATTGACACAGGCGGCACACTGTCGCTCAGCAGCGGGCGTGACACTTCGCTGATAGGCGCGCAAGCCAGCGGTGAAACCGTCAAAGTGGATGTCGGCCGTGACCTGTTACTGCAAAGCCAGCAAGACAGCGATAACTATGATGCGAAGCAGACCAGTACCAGCGGCGGTGTCAGCATGGCGGTGGTCGGCGGCGGTGGCTCTGCCAACCTGAGCATCAGTAAAGATAAGCTGCACAGCAATTATGACTCAGTACAGGAGCAGACCGGTATTTTTGCAGGCTCTGGCGGCTTTGATATCACGGTCGGCGAACACACTCAGCTCGATGGCGCAGTGATTGCCAGCACCGCGGACCAGAGCAAAAACAGTCTGGATACCGGCACGCTCGGCTTCAGTGACATTGAAAATAAAGCCGATTTTAAAGCGGAACATCAGGGCGGTAGCCTGAGCACTGGCGGGCCGGTGGGGTCTGACCTGCTGAGCAATCTGGGCGGCGTGGTGCTGTCGGGGCTGGGCAATGACGGCCATGCCGAGGGCACCACTCAGGCAGCGGTCTCGGAGGGCAACATCACCATCCGCGATACCGATAAACAACAGCAGAATGTTGATGACCTGAGCCGCGACACCGACAATGCCAAC
>NZ_ACCB01000014.1 GCF_000173735.1 Yersinia aldovae ATCC 35236 | reverse complement strand
CTTTATTTTTCAAGTTATTATCATTTTTGAAGAGTTGGCACGACTCTTGATATATCCCTACTGAGAGTTGATACATGAATCGGCGCCACCAAACGCCAATCAGTTTAAGAGGATATAATTTATGGGTATTTTTTCTCGTTTTGCCGATATCGTAAATGCCAATATCAATACATTACTGGATAAAGCCGAAGATCCGCAGAAATTAGTGCGGCTGATGATTCAGGAGATGGAAGATACGTTGGTTGAAATTCGCTCGACATCCGCTCGTGCATTGGCTGAGAAAAAGCAATTGTTACGCCGCATCGATCACAGTGAAAGTCAGCAACTGGAGTGGCAGGACAAAGCTGAGCTGGCTCTGCGCAAAGGCAAAGAAGACTTGGCGCGTGCAGCATTGATTGAAAAGCAAAAAGTGGCTTCATTAATTGAGACACTGGCGCGGGAAGTGGCAACGGTTGAAGAAACGCTCAGCCGTATGAAACACGAAATCACTGAACTGGAAAGCAAACTCACTGAAACTCGTGCAAGGCAGCAAGCGTTAACATTGCGCCACCAGGCGGCTTCTTCATCCCGTGATGTTCGCCGCCAGTTAGACAGTGGCAAATTGGATGAAGCAATGGCGCGCTTTGAGCAGTTTGAACGCCGTATTGACCATATGGAAGCGGAAGCTGAAACTGTCGGTGTTGGCAAACAAAAGTCACTGGAACAAGAGTTTGCCGAGCTGAAAGCCGATGACGAAATCAGCCAACAGTTGGCGGCGTTGAAAGCGAAAATGAATCCGCCTGAGTAATGCGATTTATAGACTATTTTTAGTTAGATAGTGCTAATAAAGACTGCGCCGCCGACGTAGAGGCGGCCTGCTATGAAAAAGTGATTAAAGATAATTAAGGGGAACGAATGAGTATCCTGTTTCTTGCCATACCGCTGACCATTTTCGTGTTGTTTGTGGCCCCAGTCTGGTTATGGCTGCATTACAGCAACCGTCAGCAAAGTGGTGCGCAGCTCAGCCATCAGGATATGCAGCGCCTGTCACAGCTCACCGACGACGCGCGTCGGATGCGCGAGCGTATTCAGACATTAGAAGAGATTCTTGATGCGCAGCACCCAAACTGGAGGCAGTCATAATGGGCGATGTGTTTAAAAATAATACGCTTGGCAGCAAAAAACTGTACCGGGTACCGGAAGAGGGCATGATCAAAGGAGTATGTGCCGGTCTGGCGCACTATTTTGATATTCCAGTGCGGCTGATTCGGGTCATGGTGGTGCTATCGCTGTTTTTTGGCTTGTTCATCTTCACTATCGCCGCTTACATCGTACTGACTTTTATGTTGGAGCCGGCACCGGCAAATAGCTTCAGCCATCAGCGTGAGGCAACGCCGCGCCAGTTACTGGACCAACTCGAGTTTGAATTGGGGGCGGGTGAGCAACGTTTGCGCCAGGTTGAGCGCTATGTCACCTCGGAAACCTTCGGCGTACAAAGCCGCTTTCGTCAGCTCTAATCTGACCAAGTTATTGCGTTTAAACCGGGCCGGTCATCGTCGATGACTGGTTGCGCTGCAATCAAATCGTCCTGCCGGAGGGCAAAATGAACAACAATAATCCCGTCCGTCTACGTGCAGGTGTAATATTGATATCACTACTGAAAATTATTTTTACTGTTGCATTGACCTATGGCCCAGCCGGTGCCGCAGGCTTGATCGTTCGAAGTGTGAGTAGTAAGCCGCTGCGTTGGTTACTTTTGCTACTGTTGGAGCCGATGTTGAAACGCGCAATGCGGGTAACTGCGGGCCAATTTGCCAAGGAGAAGCATGAAACGACTGCAAAATGAGATTACGTCTTTGGTTAATCGTGGGATGGACCGGCATCTCCGCCTGGCGGTCACTGGCCTGAGCCGTAGTGGGAAGACCGCCTTTATTACATCGTTGGTGAATCAACTACTTCATGTCCACAGCGGTGCTCGTCTGCCGCTGTTTTCTGCTGTACGTGAAGATCGTGTGTTGGGCGTAAAGCGCGTTCCTCAGCGCGATTTGGGTATTCAGCGTTTTACCTATGATGAGGGGCTGGCGTCTTTGTACGGCACGCCACCTAACTGGCCAACGCCGACGCGGGGGGTGAGTGAAATCCGTTTAGCGCTGCGTTTTCGTTCCAGCGATTCACTCTTACGCCATTTTAAAGAAACGTCCACGTTATACCTTGAGATTGTTGATTATCCCGGTGAATGGCTCTTGGATCTGCCGATGCTGGAGCAAGACTATTTAAGTTGGTCGCGCCAGATGGGAGGGTTGTTACAAGGGAACCGCGCGGAGTGGGCTAAGCCTTGGTTGACCTTATGCCAGCAGTGTGACCCGTTGGCACCGGCGGATGAAAACCAGCTCGCTACCATTGCACAGGCGTACACTGATTATCTTATTCGCTGCAAAAATGAAGGGCTACATTTCATTCAGCCGGGGCGGTTTGTGTTGCCCGGAGAGATGGCTGGCGCACCGGCATTGCAGTTTTTCCCGTGGCCGGACGTGAGTGGTATTGGGGAGTCACGGCTGGCGCAGGCAGATAAGCATTCAAATCTGGGGATGCTGCGCGCCCGTTTTAACTATTACTGTAACGCGGTGGTAAAAGGATTTTATAAAGAGCACTTTGTTCGTTTTGATCGGCAAATCGTGCTGGTGGATTGCCTGCAACCGTTAAATAGCGGGCCTCAGGCATTCAACGACATGCGATTGGCACTGACACAATTGATGCAAAGTTTCCATTATGGAAAGCGCACACTGTTCCGCCGCTTATTTTCTCCGTGTATCGATAAGCTGATGTTTGCGGCCACCAAAGCTGACCATGTCACAGCAGATCAACATGCTAATCTGGTGTCACTACTGCAACAACTGGTGCAAGAAGCCTGGCAGAATGCCGCCTTCGAGGGGATCAGCATGGATTGTGTCGGACTGGCCTCGGTACAAGCGACAGAGAGTGGCATTGTTGAGCACCAAGGGCAAAAGATCCCCGCATTGCGCGGTCATCGTCTGGACGATGGCGTGCCGCTGACCGTTTTCCCCGGCGATGTGCCAGCCCGTTTGCCCGGCCCGGCTTTCTGGCAACAGCAAGGTTTTCATTTTGACCAATTTCGCCCGCAAGCCGTACATGTTGACAGCCCGTTGCCGCACATCCGGCTGGATGCGGTGATGGAGTTTTTATTGGGAGATAAATTGCGATGAGTGAACCGCTGAAACCACGGATTGATTTTGAACAGCCATTACAACCGCTGGATGAGCCGGTGCTAAAAGCGGCACAGGCTTTTGATGAACAGGCAGCAGAGAACTTCTATCCCGCCGCGCCAGAATTGGACGCTGAAGAGGAAGAAGGGCGCGTGGAAGGGTTGGTTAATGCAGCGCTAAAACCTAAACGTAGCGTGTGGCGTAAGATGGTTACCCTCGGCGTGGCGCTATTTGGCGTCAGTGTGATTGCTCAATCAGTGCAATGGGTGAGCCAGGCATGGCAGCAGCAGGACTGGATAGCCTTGGGCACGACAACTGCGGGTGGTTTGATTGTGGTGGCCGGTGTCGGTTCGGTGTTGACCGAGTGGCGACGTTTATACCGTTTACGCCAACGGGCACAAGAGCGCGATATTGCGCGAGAACTGTTGGTCAGTCACGGTATCGGTCAGGGCCGGGATTTTTGTGAAAAACTGGCACGGCAGGCTGGGTTGGACCAAGGGCATCCGGCATTGCAGCGCTGGCAAGCGTCCCTGCATGAAACCCATAATGATCGCGAAGTGGTTGAGTTGTATGCCAAATTAGTGCAACCGACGCTGGATAATCAAGCCAGGGCGGAAATTAGCCGTTACGCCGCTGAATCCGCATTGATGATTGCGGTCAGCCCGTTGGCGCTGGTGGATATGGCTTTTATTGCCTGGCGCAACATTCGCCTGATCAATCGTATCGCTGCACTCTATGGTATTGAGTTGGGGTATTTCAGCCGTATTCGTCTGTTCCGCTTGGTCTTGCTGAATATTGCTTTTGCCGGTGCGTCTGAGCTGGTACGCGAAGTGGGGATGGATTGGTTGTCACAAGATTTGGCAGCCCGCTTGTCAGCTCGCGCTGCGCAAGGGATAGGCGCTGGTTTACTTACCGCCCGTCTGGGCATTAAAGCGATGGAATTGTGCCGCCCGTTACCGTGGCTGGCGGGCGATAAACCTAAACTGGGTGATTTCCGCCGTCAGTTGATAAGCCAACTGAAAAACACCTTACCAAAGAAACCGCAGGTTAATCAGTAGTGGCAGTGACGAAGGCTATCTTAGCCGCGGGTCAAAGGCAAAAGAGAGCGGCTTGACGCTTTTTAGACAACCCTGAAAGTCTTTGTGATGCGGGTTAACCAACATATTATTCTCTGATGGCACCAGGGTGGATGGAACCAGTAATCCAACAGATGACTCTGATTTTAGCCACTCGGTGCCAACGTCCATTGCTGCGACCGGTGCCGGATCACTTCGCCACTCTGACGGCCAATCTTGCGGTTGCAGCAGCATAATGCTGCCGTCATTAATTTCAATCTGAAATAACTCAAACTCACTGAGCGTAGTGCTGTCGTGAATATGTACCAATGTTTCCAACATCGCCAGTGATATGCTGCTGGCCAAGTAGATAGCAGCATGGCCTTTATGATTCCAACGGCCACCGTACATTTCGGCACCATAACCGGTCCAGGTTGAGGCGAGATAACGGCGCATTACGATGCGGTAGAGCATCATAACTCGCGCTCCCTTAACTGACTCTCCATGTACACCTCTCCCTCTGTCGCTATAATAACGGCAATGTTATAAGCGTAAAATCAAATAAAAATAGATAGTTACGAGAACACGCCGTGTTCCAGTCGGCCAATCAAATCACAGACTTCCAGTGCGCCGGTTTCCGTTTCCAACAGGGAGTCAGGGGTTCTGTGGCCCAAGCCTTTGATAGGCGTGGACATCCAGGTGATTGCCTTGCCTTTATTTCCGCTAAAGAGGTCAACAGTGGCATCCATGACACGCACAAAACGCGCAATTCGCTCACTCTCTTCCGGGGTAAAACGGCCATCATGGGTACGGCGGCGAGTCAGACTACGGCTGGGGATCCCTGTGGCACGTAATATCTCGGATTTAGGCATTGACGCCCATAAATGAATACTGTCGATGACATCAACAGAAAATCCTAGCTTGATACTGTCTACCAGCACAGTGCCGCGACTGGCCGGCAGGCCAATTTCACGCCACAACGCCCCTGTTTTGGTCGCAGGGGCTGGATGATATGCTCTCATGTAACCTCCTCGGTCATCTGGCTACCCATACTATAGCCATGTGGCCGATGTAATGCAAAGTGTCATCAATTTGTGACAAAGAAAGGATGTATTCAACCGTTATATTCATCTTAATTATTTATATTATAACTAATAAGCCACTGGCAATGTGCCGGAAAGACGTTAAAAATATCATCAAGGGCAATATATTATGGGAGAAAAAATGACGAAAAGCCGATTCCTGTCAACTTTTGCTGACAGACTGCTTCATCCATTGAGGGCGACAGGGTATTATCGTATGCAGTGATTTCGTACCTGCCATATATAAGGTCAATACTGATGCGCTTGGAAGTTTTTTGCGAAGACCGAATCGGTCTCACCAGAGAGTTGCTTGATCTCTTGGTTTTACGCAGCATTGATTTACGAGGGATCGAAATTGATCCAATTGGTCGCATTTATCTGAATTTCTCCTCATTGGATTTTAGTGTATTCAGTGCTTTGATGATGGATATTCGACGTATTGATGGGGTGACGGATGTTCGCACAGTTTCCTTTATGCCATCGGAGCGTGAGCATCGTTCATTACGCGCACTGTTAGAATCGATGCCAGAGCCGGTATTTTCCATTGATTTGAAAGGCAATCTTGAGTTGGCTAACCCCGCAGCTCGTAAACTGTTTTCTCTCAATGAAGAGAAAGTTCGTCACAAAACAGCCGGTAGTTTGCTGGGAGGATATAATTTTGCGCGTTGGTTCGATGGCGCAGAAACGGCACCTCATACCGAGCGCATATTGATCAACAATCAGGATTACCTGATGGAGATCACGCCGATCTACCTTGAAGATGAAAATCTGCAAAATCAGTCGGTTGGTGCGGTTGTAATGTTGAAATCCACCGCCCGGATGGGTCAGCAGCTACAAATTCTATCGGTTAATGATGACACCGAATTTAAACAGATTGTTGCCACCAGCACCAAGATGTGCCATGTGCTGGAACAGGCACGTAAGCTGGCGATGCTGGATGCCCCGTTGCTGCTGGTGGGGGATACCGGCACCGGTAAAGATTTACTGGCCCGTGCCTGCCACTTGCGCAGTCCTCGCGGCAAAATGCCGTTTCTGGGGCTGAACTGCGCTTCATTGCCCGACGAGGTGGTAGAAAGCGAGTTATTTGGCTACGCGGCAGGGGCTTATCCCAATGCAGTTGAAGGCAAAAAAGGCTTCTTTGAGCAGGCGAACGGTGGCTCGGTGTTGCTGGATGAAATCGGTGAAATGTCGCCACGGATGCAAATCAAGTTATTGCGTTTCCTTAATGATGGCACTTTCCGTCGTGTTGGCGAAGAGCACGAAGTCCATGTGGATGTCCGCGTGATTTGTGCGACGCAAAAGAACTTGGTGGAATTAGTTCGGCGTGGTGAGTTCCGCGAGGACCTCTATTATCGCCTCAATGTGCTAACCATCACTCTGCCGCCATTACGTGAACGTCAGGCTGATATCATGCCATTGACGGAACTGTTTGTGGCCCGTTTCTCTGATGAACAAGGGGTGCCACGGCCAAAGTTGGCCCCTGAGCTGAGCAGTTTCCTGACACACTATGGTTGGCCGGGCAATGTACGCCAACTGAAGAATGCCATCTATCGTGCCCTGACCCAACTGGACAGCGTCGAATTACGGCCACAAGATATTATTCTGCCTGAGTTTGAGGTTGAAGCTGCCTTGGGTGACGAGGTATTGGATGGTTCACTTGATGACATCAGTAAACGCTTTGAACGCTCCGTTCTGACGCGTCTTTACCGTAATTATCCTAGCACTCGTAAACTGGCGAAACGACTGGGTGTTTCTCACACCGCAATTGCCAATAAACTGCGTGAATACGGCTTAAGCAGTAAACGGCCCGCCAGTGATGAGAATGAAGAAGAGTAAACGTTAGAGCGTATCACAATAAAAAAACGGCTGTACCTAACAGGCAGCCGTTTTGTCGCATGACTTAATGCCTAAATAGGCTATTTATTTCAGTGCTGCCAGTGCGGCATCGTAGTCTGGTTCGCTGGTGATTTCATTAACCAGTTCGCTGTAGATAACGTTGTCCTGACCATCCAGAACCACCACTGCGCGCGCGGTTAAACCGGCCAGAGGGCCTTCCGTGATCGCCACACCGTATGCTTGTTTAAATTCAGCGCCACGCAAGGTTGACAGCGTAGTGACGTTGCTCAAGCCTTCAGCACCGCAAAAACGTGATTGAGCAAATGGCAGGTCAGAGGAGATACAAAGAACAACGGTGTTCTCAAGCTCGCCAGCCAGTTGATTGAATTTACGTACGGATGCGGCGCAAACGCCAGTATCAATACTTGGGAAGATATTCAAGACTTTACGTTTGCCAACGAAGCTGCTTAATGCAACATCAGATAAATCTTTCGCAACTAACGTAAAGTCTTTAGCTTTATCACCAGCCTGCGGCAGTTTGCCTGCAACAACCACTGGGTTGCCTTGAAAATGTACAGTTTGTGTCATTATTTGATTCCTTTTACAGATGTGTAACACGAACTTCAGTTTAAGGTAACAGTGGCAGCTTGGATATAAAAAAGTGACTAAATCACTGACATGCTAAATACATTAAGGTCTAACCGTCTGCTGTATCCGCCCGTACTTTGCCAAGGAGCCATGATGAGAACAATGCACTACTATCCAGAGAGCTGGCCTCTTCACTCTGCGTTTGTTATTTCCCGTGGCAGCCGCACTGAAGCCAAAGTGGTGGTGGTTGAAATCGAAGACAATGGTATTCGTGCTGTTGGCGAATGTACCCCATACCCACATTATGGCGAAAGTGAGTCTTCGGTGATGGCACAGTTAGCGTCAGTTGTTCGGGCCATTGAGTATGGCGTATCGCGCCAGGAGCTACAGTTGCTACTCCCTGCGGGCGCGGCCAGAAACGCGGTAGATTGTGCCTTATGGCAACTGGAGTGTGTGCAAAACCAGCAAAGTCTTTGGCAACGAAGTCAGGTTAGCGCACCAGAGCATATTTCGATGGCCCAGACGGTCAGTATTGGTACGCCGGAGGCGATGGCCTACAGTGCGAAGGCTCTGGCACAGCAAGGAGCCTGTTTGCTGAAAATCAAGCTGGATGACCATCTGATTGCGGAACGTTTGGTGGCCATTCGCAGTGCGGTGCCAGAGGTCACATTAATTGTTGATGCCAATGAAGCCTGGCAGCCAGAAGGGTTAGCCGCCCGGTGTCAGTTGCTTGCTGATCTTGGCGTGGCCATGTTGGAACAGCCACTACCGGCTGGAGCGGATGATTCTTTACAGAATTTTATTCACCCGCTGCCTATCTGTGCTGATGAGAGTTGCCATACCCGTGATGATTTAGCCGGTCTGGTTGGGCGTTATGATATGGTCAATATTAAACTGGATAAAAGCGGCGGGTTGACCGAAGCACGGTTACTGACTGAGCAGGCGAAAGCGATGGGATTCGGCATCATGCTTGGTTGTATGTTGTGTACTTCGCGTGCGATCCAGGCAGCATTGCCTTTGGCGCCGGGCGCGCGCTTTGTTGATTTGGACGGCCCGACATGGTTGGAAAATGATATAGAAGGTGGGCTGAACTTTGCTATAGGCGCAATAAATCTGTCGGTTTAATCCGTTAGTGTAAGTAAGTCGATCAGTGCAGCCAGGTAACATTCGTTGGCTGTATCCGCTGAGATTGGTGGTAATTCTGCTGTAATGCAGGGTAAGTCTCGTTGTGCACACCAACTGCCAAAAGAACCCGGTGTGGCATATCCCACGTTAGTGACCAACGGCAATACAAAATTCGCCGCCAGACGAGCACCCAAGGCGGAGCTTGCGGGGTCTTCAATGCAGGCCAGTGGTTCATGAAACGAGACCACCCAGGCAGGTGATAATTGGGTAATTAACTCGCACAGTGCCTGGGTTTCTGGCTCAGAGCCTGCGTATTCACCGCTTGATAACACCACATCACGCGCATCAGCAGCACTATTCCAGCGATAAACCGTTTCACCCGATTGCCAGTTATCCGTTGGAAAATTACGATTGAGGTCAACGCCATTAGCATTAGCACGTAACCCTAGCTGGCAACCATCGGGATTAACTGCCAATATCACATGATGGCGCTGCTGGGCAGGGGATATACTGCGCAGCGCACAGGAGAGAGCAACAATTGCTGCACTTTCATCACCATGCGTTCCTGCAATAATCAAACCGGTGTTAGCCGTCAGGGAGGGCGCTGGAAAATAAAGCAGTGGGGCACCTAATAGAGACTGGCCGTAGCGTTGACCGGGTTTAATTAAATTGCCTCGAGCGGAACGGGGAGTGGTCATGATGTTGATATTATCACTTCAAATATTATGTTAATCCGAAGCTACCACTTAATTGTTGCGTGTTCAAACTAATGTAACGTCAATCTGTGTTTACAACATTACACCTGTCCTTTCAGACTTGAAAACGAATAGTCTGGATATATATATAATCGGGTAAATAACTACCGATGGTTAATTCATAGGGGCGTCCCGCGGGTGGTTATTTCAACGAATAAAGTGAGTATGTATATTAGACAATAGTGACTTAGATGCCTTGAGTGTGGCGGGGAAATGGCTGTGACGTTAACCTGCGGATAATGTCGGCTAACGGTGGTTATCTGGCAATCAACCGTGATAACGTCTGTAGCAATACCTCCTTAACACAGGTGTTAAATTGAGTTTTTGATTGCTTAGCTGATATAAAACAGCATTAGCGGCGTCTTTGTGCGCCGCTTTTTTTTATTTTCTCATCGTCATGAGGGGGCTTTATCTGCTAGTTTATGTTTATTCGATTTTTTTGTTTCGCTGACATGGAACAACAACGATAAGGTTATCGATTATGCACTATTCCCATTATGTATTGTGCGTCACATTAGTCGGCACTTCGCTGGGAGTGGCAAATGCTGCGGATGTCCCTGCGGGTACGGTACTGGCTAAAAAACAAGAAATTGTTCGTCATATTAAAGATGAGCCTGCCTCGCTTGATCCGGTTAAAGCTGTTGGGTTAATCGAAGCACAGGTTGCCAGAGATCTGTTTGAAGGCTTGGTTAATCAGGATGCGCAGGGGAAAATCATTCCCGGCGTTGCTACCAGTTGGCAAACGACCGATAACCAAACGTATATATTCACCTTACGTAAAGATGCTAAATGGTCTGATGGCAAACCGGTTACCGCACAAGATTTTGTCTACAGTTGGCGTCGCCTGGTTGACCCTAAAAGTTTATCACCTTTTGCCTGGTTTGCGGATCTGGCAGGGATTGAGAACGCTCAGCAGATTATCTCCGGTAAAATGTCGCCTGAGACGCTTGGCGTCAGTGCGGTTAATAACCACACCCTGAAAATAAAACTCAGCAAACCGGTGCCTTATTTCCCAAGCCTGACCGCTAACTTTAGTTTATTCCCGGTACCACAAACCATTGTCGAGAAATACGGTAATGAGTGGACTAAAATTGGTAATCTGGTTGGCAACGGCGCATTTAAGTTGCAAGACCGAGTGGTAAATGAAAAGTTAGTCTTAGTTCCCAATAAATATTATTGGGACCATGCTCATACTGTTTTAACCAAAGTGACCTTTATTCCCATTAATCAGGAAGCAAATGCCACAAAACGTTATCAGGCCGGGGATATTGATATTACTGAATCTTTCCCGAAAAATCTGTATCAAAAGCTGCTAAAAGATATCCCAGATCAGGTTTATACCCCAGATCAGCTCGGCACCTATTATTACGCTTTTAATACGCAACGTGCGCCGACCAATGATGTTCGGGTGCGTAAAGCGCTATCTTATGCTATTGACCGTAAAATCATTGCGGAAAAGGTATTGGGTACCGGTGAGAAACCGGCGTATAACTTCACTCCTGACGTCACTGCGGGTTATCATCCGATGGTGAATTTTTTACAGCAGCAGGATCAGAATGAATTAAATGCGCAAGCTAAAGCGTTGCTCCATGCGGCAGGTTATGGCCCTGATAACCCCTTGAAGTTATCGCTGCTGTATAACACCTCTGATAATAACCAGAAATTGGCTATAGCTATCGCCTCAATGTGGAAGAAGACATTAGGTGTGGATGTCAAAATGGTCAATCAGGAGTGGAAAACGTATATTGATAGCCGCAATACCGGTAATTTTGATGTGGTTCGCGCTTCATGGGTTGGGGATTACAACGAACCCTCAACTTTCTTGTCTCTTCTGACGTCAACCCATAGTGGTAATATCGCCAAGTTCTCTGATGATAACTACGATTATTTGCTAACTGAAGCGGGTAAGCAGACAAATCCAAAAGCGTTGAACGACGATTATAATCGTGCTGAACAGATTATTGCTGAACAGTCGCCGATCGCGCCAATCTATCAATTTACCAATGGGCGTTTAATTAAGCCGTGGGTAAAAGGTTATCCTATCACTAACCCTGAAGACGTGGCTTATAGCCAAACAATGTATATTATTAAGCATTAAGCATTAAGCTATAGGTGATATTGTTTTTTCCACTTGTTCTATTACTTTATAAGTATAGTTCAAGTGGATTAACTTCATTCAATTGATTTGCGTTGTGATTGTTTTGGCACAATAGCAGAAACAGAAATCATAAATCCGGTTAGAGATGCTATTATTAATGGAAAGATGAATGCGTCTGATGTCCTCAATGGGTTTTCTATATCAAAAAGCATAACAAAGAAAAATGCGCTGGTAGCAAAAGTCGATGAGGAATATAACTCATTCAGTTTATATTGCAGATTTTCTAATGCGAAGGGCGGTGTTTTTATCGAAATACAATCCCAGGTAATATGGACTGCCATATAAGTGATGCAGATAAGGCAGTAGAATATGGTTAAATCATTAGTGGTTTGGGGAAGATACCAGTGGGTCGCGTTTGGATTCAAATTAAACTACCCGGCTATTTTTCAGGTAAACCCCTGCGGTTACGATTCCGCCGACGGCGGCAAACGTGAAAGCAAAAGAAGTGGTCACGGTCAATGCAGGAATAAGGAGTGATAAGCCACCGCTCAGTGCAAACCCCGCGCCAGCCCCCCCAATCAATGCTTTTAATAATGTCATTATATCCATAATTTCTCTTCCTTGAATGCAGTGTTGTTGATAACTCTGAGCCAAGTTTATCGCAAAACAAGGCGATTTCTGCGTTATTCTTTATTACTAAACCTTAAACCTACATTCTATTATCACCGGTGCTTCCTCACTATTTTAGGCTATCCCTGACCCTCGCCTTTCAAGATAGTGCTGCTAGCGCTACACTGAGCTAATTGCATGATTAATTTTGAAAAGAGGGTGCTGTTGTGGATGTAGTTGAAGGAAAAACGCTTCAAGTTTCTGATGCCGTATATGCCTATCAGCTTGACGGTAAAGGCGGTGTGAAACCCATCAGCCTCGATGCGGTTGCTACGGCCGAACAGCCTTGCTGGTTGCATCTGGATTACACTCATCCAGAAAGCGAGGCTTGGCTGCAAAACACGCCTCTGTTACCAGAAGTGGTGCGGGGTGGTTTAGCCGGTGAGAGTATGCGCCCTAAAGTCACCCGCCTGGGTGATGGCACGATGATAACGCTGCGCGGCATCAACTTTAACCATGATGCCCGCCCAGATCAGCTAGTTACGATTCGGGTTTATATGACAGATAAGCTGATTGTCTCAACCCGACATCGCAAAATTTACTCTATCGATGATGTGCTAAACGATCTGCAAAACGGTACTGGCCCGAAGGACAGTGGTAACTGGCTGGTGGAAATTGCCGATGGTTTCACCGACCATACCAGTGAGTTTATTGAAGATTTACACGATAAAATTATCGATCTCGAAGATGATTTACTGGAACAAAAAATCCCACAACGTGGGCAGATGGCGCTGTTACGTAAGCAACTTATTGTATTACGTCGTTATATGGCCCCACAACGCGATGTATTCTCCCGGCTGGCCAGTGAGCGTTTGCCGTGGATGAATGATGATGATCGCCGCCGGATGCAGGAAATTTCAGAGCGTTTAGGGCGTGGTTTGGAAGATTTAGATTCGAGTATTGCCCGTACCGCGGTGCTATCCGATGAAATAAGTTCATTAATGGCTGATGCCATGAACCGGCGTACCTATACGATGTCGCTGTTGGCGATGGTGTTCTTACCGACTACGTTTCTTACCGGGCTATTTGGTGTCAACCTTGGTGGAATCCCCGGTAATACCGATTCTTTCGGTTTTGCTGCTTTTTGTCTGATGTTAGTGACATTAATTCTTAGTGTTGCCTGGTGGTTAAGGCGCAGTAAATGGTTGTAGGAACTCAAGAATTAGGCAGTAAAAGAGTTTGCTCGCGATGGGGCTAATCACTGCAAAATTGAGCCATATCAAGATTTGATGGTTATGAGTCAGGCATTATGGTTTTGCAGGTGAATGTGACGTCAAGCGATGGGCGTTGCGCTCCATATTTGTAATACTTTTATTTTGAATTACTGCATAGCACATAATTGTTACGATGCCGATGTTATTTCAACATCGGCATTTTTTTATGCGTTATTTATGAATAAACCATTTGTGATAAATAGATTTTGAATGAAATTTCATAAAAATAAAGGATTAGATAATGGAGCGAATGCCTCATCCTGCGCAATGAGGCAATAAAAGCTGACGACTTATTTAATCTCCAGCACATCAAGGCGCACCGGCTGTAGCTTGCCCGTGCTTTCTTGGTCATCTTCCGGCTGCCAGCCTGCCGGTTGCAGTGGCAATTCTTCCCGGTCAAAGGCCAAATCACCCCCATCGACGATTTGGCTGTCGTGAGTAATACTTTTGAAATCAAACAGTTTATGGTCATTCAAATGTGATGGCACCACGTTTTGCATCGCGCTGAACATGGTTTCGATCCGGCCCGGATACTGTTTATCCCAGTCGCGTAACATATCTTTGATCACCTGACGTTGCAGGTTGGGCTGAGAACCGCATAAGTTACAAGGGATAATTGGATACTCTTTGGCAAGTGCAAACCGTTCAATGTCTTTTTCGCGGCAGTAGGCCAACGGGCGGATGACCACATGTTTACCGTCGTCACTCATCAATTTGGGTGGCATACCTTTGAGCTTTCCACCGTAGAACATATTCAAAAACAGGGTTTGCAGAATGTCATCACGGTGGTGCCCCAGTGCTATTTTAGTGGCACCCAGCTCAGTGGCGGTGCGGTATAAAATCCCACGCCGCAGGCGTGAACACAGTGAACAGGTGGTTTTGCCTTCGGGAATAATCTCTTTGACGATCCCGTAGGTGTTCTCTTCAACAATCTGATATTCCACACCTTGTTTGTTCAGGTAGGCTGGCAGGATATCTTCCGGGAAGCCGGGCTGCTTCTGATCGAGATTAACAGCAATTAACGTGAAATTAATTGGCGCACTTTTTTGCAAGTTTTGCAGAATATCCAGCATGGTATAGCTGTCCTTGCCACCGGACAGGCAAACCATCACGCGGTCACCTTCTTCAATCATATTGAAATCGGCAATTGCCTGACCCACATTACGGCGCAGTCGCTTGTGTAATTTATTCAGATCGTAATGTTCTTTTTGATTAACCACTTGTTTCTCTTGCATTTATTCGTGACTCATATTCAGTTGGCATGGCGTGTATTGATGCTATGGCGTAAGTTTATCATTCAACAAACAGAGTTATTAGTATTTTTCAGCTTTAAACCACCCCCCAAGAGAGCGGCGGTGGTTTTTATTTATACAAGGCGGTGGGTTGTGATGCTGGTTAACCTGGTGGTCTATATGAAATTATTCGAATTGACTATCGTTTTAATAATTGCCCCATCCTCAATATCAACAAAATCGGCAACAATAATGCCCATTTTTTGCTTCTCTCTGTATTGTTTACAGAACCAGATATTCATGCCATCAATCAAGAAATGCCCCTTTGCGCCAGAATACGGCGTTAATATACCTGAGACACTGATGAAGTTAATATATAAGCTTAAGGACAGTTTATCTTTTGCAGACTTCAATAAACTTTCAACAAACTTTCTTTTGAAACGTAGATTCAGGTCGGTATAACCATCATAATGATCTTGGACGTAGATATTAAAGCTGCTATTTTTAACCGTAAATGAGGTGTCATTTTTCCAGGGGAGCGCATTAATACCTATTTTTGCTCCACCATAACGCCGCAATAGCACTATCTTCCCTCTGATTGCGTCAATGATGGGTATTCCATTAATTAAGTAAAACATATCCTTATGGGTTTAATATAATTATCATACATCACGGCAGCAAAATCTTTGGTGCTATTTTCCGTTGTATGTTCTTGTTTAACGGATAAAATAATAAACTCGCCAGGATGGCGTTTTAAAAAATCAAGGCAGGTGTTGAGGACGTCACCGAATTGTTGTTTTAGAAAACCGGGCCGTGGTGCAGGGTGAATACGTTATCAATAAGGCGACAGCGGGCATCCAAAAACCGTATACCATTATCAAGTTGTTCTTTTATATTCCATGATTGCGTTTGTGTAAACATACCGCCAAAAACGTCAGTGCGAAATGAAGCAGAATCATGCGTTCCTGGTATGCTTATTTCGCTTAATGCTTTATTACCGTCTATACGTGATATCCAATTTCTCATGTCCATAATATCTTCCTTGTAATTGAGATCTGAAAATAGCGCGGTACTTAATTTGAGGACATTCCAAATTTAGACGTATGAGTAATAGAAGTTGGCACAAAAAAAAACCAGTCAAGGGATATTGACTGGCTTGATGATTTATTTAATTCAATTTCACTCTGAGCGGGCAATCTCTGCTTTCCCTGCCAGTAGGCTCAGGAAGTCATAACGTTTTTTCAAATCCTTCTCGGCATCCGCATATAATTGTGCTGCCACTTCTGGTTCTTGGCTATTGAGCCGACGAAAGCGTTGCTCATTGAGCAGTGTGGTGGTCAGGTCGCTGCTCGGTGGGCGTGAATCTAATGTCAGCGCCACGTTACCTTCATCAACGCGACGTGGATCAAAGCGATATAATGGCCAGAATCCGGTGGCAGTTAATTGCTTCATTTGCGCGTGGCTGTAAGCCAGATCGTAGCCGTGCTCTTCACAAGGGCTGTAAGCGATAATCAGTGACGGGCCGGGGTAGGCTTCTGCTTCCTGAATCGCTTTGACCGTCTGATTGAGTTGCGCACCGAGGGAGATTTGAGCCACATACACATGACCGTACATCATCATGCTGACGCCTAAATCTTTGCGGGCTTTACGTTTGCCGTGTTCACCAAACTTGGTGACCGCCCCCAGTGGCGTTGCTTTTGATTGCTGCCCGCCGGTATTGGAGTAGCACTGGGTATCTAGCACCAGCACATTGACGTTTTCTGTCAGGCTAAGTACATGATCCAGCCCACCAAAGCCGATATCGTAAGCCCAACCGTCGCCACCAATCAGCCAAATGGACTTATCCACCAGATAATCGGCGTCGGTTGCCAGTTGTTGCGCATCGTTGCCGGGGATAGCGCGTAATAACTCACGCAGTTGTGTCACTTGCTCGCGCCGCACTTCTGGCGTGGCAGCTTGATTGATTAACTGGCTGACCAGTTCAGCCGGTAACTGGGGTGCCAATTGATTAATCAAACGGGTTACGCGCTGGCGATGTTGATCGACCGTCAGGCGGAAGCCCAAACCAAACTCGGCATTATCTTCAAACAGCGAATTGGCCCACGCTGGGCCACGGCCATCGGCATTGGTGGTGTACGGTGTGGTTGGCAGATTGCCGCCATAGATTGATGAGCAACCGGTGGCATTGGCAATTAATAGCCGATCGCCATACAACTGGGTCAGCAGCTTGATATAGGGCGTTTCACCACAGCCGGAGCAGGCACCTGAGTATTCAAACAGCGGCGAGATTAACTGTGAGGTGCGGATATCGATACGTTCGATTTGAGTTTTATCGATCTCTGGCAATTTGAGGAAGAAATCGTAATGCGCTTTCTCTGCCGCCAGATGTTCCAGACGCGGCTTCATGTTAATCGCTTTAATTTCTGGATTCTGGCGATCTTTGGCCGGGCAGACCTCATAACACAAATTACAACCGGTACAGTCCTCTGGGGCCACTTGCAATACGTATTTCTGGCCGCGCATATCACGCGCTTTGACATCCAGTGATTGCAAACTGTCCGGCGCACCGGACATGGCCGCGGGTTGAACCACTTTGGCACGAATTGCCGAGTGCGGGCAGGCCGCGACACAGTGGTTACACTGCGTACAAAGGTCAGGCTGCCAGATGGGAATGTCTTCGGCAATATTGCGCTTTTCCCACTGTGTGGTGCCGACCGGCCAGGTGCCATCCGGTGGGAAAGCGGATACCGGCAGGGCATCACCTAAACCCGCCAACATGGTGGCGGTAACGGTTTTGACGAAATCAGGGGCCAAATCAGAGACGATCGGTGGCCGCATCGGGCTGTTTTCATTAATCGGTTGCCGCGGGATTTCAACCAACGCATCCAGGGTGGCATCCAGCGCTTGCCAGTTACGGCTGACGATTTCTGGCCCTTTAGTGCGGTAACTGCGGTCAATGGCGGCTCTAAGTTGCTCAAGGGCCATTGCCGTTGGCAAGATTTGGGTGAGATGGAAGAACGCCATCTGCATCACGGTATTGATACGGGCACCCAGTTTGCATTCGCGAGCAATTTTAGCCGCATTAATCACAAACAGGCGGGCCTGGCGTTGATGCAGCACTGCCTGAACTTCTTGCGGCAGGCGTTGCCACATTTCATCGGCGCTGAAAGGGGAGTTGATCAGGAAAATACCGCCGGGCTTCAGCCGTTCAGCCATTTGGTAGGTGTCAATAAACTGTAGCTGATGACAACCGACAAAGTCGGCATGACTAATCAGATAGGCTGAGTTGATCGGCGTCTTGCTGACACGTAAGTGAGAAACCGTCAGGCCGCCGGCCTTCTTCGAGTCATAAACAAAATAACCCTGCGCATACAAAGGTGTACTGTTACCGATAATTTTGATGTTATTTTTGGTGGCAGAAACCGAGCCATCACTGCCCAGGCCATAGAACAGGGCTTCCAGTGTGGCGCGTTGCTCAATTGTCTCATCGGTCAGCGGTAACGATAAACCGGTCACATCATCAAAAATGCCAACAGTAAAGCGCGCACGCGGCAAATCCAGGGATAACTCTTTGAAAATAGCCAGTGCGCAGTCGGGGCCAAACTCTTTGGAGGATAACCCATAACGGCCACCTATCACTTTGGGCAATGTGGCGCGTTCACCTCGACTGTAGGCTTCAGCCAGCGCGGTCATCACCTCAAGATAGAGCGGTTCGGCCAAGGCACCTGGCTCTTTGGTTCTGTCCAGTACGGCGATTTTGGTTACTGACTGTGGCAATACACCTAACAGATGTTCGGCGGAGAAAGGGCGGAACAGGCGTACTTTCAGTACACCGACTCTCTCGCCACGGGTCAGCAAGGTGTCAATCACCTCTTCGCAGGTGCCGATCGCCGAACCCATCAAGATAATAACGCGCTCAGCCTGTGGGTGGCCGTAATATTCGAAAGGCTGATATTCACGGCCAGTCGCTTGGGCAAACGCCTGCATTGCAGCGGCGACATGCTGATAAGTGCTGTTATACCAAGGATTGGTCGCTTCCCTGGATTGGAAATAGGTATCCGGGTTAGCCGATGTGCCGCGCACTACCGGCCGGTCTGGTGTCAGCGCCCGGCTGCGGTGGGCATCTATCCCTTTTTGTGGCAGTAGCTGACGCAGTGTGTCGTCACTGAGCGGCACAATTTTATTGATCTCATGAGAGGTACGGAAACCATCAAAGAAATGAATAAATGGAATACGACTATTAAGGGTTGCCACCTGAGAAATCAAGGCGAAATCCTGTGCTTCCTGCACACTGCTGGCACACAGCATGGCGCAACCGGTCTGGCGCACCGCCATTACATCAGAGTGGTCACCGAAGATAGATAACGCATGGGTTGCCACGGTTCTGGCGGCCACATGCAGCACAAAGGGGGTCAGTTCGCCCGCCAGCTTATACAGGGTCGGGATCATTAACAATAATCCCTGAGAGGAGGTAAAAGAGGTTGATAGCGCGCCGGTTTGCAACGCACCATGCACCGTGGCGATAGCGCCGCCTTCCGACTGCATTTCAACCACGCGTGGCACATCGCCCCAGATATTCACTTTACCGTCGCCAGACCATGCATCAGCTTGCTCTGCCATCGTGGAGCTGGGGGTAATAGGGTAGATAGCAATCACTTCACTGGCACGATAAGCCACAGAAGCGACGGCACTGTTACCGTCAGTTGTAATCATTAATTTATACCTTCACATTGCTTATCAAGCAGAGGCCGTTTCTCATTAATCGGAAAAGTAGTAATGAAGGCCTCTGATGGCTCACGATTTATTTGAACTAATAGAGAAATTCTAGCAGAGGGTACTTTTGTCAGTTATCGCGTTTGTGTGGCAGCGGTGAACCGATAATGGGTACAAAATAAGGCAGTTAGGCAGGTTTAGGATATATAGCGAGCATTCGGATAATAATTATTACAATTAGAGAACTATTTATTACGTTGTTCGGACATCCGCTGGGTAACACAGCCAAAATCAGTGAGTTTGTAAAATAATTGTGAGATTGATTTAATGAATATTGCATTATGCGTGGGCATAATACCGGTTCGATGTTGATAAGGAGAGATTAACAATGAGCGGTTTTGCTTATTTAATGATGGCAATTGTGGCTGAAGTGGTAGCTACCACCATGCTAAAAGCATCTGATGGTTTTACGCGGTTAGTGCCTTCGGGCGTGGTAGTGATTGGCTATGGCATTGCTTTCTGGGGGCTTTCTCAAGTGGTTAAAACCATGCCTCTGGGGATCGCTTACGCTATTTGGTCGGGATTGGGGATTGTTTTGGTTTCTATTGCGGCAACGTTTATGTATCAACAAAAAGCTGGATTGGGCTGCTATCTTAGGCATGACATTGATTGTGGCCGGCGTCATGGTGATTAATCTGCTGTCCAAGACGCCGATGCACTAATATATTCTGCTTACTTGACGTTGTAGGGGGCGGCTCTCGCTTACCCGAATCACTGACTTTAGTGAGTTCATCGGGATATATTCGTTTGCTGCCTGCCACGCCAATGGCTTTAGGATATATTTATAATTAATTGTGGGTAGTGGGGAGAATGAACCCGCTACTTAATGTCCAACTGATGTATTCCATCAATAGCCAGTAACTTTTCATATACCTGATCCACGCTTTTTCTTGGTGACAACGTCACGTCCATTGAGAGATCACAATCAGAATCGCCTTCGTCACGTTTTTGCGTCACGGAGAGGTTAATGGGTCGCAGGCGCAGTTTCTGTAGTGCAACCAATACCTGTGGCACACTTTCCGGTAACAGTTTGATGTATATATAATAGTGTTGCCCGAGCAGGCGATTACTTAACTGACGAAAGATCTCCAATACGATCAATGTCATTAACGTGCCATAAATACCAATCTCATACAGGCCACTGCCGATCACTAAGCCGATTGCCGCCGTGACCCACATTCCTGCCGCGGTGGTTAGCCCTTTAACCATCTGTTTTTGGATCATAATCGTACCGGCACCAAGGAACCCCATGCCGCTAACCACCTGTGCGGCGACCCTGCTCGGATCAAAACTGACGTGTTCGAGTATCAATAAATCCTCAAAACCATACTTGGAAACAATCATAAACATAGCGCTACCGATACCCACCAGAATGTGTGTGCGCAATCCTGCTTCTTTTGCACGTAACTGGCGCTCAATACCAATTAACCCACCCAGCGCCCCGGCAAGGGCAATTCGTAGCAATAAATCCGTGATCATAATTATTTCCTTTTATTCTTGTTCGCACTATAGGTATATGATTATCTATCCGATTAATATTAGCTCATTTGTTTTGCACGAAATTTAAACGTAAAAATAATCTGGTCAGCAGGCTGCTCGCCTTGACTTAAGCTAAATTAAATTATCATATTGGCGCTTATTTATGTTGTCTTTTAATTGTAACCGATATTATATAAGGCTTTTGCGGATCATCCGTACTGTTTTTCTAAGACAATAACTTTATATATTTCTCACGCCGGAGCAGAAGAATGAACGTATTATCTTGGTTGGCAGGCGGCGCGGTATTCTTTTTAGCCGCTTGTAGCAGCAATGATCCAACGACCGCATCGAACCGTGCTGATGTCGATGAGCCAGTACAACAAGCGACCAGTGCCAGCACGCATCACAACCTGAATATGTCAAACCCGGCATCAGTGAATTGCGCCAATGCGGGCGGCGTTTTGACCCTCGCCAGGCAACTCAATGGCAGCAGTGTGGGGATGTGCCAATTACCAGACGGTAAACGCTGTGAAGAGTGGGCATTAATGCGCGGAGCATGTCCGGCGCGTTAATAAACGGCAGTATTTAATGCATTATTAAATACTGCCGCGCAGACAGGTTTAACCGAGATCAGTTTACCCAGTCTTTTTGTTGGTAAATTAACGTATGAGCATTATTGCTTAGGGTTAACTGCCCCTTGTTTAAGGTCACTTTTACACCGTTGCCCAATGCTTCGCCAATTAGTGCATCCCACTGATTTAACTGCTCATCGGCACACAGCATCCGGGTGCTTGCCAGCCCTTTGGCAGTAAGTACCCCCTCTTTCAGCTCACCCTGGCCCATAAATCGATTACACATCGCGCCGGAAATATGCATTTTTTCGCCGAATTCAATACTCGGTGCAGGTTTTTTTAGCGGGGCTTGACCATTAACGCTTAGCAGCACAAAGTTGTGATGCAGCAGATCGTTTTCAGTCACGCTGCGCGTGGTGTCATTGCCGGATTGACTCATACCGCATCCTGTAAGAAGTACGCCAACGATGGCGAAGGGAAGTATTTTCTTCATGTTATCTCCTGCTGCGGTGTGGTTGTGTCGTTATTGTCAAAATCTAACGATAAGGTAATTACGGGGGATTATAACTGATATGCAGATTATTATAACGGCACAGGGCTGTTTTCAGGATTAATCTGTCTTGGGGATAACAAATAAACCGCACCCTGATAGAGTGTCTTATTGCACACCCTATCAGTGATACGCGATAGTTAATCAGTCAATAAGATTCGGGCAAGGTTTGTTATCTTTCAATTGTGCGATATTCTGCATTGTGGTGTTAGAAATACTGGTCAGCGCCTCTTCAGTCAGGAATGCCTGATGCCCAGTAAATAACACGTTATGGCAGGAAGAGAGGCGGCGGAAAATATCATCCTGAATCACGTCATTGGATTTATCTTCAAAGAACAGGTCACGTTCATTCTCATAAACGTCCATACCCAGAGCACCAATCTTCTGCTGTTTTAAGGCTTCGATCGCCGCCGCAGAATCAATCAATCCTCCTCGGCTGGTGTTGATGATCATGACGCCTTTTTTCATCTTATCGAAGGACTGTTTATTGAGCAGGTGATGGTTCTCTGCTGTCATCGGGCAATGCAACGAGATGACATCCGACTTATGGTATAAGGTATCCAAATCGACATATTCAGTGCCGAGTTCCAGAGCTTGTTGGCTTGGAAACGGATCATAGGCCAGTAAGTTCATGCCGAAACCTTTCAAAATACGCAGGGTGGCCACACCAATTTTACCGGTACCAATCACCCCCGCAGTACGGTTGTGCATATTGAAACCGATCAACCCCTCTAATGAGAAGTTAGCATCACGGGTTCGCTGATAAGCACGGTGAATGCGTCGATTTAGGCTCATCATCATACCAACAGCATGTTCTGCTACGGCTTCAGGTGAGTAAGCCGGAACACGGACAACCTGAATGCCCAGCTCTTTAGCGGCTTGCAGATCGACATTATTAAAACCCGCACAGCGCAAAGCGAGTATTTTAACGCCAACGGCGGCCAGCTCGGTTAATACTTCGCGGCAACCATCATCATTGACAAAAATACATACCGCCTGACAGCCCTCAGCCATTTTTGCTGTTTTCGGGGTCAACAGAAAGTCGAAAAACTCCAATTCAAAGCCAAAATCTTTATTGACCAATTCGAGGTATTTACGGTCATACTGTTTGGTACTGTAAACGGCTAATTTCATCGTGATTTCTCCGCTAAAATAATGTGATCAATCTAGCATATTTGAATAAATCATACAATTTGAGACAATGAACCATAAATAACAATTATGGTATCTTGCAGGGATTAAAGCACAACGTGAGTCCGGTCGGTGATAAAACAAGGCAAGTCATGACTAAATGCGCAAAAATAGTGGGTTGGTTGTTATTGATAGGGGTAATTTCTCTGCTGGTATTATGGAAAACCCTGCCTCAGTGGTTACCCAAAGTCGCGCAATACTGGCTGCCCGTCGGAACTCAACTGAGAGTGGCACACGCGCCAGTTTGGCATGATGGCGCACTGCGTATTGACCAACTGAGTTATCTGGCGCAGGGCTGCACGCTAACCAATATCTCCCAACTGAGTGTGGCTTATCATCTGGGCCGCTGGCAACTGGGTGCTGATAAAGTGGCACTGGATACTGCCTGCCTGAGTCAGCTTCCCTCCAGTGCTGACAGCGCACCGCAAGACCTGGCTCACTGGCAGCAACAACTATCGCGGCTGGATCTGAATATTGGCAATTTGCTGATAACGCCGTGGCAGCAATATGCCGGCAAACTGACGCTCTCTTCGAAAGGTAAGTTGACACAGGAACTGCGCTATCAGGGCCAGCAGCTCAGTTTTGCCGCCACGTTGGATGAGCAGCAGCAACTTAACTTGCATCAATTCTCTATTGCGGTACCCGGCACGCCACAACCCTTCCAACTGCGCGGTAAGATCAAGGTTCCGCTGTCACTGGATGACTGGCCGAGTCAAGGTGCGCTGGCGGGGGTATTGACCACCGGTTATCTCTCTAAGCCGTTGTTGCTGAACCTGAACTGGCAGCAACAGCACGGGGTATTAACGTTGACGGAGCAAGGTGACAGCCAACCGCTGGCCCATTTTCCGTGGCAGGTTTCAACCAATCAGATTCAGATAGTGGCAGGGCAATGGCAATGGCCTTACGGCCAGCAACCCCTGAGTGGTGGGGTTAACCTGACCTTACATGACTGGGATAACGGTCTGGAACAGACCTCGATTGATGCCCGCATCAATGTGATCACCTCCGGTAAGAGTGGCAAAGGCAATGCGGTATTGACCGTTGGCCCCGGTAATCTGAGCATGATTAACAGTGATTTAAAGTTCCAGCTCAGCGGGCAGGCGAATCTGGAAAGAATGATTTTGAACGCCACGCTTCCCGGCGTGTTCAGCGGTTCGGTGCTGAACCCCACCTGGGTGCTGTATCCGGGCGCGTTGCTGCGTGCGCATGGTAATGTAACCCCTGAATTGCGCATAAGAGATGCCCGCTGGCCGCTGGCTGGCGTCAAAGTCACTGCGCAGGGGGTTACCGGGCGTTTACAGGCTATCGTCGATGCGCAAGACCGCTATTGGGGCAATTTCAATCTGCATCTGGATGGTCAGGCGCAGGCGTTCTGGCCCGATAAAGGTCACTGGCAATGGCGTTATTGGGGGAATGGTAATCTGCCACCGCTGGCTGCCCGTTGGGATATGGCAGGCAAGGGGAGTTGGCACGACAGGGTGATCACCGTCGATAAGCTATCAACCGGTTTTGATCACTTGCAATATGGCTTGGTCAAAGTCGAAGCACCACGCCTGACATTAACGAAGCCGTTGACCTGGCAGCGTGATAACCATCATCCGGCGTTTATTGCCGGTCTTGAATTGGTCGCTAAGAAAGTGGCATTCAGTGATGGCGGGGGTTATCTGCCGCCAGCGGTGCTCTCATTGCAACTCAATGGCCGTGATCTGGACAGTTTTCTGTGGCAGGGGCAGTTACAGGCCAACACTATCGGGCCTATCCCGCTGCGCGGTCGTTGGGATGGGGAGCGCTTACGCGGTGAGGGCTGGTGGCCTAAACAGTCGTTGATGGTATTCCAGCCACTTATCTCTGAAGAGCTTGGCATCAAACTGCGTGATGGTGAGTTCTATGCACAGGCCGCATTCTCGGCCGCGCGTGAGCAAGGTTTTACCGCCGGTGGGCACTGGGTGGTGAAGAACGGTGGGATGTGGCTGAAAGACGGCGAGCTGAGTGGTTTGGACTTTGTTATGTCCTACCGATTGAAAAATCACCACTGGCAGTTGGGGGCGAAAGAACCGGTCATGCTGCGGATTGCTGCGCTTAACAACTTATTCGAAATGCAGAATATTACCGCTGATTTGCAAGGTACTTACCCTTACTCAGAAGGTGCGCCGTTAACCTTAAGCAATGTCGGTATGGATATCCTCAATGGGCATATGAGTTTGTCGGCATTACGTTTGCCGCAACATGATGCCGCAGTGCTGAAGCTAAACGCCATCGACCTCAGCGCACTGTTTACCGTATTACAACCGAAGCAGTTTGCTATGTCAGGCAAAGTGAATGGTGAGTTGCCGCTCTACCTTAATAACCCGCAATGGCTGGTGCGCAATGGCTGGATTGCCAATGATGGCATGGTGACTTTGCGGTTGGACCCTGACCTGGCCAATTCGATCAGTGAGAGTAATCTGGTGGCCGGCACCGCAATTGACTGGCTGCGCTACATGGAGATTTATCATTCTTATGCCAAAGTGGACTTGGATAACCTGGGTCACTTGACGCTCAGTTCAAAAATTCATGGCGTGAATACGCAGAAAAATAATAAGCGTGAGATAATACTCAATTACCAGCATCAGGAAAATGTATTCCAGCTCTGGCGTAGCCTGCGTTTTGGCGACAATTTACAAGAATGGCTACAACAAATGCTTTCAGCGCAACCGGCCATTTCATTACAACCTGCCCATTTATCTCAACCAAAAACATCGGCGAGGACCAAGGAATGAAGAACTTAACAGCGGAACGTATGGCGATAGCACTGGGTATTTTACTGCTCAGTGGCTGTGTACGCCTTGAAGTCGCGACTCCTGAAAAACCCATCACTATCAATATGAACGTCAAGATTGAGCATGAGATCCAGATCAAAGTGGACAAAGATGTGGAAAGTTTGCTGAAAAATCAATCCAATCTGTTTTAGGGAGCCAATATGACAAAGCAAATTTCAGCCTGGATTGGTGCGAGATCGCGGCAGTTTGGTGCAATAGTGTGTTATATGGCCTTGGCAGGCAGCCTGCTGTTCAGTTCAATGGCGTTTGCCTTGACACTAGAGCAAGCAAAGCAGCAAGGCCGGGTAGGGGAAACGCTGAACGGTTATCTGGCGGCGGTGAAAAAAGATGCTGAAACGCTGGCGTTGGTGGAGCAGATCAATATTGCGCGAACCGAGAAGTACCAGGAAGTCGCCCAGAAAAACCATATCTCTACCGAGGATGTCGCCAAATTAGCAGGGCAGAAGCTGGTTAACCGCGCAGCTCCCGGTGAATATGTGCGTGGCATTAACGGTCAGTGGATGCGACGCTGACCACGCGGAACGAATCGTGCGAGTTAAGACAAGGCAAGCCGTCGTTTAACGCGGCACCCGCCAGAAAAAAGCGCGCCCGAAGGCGCGCAATGATCAAATGACACTATGGGTAAAACGAGGGTAATACACGGTCATTTTCAGTGGCGCTTGACGAAGATACCCGCCATTGCGCAAAAGTGATTCATTAAGCGCTGACAACCTGAGCCAGTAATTCTTTCGCATCTGCCTGTGCTTTGGTCGCTACTTCAGGGCCGTAAGCGATACCCTCTGCAAATACGAACTCAACATCGCTAATCCCGATAAAGCCGAGGAACAGACGCAGGTAAGGTACAACCAGGTCTGTTGGGGTATCTTTATGAATACCGCCACGGCTGGTCAGGATAATGGCACGTTTACCGGTCACTAACCCTTCTGGGCCTTTTTCGGTGTAGCGGAATGTCACGCCAGCACGGGCAATCAGGTCAAAATAGTTTTTCAACTGGGTCGGGATATTGAAGTTGTACATCGGTGCGGCAATCACAATGACATCATTGGCTTGCAACTCCGCAATCAGCTCGTCAGACAGCGCCAGCGCATCTTGTTGACGTGGCGTTAATGCCGCGTCAGAAGGGCGCAGGGCACCCACCAATTCACCGTCCAATACTGGGATAGGTTGAGCGGCGAGGTCACGCACGGTAATCTGGTCGTCGGCATGGGCTGCCTGCCACTGTTCAACGAAGAAGTCAGCCAATTGGTTGGACTGTGAATAGGTTGCCAGAATGCTTGATTTAAGAACCAGAACTTTGCTCATCGTAATTCCTTAACAGGTAACAGAGACTTAGGCGATACGCCCTTTCAATGAGATACACTTTATTCATATTTTTAAACCAGTGATAGCGCAATAATTTGCGTTCTTTGTTCGATTTTATTGAATGAAGAAAATAGGCCCGAGATACGGCTTAGGTTACGGCGTAAAGCGAGGCTGTGTTACCCTATCCGATAAGGATTGATACGATAAAAAATGAGTAATAATCAGAATGAGATTAGCGGTTCATATCGTCTATCAATGAATAAAAAAGTCAGCTAATCAGACGAATAGCATAAAACATTGGGCTGATACTGTCAGTGGCAGCCGCATCGTAACAAGGAATACTGAACGTGAAATCTTCGCTCGCAGCGTTATCCACCCAACTTGGTGAGTTGATGCTCCGTGACCAACAGCGTATGCGGCGTCGGCTGCAAGGCGCACGAAAAATCAATGATCCCGACGCCGTGGCAGCCTTTACCCGCGAAATCGAAACAGAGCTTGGCGTTGCCATGCAGCGGGTCAATAGCCGTCGTGCTGCTTGCCCTGCAATTACCTACCCTGAAAATTTGCCGGTTAGCCAGAAAAAACCGGATATCTATAACGCCATCCGTGACCATCAGGTGGTGATTGTTGCCGGTGAAACCGGCTCCGGTAAAACGACGCAGATACCGAAAATCTGCCTGGAGCTGGGGCGTGGCGTGAAAGGGGTGATCGGCCATACCCAACCACGGCGTCTGGCGGCACGCACCGTCGCAAACCGCATTGCCGAAGAGTTGGACACGACGCTCGGCGGTTGTGTCGGTTATAAAGTCCGTTTTAATGATCAGGTTGGCGAGAACACGCTGGTCAAATTAATGACCGACGGCATTTTACTGGCGGAGATTCAGCAAGACCGTCTGCTGCTGCAATATGACACCTTGATCATTGATGAGGCTCATGAACGTAGCCTGAATATTGATTTCATTCTGGGTTATCTGCGGGAGTTATTACCCAAACGGCCAGACTTGAAAGTCATTATTACCTCTGCAACCATCGATCCACAGCGTTTCTCACGTCATTTCAATAATGCGCCGATCATTGAGGTTTCTGGCCGTACCTATCCGGTGGAGGTGCGTTACCGTCCGGTCGTTGATGACGCCGATGATGTTGAGCGCGATCAGCTACAAGCTATTTTTGATGCGGTAGATGAACTGGGGCGGGAAAGCCCCGGTGACATTTTGATCTTTATGAGCGGCGAGCGTGAAATTCGCGATACCGCCGATGCGCTGATGAAGCAAAATTTGCCACATACCGAAGTGTTGCCGCTGTACGCCCGCTTATCAAATAGCGAGCAGAATCGGGTATTTCAGTCTCATCATGGGCGGCGCATTGTGCTGGCGACCAACGTGGCTGAAACGTCGCTAACGGTGCCGGGGATCAAATATGTGATTGATCCCGGCACGGCGCGTATCAGCCGTTATAGCTTCCGCACCAAGGTGCAACGCTTACCGATTGAACCGGTATCCCAGGCGTCGGCCAATCAGCGCAAAGGGCGCTGTGGCCGTGTCTCCGATGGTATCTGTATCCGCCTCTACGCAGAGCAGGATTTCCTCTCTCGCCCTGAATTTACCGATCCCGAGATTCTGCGTACCAATCTGGCGTCAGTTATTCTGCAAATGACCTCACTCGGTTTGGGTGATATTGCGGCATTCCCGTTTGTTGAAGCGCCAGATAAGCGTAATATCCAGGATGGCGTGCGCCTGCTGGAAGAACTGGGGGCGATACAAACCGCCAGTAATGGCCATCAACAACTGACGCCGTTAGGACGGCAGTTGGCACAGTTACCGGTTGATCCACGGTTGGCGCGTATGGTGTTGGAAGCACAGCGAAGCGGCAGTGTCCGTGAGCTGATGATCATTACTTCTGCGCTCTCGATTCAAGATCCTCGCGAACGGCCAATGGATAAGCAGCAGGCATCCGATGAAAAACATCGCCGTTTTGCTGATAAAGACTCGGATTTCCTCGCTTTTGTTAACTTATGGGATTACCTGAAAGAGCAGCAAAAAGCGTTGTCTTCGGCGCAGTTTCGTAAGCTATGTCGCAGTGATTTCCTTAACTATCTGCGGGTGCGCGAATGGCAGGATATCTACACGCAACTACGTCAGGTGGTGAAAGAGCTGGGGATACCGGTTAACAGTGTCGTGGCGGATTATCGCAGTGTCCATAGCGCGATATTGACCGGTCTACTCTCGCATATCGGCCAGAAAGATGTTGAAAAGCAAGAGTTTACCGGCGCACGTAATGCCCGCTTTGCAGTTTTCCCAGGTTCTGGGTTATTCAAAAAACCGCCTAAATGGGTGATGGTGGCGGAACTGGTTGAGACTAGCCGCCTGTGGGGGCGCATTGCGGCGCGCATTGAACCGGAATGGATCGAACCCCTGGCGCAGCATTTGGTGAAACACCATTACAGTGACCCACATTGGGAAAAAGCGCAGGGTGCGGTCATGGCCTGCGAAAAAGTGACCTTATTTGGCTTACCGATTGTGGCGGAGCGTAAGATCAATTACGGCCCGATTGATCCGCCGCTGTGTCGCGAACTGTTTATCCGGCATGGCTTAGTGGAAGGGGATTGGCAGACGCGTCATGCCTTCTTCCGTGCCAATCTCAAGTTATTGGCAGAAGTCGAAGAGCTGGAACATAAATCACGTCGGCGTGACATTCTGGTTGATGATGAAACACTGTTTAACTTTTACGATCAGCGCATTGGCCGTGACGTAATTTCTGCCCGTCATTTTGATAGCTGGTGGAAGAAAACCAGCCAGACACAGCCAGAATTGCTTAACTTTGAGAAAACCATGCTTATCAAGGATGGTGCGAACAAAGTTAACCCATTGGATTACCCCAATTTTTGGTATCAAGGTTCAATCAAACTGCGCTTATCCTATCAATTTGAACCAGGCACGGATGCCGATGGTGTCACGGTCCATATACCGTTACAAATCCTCAACCAAATTCAAGAGCAGGGTTTTGACTGGCAAATTCCAGGTATCCGCCGTGAACGGGTAATCGCACTGATCAAATCTCTGCCAAAACCAGTGCGGCGTAATTTTGTGCCTGCGCCCAACTACGCTGAAGCATTTTTAGCGCGAGTAACACCGTTGGAAACTGGCCTGCTGGATGCGCTGGAGCGCGAACTGCGGCGCATGACTGGCGTGACAGTGTCACGAGAAGCGTGGCAGTGGGATCAAGTGCCTGACCATCTTAAAATGACGTTCCGGGTACTGGATGATAAAAATCGTACCTTACGAGAAGGCAAAGATCTTGCTGCACTGAAGTTACAATTGCAGGAAAAAGTACAAGAAACCCTTTCTGCGGTTGCCGATGATGGTATTGAACAAAATGATCTGCACATTTGGAGCTTTGGTGACTTGCCGGTGTGCTATGAGCAACGCCGTGGCGGTTACGAAGTTAAAGCCTATCCCGCATTGGTGGATGAGAAAGACAGTGTGGCGATCCGCCTGTTCGATAACGAATCCCAGCAGCAGCAAGCGATGTGGCAGGGGACGCGCCGTTTATTATTGCTAAATATTCCTTCTCCTATCAAGTATTTGCACGAAAAACTGCCGAACAAATCCAAGCTGGGGTTGTATTTTAATACCTATGGCAAAGTAATGGATTTAATTGATGATTGTATCGCCTGTGGTGTGGATAAACTGGTTGCGCAATATGGTGGCCCGGTTTGGCAGGAGGCGGATTTTGCGCATCTACAGGAGAAAGTTCGCGCCGAACTGAATGAAACGGTGGTCGATATCGCGCAACAGGTTGAGCAGATCCTGACGATGGTATTCAGTATCAACAAGCGTTTAAAAGGGCGGGTTGATATTTCTCAGGCTCTGGCACTGTCGGATATCAAAGCGCAGCTTGGCGATTTGATTTATCGTGGTTTTGTGACCAATAACGGCTGGAAACGTCTGCCAGATACGCTGCGGTATTTGCGCGCCATAGAGCGCCGACTGGAGAAACTGGCGGTGGACCCTCATCGTGACCGCGCCCAAATGGTGCGGGTAGAACACATTCAGAAAATGTGGCAGCAATGGCTCACCAAGTTGCCACCCAAACGCCAGCAGGATGAAGAGGTAAAAGAAGTGCGCTGGATGATTGAAGAGTTGCGCGTCAGTCTGTTTGCCCAACAACTCGGGACGCCTTATCCAATATCGGATAAGCGTATTTTACAAACGATTGAGCAACTCTCCATCTAATACCTCAGTCTATTTAAACCGTCATTTTCAGCGCCCGAAAGCAGAGTACATTCGGGCGCTGAGTTTATCCGCTCGTTCCGCCTCCCTTATAACATTATCCTTATAGTTCATAACGTAAACCCCAATGTAATCAATGAAAATCACCCGTTACGATGCGAGGCATTTCCAGAATAGTGAATTAACACGGCTATCTGGCCGCGGAGTTATTGTGTGAGTCACTTGCTGACAGTATACCTGCGTCAACAAACGTGCAGCGTGCACAAAGTTTGTCTGATTTTGGTCACCATATTTGATTACTTATGGTGAGTTTGTTAGAGTTTTCACCGAGCAAGGATGGCTTATGTATGAGATTAGTGTGTTGCGTTTGGCACAAAGGGAGCTATTAAAGTTGCCCGCGGGTATTCAGGCGGCATTGATTAAAGCGATGGATGAGCTGGAGGCTTATGGTCATGAATTACGGGAACCGGAAGTCAGGGATATCGGCCAGGGGCTAAAGGAGCTGCGTGTCAGTGCAAAGGAGGGGATCGGGCGTGGTTTTTTCTTTTATCACGCGAATCGGCAGGTTTATATCATCCATATTCTACAGAAAAAGACGCCAAAAACCCCGAGACGAACCCTGATATTGGCCTACCGGCGTATGAAGGAACTCAAACGGAGATTGCAGTCATGAAAAAACAAGATGATTTTGATGTCATACCCTTCAGTGAGGTGAAAGCCACTGCATTGAGTCAGCCTCAGGTAAATGATGCCTATACCGATTTACAGATCCGGCAGGCGATGATGACTGAGCTGAAGGCGGCTCGTCAGCGATGCAACTTGACTCAGGAGGATGTCGCCCTGCGCGCGGGGCTAAAGAAGCAAAACATTAGCCGCATGGAGAAAGGTATTATTTCGCCCAACCTCACAACGTTAAGCCGTTATGCAGCAGCGTTGGGAGGCACGTTCGTTTTTAAATTCAATTCTGAATCTTCTTGTGTTTCCAAGGAGTGATGGCAACGCGTAATCAGCAAATATGCATGATCACTTAGTGATATTAGCGGCTTTTATCGCCAGCGCCTTTAACCGGTCTTTAATGGCAGGAACGGTTAAGGCTCGGTTATCTGCCAGATAACGATCTTTAGCCGCCGGTGCCGAACTTTGAATCGCAATCAATGACCAACTATTGCCCGTTTTCAGCAGCAAGGGTGAGCCACTGTCGCCCGGTAAAGTATCACATTGGTGTGAGAGTACACCTTTCTGAGCCCAGCCAGTGACCAGGCAGCCCTCATGACGATAGAGTGTATCCAGATGGTCTAGCGGGTAACCTGCTTGCGTTATCTTGCGGTTAACCGACTTGAGGACTTGAGTCAGCTCAGTCGTGGAACCCTCCCACAGTGGTAAGGGTTTAATCGGTATGGGCTTTGCATTAGTTAAGCGGATAAGTGCAAAGTCATAAGCGGCGGCGGCGGGGGGAACAATCCATCCGTCACCATCAGGTTTTAGTTTTTTCCCCAACTTAGTATCAACCAGCGTTTCTAAACTGGTTATCTGATATTTCCAATGGCCGTTATCAGAGATAAAGCGCAAGGCAACGGCGCGGTCAATATGACCTGGCGGGGCCAGAACACAATGGCCTGCCGTGAGTGCCAGGCGAGGGGATATCAATGTTGCAGTGCAAAGATTGCCGCTTGCCGTTTCAACCTGCCCAATCGCTTGCCACGGCCATGGGTTACTATTGGTTATCGCTGTCCGATCATCTTTGCCGAAAAATAGCGTAGTTTGATCAGCGATAGTGCTGTCAGCATCTTGCTTCTCCGCAGGAGAGCGCGCTAACGCGGTAGTGACCGAAAAAGGCAATAAACTTAATAGAAATAATGACGATAAGCGCATAAATAATCAGCCCTGCTTTTTTCTGATCGAGGAGTTATCCATTAAACACTCCAGAGGCGTTGCTAGCTAAACCAAACAGCATTTAAGTCTCTAAGTTACTTTGATTTCTAATCGATTCATTGTTCGGTATCGCTAACTATAGACAGATTCAGTCGCACTGTGCATTGCCAGTAATTATTTTTTTGATAACGCTAGAGTTTTTGACTATAAATAAAAAAATAATGTGGTCAGACCGCATATAACTAAAGTCGCCAAGGTAATTTCAAATAAATAACGGCGCAGCATTATCAGCACTCCTGATAAAAAACACCCGGCAAAAACCGGGTGTTGAGTGAATTAGCTGTTACAGGTCAATCGAGGCCGTGAGTTTTCGTTTTCTCGATTCAAACCCTACTATTTTACGGCAGGGGTTGCTGTCGTGGGCGCTTTACTGTGAGTCGTTTTTTTATGCTGTTTTGGGGCTGCTTGTGCCTTTTGTACAGGGGCTGTTTTATCTGTTTTTTTCATCGAATCAGATTTCATCGATTTTTTAGCTTTTTCGTGATGCACAGTTTTAACAGGAGCGCTATGTGAAGGCGCTGTAGCCGTTGGTGTCGTCGTTGGTGCCACCATGTCGGCAGCAAAAGCGACAGAAGATATGCCCATGCTCGCAGCAACAATCAGAGCTAATAGTGTTCTCATGATTTATTCCTCAGTGTTCTATTCTAAAATCAGCCCGTTGGGTCGTTATAAACAGAGTAGAGGAATCATCTCAAATCTTCCGTGAGTCATTGGTTTCGGCTTGTAACCGATTGTACAGGGTAGATTGAGTGAGTTATGTAGCGTTACTCCTATTTTAGTTACAACATACAATGTATGGCGCGTACTACAAAGTGCTCAATGCCAGTAAGTGCACATTTGAACGTAAGGTGGGATCTGTTTTTCATCAGGGAGAAACTAAGATGAATAACTACATCACTAATGAATACGTTGCTCGTGACGAAGAGATCTGGCAGACACTATTGCGTTGGCTTATCAGGTAACCCTCTGTGTCGATGCCAGTACATTACGGCTGCTGTTGGCAAGTAAAGGACACCTATTCACTGGCTATTATCGCAAAGACGTCGAACTTTTGTTATCGCAATAAGCGACCAAGCTGGCGGGGCGCTTTACTCTGCCGACTGCCCCTCGCGGGGCAGTGCTTCAATAACCCGCCAAACTTACATCGGATTAGGTGAGTTTAAGATAAGTAGCGCCGTTCCAGATGCTCACGGAAATAACGTGGGTTAAGCGGTTCACCGGTGGCTTTGCTCATCAATTCGGCGGTTGAGTATCGGCTACCATGTTGCCAGATGTTATTTTGCAACCAGTTAAACAGCGCACGAAGATCGCCAGCCGCAATACTCTGGTCTAACCCTGGAATAGCCTCTCGGGCGGTTTGGAATAACTGAGCTGCATACATTGCCCCTAAGGTATAAGTTGGGAAATAACCAAATGCGCCGTCGGTCCAGTGAATATCTTGCATACACCCGTTACGGTAATTACCTTCGGTGCTAATCCCAAGATATTGCTGCATTTTTTCGTTCCACAGCACAGGGATATCATCCACTTCAATCTCACCGGTAATCAACGCTTTTTCTATTTCATAGCGCAAAATGACATGAGCAGGGTAGCTGACTTCATCGGCATCAACTCGAATAAAACCAGTCTTAACCCGTTGATTCAGATTAATAAAGTTCTCTTCTGCAAAAGCAGGTTGATCACCAAATTGAGTTATCACCAACGGGCGGATCACTTGCAGGAACTCATTGCTACGGGCTAACTGCATTTCAAATAATAAGCTTTGAGATTCATGAATCGCCGTTGATCGGGCATGAGAGATGGGCTGTCCTAACCACTCGCGTGGCAAGTTCTGCTCATAACGAGCATGTCCGGTTTCATGCACAATCCCCATCAGCGCGCTGAGAAACTCAGATTCATTATAACGGGTGGTAATACGTACATCCTGAGGAATACCACCACAGAATGGGTGAACACTGACATCCACTCGCCCGCCATCAAAGTCAAAACCCAACAGGTTCATAACACTCAGCCCCAGCTTGCGCTGTTTTGCCACATCAAACGGCCCTTGTGGTATCAGGCAGGACGCATTTGCTTGTTTGGCTGTAACCTTTTGTAATAGGGCGGGAAGCCACTGTTTGAGATCACCAAAGATACGGTCAAGGTCAGCACTGGTGGTCCCCGGTTCGTAGAGATTCAATAATGCATCATAACCTGAAGTCCCCGCCGCTTGCGCGCGAATGGCCGCTTCTTCCCGGCTGAGTTTGACCACCTCTCGCAGATTCTCTGCAAAACCGTGCCAATCATTCGCGATACGTTGCTGCCGCCAGGCATGTTCACATCGTGCACCGGCCAGTGATTTTGCCTCAACCAGGGCTTCCGGTAACAAGACGGCATTGTCGTAATGACGGCGCATTTCGCGCAAGTTGGCCCGTGCAACGTCATCCAATGATTCAACGTCTGCTTGTTTTAGCCATTCACCGACTCGCTTGTCCGTTAGAATTTGATGCTGCAATACATTTAGCTCCGCCATCGCCTCTGAGCGGGCCAGGTTACCTTTTGGCGGCATCATGGTCTGCATATCCCATCCGGCAATGGCGGAGAGATGCTCGAAGCGGGAAAGGCGGGTAAACGTGGTACGTAAGTGTTGATAAGCGGTAGTCATGTCGCTCTCCATAATAAAAATTGATATCCGTCTAGTGCGTGAATGAGTCCTGCTCAGTAGGCAGTGAATGGGTGTTCTTGACTGGCCAACAGAAGCGGAAACTGGCCCCACCTAATGAGCTGGCATCGACAACGAGGGTTCCCTGATAAGCCAGCGCAATAGAGTGGACGATAGCTAAGCCCAGCCCGCAGCCACCGGTTGCGCGATCACGGCTGGGGTCAAGGCGAACAAACGGCTCGAATACACGGGCGCGTTCTTCCAATGGAATTCCTGGCCCATCATCTTCCACTTGCAGGCAAGCGTTATCACCATCAAACCACAACCCAATACGCAGCCGTTGACTGGAGTAGCGCAGGGCATTGTTAACCAGATTATCCAGCACTCGCTCCATTAAACGCAGGTCAACCGCACCAAAGTCACCACGATGAGGGATATCGAGTTCAATTTCACGCTCTTGATGAATCAAGCGCATGTCCGTGACCTTGGCCGCTAACCATTCGGGTAAATCGATAGGTTCGAGATTAAGCGAAACTTGTGGTCGATCCAGGCGCGCATAGGTGAGAAGTTCATCAATTAGCGCTTCTAACTGGCCAATATCATGATTCAACGCCTGATGCTCACTTTCAGTCAGGTTATCGCTCATGGCTAAACGATAACGCAGGCGTACCAGTGGAGTGCGTAATTCGTGGGCAATACCGTCAATAAGCAGTTTCTTGCTGACAATCAAGGTATTGATATTATCCGCCATTTGATTAAATGCCACCCCCAACCGATTAAGGCTGGATGTGGGATCAAAATGTGTGCGCTCATCGAGATAGCCGGCTCCCAAGCGCTGGGCGGCATTCTCCAATTTAAGCAGATCTTTCCAGTGCGGCCGCATCCAAAGAAACACCGGTAACGCTAAAGACAGGCCAATCAGAAGTAGCAAGGCTAAGTCGAGCAACCGCATTTGATGCAGATAAAACAGATAAGGCACTGGGCCGACAGCAAGGACATAGTGGCTGCGCGGAATACGTTGTAAAAAGGTATATTCATCATCTAAGGCAATAATTTCGCCCGCCCGCAGGCGCTTATTCAGGCGCTCACCGAGATCACGTTTATCTAATGGTTCTATATGCAGTTGAAAGGACAGGTTTAAATCCAGCGTGGCAATGGTTTTATTCCAATCTTTTAGCGGAATTTCCCGCAATTCGCTGCGCATCAATGACAACGAGCTTTTCATCAAATCGTCCAATGATTGGCGACCCGCTCGTTCTGCGGTGATTTTGTAGACCAGCCCGACCAACATCGCCATCACCATAAAGCAGACGAAGAGCAATAAGAAAAACTGAATAAAGAGCTTTCTCATTGCTGCATTGACTCCCAGGCATTGGGCGCAAACAGATAACCTTTATTGCGTACTGTCTTGATGCGAAACGGTTCAAGGGCATTGTCATAGAGCTTGCGGCGTAAGCGGGAGATAGCAACATCAATGCTGCGATCCATTCCGTCATAACTGACACCGCGCAGATTCTTCAGCAGAGCTTCCCTATCCATAATGATTCCGGCATGAGTTGCCAACTCCCATAGCAAATCGAAATCAGATGTTGATAAGATAATTTCTTCATCACTGAGATTTACTTGTCGATTCACCGGGTCAATACACAGCAGGCCAAAGTGAATCGCATTATGATTGGTCAGCACCGGGCTGAGGGGGTCTTTGGTCTGCTGCTGGTGTTGCCGCAGATGTAAGCGCAATCGGGCCAACAGTACCGCCGGGGGCGTGGTCTTCAAAATGTAGTCATTTGCGCCCATCTCAAGGGAGAGAATATGGTTCATATCACTGTCCAGTGAGGTCAGTAATACGATGGGGCCGTCATAGTTTGGCCGAAGATCGCGGCAGAGCGTCATGCCATCTTTGCCGGGCAACATGATATCAAGCAGCACCAGATCCGGTGCTTGTTGTTCAATAACCGCTTGTGCCGTATCACCGCGTGGCTCAACCAAAACATCAATGTCATGTTTGCCAAGATAGGCCGCAATCAGTTTTCCGACCTCCGGGTCGTCTTCCACAAAAACAATTTTGGTCATGATTTTCAGTTTATAAAAGTATCAGGATTCAGCATAGCGTGCTGTTGGTGGCAATGCTACGGACAGTAACGCATTATGCCGGTTAATTAAGACAAGTGACTGACTGCTAGACAACAGGCAAATTATTTCATTATATTAATGAAATTGATTTCATCGTCATCTCTATTTGTTGCGCCTACCGTTTATAGTTCAATACCTGAGATTAATGAATACCTGAGATTAATGAATACCTGAGATTAATAAACACCTGAAACTAATGAATAGTTGTATTGTTCAACCGAGGACTAAGGGATGAGTGGCGAACACGTCAGCGCACCACCGTACGGTGAAAAAGTCTGCTTTGATTACACTGAGTTTCTTGCAATATCATGTAAAAAACGCTGGAGTTTTATCGAGGCTATTTATGGCGTGATGCCAATTTTTGGCATGGTAGTGAAGGCGCAAAATGCGTTGGAAAGGACACCACAGGAGCAACTTACTGCGTTAGCGCTACAGGTTTTATCAACTCAACTCAGTGATGAAACCAATATTATTCGGTTAATTCGGCTGGCTGAACAGCAGGGCATCACGGCTTTGGATATCCAATTACCCTACCCGCTGGAAACGACTCAAATTGGGGCAATTAAGCAGCGGTTCCCAACATCAATGGGGCTGAGTCAGAAGGGGGAATGTCTGTCGGTAAATTTATCTCTGGTCGCAGAGCCGTTATGATGACTTTGCTCATTCGCAATGGACAGGCTGTTTTGGCGTGATTGACGTTTGATGACCAAAACACCCCGAGCCTGCCCATCTGCATTATCGTTTTTGCTTAATGCATCATCAGCCAGGTGGCGGGAACCGTGGCGATGAGCACCAGAGAGATTGCGGCTCGCTCTAATTTATTTAGCAGTTTAAGCCCTTCATGCCCTCTGCGTGCATAAATAAACACCAACAACCCAGGGGCGTACAACAGCACCGACAGTAATAGATACAGCAATCCGGCGGCGTAAATTAGCCATAAACCATACAAACATGCGCCACTGGCGGCCACAATTAAACGCCAGTCTTGACGTTTCAATGCCACCTTAAATAAGAAGGCACCCACCAGAAAATAGGGTATCAGGATCATTTCTGAAGCAATGGTGAGTAAGGTATTGTAATTGCTGCCGGTCAGCCAGATCAGAATAAGCGCCACCTGAACCGCACAGTTGGTCAACCACAGCGAGGGTGCCGGTGCGCTGTTCTTATTTTGATGACGGAAAACTTTCGGGAATGCACCATGTTTCGCCGCAACCATCGGCACTTCTGCCGCCATAATGGTCCAGCTTAGGTAAGCACCACAAACGGAAATAATCAGCCCGGTCGCGATAATTAGCTCACCCCACGGGCCAATCATTTCAACCATAATGCCTGCCATTGAGGGGTTGCGCATCGCCGCGAGTTCCGCGCGCGGAACAACACCAAGTGACAATAAGGTAATCAGCAAATAGACACTGAGAGCTGACAGTACCGCCAACATGGTGGCGCGCCCGACATCTTTCTTGTTCCGCGCCCTGGCGGATACCACCACCGCACCTTCCACGCCAATAAAGACCCAAAGCGTAATCAACATCGTGTCTTTAACTTGCTGCCAGACCGGGGTATGCAAGGCGATGCCGGTAAAGTCAAAAGTAAATGTATCAAGACTGAATGCCAGCCCTGCCAAAACAATAAAACCACCAATCGGCAACAGTTTTGCCAGCGTCGCCGCCAAATTAATGCTGGCCGCGGTCTGAACGCCACGCAAGACCAGCGCATGGACTAGCCATAGCAGGCAAGATGCGCCCAGCAATGCCTGCCAGGTATTGCCTTCACCAAAAATGATGCTGCCCGTCTTATCGGTAAAGAAACTTAAGGCGGCAAAAACAATCACTAAATATGAGACGTTGGCGATCACCGCACACAGCCAATAACCCCACGCAGAGAAAAAACCAATCAGATCACCAAAACCCTCTTTGGCATAGGTAAATATTCCGCCATCGAGATCAGGGCGCAGCCGTGTTAGCAACAGCATGGCAAACGCAAGGAAGATGATTCCAACGCCGGTAATACTCCAGCCGATAAGCAGCGCCGCTGGGCTGGCCACTTCAGCCATGTTCTGCGGCAAACTAAAAACACCTGCTCCCAGCATTGAGCTGAGGACCAGCGCCGTCAGCGCGGTCAGACCGAGTTTTTTTTCCAATGAGGGTTCCTGATTTTAAAGTATTAATGAATGGTGACTGACTTGTTAGCAGCATTATATGAGGCGAATTCAATAATGCTTGACAGATAATAGCCCCAAAATTTTCGGGAGATTTTACGGAGTGAGGGGGGATCATGCAATGATTGGTTATGCGATTTAGGCAAAAAATTATTCAGTCGCATCGGATAGGCTAAGTAACAGAAATAACAAAGGCAGCACTGGGCTGCCTTTGGGATGACTTTACGCTGATTATTTAAACAAATCAGCGCTAACGGAGAGGTTGCCACCGCTTTGGTTCTGCCACTGGCGGGTAATATGATAATACTTCGCGCCTTTGGCCGCAGCACGCTTGGCCACTTCATGAGACACATCGGTCATGCTGTTATAGTGACCGCTAAAGCTAACGGAATCAAAGGGCACCATCTGAGCGGCGGTGGTGTTATTCAATTCCTGGATCTCAGAACCATCAGGAAGCGTTACAGTGTAACGCTTGCCGGTGGAGGATTGTGTCTCAAAGAAACGGCCAACATCAGCACTTGGCGTACCGGAAGAGGCCACACCCGGAATTTCAACATTAGCGGCGGCGGCACCGCCTGCGGCCAGTGCAGCACGGCCAGCCTCTGAATCGGCAGGGATAACATCCGGGCTTTGAACAACACGCTTGGCGGCATCCGCTTTATAAATATATGCCGTCACAAACTGGTTGCCGCCTTGGTTAGCATCAACCTGACGCACGATAAAGAAGGAGTACGCGCCTTTCTCTTTTGCTGCTTTGGAAATGGCATCGCTGATATCAGGCTGGCTGCGGAAGAAGCCGCTGACAGACACGGTATCGTAAGGCTGAAGTGTATAGGCTTCAGTTTTTGGCAATTCTTTAACGCCATTAAAGACGCGATACTGAGTCTCTTTGCTGACTTCAGCGGCATCTTTATGATAAACATCGGCCGTTACACGCCAGTTGCCGCCATTGTTGTTGCTGTTAATATCTTGGATATAGAAGGAATCGGCACCCAACTTGTCAGCACGACGCGATATCGCATCTGCTGCTTCATTGATTGCATTAAATCTGCCTGTAATAGTAATGCGATCAAACGGCTTAATGGCTGCTGCTCGCTCTGGTGTTAACTCTTTTGCCGCATGAGCAGCAGAAAGAACCGTGAGCGATAGCAATGCCGATGCGATGACCGTGTATTTCAGCTTCATAAAAAATCCTTTCGCCTTGCGCATTAACGTTAATACGTGCGGAACAATTGATGTGTAACAGAATAGCAGATGATTATTACATGTAATAATGGCAAGTGTCTCAGCAATTTATATGACCAAATGTAGTAATCGTGACGTCTTGCTCAACAATACGTTACCTCAACAATAGAGTATAGCTTTACGAATAATGGTTTTAACGTCATAAGTGCTAATTATTTACATTTTACTAACCTGGGGCCGCATCCTGATTGGGCTGCTTGATCTTCCAGCGGAAGGTTAATTTGGTTCAAAGTTGCAGGACAAGCCGCTGGTAAATGTTATTTTTATAGTGAATTATACAGTGTTCTTTCCACCTGCCAGTTTTAGTGCAAAAACTGCATCACAAGTGCATACAAATATGGATCATCGGTCACATTTTCAGTAGGTTATAGGGAGCTGAAACGCAGCAGGTTTTGCCAGTAACCAAACAGATAGCAATTATATCAAAGACAAGTAAAAGGGATCATTATGCGTATTGGTGTACCAAGAGAGCGGTTGGCCAATGAAGCCCGTGTTGCAGCAACGCCGAAAACGGTGGAACAACTGCTGAAATTAGGCTTCACCGTGGCGATTGAAAGCGGAGCTGGCCATTTAGCCAGTTTTGACGATGCGGCGTACCAGGAAGTGGGTGCCACCATTACGGATACCACCGATGTGTGGCAATCCGATATTATCCTCAAAGTGAATGCGCCTCTTGAGGGCGAAATTCCTCTGATGCGGGCGGGGAGCACGTTGGTCAGCTTTATCTGGCCAGCTCAGAACCCTGAACTGCTGCAAACGTTGGCAGAGCGTCAGGTCACGGTCTTGGCAATGGATTCCGTGCCGCGTATTTCTCGCGCACAATCGATGGATGCACTCAGTTCGATGGCTAACATCGCCGGATACCGTGCCATCGTTGAAGCCGCACACGAATTTGGCCGTTTCTTTACCGGGCAAATCACGGCTGCGGGTAAGGTTCCGCCAGCGAAAGTGATGATTATCGGGGCCGGTGTTGCTGGTTTGGCCGCTATCGGCGCGGCAGGGAGCATGGGCGCGATTGTGCGAGCCTTTGATACCCGTCCGGAAGTAAAAGAACAAGTCCAAAGCATGGGGGCTGAGTTCCTCGAGCTGGATTTTGAAGAAGAAGCGGGCAGTGGTGACGGCTACGCCAAAGTGATGTCCGAAGCCTTTATCAATGCTGAGATGGCGCTGTTTGCTGCGCAAGCGGCTGAAGTCGATATTATTGTTACCACCGCACTCATTCCCGGCAAACCCGCACCACGGCTGATAACCAAAGAGATGGTGGCGTCAATGAAGGCCGGCAGTGTGATTGTCGATTTGGCGGCCCAAACCGGGGGTAACTGTGAATTGACAGTGGCCGATAAAGTGACGGTGACTGAAAATGGCGTGAAAATCATCGGTTACACCGATTTGCCTAGTCGCTTACCAACACAGTCATCTCAGCTTTATGGCACTAACCTGGTTAACTTGCTCAAATTGCTCTGCAAAGAGAAAAATGGCGAGATAGAGATTGATTTTGAAGATACGGTTATCCGCGGTGTTACGGTGGTGAAAACCGGTGAAGTGACCTGGCCGGCCCCACCGATTCAGGTTTCAGCACAGCCGCAGGCGGCTAAAGCCGTACCACTAGTAAAAGAAGAGGCAAAACCGGCCTCTCCGTGGACCAAATATATCGTTATGGCGATAGCCATTGTGTTGTTTGGCTGGCTGGCGAATGTGGCACCGAAAGAGTTCTTATCTCACTTTACCGTATTTGCACTGGCGTGCGTGGTCGGTTACTACGTGGTTTGGAATGTGAGCCACGCACTGCATACACCGCTGATGTCCGTTACCAATGCGATTTCGGGCATTATTGTGGTCGGCGCATTGTTGCAAATTGGTCACGGCGGCTGGGTGAGTTTCTTATCCTTTATTGCCGTACTGATTGCCAGTATCAACATTTTTGGTGGCTTCACCGTCACCCAGCGTATGCTGAAAATGTTCCGTAAAAACTAGGTTATATATCCGTTAGGCTTATATAAAAAACCAAGTTGATAAACACAATGAAGGGGTAACTGATGTCTAGTGGTCTCGTTACAGCTGCGTACATCGTTGCTGCGATTTTATTTATTTTTAGTTTGGCTGGGCTGTCGCGCCACGAAACATCCAAACGAGGTAATACGTTCGGCATTACCGGTATGGCCATCGCGCTGATTGCCACCATTCTGGGGCCGGACTCAGGCAATGTTGCCTGGATTATCATAGCTATGGTGATTGGTGGTGCGATTGGTATTTATCTGGCAAAGAAAGTCGAAATGACTGAAATGCCAGAGCTGGTCGCTATCCTGCACAGCTTTGTGGGCCTGGCGGCGGTGCTGGTTGGCTTTAACAGCTATCTGGATCACGGCACCACGGTAATGGATGCGGTGATGGTGAATATTCACCTGACCGAAGTGTTCTTGGGTATCTTTATCGGTGCGGTGACATTTACGGGTTCTATTGTTGCTTTCGGTAAGTTACGCGGGATTATTTCATCCAAGCCATTGATGCTGCCGCAACGCCATAAACTGAATTTGGCGGCGTTGGTGGTTTCATTCCTGTTGATGATTCTGTTTGTTAAAACTGACAGTGTGGCGCTGCAAGTGGTCGCATTGCTGTTGATGACCGTCATTGCGCTCGGTTTTGGCTGGCACTTGGTCGCGTCTATCGGCGGTGCCGACATGCCAGTAGTAGTGTCGATGCTGAACTCCTACTCTGGCTGGGCCGCCGCCGCCGCCGGTTTCATGTTAAGCAACGACTTGCTGATCGTGACCGGTGCTTTGGTCGGTTCTTCTGGTGCCATTCTGTCTTACATCATGTGTAAAGCGATGAACCGTTCGTTTATCAGCGTGATTGCCGGTGGTTTCGGCACCGATGGTTCTTCTACCGGTAATGCGGAAGAGATGGGTGAATACCGTGAGACAAACGCAGAAGAAGTGGCTGATCTGCTGAAAAATGCCAGCTCTGTAATCATCACTCCAGGCTATGGTATGGCAGTTGCACAGGCGCAGTATCCGGTGGCTGAAATTACGGCAAAACTGCAAGCCCGTGGCATCAAAGTTCGCTTTGGTATCCACCCGGTAGCAGGGCGCTTACCCGGCCACATGAATGTATTATTGGCCGAAGCCAAAGTCCCTTACGACGTGGTACTGGAGATGGACGAAATCAACGACGATTTCCCAGGTACTGATGTGGTATTGGTGATTGGCGCCAACGACACCGTAAACCCGGCAGCACTGGAAGATCCACGCAGCCCGATTGCTGGCATGCCAGTATTGGAAGTGTGGAAAGCGCAAAGTGTGATTGCCTTTAAACGTTCAATGAATACCGGTTATGCCGGCGTGCAAAACCCATTGTTCTTTAAAGAAAATACCCAGATGTTGTTTGGCGATGCCAAAGACAGCGTGGAAGCAATTTTACGCGCACTGTAAGGGTGATGTCGTTTCTGATTAAGGGCCACTGCGGTGGCCCTTATTTTTTGCGTTGCAATGTGGATTAGACTAACAAGCCAGGGCTATTCAGCATCCTCCAGATCTTCATTACCTTCTATCGGGCAGGTAAATCCTTCTGGTTTAATCGCCAGCAAATCACATTTAAGATGGTCGATCACATGTTCGGTGGTATTACCGATAAAGGCCGCCGATAGACCGGTACGCCCCAGTGTACCTAATACCACAACCCCCGCTTGTAGCTGCTGCGCCAGGTCAGGGATTACCTCTTCAGGCAACCCTTTCTCCACATGAGTGAATTTCTCATCAATACCAAACTGCTGACGTAAGGCTTTCATCGCCACCAGATGTTGACCACGAATCGCATCGTTATAAACGCTGGGGTCAAAATCAGGTAACTCAATGGCAATATTGATTGGCGTAACCGGATAAGCACTGATCAGATGCACCTGCGTTGGGTGGGTTTGGTGGGTTTTATTGAGATTTTCAGCCAGCTCGGTGGTTTCTTTAACCAGCCGTAGGTTGAGTGGGTCATGCAGTGGATCTTCACTTGAGAGATTGACCGCAACCAGGGCTGAACCACCTTCGGGCCACGGCTGGTCTTTCACCATCCATACCGGGCAGGGGCATTTACGTAATAAATGCCAGTCAGTTGGCGTGAAGATAATAGATTCCAGCCGATCGTGTTGATGGGCCATTTTTTAGCAGCAAATCATGCCTGGCATTCAACACTTCCTGAATGATGGCTTCATAAGGACGGTTATGCCAAACCACTTTGATTTCAATCGGCACACCAGCATCAATGTAAAAACGACACTGCTCACTTATCCAGGCAGAACGTTGGCTAATCACCCCTTTACGCATAGCCGTGCGCTCATCAGGTGACAACAGGGTCGTCATGTCATAGGACAAGTCATAAATAGCCAAAAATGCTTTGATCCTGCCACCATTATGTTGCACCAGGTAAACCGCACGTCTTAATGCCGGTTGATCATCCTGATTGGGGTCAATAGCAATCAGAATATTCTGATACTTTGCCATAGAGTCTCCTTACTACCGAGAATTAACAGTTTGTTAGTTAAAGAGTAAACCATGAAAGGGAAAGAGAACAGGTGGGAGATCAAACCAGGCCAATAAATATATCCGTCATCTTTCAAGTTGCAGATCTATTGGCTTCTCTTGTTTGCCGCCTTCCTGCAACTTGAAATCTATAGGATATATACTTATCGGGTTTCTATTTTATTACAGGCCGGGGCGTGGATTACCGGCCAGTTGTGCCAAGGCTTCGGTATTCTCAATGGTGATATATTTACCTTTCACACTCAGAATATCGCTTTTCTGGAAACGGCCCAGTAAACGGCTAATCGTTTCTACGGTAAGACCTAAATAGTTACCGATATCACCACGGGTCATGGTGAGACGGAACTCACGCGGTGAGAAGCCACGCTGTGCAAAGCGGCGGGAGAGGTTGTAGATAAATGCGGCCAGACGTTCTTCAGCATTCTTTTTAGAAAGTAGCAGGATCATATCTTGATCGCTTTTAATTTCTCCGCTCATAAGCCGCATCATTTGCTGACGCAGATTGGGCATCTTGCCGGATAAATCATCCAGCGTATCAAATGGAATTTCACATACCATTGATGTTTCTAATGCCTGAGCAAAACTGGGATGTTGCAGATTACTGATAGCATCAAAACCGACCAAGTCACCCGCCAGATGGAAACCGGTGATTTGTTCATCACCTTCTTCGGTAATGGTGTAGCTTTTAATGGTCCCGGAGCGGATAGCATACAGCGATTTCAGTTCATCACCGGCTTTAAACAGCGCCTGTCCTTTCTGAATAGGCTTTTTCCTTTCAATGATATTGTCGAGCTGATCCAGCTCGTTCTCATTCAAGGTAAACGGAATACAGAGCTGACTGATACTGCAATCCTGACAGTGAATTGCACAACCACCAGACTGGATACGTCGGATAACGCGTTTTTCCGGGATCATAGGGTATTCCCATTAATATTGATATGCGTCAATTTTAACATCTTTTCTGACGTCTGATAAGAGCAACGATAGTTAGCACGCTAAAATATAACCCTCATGCATTAATAACCCCCGTTTTCGTTCTACACCACCGGCGTATCCGGTCAAATTGCCGTGCGAGCCGATCACCCGATGGCAAGGGACAACAATAGAGATAGGATTCAATCCATTAGCCATGCCGACGGCGCGGGAAGCGGTAGGGCGATTTATTCTTTTTGCCAGCTCACCGTAACTGATGGTTTCGCCACAAGGAATTTTGCGCAGTTCTTGCCACACCTGACGTTGAAAATCCGTTCCGGCTGTTCTCACCGGCAAGTCATCGATAATGTGCAATTCACCTGCGAAATAGCGCTGGATGCTGTCACTTAGCCCCCCTGGATTGCGGCTTTCAGCTAAGGTAAACGCGTTCGCACCATAGTGGTTGTGTAGTAACTTCATCAGGCGTTCATAATGGTCGGTCCAATCAATGGCACGGAGCCGGTTTTCTTCATCAGCAATCAGCAGCAACTCACCGAGTGGCGTCGCCATTTTATCAATCAAAAACGTTTCCATAAGTCTCCGATGTGGTGTGGCTCAGGGCAGCTTATGCGCAATTATCACATGAAATAGGGCATCAGCAGATGACAATTTAGAGAGTTCTGCAAAAGTTTGTCGCAGTAAATGATGCGCTTTGCTCCAATGACGTTGTCAGACTCATGACCAGCAGCAATTAATTGGATATTATCGATTGTAAAAGTCATTTTATTCAGCGCACAACATTAAGGTGATCATCACATGGAATCGAAACCGGCGCGCATTCTGATCAGTGCCTGCTTGATGGGCAAACCCGTGCGTTATAACGCCACCGCTTTGTCAGTCAGTGACGAAATTATCCAGCGCTGGCAAACTGAGGGGCGGTTGGTGCTTGTTTGTCCTGAGTTGTCCGCAGGGATGCCGGTTCCACGCCCGGCGGCGGAAATTCAACAAGGTCATGGTGAGGCCGTGTTACAAGGGCAGGCTCGCGTGATTGAGCAGTGGGGGAACGACGTGAGTCGCGAGTTCCTGCAAGGCGCTTATCAGACATTGGAATTAGCACAAAAGCACCATTGTGCCGTGGCGATTTTGACCGAAGGCAGCCCATCGTGTGGCAGTAGCCGTATCTATGACGGTAATTTCAGTGGGTCGCAACGGGCAGGTCAGGGCGTGACGACGGCATTACTGCGACGACATGGCATCAGGGTGTTCAGTCATCATCAGCTCCAACAGGCAGACGATTTTTTGCGAAACGCCTCACATAACCCGCTCAATAATTAACCGAATGTCATAAAATACCGCTATACTGTATAAATAAACAGTATCACCACGAAGTCGCATTTTTGGTCATTTTATTTTGTTGAAACCATTAAGTCGAGGTAGCGATATGACATTCAAAATAGTAGAAAAACAACCACTGAAAATAGTAGGGATTCGTGTCGTTGGCCCTTATCACGAAACTATCCCTCAAGGTTTTAAACAGCTCTCAACACTCTATACCCAACACCAAATCCCCGCCAAAGATTGGCTGGCTCTCTATTGGGATAACCCTGAGGTCAATCCGCCGGCAGCGTTGCGTGCTGATGTTTCACTTTCTGTTGCCGCCGATTATGTTTTGCCGCCTGAACTGAGTGATCAACTGCAACAGCAAGTTATTCCTGCTGGCATGTATGCGGTTTATCATGCCCGAGTCACCGATGATGATTACGCCAAAGCGTGGAGCGAATTGTACAACCTGCATCTGCCACAGAGCGGTTATCGCCCTGCAAAAGGGGCTTGCTATGAGGTTTACCTCAATGACGGTATCACTGATGGCTATTTTGATATCGATATTTATCAGTCTGTAGAAAAAGCAGAATAAGTTGGGTGTCAATTAGTTTGGTATAAATTAATTGAGGGCAGCCGTTCCAGCGAGTTCGGCTGCTACGTTTTGAGTGATTCAGTGATGAGTTGATGAGGTAATGGATTGCGCAATAATTAAGGCTAACTGTCATAAAAACGTCATTGGTATGTTCTAGTATCCGTTGTAACCCATTAATACAAATTGTATTACTGTTTTACAACAAGGAATTATATCGATGCAGAACCGCGTATCCACTCTGTCAGGCATAGCGCTATCTACTCTGTTATTGTCCAGCGCTCTGTTTACTCCCAATGCCATTGCTGCCGCCACAGGGTTATATGACCGTGCCGCTCAAGGCGATGTTACCCAGTTTGGCGGCGCACGCCGTTTGACCGGGGACCAGACTCAGGCACTTCGTGATTCGTTGTCTAACAAAACGGTAAAAAATATCATTTTGCTGATTGGTGATGGCATGGGTGATTCAGAGATAACCTCGGCTCGTAACTATGCAATGGGTGCCGGTGGTTTCTTTAAAGGAATCGATGCGTTGCCGCTGACAGGGCAATACACCCACTATTCGTTAGATAAGAAAACGCAGAAACCGGATTACGTGACAGATTCTGCGGCCTCTGCCACCGCATGGTCATCCGGTGTGAAAACCTACAATGGCGCGTTAGGGGTTGATGTGTTTGGTAAAGACCACGTTACTATTCTGGAATTAGCCCAAAAAGCGGGTAAAGCGACCGGCAACGTGTCGACGGCTGAGTTGCAAGACGCAACACCTGCGGCCCAGTTTGCCCATGTCACTGGGCGCAAATGCTATGGCCCAGAAGAAACCAGCGAAAAATGCGCGACCAATGCGCTGGAAAATGGCGGTCGCGGTTCCATTACGGAACAAATGATTGCCGGGCGTGCGGATGTCACGTTGGGCGGTGGGGCAAAATCCTTCAATCAGCTGGCTAAAGCCGGTGAATGGCAAGATAAATCCTTGCGTGATCAGGCGCTGGCTCGCGGTTATGTCATCGTCGAAAACCTTGATGAGCTGAAGGCGATAAAACAGGCAGATCAGCAAAAGCCCCTATTAGGGTTATTCAGTCCAGGTAATATGCCGGTACGCTGGCAGGGGCCGAAGGCTTCTTATCACGGTAATTTGGATAAACCGCCCGTGGTTTGTGAGAACAACGCCGAACGCACCAAAGACATACCAACCTTGGCTGTCATGACAGAAAAAGCGATTGATCTGTTGAAAAACAATGAAAAAGGCTTTTTCTTACAAGTTGAAGGGGCATCAATTGATAAGCAAGACCATGCGGCTAACCCGTGTGGGCAGTTTGGCGAAACTGTCGATCTGGATGAAGCGGTACAAAAAGCCTTGGCATTCGCACGGGCTGACGGCAATACACTGGTGATTGTGACTGCCGACCATGCTCACTCTAGCCAAATTATTGAAGCGGATGCCAAAGCGCCTGGCCTAACACAGGCTTTAACCACCAAAGATGGGGCAGTGATGGCAATCAGTTACGGAAACTCTGAGGATGACTCTCAGGGGCATACCGGAACTCAATTGCGCATAGCCGCTTATGGTCCCCATGCAGCAAATGTGGTTGGTCTGACTGACCAAACGGATCTGTTCTTCACCATGCGCGATGCGATGGCACTGAAATAAGTACCGCACATTAATAGTGTGTTGAGGTTATTGACAACCTGTGCGGTACAGAGCGAATAGGCCGATCATAAAGACGCCGCAAAATCATCGCTGATGGTGCGGACGTTTTACTCTTCGAGCTATCGACACCGTTTAAGAGCGTATCGTCGATATTTGTCAGCCGTCTGGTTATGGCGATTCTTCATTAATCCCGGAGCACTTTAGCCGGGATTTTTTACGTTGATGTTTTGACGGGCAGGGAGTTTGTCTACTGTGCGAGTCTTTACTAGCTGAATTCAGCGTCAACTGGCATAATTGTTTTATTCCATGTTTTTCCCTCCAACGCGGTGGGGAAGTGATATAAAATATAATTCTGACTTATTATTTAACCTCTATTTTGTACTTAAGTGCAATTAATAGGGGGGGCCGTTGTGTATTACCCAGAAATATCGGCACAAAAGAATTATTTATTAAATATTGCCCTTAACGGCAGCATAAAAATGACTATTTTAAGATAGGAGCATATAAACCATCGTGGCGAAGAAAAAATCGACGGGTACCGGCTGGGTTATCTTATTGGTAGTCGTTTTAGGGCTGTTCACCGGTATCCCAAGAGAGACGTGGATTGCGTTAAGTGCGGCTATCTTATGTCTGTTTTTTGTCTGGCAAAATCTTAAAGAGGCTACACCTCATGCCGGGCCGCCTATCACGCCGGATATGCACAAAGTCTCTACAATCCCGGACTTGGGGGGCTACCCGTTAACTGTGTCCCCCACGCAAGCGGTAGAAACGCCAGAAGATATCTCATCCCAACGCGAGCAGGCGGCTGATAAACTAAAAGCAAAACAAGCCGAAACCTCAAGAGGATCGTTGGCTCGCGCATCGTGGCTGCGGCCCGGTGAATTGGCTGTGGTTGCCGGGTTAAGTTTGCCAGATGGCATGATTTATATCGGTAATAAATACAAAAGTAACCGCACCGGTGCGGAGCCTGCCTTTATTAACCCTTCAATGGATGTAGCCAGCGAAGAAATAGATATCTCCCTACCGTTGACCGATAACACACCTGATTATTCAACGTGCAGCCCAGAGGCAAGAAGAGCTTATTTGCAGTGGCTATCGGAAGGGCGTAAATCTCCTACAGCGCATATAGGTTATGTCTTTTTATTCTTCTATGGCCTGGAACACCGGGTATTGATTGATGCAGGTATAGACACAACGGCAAAAAAAGAACTTCCCATTATTGAAATTGAAATTAATCGTCTATTAAATATATATGGGAAACATAATGCATTTAACCATTATGCTCAGAATTTATTAGTTTATATTGCCAGAGTGAATATAGAGCAGAAGCTCTATCTTTCTCCGCCGCCACTCAGTCGCGATGCGTCCACCGAGTTGCCATTGGCATTACTGGTCGGTTTAGGGCAATTGGCCGTTGACCAGAAGCCGCTCCCTGCGTCGTGGGCATTGGCTTGGGGTGAAGCAGACCCGGCAATCAATCAAGCTACGTCTATGGCGCATTGCGCTGACGTTTTTTCTCAACTTTTCCAACAACGTTATCAGGCGCAGTACGGAGATGGGTTTTTATTGTCGGTCAATAAAACGAAGTTGCAGGTTTTCTATCGACCGGCCTCCGCAGGGTTAATGGGGCAAGAATTTTTCCACCAGATAGGCGATCTGCCGAATGTTGCAGTGTGCAAATCGCATCGCGATAAACTGCGTTCAATCTTTGAAACATGCCAAAAAGATCTTGATATCTATAACCGCTTTGCCAGCGTCAATCCGCAGAAAAAGAGCACATTAGAAGGGCAATTATTACTGCCCATGCCATTGTGGTCTGAGGCACTAAAAACAGAACTGGAGAGTATTAAGGCCAGAGTGGGCTATGGTTTGTTACTCACCACTCTGGATGAGATTTTTACCCGGCTCAGTATCGCTTGTGCGACCAAACCGCCAGAACGGCTATCTCGTAGCCAGGTGATGGCATTAAGTTATGCGTTAGCCTCGTTGCAAGTTGGTATTGAGCCGGATGTGCGCGCGGATAATCGCACGCCAACCTTGCAAGATACGGTGGCGCTATTCCCTATTGAATCAATGTTGGCCGAATCGGCAAGTTTTGCCGCTTACCGTGTCACCATGTTGGCCGTGGAGCTGGCCTGTGCCGCAGTGATGATTGATGGGCGTATCGCAGAGCCGGAATCAATAATATTGACCAGACATATTGATGCCTGGAGTTATCTTAGCCCCGGTCAGCGAATGCGCTTGAAAGCTTATTTACAGCCAGGGATCAGAAAGAGCAATACCTTGCTGGCGTTGAAGAATAATTTGGAACCGCTGTCGGTGGAAAACCGCCGGGCGATTGCCCGTTTTCTGGCTCATCTGATTCAGGCCGAAGGGACGATTACACCGCAAGAAGTGCAGTTCCTTGAACGGGTTTATAAGCGTTTTGCCCTGGATAGCAAACTGGTCTATAGCGATCTTGATAGTCGTGCGACGCCAATGACATTGAGCCTGCCCGCACCCACCTCTGAAGTAATTAATGACACTGATCGCGTAAACCTACTCAAAAACGAAAGTCAGGCGTTAGTTGAACGGCTTGAAACGCTTTTTGCCACTGAAACTGTGGCCGCACCGCAAGAAGCAGAAATAAGTGCGCAATCAATGGCTGCAATTTGCGCAGAGATGAAAGCAGACAGCATAACCTTCTTGAAACTATTGATCTCTCGTGACGCCTGGCAACGTGAAAAATTAGCGGATATTGCGGCAGATATGGAAATTAAACTTGATGACGTGCTGATTGAAATTAACCGAAAAGTGTTGGCCGCATTTGATAGTCCACTGATCACTGGCGATGCTATTGTTATGATTAATCGTGAAATATCAGCAGCATTGATGATTTAAGGCGGGAAAGCAAACCACAATAACCTCACTTGAGCTGGCTCACAATAATCGCTACCATAGCGCGCTTAATGATGTCAGAGAGATAATCGTCATGAAATACCAATGGATACTGTTCGACGCGGATGAAACACTTTTTCACTTTGATGCTTATCAAGGGTTGAAACTGATGTTTTCGCGCTTTAATGTAGAGTTTTCCGTACAGGATTTCGATTATTATCAATTGGTTAACCAGCCATTATGGGTTGATTATCAAAACGGCAAGATATCGGCCTCCGAGTTGCAAAATACCCGTTTTGAGATGTGGGCTGAAAAATTGGGCGTGGCAGCAACACGCCTGAACAGCGAGTTTTTGTTGGCAATGGCCGATATTTGTTCCTTATTACCCGGTGCGCGTGAGTTAGTTGATGCACTGAGGGGAAAAGTGAGTATGGGCATTATTACCAACGGTTTTACCGAACTTCAAACCCTCCGGTTAGAGCGCACAGGCTTACAAAATATCTTTTCACCTTTGATTATCTCTGAGCAAGTGGGCATAGCTAAACCTGATGTGGCGATATTCGAGCACGCTTTCAGCTTAATGAATCATCCACCTAAAGAACGTATTCTTATGGTTGGCGATAATCTTCACTCAGATATTCAAGGCGGGATTAATGCCGGAATCGATACCTGCTGGCTTAATACGCACGGTGCCGCCGCAGATAAAAATATTGCGCCGCGTTATCAGGTCAGTTCACTGGCTGAATTAAAAACATTATTATTGGCATAATTTCATTACCTTCCCGTTAAAGCAGGGTCATTGCCGCTATATTGTCAATAATGACCCTGCTCAGATAATAAGTATTCCATGCTTACCCTTGATGTGGCATTAAAGAGGGGGTGCCAACGACGGCGGGTTTCTGGCTTTGTAATGCCTGTTCATCCTGGCTGATACTGCCGCTATTAGCGGCCCAAACACCTTCTTGCGTTTTGGTAACCGCTTGATGTTGCGCATTCAAGTCTTGCCCTACTGCGGCAATATGCGTGCTTTCAGTGCTACCACTGTTATCAGCCCACGGAATTTTTGGATCGGCTGCGCGAGCGATGCTGGTGCTGGCTAACGCAATGATAGCAATAGCAAAAATAGATTTTATTTGAGTATTCATATTATATACCTGCTTATTGTGATAAATACATTTTCTGTCTCTTAACAGAACCCTCTCACCCAAGCGGATAAATGCCGGGGGAGAGAGGTAACCAGCTTAAGTTGATACCCATACCAAAATTTAGCAACGGGTGCGATACCTGACGCGTTTTATGATTAAAATGTAATCAACATTAACATTGTGTAATCTGGTGTGTGTTAGCGCGCTTGGTATTTAAAGGGGATATTGCGCGGTCTAACAGATAACCGCGCTCATAGCACTACTGCGTATTAACAGTAGTGCGGGCGACAGGCTTTCTAAAATCAGTTCAGTATTAGTGACAATGTCACTTATGATTCGCAACCAGGTCTTCTACTTGATTGAAAATCACCATTTCTGGCCCGAATCGGCGCACCGCCAGTACATCTTCCAACTTCTCTAACTGGCTGATCATTTGCAACAGACGCTGATCATCGACGACTTGTAACCAAATACGGCTTTCCTCGCCACTGGCCAAAGGCATGCATAAAATCCCTTCGACGTTAAATGCCCGGCGAGCAAATAAACCACAAATGTGGGACATAACGCCAGGGTGGTTACGCACGGTGAGAACCAGCGTGACCTGCTCTGCGTTTTTATGGGTAGCAACCTGTTGATTATTCATATTATTCGCCTCCAATCATATCGATATTTGCCGCGCCCGGAGGCACCATAGGATACACTTTTTCATCCACATCAATCAGCGCATGAATCAGTACCGGCCCTGGGCGGTTCAGGGCTTGGTGTAATGCGGCATAAGGATCGGTGGCGGTATTCAGGTCGCAAGTGGAAAAACCAAACCCTTCAGCGATATGAATGAAATTGGTGCGATAAGGGTAGTCGGCGGCAAAAATTCGTTTACCAAAGAAAAGCTCCTGTTGCTGATGAACCAGGCCCAGTGATTGGTTATTCATCAAAATAATCTTGACGTTCAGTTGTTCCTGCGCCGCGGTTGCCATCTCCTGAATATTCATCATCAAGCTACCATCGCCGGAAAAGCAGACCACTTTGGCCTGTGGTTTGGCTAACGCGGCACCCATCGCCGCAGGCAAGCCGAATCCCATCGTTCCCAGCCCGCCGGACGTCAGCCATTGCCGCGGTCGACGCAACGGATAAGCCTGTGCCACCCACATCTGATGCTGACCCACATCGGTAGTAATGATGCAGTCATCATCCAGCGCCTCGGCGGTGGCCCGAATTAAACCGTAGTGACACAAAGGGTTGCCACTATTGGGCTGATTGAATGGAAATTCACGCTGCATATCACTCACGGTAGTTCGCCACTCACTGCGGGCTTGCGCCTCGATCAGCGGTAATAAATGCGTTAATACCTGTTTAATATCTGCATTCATTGCCAAATGGGGGCGGCGGATTTTACCCAGCTCGGAGGGGTCGATATCGATATGAATAATGCTGGCATCAGGGCAGAATTGCTCGGCTTTACCGATGGCTCGATCATCAAATCGTGCGCCGAGAACAATCAATAAATCGGCTTGCTGCATAATCAGATTGGTTGAGCGCGCGGCATGCATCCCTAACATACCCAGCGACAACGGATGGTCAACCGGCATGGTGCCTAATGCCATTAAGGTCATGGTGGTTGGCAAACCTGCTTGCTCTGCCAATTGAATCGCCTGCTGATGCGCCTCTGAACTGACGATGCCCCCGCCCAGGTACAGTACCGGTCGGGCAGCACGATTAATCATGTCAGCGGCCTGAGCGATAGCGCTTAGATCAACCGGGCAAGGTTCATCCGCAACACCGGGTGCGGGCAAGGTATCTAAGTCGATTTGTGCCAATTGCACATCTTTAGGAATATCAATCCATACCGGGCCGGGGCGACCTGATTGAGCAATGCGAAACGCGGCCGGAATGACGTGTGGTAACTCACTGATATCACGTACCAGATAATTATGTTTGGTGATGGGGATCGACATGCCATAAGTATCGACCTCTTGAAAAGCGTCTGTACCTATCATGGCGGAGGAAACCTGGCCGGTGATACAAACCAGCGGGATTGAATCTAGCTTGGCATCAGCAATGGCGGTCACCAGATTGGTGGCTCCGGGACCGCTGGATGCCAGACAAACGGCCGTTTCCCCTGAGGCGCGCGCCATGCCTTGCGCCATAAAGCCCGCACCTTGTTCATGTCGCGCTAACACATGGCGAATAATACGACTTTGCCCCAGTGCATCATACAGCGGTAACGCGGCTCCACCGGGTATGCCCGCAACAGTGGTAATGCCTTGCTGTTCCAGCAAACGAACGATCAATTGGGCACCTGTATAACGCATTGTTATATCCTTCATCAGGGCCGGTGCGCTAACAGAGTGGGGCAAAAAAGAAACCCCGCTCGGCTCGCGCCGGCGGGGTTTGGGAATCTTTCTGGATTCGTTACCCGTTACGGCGCGCTGCCGACCACCACCACTAGGACGCGCACGACTACGACTGCGTCAACATGCGCAGTGTTTTGTAGTAGGGCGAAATTAGCAGTGGAATAGTTCACGGGGTATCTCATCAAGTAGTGTAATAAGCCTTGAAAGATAAACACGATTAGCCCAAAGGCACAAGCGTATAGATTAGGCAGAATGCAAAAATCCAAAGTTGATCACAGAGTTATCGACACAATAGGGTATTGCCGCTTTAATCAGAAACAAATAATACATTGTATATTAATGATATTTTTTAATTTTTGCGGCTTTAACGCCACACTGGCAAAAATAGACAAATGGGTGAGGGTAAAAACAAAACTCATTGAAAATCCAAGAGGTAACGTTTTGTTGACACTTTGTTTAAAAGCCAAACAGTAAAGTATCAATCCTTGACGTGAATGGAAACTGCTTGATAAAGCATTAGAAGGGACTTATGCATAAATTGTTACCTTGGATTTTTGTTATTGCTTTAGTGGGGTGCGGTGCGAAAAATAACCCGCACGAAATAGTCGATATCGATAACTACACATCCAGTCGCATTAATAGCATTATTGAAACACAGGCAAAAACAGCGCATAACCGCAGTGCCGGAGACGCGATCACACAGATTTCAGCCGAATTTTTAGGAACGCCTTATGAAGCTAACAGGTTAGTTGGTTCAAACACTGAACCCGAAAAGTTAGTGATAGACTTCAGAGGGTTAGACTGTTTTACCTACCTTGATTATGTTGAAGCATTGCGTAAAACCACCGCTAAATCTGACTTTATTCAACAGGTGATTCGAACACGCTATATTGATAGCAATGTAAATTATCTACATCGCAAGCACTTCTTTACCGATTGGGCCAATAGAGAACCGTTAAACGCGCAAGATGTTACTGCACAAATTAGCCCTCATGCGGTCACGATAATGAAGCATCTGAATCAGAAAAAAGCGGGTGGGGAGTTTATTCCTTCACTGGGTGTTACCCCACGGAATGTAACGTTTATACCCCCTGAGTTTATCGATGACACGGTAATCAGCCAGTTGAGATCCGGTGATTACATCGGTATCTATACCTCAATTCAAGGGTTGGATGTCACACATACCGGCATATTTATCATGACCAACAACGGGCCAATGCTGCGAAATGCATCTTCGCTGAAAGGTAATAACAAGGTTGTTGACTCACCTTTCATGGAATATGTGAAAAAAACGCCGGGTATTATTGTCCTGCGAGCCTTATAGCCGAAACTTAGGCCATCGTAGTCAGCCGCTGACCGCGATGGCCTGTTTTACTGAGTTTTATTATTCGGCTTTAGGTTGAAGCAATACAACTATTGCGGCCAACTGCTGGCGATGCAATTCACTGATTTCGTTTCCTGCGCAATGCCCTTCATTTTGAGTAATCATTTCACCCAAGCCAACCAGCCAGTCATAAATATAAAAGGCGGTATTATTGGTCGGTGCTAATGATAATTTAGTTAAACGGAGTGAGGCGCTTAACGATGATGCCGATTGAGGGGGATGAGCAAATATTTTATAACCCCGGTTGATGCGGCTCTCGGGCCGCTGGTTTTCACTGACGTGTAAAAAACCTAACCAGGCAACAAAATCGCCCAATACCGCCAGAACGCGCGACACCTGACGGTCTGCTTTCATTTCGCGATGCAAGCCAACTTGTTCGTTATCGGCCAGTATGTTGACCAAACTGCCAGCAACATCCAGCCGAATACTGGCGGTGATAAGTTCAGACACTAATAATTCAATTGTGGGCTTAGTGACACCAAGTAATTCAACCAATGGGCCGTTATCGGGCAGTTGACGCAGGTGATTTATCCAGTAGCGTTGCACGCGGGTGGCGTATTCCATTTCATAATCGTCACTCGCCGCCGGAGCCGGGGGAGTCAGCGGATCTATCGACACGGGCGAGTCGCTAAACAAGTCAATATCAATGCCAATACTGAAAGGCTCGGTGTTAATTTGAGGCTTGCGCGGTTCATTTGAGCCAACCTGTTGCTGTCGCTGGCCGGCAAATAAGTACAGGTGGCGTAACTCTTCGCGTGAGGGAAGTAATCTCTCCAGCAATTCGCCGTGAACCCCGGTTCGGGTTTGCAATGTTTTGAGCAAAATTTCTGCTATACGTCGCTTGTGTTGTGCTTCATTAAACGTCGGTTGATGCCAGCCCAGCAACAGGTTATCAACCAATTCCCGTTGCAGCTCTTGCAGTTGCTCGCTGATGCGTTCAGCTTTGATACCACGGTGAATTTCTTTCGACAGATAAGCGATCATCCGTTCAACGCCACGTTGATCAACTGCCAGCATGGTGCCCCAACTGTCACCGGGGTTACCGACTGAGCGCTGTACCGCTTCATCGTAATTTTTGTCTTTTGCGACGAAAATAGGCGGCTGTTTCTCCGCTACAATGCGTTGGTCAAAAGGTGTTAGCACCCAAATCAGGCCCGGATTACGGCGCGATCGAACTTGAGTATTCTCGCCCTGAGTCTCTTTAACCCAATAATCCAATGCCTTACCCATGTGTTTTACTTCATTTCGCAGGCTTACTGCCTGACAGACTAATAACAAATTGATCTGCTGTTTATCGGTGTAGCGTTCCAGTAAATAGGTGTTCTTAGCCCGCGAAAGCCGATTCGCCAACGGATAGCAATCATCTTCAGCGTGAGGCGGTAGGTCACTTTTCTCACTAAAATTGGGGAAATCCAGTAGATCGACAGTTTCAAACCCCTTTTCCTGTGCCGGCATTTGTAATGGAATAGTTAATTCGACCGTCAACAAGGTAAGCTCGGCGAGTGACAACGTCACCGATTCGCTGGCATTGCTCTCTGTACAAGGGCGTACCTGAATCTGGACATCGGCGGGGGTATTTAGGTCGCTGAGTGTCGCAACATTCATGATGCCATTGGCGGGTAATAGGGTGTCATCCACCAATACACCCAGCGGGGCCAGGACTTGCTGTACATGACCAAGGTGCTGCAAGGTGTAAGCAAAATGGCGGTAAGCCGCGGTTAATTCCTCACTTTCCCCCACAGTAAGGCAAACAGTCGCGCGCGATCATCAATGCTAAGGTAAGGAGCCAACGCGACGGCGGCTGGCCAGAAATGGGTTTCCAACGTCTTTTGGCGCAAAGCATCATGGCGCAGCAGCGAATCCCAAAGCGCAATCACATCGTCATTGTTGATACCGGCCACTGCCACGGGTTGCCGGTGCATTGCCAACTGTTGGAGATGATCCGTTATATATTGTTCATCCAGCGCATGACCTGCTTTTTCCTGATGGCCATCCAACAAGAAAGCCGTCGCCATAATTCTGGCGATATCCTGTTCACTCAGCAGAGAAAGCCGCACCGGATAAGCCTCATCGGTGATTACCGCGTGATGGCTAAAGCGGGTGACTAAACCACTGGCCTGATAGTCGGGTTTGATTTGCTGCCAGAAGTCCAGTGTTTTACCGCCAAGGCGGGTTGCTACCTGACCACGCTCATCGGCAATCAACGCTGAGATCAGGTATTTTCTTCCCGCACTGGAGTGCCCGAAAAAACCTATCGTCATCGCATTACGCGATGTCTGCGCCAGATGGCGGGCTTTGTTAGCGACTCGGCGCAGTTTAATCGTCAGATGATCGGCTTCAATATCCAGACGCGCAGCGTGTCGACGCACCGTGCTAATCCAGTCAATAGCTTGATCAATGCCTTGAGTCACCTGCTGAAGCTGGCTGTGGAGTTGTTGGTTGGTTAACGATTTCATTTTCTAAATACGCTCCCACTATCAATCCAATAATGGGTTGATCCTGAGCCATTGCTGGCTAATGTGTTTAATTTGAGGCGCAAGTGATGCGAGGGGACGCGGCTGCCATCTTGTAATACGGCATCGGCTATCTCAAAACGTTCTGGGCCAATCGATAGCTTATCTTCTTTTGTCAATTGCAATTTGACCTGCAAGACGCTGTCACCGGCAACTTTACGCGCCAGTTCTTGATCGACAATCGACAAGGTATAAAGTGGCGAGGCAGGCCAGCGCTCATTATCAAGCTGACGGAATCCCAGGCACAGAGAACCACGGACTTGGAAATCGGGGGCGGAAGGTAAGCTAAAATGCGGGCTATCCAGATCAATTTCACGGTAGTAGACATTATCTTCAGTCAGGGCCTGACTGCTGTCCAGCATCCCCAGGTAGCGAATGGTTGAATAAGGTTGGAAATCACCCGCTTTAAAGTAGAAACCTGGCAGCCGTAAATCTAACGACAGCAAACACAACATGGCCCCCACTGCGGCGGTGGATTTAGGGTTATCAATGCGGCCATTTTTATTAAATGGATACCAATCATTAGTGTGGTAGCCATCCAGCGATAAAATGCGGTTGTTAGGTAACGGTTGCAGATGGCGGAATAGCGCTTGAATACCGGGGAAGCGTGACGGGCGGCCAGTGAGTAGCAACACATCGCAAGCATACAGCGACACCACTTCAGACAGAGAACGCAGGTTTTGCGTAATACTCATGCGGTTAGATAAAAACTCAGCGTGCAATTTGCTCAATTTCACCACTAACGGCACATGCAAGATATCAAATAGAGCGGCATCGGCCGGCAATTCCCGCTGGACTTCACTGTTGATGTATTCCAATACGTTATCTGTCGGCCGCTGTGTCAGCAGTTCACCGACGTTGGCGTCAATCTCAGCGGCGGTATCCAGCGGGTCAAAACGTTCATAGGCTTCCAGTATTGACCGGCCAACCGGCATGAAAATTTGCAGCGTCGCTTGCTGGCGCAGTGTCGATTGCCCATCCATCCGGCCTTCATTACCAAAGAGCTTATCCATTAGCCCATCTACGTTAGCCACCCCGGCTTTTTTCAGCATGACCTGTAATGCTGGCAGAATGTAGAGCTGGATGACATCAAGCAAAATATCATCCCCGGCAACTTTGAATCCTTCACGGAACAGCAGGCGTGGGCTAATTTTGACGTTATTACCCAGGCCATCGTCCAGCCAGTACTGTGTCACCGCCAGATCCGTGGTGCCCCCACCAATATCAATTGAGGCGATACGCAAGGTTTTCCCTGCGATTTCATCTGCCGCCAACTGCTTATCCGGCCTTGCCATACTGGCGAAGAAGGCGGCAGTGCGCCCCCCGAAATTAACTTGTGTTTCGTTATACAGGTAAACCATCTGACCACAGGTGGCTTCATCCCATTCCATCTGCACGTCAGGCACTGGGACTTGGCTCTTCGCCCAGTCGTGCTCTGTGGCAAAATTCTCATCGGCGGGGTGCCATCCCATCGCTTTCCACACCAGGGCGATAGCCTCATGCATCCGGCGACGGAAAATTTCACGCTCTGGTTTTGGCATCGCTGAGGGCAGGGTAAGAATAATGGAACGTAATTGGCGGGGCGCATTAACATGGGTCATTTTCATCCGCTGCGCCGCGCTGTTAATTTGCATTAGCGCCTGTGACAGTAATTCCGCCAGCATTAACGCCATCACTGCGCTGCGGCTATAGTGGGGTGAGAAAACCGGTAAGCGCTCATCCGCCGGTAAGTTATATAGCGGCTGCCCGTCATCGTTGAGCAAGTGGGTCAGCGGCAGAGCCGTTGCCGGTGTTTCGTGGGATGAGTCGCTTGGCGTGTTATTGAAACGCCAACCGGCAGCATAAGTTTCTTCATCCCACAAATAACGCCGTGGACTGGAAATACCGCTAGAACCCTCGGTTCCTACTCGCTGTAAAGCCATACGGCTGGCTTCCCGGCCAACGCGGGTAATGGTGGGCCAGATAAAGGCGTCATCGCGGCCACTTTCGACTGAAAAGTTGGGTTTACCGAATCTTGCCGGTGCGAATTCAACGCGGCTTTCAAATAATTCGTTATACAGCGAGTGAGGCTCACTTAAATCACGGATTTGTAATTCATAGCTCTGTTTCAACCCATGACTTTCATCAACATGATCTTCCACCAAAATGCCACAGGTATGGGAGTTACCCACGTCCAGAATCAGGTCAACATTCACCGCCGGCTCTTGCAAGGTGCTGGTATTGAGTTTGATTTCCGGTATAGCCAGTTGACGGCCCAGTAATTCCAGTAAGTTCAAATAGTGGGCCTGATACTCAAACTCACGCAGCGACACCGTAATATGGCGCGCGCTGCGCTCTTCTTGTTGTGACGCTTGCTGGGTAAAGACTTCACGTAACCAGCCGTCAACCCAGGTGAGATCGAGGAATTCGGCAATTTCCTCATTGTGGTAAGCCAAGGCAAAACTGAGGCCCGTTTTGATATCGTTCTCATTCGGTGCCAGATTCTCGCAGGCGTGGCCTTCCGGATAGACTTTAGTATCAAAAGCAAGCGTGACGCGCAGGGTATTGCCATCTTGATCCGGCGTATCCAACTGCAATATTTGCACTCTGGCCCAATTATCTGGCCCGCTGACAAAGGCGCGCGGGGGACTAAAACGCAGGAACGGCAGTGGCAACCAGATCTTATTCAGTAGCTTGAGTGATTGTTCCAGCGGGAAGCTAAACTCGGGTTTAACAATTTCAGGGGCAGCCCCCGGAACCATCAGCGAGTATTTGCCATTATGTGAGTGATAATTCAGGCGTAGCAACGGGCCATTAGCACTTTTTCTGACAAATTTGTTGGGCAGTTCGCTATCGGTCTCAGGTGTTAAAGCAAAGTCCAAAAACTGAATACCGCTGTTTTGAATGAGCGTAATTTTCTGTTTATAATCCGTGATCGTTGCCAGCATAGTGTTATTTACTCTCACGCTTCATCATCATAGAAAGGGTGGTATTGGCATCATAGCGACCTTTGCAATCAGCAATGCCCTCAACACCTTGCTTACAGACTATCTCCGGTATTTGATATTTCGAACCATCACTGCATTGCGCTCTATAGCGGCTATTAATCACCAAATTGCCTGATTTCATCAGCCCTGCGGTGACATTGGCGCGGCAGGTAACATTATCGCCGTGGGTGATTCTTACCGTGCCTTTGCCATTTTTGAGCTGATATTTCAAGCTCGGTGCCTTACCGGTGTGCGACGGTTTGATATCCGGGCTAACACGCCAGTTACCGTTAAGGAACGTCGTTGAGCCAATTTTGACCGCCTCCGCAGGGAGGATCAGCGCATTTTTGCTCACAACGCTGGACGGTGGGCTGATTGCTGCAACCGGTTCGGTTGGTGTCGCAGCACTTTCTAATGGCAGGGCAACGGTGGCCTGACTCAACGGGAGTTGCGGCGTAATAAGAGGCTTAGTGACTGGCTCAATGGCCACCGGCGCGACAACTTTAGGTTGTGCAATGATGTCTCTTGGCTCTGCAACGACGGGCTTGGCCGCAATCGGTGTTGCGGGCATCCCGCCACTGAATTGCACTATCAGCGCCACCACCAATGCCAGAACCGGTAATGCCCAACGGATACGCTGCCAGCGCGCGCGGGGCTTGGCGGGTGGGGTCGGGTTGGGCAATTCAGGAGGAAGCACGGGTGCCGGTGGTGTTTCAGTGGTCACCGGCGGGGTCATTGGGGCGGCGTTAGTCACAGGGGGGGCCGTGATTTTCGCCGCCATCGCGGTTTCTGCTGTCATAACCGCAGGTTCAAGGGGTTCAGTGGTCAGACGTAAGCAATCGAGCGGATCGGGACGCATTTTTTTATCTTGGCTGACAAACCCCCAACAGGTGATCACCGGCTTGCCCGCAACCAGATAAACGTGATTTTGATCAGGGAATTGCAGGGTTTTGGCTAACAAAACACCGAATAACCGCTGGGCGGCTTTTTCGGATTGTTGCGCCCGCTGGCACAATTCGTTGACACTCGACAGGCACACCGACAATTGTTTGATTGCCGCTTTGCGCTCGGTGCTACTGGCTGCCAGCCAGGAGGTAACATTCCCGTCAATCGGCGCATACCAATCAATGCGATCGCATTGTTCATTAAGCTGAGGAATAGCCAGACAGTCAGCGATATGCTGCTGTTTTTTAAGACGTAGCGCTTCTCTTATCTGAGATGCGGAGGCATAAACCGGTTGCCCGTTCTCACCTAACGCCAGAATATCGTCCAAACTGCCACTGCGTAAAAATGATTTTGCCACGCAAAAAAGACCTTTGTAATGATGCCCAAGGCAGAAAAATATGTTGTCTGCGACAACAACTACTTTAGGGCCAAAAGCAGGAATCAAACGGTGGAATAAAGGGCAAAATGCCCCGTTGTTTTGAACGCGGCGGCCGATAAGCGCATGGTGCAAAAGAGGGAATGCACAATAAAAGGCATTAATAACGGTGGGGGCCAGGCCAATAGTCACTTTATGAAAGACCTGAATAAGTCTGCGGCTTACCTTATCGCAGGAATAATAAGTAGGAATACGATAAATGAAAATTTTTAGCCGTATGTTGCAGTCAATTAAGTTAAACACCGTTGGGGTGCAGGGTAATGCAACAACTCGGTTGGGACAGGCTTTGTCCCAGGCCTCTAATACCATGGAAAAAAGACCCGAAGCCTCAAAATCGAAGGGTAAAGCACCGCAACCTACCGATAAGATGAAGTTCGAGGCGGCAAAGAGAGGGTTGGAAACCTCAAAACCGAAAGGTAAAGCACCGCAACCTACTGATAAGATGAAGTTCGAAGCCTTAGAAATGAAGGGGAGCGAAGCCGTTAATCGTAAGGCTCCTAGCATTACTGATCTTGCTAACCTTCTTCGTAGTGTTAAGCCTGTTGACCTTGCTAACATTAAAAATGCGCTTACACCTGCGTTGGTTCAATTCGAGCGGAGTCGAATAAATACAGGGGAAGAAAAGCCAAAAAGCCCAGTACATACGAGGAGCGAAGCGCTGAAACCCTGCCGTCCGGCCCCCAAACCGCCCCTTAATTCGCAGTTTAAAGCCGTCACTCGTGACGTCAAAGCAGATCCCGTAGCGGCAAATGCAAAAGAACCTGTCACCACCGGGCAGAAGTTTAGCGGGCAGGGCAGACAGATACAGAGGCCGAGTAGCCCACCGCCAGCGCCTCCGGTGGCCGCAAGTGCAACCGCGTTTGTCACCACCGGGCAGAGTAAGCCGTCACGGGAGCCTGCCGATCTATTACCTCCGACCACTGCTGATGTTTATACCAACAATGTTGCAAATTCACTCGCCGCTGCGCTGAAAGAATTCAAAGCAGATAAGGTAAAGGCAAGAGAAAAATGGTTGGGAGCAGCAAGCAGTCAACTGATCACTCAGCCACTGAAGATGCACCGCACGGAGCAGTAATTTGGCCTTGCTTTAAAACTTCACGTTTAGCTCTGCCAGCTAATTTAGTAAGCTGGCAGTACCGCCTTTACTGGTACTGCAAGGAGCTAGCTTGAATCAATCACAAAATACCGCCCATCTATCCGCCGCTGAGGCGATTGATCGACTGGACACGCTCTATGAGTCAGCTCTGGCAGCGCTGCGTGATGCCATTAGTGCATTTATCCGTGATGGCTCTTTACCTGATGTGGGCGAAAGAGCAAAAGGGGTATTTTCCTATCCGCAGCTCAGTGTCAGTTGGGATGGACGATTGCGTGACCAACAACGCACCCGTGCTTATGGGCGTTTTTCCCGCACCGGTCAATACAGCACCACCATTACCCGGCCGGCACTGTTTCGCGAGTATCTGACCGAACAGCTTCAGTTGCTGGAAAATGAGTACGGCGCGGTGTTTGAAGTGACACCGTCACAACAAGAGATGCCCTATCCCTTTGTCATTGACGGTTCTAACCTGATTTTAGACCGCTCAATGACCGCCGACCTGGCACTGCATTTCCCCACCACCGATTTGGCCAAAATCGGCGACAGCATCACTGATGGCATTGAAACCGCAACCGCAGATTTCCCGTTATCGCATTTCGATGCTTTGCGTACCGATTTCTCACTGGCGCGGCTAAAACATTATACTGGCACACCGGCAGAACATATTCAGCCGTATATTCTTTTTACCAATTACAGCCGTTATGTTGATGAGTTTGTCAGTTGGGCGTGTGAGCAGATCCTCGATCCTACCAGCCCGTATAAGGCACTTTCCTGTGCCGGTGGCAGCTACATTACGGCAGAAAATGCCGATCCGGGGAAGACCACCTCTGATCTGGCATGGAAAAAGCATCAGATGCCGGCATACCATTTAATCGCCGAAAGCGGGCATGGTATAACGCTGGTGAATATTGGTGTTGGCCCATCGAACGCCAAAACCATTTGTGACCATCTCGCGGTTCTCAGACCCCATGCATGGTTAATGATTGGGCATTGCGGCGGGTTGCGTGAAAGTCAGGCGATTGGCGATTATGTGCTGGCACATGCTTATCTGCGCGATGACCATGTGCTGGACGCGGTGCTGCCGCCAGACATTCCTATTCCCAGTATTGCCGAGGTGCAGCGGGCGCTGTATGACGCCACCAAAGCGGTTAGCGGGATGCCCGGCGTCGAGGTCAAACAACGGTTACGCACTGGTACGGTTGTGACCTCTGACGATCGTAACTGGGAGCTGCGTTTTTCTGCCTCAGCACTGCGCTTCAACTTGAGCCGTGCGGTGGCGGTTGATATGGAAAGTGCCACCATTGCCGCTCAGGGATATCGCTTCCGGGTGCCGTATGGCACATTGCTATGTGTTTCGGATAAGCCGTTGCACGGTGAGATAAAATTACCGGGGCAGGCCAACCATTTCTATGAAGGCGCTATCTCTGAGCATTTGCAGATCGGTATTCGTGCCATCGATTTGCTGCGTGCTGAGGGGGACCAACTGCATTCACGCAAGTTGCGTACCTTCAATGAGCCACCGTTCCGTTAATATCACCCGCATAGCCCCTCGCGACTGAGGGGCTACTTGCCCGCGCCCACCCACTGAGAAAACAGGCCAATAATGTGCTGTAACACCGGATCGGCTTTTTGCGCCTTATGAATATGCGCATAAATACTCAGTTTACTGCTATCCAAAAATGCCGTTTTGACGGTTCTTAGCGGTAACATTGCACACATTTGCGGGGCAAAGGGCGCGGGAACAAACATCACGGCATCGGAGTGAGCAGTATGCATCAGCAGGTTGGTAAACGAGGTGCTGCGGTAGGTGCGGTGAACGGTATAAATATCATCGAATGAAACCAAGTATTGCTCTTTTTCAACCGCGTCCTGCGGCAAGATCCAACCCAATAGCTCTTCGGCTTTTAACTCTTCAAAGGTAACCGCCGCTTTGATTCGCGGATGGTCGCGTCGGCAGACCAATACCGAGCCGGATTCAAATAGCGGATAGCGCTGAATTGCACTGTCATTCTCAAGGCTAAAACCAATATCAATATCGATTTGCCGCCTTCTTAACAGCTCAATCCGTTTTTGCCCGGAAGGTTGATTGGAGAGGAATTCATACGACACCGCGTGGCTGTCCGGTGGGTGTTGCATCATGCAGCCCAGCAACCAGAATTCAACTAACGAACTGCTCCGTATCCTGACGGTGCGCATAGCAACGCCTTTTTCGTTAAGTAGCGCCGTTTTATTAACCCCTGAATCCATCATTTCCAGTGCAGGTTTGAAAATTTTATATAATTCAAGCGTCAATGCAGTTGGCTGCATTCCCTTGCCACCTCTGAACATAATTGGATCGTTATAATGCTTTCTCAGTTTATTTAGCACCACACTGACGGCGGAAATACTCATGTCCAGCCTTTCTGCGGTCAGTGACACCGTTCCTGTTTCTACCATAGCGCACAAAATTCGGGTCAGATTTAAATCAAGCGAACTTTTCACGCGGAATCCCAAATATTATTTTTCTAACTATCAGTATAGACAGCGCTTTTTGATTTTCAAAAACTAACTTTTCACTTTCTCGATAGCCTTTGAAGCCAACAGAGCCTAAATTTACCTCACGATCCTCATCATCTGTTTTCGATTTATATTTTATCATCAGAATTTTCTGAATAATTATAAATGCAATCCTAATGACTTGCAGGGGGATTGGTAAGGATAATGCCGCGTATGAAAATAGAACCCTTTAAATACCCACATATTAATTGTGGAATTAATAATGCTACTGAAAAGATTAACTTCTTTTTTTATAGTGATTCTGAATTATTGGCATATTCCCTTAGCCAACTGGTTCAGAGCATCGCTGATACCGATTATGCTCATTTAATTAAGGTTAATCTTGTTCATGTGACAGTCATTAATGAAGTTGTAATGGATGTGTTAAGAGATAATGTAAATAATGTCATTGTGTTCGATCTCGATAGCATGTTTTATACTGAAAAAATAAAAAGTGATCAATGATCTTAAAAAAACCAATAACAGCCTAAAGTCAATTGCACTTTGTAACGACCAGGAGTTTTTAGTTTATTATAGGTTCTATTCCTCTTTTTTTGATTCGGTTTTAAGGAAGAAGATTAAAATCAATGAATTGGCTAAAGATTTAAGTGTACTTATTGATAGTATTGTCGCCCGAAATGGCGCTGGACCACCCAGTGAACATACCTCATCAAAACATTACTTTTATATGTTAACGGATAAAGAATCAGCCATTTTAAAGAAAATACTCGCTGGAGAAACCAACAAGAAAATAGCCAATAGTTTATTTATCAGTGAGAAGACCGTCTGTAGTCACCGTTCAAAAATTTACTCTAAATTTGGTGTTAGAACATTATCTGAATTATATTCAAGATTAAAGTATGAATCACTCATTGTTTAATCTTATTAAGATAAAGAACGGACTCTGATAAATTAAGTCATAACAGTTATAAAATTTAATTAAACCTAATAACCTCATTCCATCAATAGTGGACGGAGCGTTGCTATCTATGTTTTCGGAGTTTGTATGAATAAAATTCATCGTATTATAAAAACGTTTATCGTCAGTTTTCCGGTGTTATTAGGTGGATTTTCTATGGTGGAGGCCAAGGCCGAAAGCACACTGAATACTCAATCCGGGCCAATCTATTTATCTCTTTTCGGGCCGGAAACTGATTTTTTAGTGCCTGAAACGGCAACAATTACCACCATAACCGACAGCACAATTTTTGGTAATCGTGATGCTGACTGGCGGCTGATTGTTTATGGTTCGGTAATCGATAATACCTATGCAATGGTTGCTGCCGGTGCGATCCATCTTGATTCAAAAACTGCCAGTGGTTCTCATCTGGATAACTACGGCATTATGGCTGCGACCCAGGCAGGATCAGGTGTCTCTGGTGTAAAATTGGAAAATGGCGGAACAGTCGTCAACCATGCAGGCGCGAGCATCGGTAGCCTGGGGGGTTACGGTATCGTCTCCAGTAAGGCCTTGGCCTACATCATAAATAATGGCGCGATCACCGGTTATTCAAGTGGGATTCGGCTGGCCTCAGGTGGCAGTGTTACACAAGGTATTACCGGGATAATAAACTCCAGCGATGGGCCTGGCATTCTTTCTGATAGTGGCATTCTTACCGTTAACAATGCTGGCACTATTAGCTCTAATTCAGGTGGCGGGATATTGACCAGAGGGGACACTCACGGCTCAATATCCAATAGCGGGACGATAACCGGCCCCAATGCCATTCAGATTCAGGGTAGTGGTGGCATGATTATTGAGAATATGGGCACCTTAACCGGCAGCAATGGCACTGCGGTTAATCTGAGTGGCAGTAATAACCAACTTATTCTCGCAACTGGCAGTACCATTAACGGCAAAGTTATCAGTAGCGGTAGTAATAACACACTCGCATTACGCGGGGATGGCACTGCCAATAATGATTTCAGTGGATTAACATCGATTTCAGCGACCGACAGTGGTCGTTGGACGTTAGGCGGCAATGTGACAACCAGCGCTGCCAATGCGACAGCGCTGGTTGTGCAGAATGGGGCGCTGATGATTACCGGCCAATTGACCAACAGTGGGTCAGGAGCGACAGCCAATGTCTCGCACGGCGGGATATTACAGGTGGGCGATACCACCGGCGGGAGCCTTATCAGCAATGTCAATATTGAGCAAGGTGGCACACTGGGCGGCTATGGCAACGTGACCGGCAATGTGTTGAATGCCGGTGAGCTTATCGTCGGGCGAGCCTTGACCGGTGGCGACCACGGTGAGTTCACCGTCAATGGCGATTATGAAGGCAGGGGCGGTACTGTGGTATTTGATACCGACATGGGAGCGGATAACGCCTCAACGGATAAATTGATTATCAACGGTTCCAGCTTTGGTGAGAGTCAGATTCGGGTTCAAAGCGCCCACGGTGAGGGAGCCGAGACTTATGATGGGATCAAACTGATTAAGGTGAACGGCAGCCAGTCTGACGGGCAATTTACGCTCGCAGGTCGCGCGGTCGCCGGGCCTTATGAATATTTCCTGCAACAGGGCACGCTGACGGATTCAACTAACAAAGACTGGTATTTGCGTTCAACCTTTGGTGGAACAGCGCCAGTGAGTGGTGATACGGGATCAGGTACCAGTACCGATGATCATAGTAATGGCGGTGGCAATAATAGCAATAACGGTGACGCTGCCAGCGAAGGTAACGCAGCCAGTGGGGGGCGAGCCGTAAGCTCAAAAACACTGCGGCCAGAAGCCGGTGGTTATATGGCGAATATCGCTGCGGCACAAACGATGTTTAACCTGCGGCTCAATGACCGCGAAGGGCAGGCAGAAAACTCCAGTATGTGGCTGCGGCAGGTGGGTTCACGCACCGGTTTCAGTGATGGCAGCGGGCAGTTACACAGCAGCGCCAATGGTTATGTGGTGCAAGGGGGCGGCGAAGTATTGAGTGCGGCAATGGGTCAGGATGACCGGCTGGGGGTCGGTATGATGGCCGGTTATGGCTATAACAATAATCAGACCCAATCTAACCGCACCGGTTATAAATCACGCGGCATCGTTGATGGCTACAGTGCCGGTATGTACGCCACCTGGTATCAAGATGCTAAAACGCAAAATGGCAGTTATGTCGATAGTTGGCTGCAATACAGCAAGCTAAAGGCTAGCGAGCAGGGCGATGAGCTGGCGATGCAAAGCTATAACATCAATGGCCTGAGTGCCTCGATTGAAAGTGGTTATCGGATGCCGGTGTATCAGGGAACAAATGGCGAGGTATTTGTGACACCACAGGCGCAGGTTATCTGGGATGGGCAGAAAGCAGATACGGTGCGTGATGACAGTAATACGCAAATTCAATCGACAGGCACTGGTACTATCAGCACCCGATTCGGGGTTCGTGTGGCGCGTGATAGTGTCAGTGATCAGGATAAAGGCAAGGATAAGCTGTTCACCGTTTACTCCGAAATGAACTGGCTATATCACCGCAAAGATCCCGGTGTTGCGATGGATAACATTACAGTGAGTCAAGCTGGCAGCCGCAACGTGGGCGAAATAAAACTGGGGGCGGAAGGCAAACTGAATAAGAACTGCAATACATGGGCCAACGTTGGCCAGCAAATGGGGGGCAGTGGTTACAATGACAGCCGTGTGACAGTGGGCCTTAAATACGCATTTTAATCGCTGCGGTAAAAAAATTAAATATTGATAAGAATAAAACGCTGCGGGAACTCCGTGGCGTTTTTCGTTTGCACATCAGTGGGATGGGGCTAACTCAACCACCTGCTTGATAGAATTATCCCACACTAAATCTTGCCGACGACCATCTCAGGCGATGCCCATCTGCTAACCAATATTCTTACCGTTAAGCCGCGTGATATTTATCGTAAAAGACAGAACCAGGAAAACCAGCCTATCGGCTAACCCCGCTACCAATGCTGATACTGGATATGCCGCTCGACCCGCCACTCACTCCCATATGCCCGCTATTGGCACAGCCAACCAGCCACAGAGCCAGTATTACTACGATTGCTTTTTTCATGGAGCTTCCTTTGTTATTACTCACAGCCAGCAGCTCATTCAGTATATAGGTTAAGTGAATCGATACCGAATGTATTCGCGAGGAGGATGGTGTGAGGTTAGTTATAGAATATTTATCTGACAGCCGAATAGGTTGCAGCATCAACGATATACAGCGTAAATATAGAGATACCCGTGGCGGATTCGACCTGATTGGTGGCGGTATCTGTTTAATAATCAGATCAACACCTTCGTAACACCCAATCAAGAGAACCGCTTATGCACTTTACTAAGTGTGGGATTGTCACCTGCCGAACAATTCTATTTGCTGGCTGCCTAAATAACTGGCAACGCAACTTTTGCCAACTTCATATCACTAATGCGACAGAACCTACTAGGTTACTGGCAATTTTCCAGTATTATACGATAATCATTATCCATACAGCGTTGATGGTTGGTGGATAAAAAATAAATGTATAATTATTTACTTCGTGAAGTTTTTCAAAAAACAAAATGTCAGGCATTATCGATAAATAGTACGGTAACACGAAAAACAAGAATACTTACCAGGATCACTATTCTTATTCATTTATTACTTCCTTTAAGTTTACCCTTCACTCCGGTGATTGCTGCCACTGTCTTATTACCCGAAAACTCCACGGTAATTCACGTCGATACAGAACCGTACCTGCTGGGTACCAATGAAACTGTTGAGTCAGTGGCAAAGAAATACGCTATATCCGTTGATGAACTTAAACGCATTAATATTTACCGCACGTTCGCCAAACCCTTCACGGCATTAACTGTTGGTGATGAAATTGACGTGCCGCGTAAAAAATCTCCGTTCACGGTAGATAATAACGTCACTGTTCCTGCAGAGAACGGGGTAGCAAGTAATGCTGCAGCGGGGGCCGCTCTCTTGTCCCACGGTGATGCAGCCAAATCGGCAGAGAATATGGCCCGCTCTGCGGTCAACAATGAAATCAGCAGTTCGGCACAACAATGGCTGGGCCAGTTTGGTACCGCCCGTATCCAGTTCAACACTAATGATGATTTTGAATTTGACAGCAGTGCTATTGATGTACTGATTCCTCTTTATGATAACCAAAAGTCTTTGTTTTTTACCCAATTGGGGGGACGGAATAAAGACAGTCGCAATACGATTAATATCGGCGCTGGGGTTCGCGCTTTTTTAACTAACTGGATGTACGGTGCCAATACCTTTTTTGATAATGATATTACCGGTAATAATAGACGGGTCGGCATTGGTGCGGAAGCCTGGACAGATTACCTGAAGTTATCTGCAAACGGTTATTTTGGCACGACCGACTGGCATCAGTCTCGTGATTTTGCGGATTATAATGAACGCCCTGCTAATGGTTATGATCTGCGTGCCGAGACTTATTTACCTGCTTACCCGCAATTAGGCGGTAAGTTAATGTATGAGCAGTATAATGGTGATGAAGTCGCATTATTCGGCAAGGATAAACGCCAGAAGGACCCACATGCCATCACGGTAGGCATCAATTATACCCCTGTCTCTTTGGTTACGGTTGGAATAGACCACCGCGCGGGGAAAAGTAGTAAATCCGACAGCAGTATTAATCTCCAGTTCAATTACCGCCTGAGCAATTCCTGGCAGTCGCATATCGACCCCTCTGCTGTGGCCGTTACCCGCACCTTAGCGGGGAGCCGCCAGGATCTGGTTGAGCGTAACAACAATATTGTGCTGGACTACCAGAAACAAGAATTATTACGATTATCATTACCGGAGCAACTAACGGGTTCAGCAGGCGATAATGCTATACTTACAGCACAGATTGAGTCGAAATATGAAGTTCAACGCGTTGAATGGGATGCTAACTCTCTCATTGCTGCTGGAGGTAATATTAGTACGACCTCTCAGAAAGACGTTACAATCACATTTCCGCCATACCAGTATCAAGTAGGTGTAAGTAATATCTATGCGTTGTCTGCTATTGCATATGACGTCAATGGAAATATTTCAAATCGCGCTACAACTCAGATTCATGTGAGTCAGTCGAGTACAATTATTATTAGCACGTTAACTGTACAGACAAATAATGCATCAGCTAATGGAACGGATGTTAATAGCGTAGTTGCCAAAGTCACGGATGCTAACGGTAATCCAATACCAGGGCAAAATGTCATGTTCATGGCAACGAATAATGCATCGGTAATTACCTCGCCAGTAATCAGTGACACAAATGGATTAGCCGTTACAACTATCAATAATACTTTTTCGGGCATTAGTAGTGTTACAGCAAATGTCAATAACACTAATGAAAAATCAGTAGATGTGGTTTTTCTTTCCATAACAGGTGTTTCTGTTAATGTCAATGCTAATAGAGAAACATTTAGTGCTGATGCAGGTTTTCCCAAAACAGGGTTTGTCGGAGCAATATTCCAGATAAATATAAATGGGGGTACGACAATCAACAATCAGTTGACTTGGATTAGTAACCATCCGGAATTGGCAACAGTAGATAATAATGGTTTAGTTAGCTTTATCAGTGATTTCCCAAGCAGTACCCCCATATCGATTACCGCCACTCGTAACGGCGGCAATGCACCGTTAATTTATAGTTTTACCGTGAGAAAATGGTTTATTAATCCATTAACTGGAGCAAGCAATAACTATATTGCTGCTGAGACAGCATGTACAAATGCTGGGTATTCAATCCCAATTATACAAGATTTTTTCTTGGCAGCAGAGACTCCAGGTGCTCAGTCTACTCGCGGAGCCAATGGCAGACTTTGGGACGAGTGGGGACGAATGGCAAATTATACCGGGCCACTTGGCCAGTGGCCCGGTGGTGCCTGGAGTAGCACACCTAATCTTAGTGTACCAGGCTTTCTTCTTACGGGAGGGTTGAATCAAGGGCAGGTGAATTCTACAAATAATACGTCTGGGGTCGTCTGCTCAAAGAATATTTAGCTAGTAGTTCGCTACTTAAACGAGAAGGAACCTGGTCAGGAGAGCATAGTATCGCTTGCTATTATTACGTCAGCCTGGCGAATGGGTTGCGAAATATGAGGCCGTCGCTGAAATTATTGATCCGATCGCCGATACGGTAAAAGTGGTACGTGCTCGGGCCGGCGGGCTAATTTATGCCAGCCGACGAGTGCCCTTTGTGACGTTGGGCGCGCAGGTCATGAAGATTGCGGGGAAGACGCCTTTTGCTGGCGGTGGGGGCTTGGTGTCGTAAATGGAGATAAAGAGACCGTCGCTGTCTCTTTATCTCATTACCGCATTCTTACCCCTTCGTCAGACGGTCAAAATCTGTGGCATCATGGCGCTCTGGCAATTGTTCGTGCGCGTCTCCCCAAGTGCGATTGACGATACTGCCACGTTGAACGGCAGGGCGCTGGGCGATATTCTCCGTCCAACGGCGAAGATGAGTATAGGATTTCACATCCAGAAACTCGCCCGCGTCATATTGCAGGCCGAGCACCAAATTACCGTACCAAGGCCAGATAGCAATATCGGCGATAGTGTATTCATCACCGGCGATATAGGCTTGATTTTCAAGTTGTTGGTTGAGTAAATCCAGTTGGCGTTTAGCTTCCATCGTGAAGCGGTCGATAGCATATTCGATCTTCACCGGCGCATAGTGATAGAAATGACCAAAACCGCCGCCTAAATAAGGGGCTGCACCTTGCAACCAGAAGAGCCAGTTCAGCGCTTCGGTTCTTTGTGGATGTGACTTTGGCAACAAATGACCAAATTTATCCGCGAGATAAAGCAGAATCGCCCCAGACTCAAATACCCTGACAGGTTTAGGCGTTGAGTAATCCATTAGCGCGGGGATCTTTGAATTAGGATTAACAGCAATAAAGCCACTGGAGAACTGATCACCGTCACTGATGTTTATCAAATGCGCGTCATACTCCGCACCTTTCTCGCCCAAAGCCAACAACTCTTCCAGCAAAATCGTGACCTTCTGGCCATTGGGTGTGCCCATTGAGTACAACTGCAAAGGGTGCTTACCTCGCGGCAGGGTAGCTTCGTGTCTGGCACCGGCGGTCGGACGATTAATCTTCGACCAAACCCCGCCGTTTTCATTGTTTTCTGTCCAGACCTTGGGTGGCTGATATTCGTTATCTTTCATCGTGGATGACCTTATTTGAGAATGAATACGAACTTAATAATATTCAGAGTGATTATGCCTCAACCATAAAGAATAACAGGGATAATATTTCTGTCACTCCAGCCCCCTATAGTGAAGTTGCTTTTTACCTTTGGGCAATAAGAATAATCAGGGAACTTAACATGTACATGAAAAAATTCAGGCTGGCACTGCTGACCAGTAGCATCGTATTCAGTACCACGTTGTGGGTACAGGCGGTCGAGATGCCAGCAACGCTGGCCGGGCATGCCGTTCTGTCCGTGAAATCGGCGGTTGCAACGCCTGCGGATGCACCGATTGATTTACAACAAAGTGGCAAATACACCCGTGATCAACGCGTTAGCACCTTAGGCATTGTCGCCGGTAAATCCGCCGATCGCCCTACGGGTATCGGTTTGCCCATCACCGGCCAACCACTGCAAGGCCATTCTGGAATAAAGCACATGCCGGATGGCACATACTGGGTGCTGACCGACAATGGATTTGGTAGCAAAGCCAACTCGCCGGACGCCATGCTGTATCTCAATCACTATAATATTGATTTCAAAAATGGCAGCGTAACGCCACTGCAAACTGTGTTCTTGCACGATCCAGATAAAAAAGTACCGTTCCATATCACCAATGAAAGCACTGAAAAACGCTATTTGACCGGCAGTGATTTTGACCCCGAAAGCTTCCAGTTTGCTGATGATGCGCTCTGGGTGGGTGATGAATTTGGTCCCTATCTGATTAAAGCTGATTTAAACGGTAAAGTGCTGGCAGTATTTGACACTCAGGTTGATGGCAAAATTGTGAAATCACCTGATAATCCAACACTTACGTTGCCTGGTGCGCCGGATGGCAAACAGAACTTTCAGGTGGCGCGCTCAAAAGGATTTGAAGGGATGGCAGTGTCACCGGATGGCAGCAAACTCTATCCTATGTTAGAAGGTGCACTGTGGGAGGGGGAACAATTTGAACATATTGATGGCAAACGTTACCTGCGCGTGCTGGAGTTTGATGTTAAGAACCAAGCATGGACAGGGCGCAGCTGGCAATATGTTCTGGACGATAATCAGAACGCCATTGGTGACTTCAATATGATTGATGCGAACTATGGATTAGTGATTGAACGCGATAATGGCGAAGGGACGGCAGATAAAGCTTGTGCCACCGGTGCGGCGACGGATAAATGTTTTAGCCAGATAGCCAAGTTCAAGCGTGTCTACAAAATTGCCTTCTCTGATGACAATGTTGGCAAACCGGTAGAAAAAGTCGCATATATTGATCTGTTGAACATTAAAGATTCGCAGAACCTGGCACGCAAACCGCTAAATAATGGTGTGCTGACGTTCCCGTTTTTTACCATTGAAAACGTTGATGTGGTGGATGCCAACCATATCATTGTTGGTAACGATAATAATTTCCCATTCTCCGCCAGCCGCCAGCCTAATGAGGCGGATGATAATGAGTTTATCCTATTGGATGTAAAAGCATTATTGAGCCAGTAGCCTGACTCAATTCTTTCTAACAAGCCCGTCTGGGGCGGGCTTTTACTCTTGAATATCATGCTTCATACAGCACTGTTGATGCTTCTTTGACTTGCCGCTCAAGAATATTGAGTGTTTTGGATAACACGTTTTCTTGTTCTGTAAACCATTGATCCTTCTCAGGCAGAGAAGTGGCCAGCCGCCAGGAATCTTCATCTTCCAATGCGGTTAGTTCACTTAACATTGCGTCAATTTGATCTCTGACTTGGGTGATTTTCCGGCGTAATCGTTCGAGATCGTCAATGCAATCACTGCCCATCAGCGGCTCAAGCCCTTGTTTTAAACTCGCCAGCAAAGCATTAATCGCAGTAAAATCACCGCGTTGGCGGGCTTGATTGAGCTGGACCATAAGCTGATGTGCTTTTTCTTTTAAATTCATCCGCGACCAAATCCGGATGGCACAATCGGCTGGCTTGCCGCCATAGGCGGTTTAGCTCCTGGCGCTGATCAGAAGAGAATTTTTGTTCATTTTCGTGTCGTTGTTCGGCTTTTCTTTGTTGCTGCTGATAGCTATCGTACTTATCTTTTGCCTCCTCACGCGCTTTGCGGGTTGACCGCGTATTGCGCGTGCAGAAGCCGTGTTCCAGTTCTTTGATTTCAGCGAGTAGGGCGATGATTAATTCGGTCTGTTGCTGGATCTGTTTTCGCATCTCAAAGGTTGCGTCACACAGTGGGGATAATACCAACCAACGCTGTTTTAACGATGCTAACTCATCGATCGCCTGAGAGAGATACTGCTGGCAGTTGCGGTAATCATCCTCGCGGCGTCGAGTTTCGGCCTCCGCCCGACGCAGGGCGTTTTCCGCCAACTGCTTGCGTAAATGGAGAATTTGCTTCATTAACGGGCCAAGCCGCACCAGATAGAGATCGTTAAAATCATCCAGCAACTGAATACGTTCGTCGCGCTGCACAATTAGCTCGCGTAACTGTTCCTCCAGTGCTTTTAATTCCAGTTTGCAGGCAGACAATTCGACGTCCTGCCAATGCGTCACCGCCTGTTTGCTCCCAAGCCAGGCCGAGATTGCGTCGAGCGCATGAGTAAATTTCCCTTGCTCAATCGCTATGGCGATAGAAACAAGCACCGCATCCTGAGGTTCACTTTTAAGATAAGAGAGTTGCTGTCGGATAATATCGTCATCTTCAAGCTCAATGGCGCTTTTAATGATCTCCAGCCGTTTAATGAGTTTCTTCATGAAGTCCGGATTTGCTGATGGCGTAAGCAGGGTAAGGACATACTAAACAATGGCTTCAAATTGTTCCAGATGAATAGCGAGAAATTGGGTGCCGAACAATTATCAAGATCGCGCCTGGTGCTGATAAACGCATTTGACCGGTAAATGATGGTATTAGTGCTACAGATTTCACGTAGCGTCACCGGGTTAAGGGAAGGGTTTATGGTGCGGCATGTGGGTTGGGTCTGTACGATTATCATTTAACATAATATACATTATACGCACCAACATTGTAGAGGCTAAGTTAAGATGTCTGCCATGCAATCTCATCATTAAGGGATCCTCATGGCGACACACAAAGCGGATTTTTTCACCTTGGGCGAAGTAAATAGACTCAAAATTATTCAGGACGTTGTTGATCATCGCCTCACAACGCAAATGGCCGCACAGCGGCTTGGTTTATCCGATAGACAGTGTCGTCGGTTGATTGAACGTTATCGTAATGATGGGCCTCTTGGACTCACCAGTCGTCGGCGCGGAAAGCCAAGCAATAATCAGCTATCTGAAGGACTCGCTGCTCACGCACTGAATATCATTCGTGAACATTACGTGGATTTCGGGCCTACGCTAGCTTGTGAAAAACTCTCAGAAGTACACAACGTTCATCTTGCTAAAGAAACCGTCAGAAAATTGATGGTTAATGCTGGTTTCTGGATCCCCCGCAGACAAAGAGCATCAAAGATCCAGCAGCCTCGTTATCGCCGAGCTTGTACCGGCGAATTGATACAGATATTACGGGTGGCGATGGCTACACTCAGTTTGGTCGGGCCATGCACGAGCTGAATATCCAGACTATGTCACGTACTGAGGAAATTTTTGGAGAGCGCAATAAGCGTTAATGTTATGATATATATGCATTATTATGGTATGTCAAAGTGAACTTATGAGTATCTCTGATACCCTGAAGTGCTGCGTGCTCATAACTGAATCAAAAAAGGATGATGGAACGATGGCAAAGCTTAAAATAAAAATAGTTACATTGGGATATATCCCGGCAAGGTTTGATATAAAAAAAGTACAGAGTTGGAAATCCAAGCTATTCGAAATATCCAGCATTGACTATTACAATTTAAATTGTGATTCAGATATTGAATATGCTTGGGCATATTCTGATGACTTAATAGTTAAGCAAACACCTGAGATAGGCGATGCTAATTTTTTAGTGGTCTTAACAAACGTGCCCTTAGAGGATAACTGGTATTCACGTAGACTTGGTAATAATAAGGTTATATTCACCTTCCATGAAATAAAGGATTATTTACTTTATGACAACATTCCTCTTGAAAATGTAGTGTACAGAATACTATATGCATACTCATTAGCTTACATGAGGTCTGGACGTCGAATTCCAGACTATGGAGAGACACCTGGATTTACTCATGATGAAACCAAGGGATGTTTATTCGACATGAATGGAATAAAATCAGATCTGATTGAATCATGTAATAAACCGATTATATGCAGAGAGTGCGAACATAAGTTAACTAACGGGATGGTTTCTAATAATGTTATTGAAAACATCAAACATGAATTAAAAGGAATAAAAAAACCATTGTATTACAGATGGTTGGATTTCATTAAAGTGCATCCATTAATATCATTAGCCATCTCATCACTCACCGTAGTACTGCTTGGTATAATAGGGTCTTTAATTGCCACCAAAATCTATGAGTATTGTAAAGTATAAATTTCAGCACTCACTTGTTATAAATCCATAGCTGATTATTATCCCAATATGTCTATTCCCTTAGACAATCGATGCAACGCAGTAAGGACATTTGAACTTAGCCAGCAGGTGGACACTTCTACTTAGCCTTGACACTGTAGAGATAGGCGGAATTTAACGCTTCTGTGGTCATGATTGACTGATGCGACAACCACCGAAGGACATGGACTTTTTCTCCAATATAGCAATATCCCTGCGGCATAAAGAATGAAGTCTTTTATGCCGCAGGGGCTTCCGGATGTTAGTGACAATGTCAGAAAAAGAACTCAACCGTCTCAATGCAAGGCAATCAATCCGGTACTGGTCAATCCAGAAGAATTCAGAACTAGTTTGAAGCGTTGAACATATAACCTACCTTAGAAGTAAAATGTACTGAGGTTGATTATATGAATAAATATCAATTGATTATGATACGTCCATTCAAAGGCTGTATTGGCCGATTGTTAGCATGGTGAATTACTGAGCGAAATTGATTGATTTGTTCGGTAGATGCACTCACTGGTTGATCCAAGACAATCCATCTAACACCTTCAGAACATGGCGGTGTGGTTAGCGAACCGCTAAAACGGTAGAAGTTAAACTGTTTCGGCAGCAGCGTTTTGATATCCAGCGGCTTGTTCAGCACGGCAGTCTGATCGACGGCTGCAGGTATTTGCTGCCAGGCCTTCGCCAGTTGAGTGTTGGCTTTACCCTCCAGGAACATCAGGGCCAGCACCGCGAGGGCACCGTCTTTGTCTTTGTAGACAAAGTGCGCTTCCAGTGGGAACTGCTTGCCGTCGATTTCATTTTCGCTAGGGGCGTGGAAATGGAACTGCTGCAGAGTGAAGGTGCTGTTATCCAAGCGCAGGGTGTTACCTTCGCTTACGTTGACTTGAATGGTGTGTCCATTGTTAACGATTTGCTGTTTGCCCTGCTGGAAAGCAAGCTCAAGTTTGCCATGATTGCTTTTCAGTGCGCCCTGAATGTTGATCGGTGACTGATTCTTACTGTTTTCACACAGTGAAAAGTCAGGTGATAGTTTCCCCCAATGAGCTGGGTCTTCCGAGCCTTCGTAACTCCAATGAGGAGAGTGTTCTGTTGCAAGACTTGAGCAGCTTATGGACAGCAATACAGCAAAAATTACTTTTTCTTTCATCGTTATAAAACCTGCGAACTAATATGGATTCCAAAGTATAAGTACTTCAAAGTGACATTTCTACTATCTGAGGTGTTGCTCTTTGTCATTGCGGGTTCTGGTTTACTCTGTCTAACGATCATCTTATATGTTCATCTGGCTTATCGGTGTAAACCTAAATATACCCCGCTAACTGGCTAAAACCCATAATGAGAGCAATACTTATGTTTCTACAGAAGTCAGCGCCGTTTGATCGTAAATATCTTTGATGAGAGGAATACTATGAAATTATTTAAAGCTATAACGACGTTAGTTCTACTGGGTGCATTCTCTTCCGGTGCCATCGCCGCCGAGCTGTTAACTAAAGATGAACTGAGTAAAAACCCAGGTCAATACGAAAAGATTGGTAATGTTGTTACTGCCGGTGAACAAGCCCCCAGTGACGCCAAAGAAGAGTTATCCAAAAAAGCAGATGCACTGGGTGGCGATTATTACGTTGTAACATCCGCTAATACCAATACAAAAATTCATGCCACCGCTGATGTGTATAAGAAAAAACAGCCATAATACTTTAGTATTAACGTATTAATATAAAACCCGCCTTCATATAATCCAGAAGGCGGTTTTGCCTGAGGCCATACAGCATATTGCTTGGGCCTGAGCACTTAACCCCCCTCCCCGCGTGCCATAAGATCAATATGCTCGCCATTATTTTCTGCAAACGCCAGGGGTAAATCTATCCTATTGATTTTTATGTTAATAATGTTAGTTGCGTTACCAGACGATTAAATATGATTAATAATAATCTTATCCGCCTTGGTGTTATCTACGTTTTTTGCAATAAGCCATCGGAATAATTCTCTATTATTGCACCATGTCATTATTTTAGGAGAATATCATGATATCAGTTCACGTTCAGAATATGCTAAATAAATACTCTGCGATGAATACTAAGCAGGAACCGGTGAAAAGCAGCAATAGTAAAATAGGGTTTTTTAAAAAAAACATCACCAAGATTAGCCATGCTCCTATCGCACTTAAATTAGCTAACAGTACAAAGCCTCCTCAGGCCGACATGAGCGCGAGTATAGTAAAAGTTAATACCCAGTCAGCAGGAATTCCAACCGACATCATCAGCCAATTATCGATACAACTGGAAAAAAGAAATAATGGTGGCCTGGATGGAAATAAGAGCCGTAACAGCGGTAATAAATTCGCCGAGGAAATTAATAAACTGAAAGTGCAGGATGCACTGGAGGCCCCTAAGCGGGCTGAAGCAGAGGCCAAAGATGATGCCAGAATTGCCAAGCTGATCAAGGCTGAAATAACCTTGGCAAATGAGGCGGAAATCAACACCAACGCCAGAGCTAAACAAGTTATTGTTGATATAAAAGTTGACAATAAAGGCGTCCCACTTCCACCGCCGTTACCGCCATTATCGGTCGGCGAAACAAGTAAAATCAATTTGAAATCTGCCAGCCAGCTCAGCCCTATTGCTCAACATGCGGTAGCCAGCCCCAAAACAGCGATCTCGGATAAACTGATCAGCGAATTAGCCCGAGAGCTGGGAAAAAGAGGTCATGGTGTATCGAATGAAAATAAGGCAAGTAACAGTGGTAATAAATTCGCTCAGGAAATTGCTAAGCTAAAAGTGCAAGATGCACTAGAGGTCCCTAAACGGGCTGAAGCAGAAGCCAAAGATGATGCCAGAATTGCCAAGCTGATCAACGCAGAGACAGCATTGGCACAAGAGGCAGTCAATAAAGCCAGCGCAGCTAAACAAGCTATGGCCGATATCAAAATTGATGGGAAAGGCGTACCAGTACCTCCTCCGTTGCCGCCGTTATAGCATGTAAAACAGTTAACTCAGCCAGACGTTGCGGCTGAGTTAACTCTGCGGGTAATGGCTTTCAACCTTATTCAATAGTATGTTATCGGTATATATTATTGGCAACGAAATAAGGACTGGCTATGATCGTTTTCGTCACAGGTGCAACCTCTGGTTTTGGTGAGGCTATTGCCCGTAAATTTATCAGTCACGGTCATCAGGTTATTGCAACAGGTCGCCGGCAGGAACGCTTAGACCAATTAAAAAACCAATTAGGCGCAAACCTACATATCGTACGCTTAGATGTACGAAATCGTGCGGCCATTCAACACGTTATTGATGAACTGCCCGCTGAACTACAGAATATTGATTTGCTGGTAAACAATGCAGGCCTGGCATTGGGGCTAGAACCGGCTCATAAAGCCAATGTTGACGACTGGGATACAATGATTGACACCAATACCAAAGGTTTGGTGAATATGACACGCGCTCTATTGCCTGCGATGGTTGCGCGTAACGTCGGTCATGTGATCAATATTGGCTCTACTGCGGCGAGTTGGCCCTATGCCGGAGGCAACGTCTACGGTGCGACCAAAGCATTTGTTAAACAATTTAGTTTAGGCTTGCGAGCCGATTTACACGGTACACATATTCGCGTGACCGATATTGAACCCGGCATGGTCGGTGGCACTGAATTTTCATTGGTTCGTTTTGACGGCGACGAAGATAAAGTGGACAAAACCTACGACGGCGCTAACCCCTTGACGCCAGAAGATATTGCCGAGGCAGTTTTCTGGGTCGCTACTCTGCCTGCACGAGTCAATATCAACACACTGGAAATGATGCCAGTAAGCCAATCTTTTGCCGGGCTGAATATTCACCGCGAAGTGCAATAATACAGAAAATGAGTGGCTGGATGGGTGTTCACCGCCCCGCCCCTCATTTACCCGCCAGCCTGCCATAATAATAAATATGTTTTGTCTTAAGTATTTTCAATGTGAAATTAACTCTGACTTTGAACATTGGGTCTGACAAATTTAGGGGGGATATATAAATCCAATCCTAAGTTGCCACAATACTCTCTAAACATATTTATAGATCCGACGCCGGACTTCTCGTACATCACACCTAATCTGTTTTCTATGGTTCTGTGAGATAAAGAAAGTCTTTTCGCGACCATTTTAGTTGTCATAGGTTGTAATATGAAAAAAATAATCTCAAGTTCTTTCTCGCTGAACAGGTCTGTTGGCGGGGTCAGTGTTAATACTGAAGGTGTACGGCGGTCTATATATTGAGAAAGAGAAATGAAATTTAATTTACTGGCGTTGGTTAATGTTCCTATACATTCACCAATTTTATTGTAAATCGGGAATCTGGGTAAATAGTAAGGTTCCAGTATTCTATCTCGACCATAAAAATGGGTTGAAATAATGGCCACGCGCTTTCCACTTCTCTCCGCCTTTCTGTCATTTGCTTGATATTGTTCAGCAAATTCCGCCCAATCAGCAGGGCATTCATTATCTAATCGCCCCTCGATATCAAAACTGGCAGGTAAATTCAAAAAATCCAGACCCGCTTGGTTTACGTACACATAACGCGATTGGCAATCTCTCACAACCCACGGTTCATTGCTGTGTTCCATAATGGAGACCAGCGGAAGGGAATTCAAGGATTCTACGACGACGTCCTTTGAATTTGGTGGCTTCTTTTGATTTTGTTCATCCATGATCAGCTCAGCCTCTCAAGTTTTGTTTTAACAACAAAAAGAAGAATTCGACAATTGAGTGTAACTGATTAAAGTATACTCAACAGAATTTGCGATTTCAAGCGAGTTTCGAAGATGTATCTATTATCTATTAATCCTTATAATAAATTTACTTTCCTGAAAATTCCTCAACATTATATGAGAGGTTAATACTAAAAAACATTCTATCATAATAAATTAAAATACTAATTATTTGATAAAACACAATCGCCACCATTACAATAAAACAGAAGACGTTAAAAATACGTGTGTTGGGGAATTTTACAGTTAAATATCTTACTAGAAAATAAACAAACTAAAATATCACCCAAAAACTATTACGAAAGCGGTCACCGCCCCGCCCTTAATTTACCCGCCAGCCGGCCACAATAATCATCATGCCAGCCAACGCAACGCCGGCTCCCACCCAGTCAAATGCCGATAACTTAACGCCATCAACGAACCGTAACCACAGCAGCGCGGTGACCACATAAACGCCGCCATAAGCTGCATAAACCCGCCCACTGGCGGCAGGATGCAAGGTCAGAAGCCAGACAAACACGGCTAAACTGGCGGCGGCGGGCAGTAATAAGCCGATGGAACCGCCTTTACGTAACCACAGATAAGGCAGGAAGCAGCCCACTATCTCGGCCAGTGCGGTGACAAAAAACAGTAATGATGTTTTTAACATAATAGATACTCGTGATATCGCCTGGGTCGCATTAAGGTTACGCCAGACCTGAAATTAACATTACGTTACTCTACATATCCTCAACAGGACTGTCGTTGACTGGTTTATCTGTCGTCAGCAATGATATAATTTAGCTACCGCTGATAGCGTGCCAGTTAACCACATGATTCTCTACCCTCACCGCTGATAAAGGACTTAAGACGATGAAAATAAACAGCCTGCCACGCTTAATTCGTGCATTTCTGCCCACCGTTATACTGATGGTGCCACTGGCCTATCTTGCCCCAGCACAGGCACAATCGGCAAACTGCACGCAGGGCAGTACTTGTGTTTCAGTCGGTGGCAGTAATGATCCTATGACCAAAGAACAGGCTCGCCAAAGCCAGCAACAATGGGACGATACTCACCTGCTGCGTAGCAAAGTGAATACCCGGGTAGAAAAGAGTTTTGATAAATTCGATCGGGCAGTCGATGCCAAAGATAACTGTGATCGTAGTGTAAATTTAAATGCTTATTGGGAGCCGAATACTGAGCGTTGTCTGGATCGTTCGTCTGGCCGCCAGATTAATCCGTAATTGAGCGCTATGGTTCGGATTTACTTGAGGTTACAGCTATTTGGACTATGCTTGAGGCATTGCTTAGGAATCAATATGTTAGGCAAACTATTCATCCACATAAGGATTTTATGATGAAAAAAACGCTTATTATCAGTACGTTGTTATTATCTTTGGCCCCGCTAGCTGCTGTGGCATCGTGTGAAAGTGTGAAAGCAGAAATCGCGCAGAAGATTATCAGTAACGGCGTGCCTGAGTCCGGTTTTAAACTGGATATTGTCCCTAATGATCAGGTTCAGCAAGCGGGCGGTCAGGTGGTCGGGCATTGTGAGAACGATACTCAAAAGATTGTTTATACTCGGATCACTGACGGCGAATAATCCTGCCTCCTCATCAGGGCGTGCCTTTTGATACGCCCTTTGTCTATTTAGCTGTATTTCCACCTAGCCTGCACATGTTATGAAACGGCCAATTCACCTCTATTATTACCGTGCCCTGCTGCGCCGATTGCTGATATCCATCATGCTGGGTGTGATGGCGGCGGTGATTGTTTGGCTGTTTCATCAAGCGATGCTGGGAATTGAGTGGCTACTTTTCGCCCGAACAGATGGCAGCCTGGTAGCCGCGGCCTCGTCGATCAGCGGCTGGCGACGAGCATTAACCCCGGCGCTGGGAGGGTTCACGGCTGGGTGTTTGCTGTGGGCATATCAACGCTACCAACATCGCCAACCCACCGCACCGACTGATTACATGGAAGCCATTGAAACCGGTGATGGTCGATTAGATGTCACCGCCAGTCTGGTGAAATCCTTTGCCTCATTATTAGTAGTATCAAGTGGCAGTGCCATCGGCCGTGAAGGTGCAATGGTGCTATTGGCCGCGCTGTTTGCCTCTGTTTTCGCCCAACGCTACGCAAAACCGCAAGAGTGGAAGTTGTGGGTTGCCTGTGGTGCGGCAGCCGGTATGGCCAGCGCTTATCACGCACCGTTGGCCGGCAGCCTGTTTATTGCGGAAATTCTGTTTGGTACGTTGATGCTCGCCTCGCTCGGCCCGGTGGTGATTGCTGCCGTCAGCGCCCTACTCACCACCAATTTGTTACATGGCGGTCAGGAAACACTGTATCAAGTGCAGGCACTTCCTGCCCCGTTGCCAATACAATATGTCTTGATGGCACTTTTAGGGGTATTAGCCGGGTTTAGTGGCCCGCTGTTTTTAACCGGTATGAGCGCCAGTGGACAGGCCTTCCGTTCACTGAATCTATCACCGCCTTGGCAACTGGCATTGGGCGGAGTGATTGTGGGGGTACTCTCGCTTATTTTTCCTGAAGTCTGGGGCAATGGCTACAGTGTGGTGCAGTCACTGCTGACCACCCCTCCTGGAATTTTACTGATAGGCGGCATTTTGGTATGCAAATTGCTGGCGGTCTTGGCCAGCAGTGGTTCCGGTGCTCCCGGCGGGGTGTTCACGCCGACCTTATTCGTCGGCGCAGCATTGGGCATGTTATGTGGGCAGATACTTGCCTGGTGGCCGCTCCTGCTGGGTGACAACATTGCACTGTTGATGGCATTGACCGGTATGGCGACACTATTGGCAGCAACCACCCATGCCCCTATTATGGCCGCATTAATGGTCTGTGAAATGACGGGTGAATATACTCTGCTGCCGGGGTTATTATTATCTTGTGTTATTTCGACAACAATCGCGCGGTGGATACGCCCCATTTCGGTATACCACTCACGCTAACATTTTATTAAAGGCACACGGTTTATTTTGACTAAACCCCATCAAAATAAGAAATGATTTATTTCATCATGATGGATAAATCTAAATATTTGGCCAGAGGTTTTTCTTCCGGATGTGGCAGGTAAGGTAATTGCCCTAACTGTGGCGCGGGTATACATTCGCGTAGCAATGCAATTGTTTCAGCATAATGGGCCAGCCCCGGATTAATACGATTAGCCACCCAACCTAATAAAGGTAAACCATCATTGATAATTGCCTGTGCCGTCATTAAGGCATGATTGATGCAACCTAATTTGATCCCCACGACTAAAACAACCGGTAATTGCTCCTGAACAACCCAATCAGAATAAAAGCGCTGATCGTTCATCATGACTTTCCAACCGCCACAACCTTCAACCACCACACTATCCGCTTTGGCGGATAAACACTGTAATCCTTCCGTCATTTCATTGTAGTTAATTAATGTATTTGTGCAGGCATGGATCACATCGGCCTGCAATGGAAATGGATTAATCTCTTGATACTCTACTTTAATAGATGACGATGCTTGCAATATTACTGCATCCTGATTACGTAAACCCTCTGGCGTTTCGCGGCTCTCGGTCGCAACAGGTTTATAGCCTACGGCGGTTCGGCCATTTTGACTTAAGGCTTGAAGTAAGGCGCGTGACACCACCGTTTTACCTACAGCGGTGTCAGTTCCCGTCACAAATAAACGTGTTAACATAATAATACTCCACAATCAGGCCACGTAAATTCACGTACTTCCGCCGAAAGTGGGCGGAATTGGCAATATGGATAAAAGTCTAGGCGATGCCGACAACTGACAGTTTGCGTTAGCGCAATGTTTTGCCGAACTGAGAGCGGTTTTTAACAGATAGTACAAAATAACAGGCGAAATAGGCATAAGCTACCTACTAATAATTAACTCTTTATTATTAGTGTTAATACATTAGCCTTGCAGTAATTTCACCAGTAATGAGCCGTTATATAATGCGTCTTTTACTAATGCCGCACCGGGCATGGTGCCCTGATTAAAAAACTCCGTTGATTCAACCAGAATATTCTCACTGTATGCCGGTAATGCTTGCTGGCGAATACAAGATGCAATGGCCGGATGCAAAATAGAAGCGGCTTTATTCAATGGTGAGCCAACCAGAATTTTTTCTGGATTGAATAAGTTAACCATAATGGCAATAATCCGCCCGACGCTGTGCCCGACGCCCAGAATAATATCTTTGGCAAGCTGGTCACCGGCTAACGCTGCATCACATAATGATTCTACATTCAGTGGCGAGCCATGTAATAACGAACTCATTGAACCGTTGAGCCGTTGCTGGGCAATTTCTAATATATTTTCAATACTGGCGACCGTTTCAAGGCAACCGTGATTACCGCAGTAACAACGTTTTCCATAAGGGTCAACTTGTGTATGGCCAATTTCAACCACACTGCGGCTCCCGGCATGTAGCACCCGGCCGGCGGTGATAACGCCAGCGCCGACGTTGTGGTCAATCACCACCTGAATAACATTCTGACAACCGCGTGATGCCCCATATAGCGCTTCAGCCATCGTCCAGGCGCAAATATCATGTTGCAGATAGACCGGCAATCCGGTGCGTTGCTCCAACGCAGGCCCAAGCAGCATTTCATTCACATCATAAAAGGGCATTTTATGCACAATCCCGGCGGGGGCATCAATGATGCCGGGCATGGTAATGGCGATGGCCGTTAAGCGTTCGAGCTTTTCCTGATGGCGGATAAAGAAGTGGTCAACTTCACTCAGGATGCGATTAAGCAGCGGTTCAGGGTGGCTATCGGGTAACGGGATCTGTTCTTCAACCACCAGTTTGCTGCTGAGGTCACGCAGCGCAAGTGTTATCGAACCACGGCTGATGCGCCCGGAGACATAATGCCAGGCTTCGGTATCGAGCACCAAACCGATGGCAGGCCGCCCACGGCTACCCACGTCCTGATATTCTGTCTCTTTTACCAGATGGGCTTGCACCAGCTCGCGCACTATCTTCGTGATACTGGCAGGCGCTAGCTGCGCTCTTTTGGACAGTTCAATACGGGATATCGGGCCAAAAAGATCAATCAGCCGATAAACGGCCCCTGCATTGGTTTGCTTGATTTGATCAATATGCCCAGGCTGTCCATCCGTTATCACTGAACCGGCTCCTTCTTTGCCTACAGAGTATTTTTCGCGCTTCTAAATAAATATTATCGGCTATGTTGGGGCTTTTAGCATATGCCGTCAACTATTTGATTAGTTATGTGATTTACTGCACATAATCACCGCTATCCTGCGCTTCATTGGCGGTTATTTACACGCTATCTATATTAGTAACCGATTGAATATTAGACATCATCAAATGAATTAATGCCTTTGCGGCGGCGGTAACCGGGCGATGTTTATGATTGACCAACCAGACTTCGGTGGTGGCATCCGCTTGCGCCAGTGGCAGATATCTTACCCCATCAACTTTTACCCGCGTAAATGAGGCGGGCAGAATTGAAACGCCTAAACCGGAGGATACCAGGCCGACGATGGTCATCGCCTCCCCGACTTCTTGCGTAATATAGGGTGTGATGCCTGAACGCGCTAATATTGTCAGGATTTCATCATATAACGCGGTGCCCACTTCGCGAGAAAAAAACACAAAGGGCTGCTCGGCCAGTGCGCTGAACTTGACGCTGCCCTGCGGCCATTGTGCCAGCGGATGATCTTCATGGACGACCGCCACTAAAGGCTCGCGCAGCAATAAACGGTGTTGTAGCGCAGCCGGCAGCCGGGTATTACGCATCACGCCAAGATCCAGATGCCCATCCAGTAGCGGCTCAATTTGCTGTTTGCTATTCACTTCGCGCATCTTGATATGCACTTGAGGATGCAGTTGACGAAAAGCCCGCAAACTGCGCGACACCGTGCTGATAAAGGGCGCGGATGATGTAAAACCGATGGTCAGTTCGCCTGATTCCCCACGGTGCAAACGTGCGGCTTTCTCGGAGGCCGCATTAACCTGCGCCAGAATTTGGTAAGACTCCTTTAAAAACAAGGCCCCAGCCTGGGTTAGACTGACATTGCGATTATTACGCGCCAGCAGGCGGGCACCAATTTGGCCTTCCAATATTTGAATTTGCTGGCTAAGGGGGGGCTGAGAAATGCGCAAGCGCTCCGCTGCCCGACCAAAGTGCAACTCTTCGGCCACCGCAATAAAATAACGTAAATGCCTTAGCTCAATGCTCATCTAACTCCAATGATATGTTTAAAGTCTTATTATGAATAATTAATATATTAGACAAAAAACTGCACTATTTCTATGATCATAAAATCAAAGCAAGACACCGTCATCATAGCCACCACGGTGTTCAGACCGTTTTTGATTAAGGATATACCGTGACCACCTCTTTGCGCCCTGCCACTACTGCTGCGTCTGTGCGCGCCGCAAATGATGATGCCACCCCGTTAGTATCGGCACCCGGCGTTAGGCGCTTAAATAAACGCCCTTATATTCAACGCAGTACCCCGGAATTTATCCGCGTTACCCTGGCCTTTTTCACCGCTGGGCTTGCGACTTTTGCCCTGCTCTATTGCGTGCAACCGATCCTGCCATTGCTGTCGCAGGACTTTACTGTCTCACCGGCCAGCAGCAGCTTATCCCTTTCCGCCTCCACCGGCATGTTGGCTCTGGGGTTGATGTTTACCGGGCCACTTTCTGATGCCATTGGCCGTAAATCTGTCATGGTGGTGGCACTGATGCTGGCGGCTATTTGCACCTTAATTTGTTCAGTTATGACCAGTTGGCACGGCATTTTGTTGATGCGAGCACTGATTGGTTTGTCTCTGAGCGGTGTTGCCGCTGTTGCAATGACCTATATCAGTGAGGAAATTCACCCCAGTCTTGTCGCATTGTCGATGGGGTTGTATATCAGTGGAAACTCTATTGGCGGGATGAGTGGCCGCCTGATCACCGGTGTATTAAGTGATTTCTTTTCCTGGCGAGTCTCACTGGCGGTCATCGGGTTGTTTGCTTTAGCCGCCGCCGGTCTGTTCTGGCGCATTCTCCCTGCCTCTAAACACTTTCGTGCCAGTTCACTGCGGCCAAGAACGCTGATGATTAACTTCAAACTGCATTGGCGTGATCCGGGTTTGCCGCTGCTATTTGCTGAAGGTTTTCTGATCATGGGCAGCTTTGTCACTTTGTTTAATTATATTGGTTATCGCTTATTGGCTGGGCCTTATTACTTCAGTCAAGCGGTGGTCGGTTTGCTGTCTATCGTCTACCTGACCGGTTCTTATAGCTCCCCCAAGGCCGGTGCTCTGACTAGCCGCTATGGCGGTGGCCCGGTGTTGTTAGCGTCAATCACCCTGATGCTGATTGGGGTGGTTATGACCGGTTTATCACCGGTCGCGGTCATTATTATCGGCATGATGATCTTCACCGCTGGTTTCTTTGCTGCTCACTCAGTGGCCAGTAGTTGGATTGGGCGGCGAGCGCGGCGCGCTAAAGCGCAAGCCTCATCACTTTATCTGTTTTGCTATTATGCGGGTTCCAGCGTGGCAGGTACTTTAGGGGGTGTTTTCTGGCTAAATTTAGGCTGGGCCGGCGTGGTGGGTTTTATTAGCGTGTTGTTGTTGATGGCATTGTATGTTGGGCAGCGATTACGTCAATTACCCGAAGTAGCAAGAATTTAATCTTAAATTCGCTACACCGTCTATGATTAAGGTGAAACTTAATACCATGCGTTACTGTGGTTGCAATATAGATTAAGTATCTAATGTATTTGGGATTTTATCACGATACGATTCTCTTAATTTATTTAATGTCAGGAGACACGATGACAAGTCACTTTCTTACGCTTTGGGACATACTGGCGACGACATTTTCAATTTTCTTTTTTTATCGCTTATTTGCTGATCTTATTCCAAGTGATTTCTGATTTGTTCAGAGATCATGAGTTGAATGGGTTCTACAAAGCAATATGGATTATATTCTTGCTATTTATCCCACTGCTCACCTCGCTTTTGTATCTTGTTACTCGCGGCAAAGGGATGGCGCAGCGTTATCGGGCGACGGTGCAGAAATCGGTGGCTGAAACCAATGACTATATCCGCCATGTGGCGGGCAAATCGCCAGCAGAGCAGATTTCTGACGCCAAGAAATTGTGGGACGAAGGGACGATTACAGAAAGCGAATATCAACAGCTAAAGGCTAAAGCACTGGCTTAATCACTGAGTTTTCTGTTTCATCACGCAGGCTAAATGTCGCGAATCAGGCATTTAGCCTTTTTTGTTTGGTCCACAATAAAATAATGTAGCCGAATGGCTTATGGCATAGGTTGCCCTTTTCAACTTACTGGAATCCATAAGAATAATAGCCACTGACTTCAGCCAATGTCAGTCGTGTTTCATCACCACAGTGCTTATAATCACCACCTTATTATGTTCTACTTTACCCAGTTTAAGAAAGAGGCTGAAGCGCGGCTCGCTGTATTGGCATCAGCGACCCAGATCACCTGTCCGGATGGGTTGAACCGCCCTTCCACACCGTATTTAGCTTGTTTTTTCATACAGGTAGATCTCGCTTTTATTAAAGACAGCACGGAACTTTCATGGTGCTGTCTTTAATGTTATAAATACTGTATGTTGTAACTAAAATGACCTTTATAAGAGAATGCTATGGCTAGATATGATCTGATAGAGCGTATGAATCGCAGTTTCAGCGCACTGGAAATCGCATTGCAACAGCTCCACCAGCAACTTCATGCGCTGCCACTTCTCGCCGCTCGTGTGTTTTCACTACCTGAAATTGAAAAAGGCACCGAGCATCAACCCATCGATAAAATAGCAGTGACGGCCACTGTTGGTAATAACGCCAGGGATTTGGGATTACGCCATTTCCAGCGCTTATTTATCCATCACCAAGGGCAAAATACCAGTAGTAAGGCCGCCCTGCGCTTGCCCGGTGTATTGTGTTTCTCGGTGACCGATAAACAACTGGGGCAATGTGAAAATATCATTTATCAAATTAATCAGTTGAAAAGTGAGCTGGAACATATCATTACCGTCGAGTCCGGCTTGCCGAGCGAGCAACGTTTCGAGTTTGTCCATACCCACTTGCATGGGCTGATTACACTCAATACATACCGCGCCATTACGCCACTGATCAATCCCAGTTCAGTGCGTTTCGGTTGGGCCAATAAACATATAATTAAGAATATCCCGCGCGAAGAGGTATTGATTCAACTGAACAAAAGCCTGAATGCTGGGCGCGCAGTAGCGCCATTTAGCCGTGAACAATGGGGGGAATTAATTAGTCAGGAAATCAATGATGTTCAACGCTTACCTGAAAATACGCGCTTAAAAATTAAGCGCCCGGTAAAGGTGCAGCCCATTGCGCGGGTTTGGTATCAGGAGCGGCAAAAGCAAGTGCAACACCCCTGCCCTGTGCCACTGATCGCCTTTTGTCAGTCACAATCCGCGGTCGAGCTGCCCAAGTTAGGTGAATTAACGGATTATGATGCCAGCCAGATTAAACATAAATATAAGCCACAGGCCAAACCGCTGCATCTCTTGGTGCCAAGGTTACATTTATATGTTGAAAAGGAATGATTCCACGCCAGTCAACAGCACTGGCGTGGGCGCTCCATACTATTCTTTCATATTCCCGACCATATCTTCCGGCCTGACCCATTCATCAAACTGAGCCTCCGTCAGATAACCTAACTGCACAGCGGCCGCTTTTAAGGTCAGCCCCTCTTTATGGGCTTTTTTGGCAATTTCAGCCGCGTTGTCATAACCGATATGCGTATTTAGCGCCGTAACCAACATCAGCGACTCATTCAATAATTGCGCGATGCGATCACGATTTGGCTCAATACCCACCGCACAATGTTGATTAAAACCGCGCATCCCGTCAGCCAGTAAGCGGACTGATTGCAGGAAGTTATGAATAATCAATGGCCGGAAGACGTTCAATTCAAAGCTACCCGATGATCCACCAATATTAACGGCCACATCGTTACCCATCACCTGCGCGCACAACATGGTCATCGCTTCACACTGTGTCGGATTGACTTTACCCGGCATGATCGAGCTGCCCGGTTCGTTTTCTGGAATGGATATTTCGCCGATACCGCAACGCGGGCCGGAAGATAACCAGCGCACATCATTAGCAATTTTCATCAGCGAGGCTGCCAGCCCTTTTAATGCGCCATGACTGTGAACCAAGGCATCACATGCCGCTAATGATTCAAACTTATTGGGTGCCGTGATAAACGGCTGCTGGGTTAATTTAGCGATTTCATCCGCGACTCGCACCGCATATTGCGGGTGCGTATTCAGGCCAGTTCCGACCGCTGTGCCTCCCAGCGCCAGTTCACACAAGTGAGGGAGACTCGCTTCAATATGCTGAATGCTGTGCGCTAACATCGCCGCCCAACCAGAGATTTCCTGCCCCAAGGTCAAGGGCGTGGCATCTTGCAAATGGGTGCGGCCAATTTTTACGATATCTCGATAAGCCTGCGCTTTGCCTGCCAGGGTTTTCTGCAATACGTCCAGTTCGGGTAGCAGATGTTGGCGCAGCCCAATCACCGCAGCAATATGCATTGCTGTAGGAAATACATCGTTAGAACTTTGACTTTTATTCACATCATCATTGGGATGAACCAAACGGCTATTACCCCGCTCACCCCCCAATAGCTCGCTGGCACGGTTAGCCAACACTTCATTCATGTTCATATTGGTCTGAGTACCAGATCCGGTCTGCCAGATAGAGAGCGGGAACGCATTCGGATGGACATCGGCCAGCACTTCGTCAGCGGCGCACATAATCGCTTGCGCCCGTGTTGCGGGTAACAGGCCAAGGTCCATATTAACCTGTGCGGCCGCCCGCTTGGTCAGCGCCAGTGCATGGATCAGTGCTGTCGGCATTTTCTCTTGAGAAATGCGGAAATGTTCCAACGAACGTTGGGTTTGAGCGCCCCAGAGTTGATTGGCAGGTACATCGATTGACCCCATAGAGTCTTTTTCACTGCGAGTCGTCGCCATCACTGTCTCCTTCGCCTGTAGAACAGAACGTTACGCTATGTCACGCCAGTTGCTCTGGCAGCAGATAACTATAATGGCATAGTCGTCTTTATGCGATTGATTCGCATTTCTTTCACTTGTGCAACACCACAAAAGTGAATCGTGATGCGGTAACTACGTCTTCTCTACGAAAATCTGCACCCACGGGTTTTGTAGCTTGAACCGATGTAAGTATACTCATTACAATCATTTATCTAAGCGTATATCATCCAAATATATAATATGTTTCACTTATTTCAGATGGCAGAGCATAAACATGCAAAAAATGAAGAATGCAGTACAAAACTATGCCTGGGGTAGCCCTCGCGCCCTGACCGATCTTTACGGTATTCCTAACCCACACGGGAAACCGATGGCTGAATTGTGGATGGGCGCGCACCCCAAAAGCAGCTCTCAGGTCGCCGATGCGAACGGCCAGTGGCATTCATTGCGCACGGTTATCGAACAGGACCCCGATGCGAATCTGGGGGCCGATATCTACAAACGTTTTGGCGAATTGCCTTTCTTATTCAAAGTACTTTGTGCTGCGCAGCCATTATCGATTCAGGTTCACCCGAGTAAAGCCGCTGCCGAAATAGGTTTTGCCCGAGAGAATCAAGCAGGTATCCCATTGGATGCAGCCGAACGCAATTATAAAGATGCGAACCATAAGCCAGAATTGGTTTATGCCCTCACGCCATTCCAGGCGATGAATGGTTTCCGCACACTGGATGACATTCAGTCATTATTACAGCCATTGTCTGCCGCCCACCCTGATATCACGGCTTTCCTGCGCGAACCGGATACCGCACACTTAGCCACGCTGTTCGCCAGCTTGCTCAGTATGCAGGGCGAACCGAAAACGCTGGCACTTGGCATTCTAAAAGCCGCCCTCAATCATCAGTTGGGTGAGCCTTGGGATACGATTCGCAGTATTTCGCGCTTCTATCCTGAGGATAGCGGCTTGTTCTCACCATTGCTGCTGAATGTGGTTACGCTGCAACCAGGTGAAGCGATGTTTTTGTACGCTGAAACCCCCCATGCCTATTTGGACGGTGTGGCGCTGGAAGTGATGGCTAACTCGGATAACGTATTACGCGCAGGGTTAACCCCTAAGTTCATTGATATTCCTGAACTGATGGCCAATCTGCAATTTATTGCCAAACCGGCGGATACTCTGCTGACCACCCCAACACAGCAGGGTAATGAACAAATATTCCCCATCCCGGTTGAAGATTTTGCTTTTTCACTCCATACATTGACTCACGCGCCGCAAACGTTGGCACAGCACAGTGCCGCCATTGTATTTTGTGTACAAGGTCATGCAGTATTGAAAAAGCACGATCAGGAAATTATGCTACAACCCGGTGAATCATGTTTTATCCCGGCGAATGAATCACCGGTGACCGTGCATGGCGAAGGTTCTATTGCCCGTGTTTATAACTGAAACGGAACAAAGCCAGTGAATGGGTTGTCAATTATCGGCCAGACGAGGTTGTTATCGTCGCAAAAATCTTTGTGTATAGGTAATCTATACCTATATTGATTTGGGGATGCCCTTTTGACGGTACTCCCCTTAATTTGGTGGTAGGTCTTAGTGCCGCGTTCAACATAGTGAATTTGGTATATTAGAAAAGGATGAACGGAACAATGAAAAAATCGTTAGTGGCTGTCAGCGTCATAGTGGTACTTGGCGCAGCATGGACTGGAGCCTCATGGTATACCGGTAAACTAATTGAACAACGTATGGGCGAGTTGGTTAATAACGCTAACGGGCAGATTAGAACTCTGTTACCGAAAGCGGGCGTGAAATTCGCGTATAAAGACTACCAACGTGGTCTGTTCAGCAGTCAGGTTCGCTATATTCTGCAAGCCGATAGCAGTGTTGCCGGCGAAAAAGCGTTAAAAGAGGGCGATGAAGTGGCCTTTATCGAGACTATCGATCACGGTCCCTTCCCCTTGGCTCAGTTGAAGAGATTCAATCTGATCCCCAGCATGGCTTCTGTCCATACCGAACTGGCGAACACGCCAGCACTGAAGAAGTTATTTGAAGTGACGAAAGGCAAGTCACCATTTACCGCTGACTCACGTATTTCTTACAGCGGTGACACCTCTTCTGCCATTACTTTCATTGCGATCGACTATCAGCAAAATACTACCAGTATGAAATTCTCTGGTGCCACCATTGATGCTGATGTCTCGCGTGATATGCGTAATGTGAAGATGAGCGGCAACAGTGACAACATCGTGTTCACCAGCAAAAATCAGTGGGACCAACTGGAACAATTTAGCCTGCAAGGTCTGACGCTGAAAAGTGACAGCAAAATGGGCAAATTTGATCTCAGCATTGGTGACCAACAACTGGCTATCAAGCAGATGGGTTTCAGTATTGATGGCAAAGAAATGGCCACGCTGGCGGGCTTTAATCTCAACACCCAGTTGGGCGAAACCGATAAAGATCTGAATGGTAAACTGACCTACTCCCTTGATGCATTAAAGATTCAGGGTAACGATTTTGGTTCAGGTAAGCTGGCCTTCGCCTTCGATAAACTGGATGGGCAAAGTCTGAAGCAGTTCACCAGCGCGTATAACCAACAGGTGCTGCAAGCGGTTCAGGCCGGTGAAAATCTGGACCCAGAAGCCTACCAACAACAAATGACCGAGATGTTGCTGGCCAACGTACCTGCCCTGCTGAAAGGCAATCCAACCGTGAGTATCGCGCCTCTGAGCTGGAAAAATGCCAAAGGGGAAAGCTCATTTAACCTGAATATTGATTTGATGGACCCCGCACAGGCTAAAGCCACAGTTGAACCGCTGCTGCTGAAGTCAGTGAAAAAAGTTGATGCCACGTTGACCATTCCGATGGCAATGGCAACCGAACTGACCACGCAGGCGGCACGTCTGCAAGGTTACAGCGCGGAAGAAGCTCAGAAACTGGCACAGCAACAAGTCCAGGGCATTGCCGCGATGGGCCAGATGTTTAAACTGACCACCACCAAAGACGACGTTATCAGCAGCAGCTTCCACTTTGCAGATAACCAGGTCGATTTGAATGGTCAGAAAATGTCACTGCAAGAGTTTGTCGGCCTGTTTGGTATGTTCGGTGGCGGCGCACCGGCTGAAGAAGATACCGGCAGTGAGCCAGTAGCACAGTAATCCGTCCCGACAAGAGTGTGGCGGCGATGCAGCCACACTCTGTTTCACGTCCCCAGCCGCCTTTTATACTTCCCCCAACCCCGTAAAAATCTTTTCCCTACATGATGGCGGCTAAAACCCGTTTTCTCGACAAAAATGACCTCATGCTCTAACTATTTTTGAGCACAATCCGTAGCAGTAAATAATAGGGCTAAGCCTTGGTGGCGAATTAATACTCAGCAGCCACTCGGCCACTTATCATCATCTGTTATAAATGGGATCTGTTGGCTCTATTTATTTGAAAGATATATTGCATAAAAATAATCCGATACATACTCGTTTTCTTAAAGAAAGAAAAATTGCCACACGCTATTTTAGCGTTTTATTTAGGGCGAGGTATGTAACATGAAATTAAGAACAGTATTAAAAACGTATGATTCAGAAAAAAAGATCCAACATAAAATACGCCAAGAAGCGACCGTTTCCATTAACTCACCGACCAATAACAATTTACTAGGCAGATTATTTGGTGTTAAAACACACAAGTTATAATCAGGGTCAATTCTCAAGAGGCGAAGATAAACTATAACAAAGTGTTGGGCGGTTTAAAACAGACCATAACTGACTCAAACATGGAGCATAACAAAGCGTGGTTAATTGATGAAAGATTAACAATAGTTTCAGTTGCAGTCAATCAAGCCATTGATCATGCCAATGTCGGAAATGAATCAAAAATAGATAAAAAAGA
>NZ_ACCB01000015.1 GCF_000173735.1 Yersinia aldovae ATCC 35236 | reverse complement strand
GAATTTTTTGCACAACTCTTTTTTCGTGTTTTTTGCCTGTTTGAATACTTTTCACTCCTTACGTGCAGATCTTGGTCGATCCGCTGTATTTTCACGGCGATCCCCGTGCTCAATTGGTTGTAATTCCATCAGCAAAGGCTAGTATTGCCGGTAAAGTACTTTCTTATAAAGAGGCTATTATTATGTCCGATGCTATTCGCCCCTATCTTCATTACTTACCTACGTTAGGTGAACGCGTCATGATTGATAGATCCAGTGTGATCATTGGTCATGTTGTTTTGGGTGATGATGTCAGTGTATGGCCATTAGTTGCCATTCGGGGTGATGTGAATCAAGTTAGCATTGGCGCGCGTTCTAATATTCAAGACGGCAGCGTGTTACATGTTACCCATCATTCTGAGCATAATCCTGAAGGAAACCCACTGGTGATTGGTGAAGATGTTACTGTTGGCCATAAAGCGATGCTTCACGGTTGCACTATTGGGAATCGGGTATTGGTGGGGATGGGTTCTATTGTGCTCGATGGTGCGGTTATAGAAGATGATGTGATGATTGGAGCGGGTAGCTTGGTTTCCCCCGGTAAGCGGTTAGTTGGCGGCTACCTTTATATGGGTAGCCCAGCCAGACAAGTCCGCCCTTTAACACCTGCTGAATTAGAAGGCCTGCTTTATTCTGCGGGTAACTATGTGCGCTGGAAAGATGACTATCTGGCAGAAACTAAATAAGCATCAATAATAAGATTGCAGGGGGTAAATGCTTACTTTCCCTGCATAACTCAATATCTTTCTATTTACCTAACTCATCACGCAGCTGATTTAGCACTGGCGTTATCTCCGGCATCACTCCATGCCAAAGTTTAAAAGCATGAGCAGCTTGCCCCACCAGCATTCCTAAACCATCAGCATAACTTGTCATTCCCAACGGCTTGGCCCAAGTTATAAATGGTGTGTCACCTGTTTGGTAAAACATGTCATAGCAGCGTGTTTCAGAGCTAATAATATCCTGAGGTAAGTTTGGCACTTCACCATAAATACCCGAAGCTGTCGCATTGATGATTAAATCAAAGGACTGCCCACTCAGATCTTGCATCTCGACGGCATCTATATCCCCTAAATGGTGGAATACTTCTGCAAGTTGCTGCGCGCGAGCATAAGTCCGATTAGTGATAACAAGCTTGCAGCCATATGAAAGTAAAGGAAGAATCACGCCACGCGCCGCCCCACCAGCACCCACCAATAAGATACTGTCTGTCACTTGGATCAAATGCTGTCGTTCAAGATCACTGAGTAAACCGATACCATCGGTATTATCACCCAATAAGCGTCCATCTTCTAATTGCTTAATTGTGTTGACGGCTCCCGCCAGTGATGCACGATCAGTCAATTCATCACACTTTGCATGAGCGCGCTCTTTAAACGGCGTGGTTATGTTCGCGCCCAGAGCACCATCAGCAAAAAACGATATTAATGTTTCTTCAAATGAGTCATTGGGAGCAAGTACCATACCGTATTGATGCTCGATACCGGTTTGCTTGGCAAAAAGCGCATGAATCCTAGGCGATTTACTGTGCCCTATTGGGTTACCAAACACTGCGAACTTCTGATCCATGCTTTTTCCTACCCTTGACGGAATTGCTTACCGGTCAACGCATCTTTGATTTCAGATGGATTCAAGCGACCACCAACCTCGCCGGAAAGCACCGGTAAAGAAGAGCCAAATTGTATTCTAACTTCTTCTTCTGTACGGCAAGGTTCCTGACCGCTTAAGTTTGCGCTGGTTGAAACCAGAGGCTTGCCATATTGGGAACAGAGTTTCTGTACAAGTGGGTGAGCACTCACTCTCACTGCTAATGAGTCAAAACTGCCCGTGAGCCAGAGTGGTGTCTCAGGACTAGCGGGGATGACCCAAGTGACCGGCCCCGGCCAAACGGAAAAAATCGTCTCTCGCTGGGCATCAGTGAGTGCCGAGTCATCCACATACGGTTTTAGCTGTTCATAATTGGCAGCAATCAGAATCAGTCCCTTCTGCCATGGCCGCTGTTTTAAGGCGAGCAATGCATTCACGGCTTTTTCGCTATCAGGATCGCAACCTAGCCCAAAAACAGCCTCTGTCGGATAAGCGATGACTTCATCTTGTTGCAATGCCCGCAACACATTTTTCAGAGAAGTATCCTCCTCTGGTTTAATCACACTGTTATTACTCACTGACGACTGCCTTCCCACATAACTTGCTGGCGCAAAAACGTTTTACACCTTGTGCTGTTCTCTTTTCCATTAATAATGGATAGTGGCAATAAGCACACTCTCCAGCAATGGGCTGCTGATTAATGGTAAACTGGCAATCGGGGTAGCGATTGCAGGCGTGGAAAACCTTTCCAAACCGGGATTTACGTTGTAGCAATTTGCCTTGACCACATTGCGGGCAATCTATAGATGTTTCATCTGGTTTATCAATTACTTCCGTATGAGTACATTGCGGGTATTGGCTACAACCGATAAACATCCCAAAGCGTCCTTGCCGCAGCACCATATCTGAACCACATTCAGGACAATGTTGCCCTTCCAGCACTTTTACGATATGCCCGTCAGCCTGCGCTTTCAGTGGGCGCATGTATTGACAGCCTGGATACTGTGAGCAACCAAGGAATGGGCCATGACCACCGCTGCGGATGACTAATGCCGATCCACACTCTGGACACGACCCATTATCCTTGGCAGGAACTGTTTTTGTCATAACGCCTTCTATATAAAGTTATTTACCCGTGATATTACCACTTAGTGTAAATAACCTTCATTGACTTCAAAAAGTAGCTCTTCCATCTGCTGGTAGGCGCTCTCATAACCAGGGATATTGAATAGCACCATTAATACCACCCATTTGAGATCCTCCAGATCAAGCTCGGTGGTATCCAGCGCCATTATTCGATCAATAACCATCTCACGGGTATCGAGTTGTAATACCTGAATTTGCTCCAGAAATAAGATGAATCCACGGCAAGTCACATCCAACCGTTGAGACTCTTCCGCCGTATAAATACGTAAAGCCTGCGGATCAGCAGCATAGAGATAAGGTGTTTTGTGCCCTTCTTGTAGGTCGGCAAGAGCCTCTAACCAATTCAAGGCGTTGTTGATATCCTCACGATAGAAACCCGCTTTAGCAAGATCATCACTAATATTGTCTTGATCAACAAGCATTTCCGACTCGTTGTGCATATAAGTTTCAAATAAGTAAATTAGAACGTCGAACATGGCCTGCCCTCCTTATTCGGACATAACCGCCGGGTACGGCTGCTACCCACCCTGCTAACTCCAGTTCGAGCAACTTGCTGACGATATCTGGCACAGGCTGGCCGGCACGTTCGGCGACGACATCAACAGGTGTCACCTCATCTCCTACGTTAGCCAACACATCAGCAAATGGCAATTCAACTTGCGCTTCTGATGAAGAAATAATTTCTTCGGCAGGTAATGATATCCATTGCAACTGCCCACTGAGTTGCTCCGATACTTCTTGCGCCGATCGAGCCAGATAAGCGCCTTGCTGAATTAGCCAATGCACACCTTCACTGGTCGCACTTCCTAACGGGCCGGGTAGCGCAAAAACATCTCTGCCTTGTTCCATCGCATACCGGGCTGTAATCAGAGAACCACTTTTCAGCGTGGCTTCCACAACCAATACCGCAGTACTTAACCCACTGATAATACGGTTGCGTCTGGGAAAATGTGCGGCAATGGGTAATGCGGTTGTCAAAAACTCCGAAACCAAAGCCCCACCTTGGGATTCAATTTCGCAGGCTAAATGGCTGTGTTGGCGTGGGTAGATGTTCTCCAACCCACTGCCTAATACCGCGATAGTCTGGCCTTGGACAGTTAAGGCTGCCTGATGGCAAATTCCATCGATCCCCATCGCCAAGCCACTGGTAATAACCAGCCCCGCAAGCGCCAGCTCAGAGGCAAAATGCCTGGCCCATTGTTCACCATAATGGCTAAAATGGCGGCTCCCAACCATCGCAAGCTGTGGGCGGTAGAGAACATCCAGTTCGCCGGAAACAAAAAGGATCAATGGCGCGGCAGAGATGTGTGTCAAACGAGGTGGGTAGCCAGGCTCCCCGTAACTGAGTAAGTGGTGTGAGGGATGAGTTAACCAGATTAATGCAGCCTCTATATAGCGGGGGTCCACTTGCGTAAATTGCTGACATTGTAGCGTATTCAGGCCGTAAGCGAGTAATCGCCCAGGGTGAATATCGCCACTGGCAAGTAACCGTCTAGCCAACAAGCTGCTTTTCACCGTCCCAACCCCCTTTACTTGGCTCATCCTGAGCCATAATTCCGCCGCTAACATATCGCCTCCCTGGCTTGCTGCCTAAGCTGATACCGATTTGTTCAATTGGTAGACGATGCTGTCAATCAGAGCCGGAAATGTCTAGAATGAAGATTGAATATCATTCACTACTCGGACGCAGATCTAGATATTTATGTCAGTATTACAAGTATTACATTACCCAGACGAGCGGCTGCGCAAAATTGCAGCGCCGGTAAAAGAAGTTAATGGTGAAATCCAGCGTATTGTGGACGACATGTTCGAGACAATGTACGCAGAGGAAGGCATTGGTCTTGCCGCAACCCAAGTGGATGTTCATAAACAAATTATCGTGATTGATGTTTCGGAAAATCGTGACCAGCGTTTAGTGTTGATTAACCCTGAGCTGCTGGAAAAAAGTGGTGAAACCGGCATCGAAGAAGGTTGCTTATCAATACCAGAGCAACGAGCCTTAGTCCCTCGCGCTGAAAAAGTGAAAGTCAGAGCGCTGGACCGCGACGGTAAACCGTTCGAACTCGAAGCGGATGATTTATTAGCAATCTGTATTCAGCACGAGATGGATCATTTGGTGGGTAAACTGTTTGTGGACTACTTATCACCACTGAAACGTCAGCGTATCCGCCAAAAGCTGGAGAAAATGGCTAAGCTGAATGCGCGCGCCAACTAACCCCTTTTAATTCAGGAAACCAATGTGTCTGATTCTTTGCGGATTATTTTTGCCGGAACTCCTGACTTTGCAGCGCGCCATTTAGGCGCGTTGTTGTCTTCTCAACATCAGATTGTGGGGGTTTTCACTCAACCAGACCGCCCAGCTGGCCGAGGGAATAAACTCACGCCAAGCCCGGTTAAGGTCTTAGCTGAACAACACAACATTCCAGTATTTCAGCCAAAATCATTGCGACCAGAAGAAAACCAGTATCTGGTTGCTGATCTTAAAGCAGATATTATGGTCGTTGTCGCCTATGGTTTGATTCTGCCAGCCGCTGTTTTAGCTATGCCACGACTAGGCTGCATTAATGTACATGGTTCACTGTTACCGCGCTGGCGCGGTGCTGCGCCGATCCAACGTTCATTATGGGCAGGAGACACAAAAACCGGTGTGACTATCATGCAAATGGATGTCGGGCTAGATACCGGTGATATGCTGCATAAAATTGAATGTGGTATTCAGCCAGAAGATACCAGCGCAACACTTTACGATAAATTAGCTCAGCTTGGCCCTCAGGGCTTATTGATAACGCTGCAACAATTGGCTGATGGCACTGCGCAGCCTGAAGTACAAGATGAAACGCAAGTTACCTATGCCGAAAAACTCAGCAAAGAGGAGGCCAGATTAGATTGGTCACTTTCTGCTGCTCAGCTAGAGCGTTGTATTCGTGCTTTTAATCCGTGGCCAGTTAGCTATTTTGTCGTTGATGAACAACCCATCAAAGTTTGGCAAGCACAAGTGCTCGCTGCCGTTGAGAATGCTACGCCAGGAATAATCATTCATGCCGATAAGCATGGCATTCAAGTTGCAACCGCTGATGGTGTTTTGAATATCACACAACTGCAACCGGCCGGGAAGAAAGCCATGTCCGCTGCTGACTTATTAAATTCACGACGCGAATGGTTTACACCCGGTAACCAACTAGCATAAAAGATCTATTAAATCATATACCCAATGGATTTCATGGTGCAGGAAGGCGGCAAACGAGAGAATCCCGATGAGCTTATACAAGTAAGTGATTCGGGTGACAAATCTGCCCGGAGCAGATTTGAACGTTGCTTGCAGCGGCCTCGCAGAGGCGAGGCCCATGGACGGGCCGAGTAGCGAAGGCAGCCAACGCATCTGCAACTTGAAAGATGACGGGTATAAGTTTCATCGCCCGGTATATCATCATCGGGCCACTTTCCCTTTATTTGCTGACGTTTGTCGGCTTTTTTGGTTATGAAAAACACATATAATCTCCGCAGCATCGCTGCTAAAGCAATTAGCCAGGTATTGGATCAGGGGCAATCGCTCAGTACCGTTCTACCTGAGCTTCAGAAAAATATTTCCGACAAAGATCGCGCTTTGCTACAGGAGTTGTGTTTTGGCGCTTTGCGTGTTCTACCACAGCTTGAATGGTGTATCCAGCAGTTGATGGCACGCCCATTGACCGGCAAACAGCGCATTTTCCATTATTTGATTATGGTCGGGTTGTACCAGCTGATTTATACCCGCATTCCTCCACATGCTGCTCTGGCCGAAACCGTTGAAGGTGCGACAGCCCTTAAACGCCCACAATTAAAAGGGCTGATCAACGGGGTACTGCGCCAATTCCAGCGCCAACAAGTAGAATTACTGGAACGTGCTGCCAATAACGATAGCCGCTATCTGCATCCAAGCTGGTTATTGGCGCGGATTAAGCAGGCATATCCAGACCAATGGCAACAAATTCTGGAGGCGAATAACCAAAAACCTCCTATGTGGCTGCGTGTGAGCCGGCTACACCATTCACGAAATGAATATCTTGAGCTATTAAAACAAGCCAATATTGATGCTCTGCCCCATGACTTTTATTCCGATGCCGTACGCCTCATTACGCCATGTGCCGTCAATGATCTGCCGGGTTTCGAACTCGGCTGGGTTACCGTGCAAGATGCATCGGCACAAGGCTGCGTTGATCTGCTTGATCCGCAAGATGGTGAGCAGATCCTCGATTTATGTGCCGCTCCAGGGGGCAAAACGACGCATATTCTGGAAGCTGCGCCTAAGGCCCATGTATTGGCTATCGATATAGATGAACAACGACTCAGTCGGGTTAAAGAAAACTTACAACGCCTGAATTTACATGCGGTCGTAAGAGTCGGCGATGGACGGACACCCGATGAATGGTGCGGTGATCAGCAGTTTGATCGAATACTATTAGATGCACCATGCTCTGCAACAGGCGTCATTCGTCGGCACCCAGATATCAAATGGCTACGTCGGGACAGCGATATTGCTGATTTGGCCAAATTACAATCAGAGATTGTTGAAGCTATCTGGCCTAAACTGAAAAAAGGCGGCGTAATGGTTTATGCTACCTGCTCTATATTACCGGACGAAAATCAGCAGCAGATTGCCGCTTTTTTGCAACGGCACTCCGAAGCTGAGTTAGTGGAGACGGGAACTGCCGTTGCCCCCGGTAAGCAGAACTTGCCCCATCCTGAGGATGGTGACGGTTTCTTTTATGCAAAGTTGATCAAAAGATAGTTGTGGCTTTTGCTATGCCTCGAAACCTAATGTCAGTGTGAAACAGAGAACGCTATGAAAATCATTATTCTTGGGGCGGGGCAAGTTGGCGGAACCCTGGCAGAAAACCTGGTAGGTGAAAATAACGATATTACAGTCGTTGATATTGACTCGGGCCGTTTGCGTCAATTGCAGGATAAATTTGACCTGCGCGTGGTCCAGGGGCATGGTTCTCACCCTCGGGTCTTGCGAGAAGCCGGGGCAGAAGATGCCGATATGTTGGTGGCGGTCACTAATTCAGATGAAACCAACATGATCGCGTGCCAAATCGCATACTCATTATTTAATACCCCAAATCGCATCGCTCGCATTCGTTCAGCCGAATATATTCGTGAAGCGGATAAGCTTTTTCTGCCAGAAGCGGTTCCTATCGACCATTTGATTTCGCCAGAACAACTCGTTATCGATTATATCTATAAGTTAATCGAATACCCTGGCGCATTACAGGTGGTTAACTTTGCTGAAGGTAAGGTCAGTATTGCTGCGGTTAAGGCCTATTATGGCGGGCCATTAGTCGGAAATGCATTATCGTCTTTACGTGAACATATGCCGCATATTGACACCCGAGTTGCCGCTATATTCCGCCAGGACCGGCCAATCCGCCCGCAAGGCTCGACAATCATTGAAGCCGGTGATGAAGTATTTTTCGTAGCTGCCTCCCAGCATATTCGGGCCGTAATGAGTGAACTGCAACGGCTGGAAAAACCCTACAAACGCATCATGATTGTGGGTGGTGGCAATGTGGGTGCTGGTTTGGCTTTACGGTTAGAGAAAGATTACAGCGTGAAATTAATTGAACGTGACCCACAACGCGCCGCTGATCTAGCCGAAATGTTGCATGATACTATCGTATTTTATGGCGATGCATCAGATCAGGAACTGTTAGCAGAAGAGCATATTGAGCAGGTTGATGTCTTTATTGCCATTACTAATGATGATGAAGCAAATATTATGTCCGCTATGCTCGCAAAGCGCATGGGCGCTAAAAAGGCAATGGTATTAATCCAGCGCAGCGCCTATGTCGATCTGGTTCAGGGAAGTGTTATTGATATAGTTATATCACCACAACAAGCCACGATTTCTGCACTACTGGGCCATGTGCGTAAAGCTGACATTGTTAGCGTATCATCCCTACGACGTGGCGTTGCTGAAGCGATAGAAGCTATTGCTCACGGTGATGAAAGCACATCAAAAGTGGTTGGTCGAATGGTAGAAGATATCAAGCTGCCACCTGGCACAACCATCGGGGCAATTGTACGCGGCGACGAAGTTATTATTGCCAACAGTAATTCCGTTATTAAGCAGGGCGATCATGTGGTGATGTTTATTACTCATAAAAAGTTTGTCCCTGATGTGGAACGGTTATTCCAACCAAGCCCATTCTTCTTGTAATCAGCACAATTAGCCTCTACGGAATAGTTTATAAATTAAAACTATTCTGATGGGGGATGAGAAAAAAATGTCTATAATTTGTGGCATTAGGATTTATTTAACTAAGATTAAGTAGTTCATTTTTAAAAGGAGTGTTGGTTATGAGTTTTATGAAGGAGTTTCGTGAATTTGCCATGCGTGGCAATGTGGTCGACTTGGCTGTCGGTGTAATTATCGGTGCTGCATTTGGCAGAATCGTTTCTTCGCTTGTTGCCGATATCATTATGCCACCACTGGGTGTATTACTGGGCGGCGTCGACTTCAAACAATTCCATGTGGTATTACGTGCAGCTGAGGGGACGGTTCCTGCAGTTGTAATGAATTACGGTATCTTTATTCAAAGCATTTTCGATTTTGTCATTGTCGCACTCGCCATATTTTCAGCAGTGAAGCTAATGAATAAAATGCGCCGCGAAAAAGCGGAAGAACCTGCAGCACCGCCAGCACCAACAACAGAAGAAAAACTGCTCGCAGAGATTCGTGATTTACTGAAAGCACAACAGCCAAAATAACTACAGCCTTATTTAACGTCAAAAGCCATCAAATGATGGCTTTTTTATTTAGTTTCAAATCGAGAAGGCCAGTGGTAATAAATCTATTGATTGCTTACCACTGGCCTCCCAGTTACCACCTTTTGCGTGTTTTTCTTTACGCTGATAGCTTCCTTTGCCTTTAACATTCTTTTCAATACGTTGCCTGAAAAGAGGATCATGAAGTAGAGCTTCCAGCGCGTTGTCCTTAATTTTTCCTTTGGCATGTCGATATGTCGTCATATTAGTTATCCTCATCAATCCTAGTTTTGCTTAAAAAACCTGCGGATAATACTGCGGTTTTCGACAAATTTAAAGATCTAACCGAAATAATTACCCTTTAACTAACTCTTCAGCGGCACCTTGTTCCAACGCTTCTAAAATAGAGCAATATGTTGTGGCATGGGTACTCCCACAACAAGCCTGACTAAGACGCTTTAGAGACTCACGCATTTTCTTTAGTTCTATAATCTTACTTTCTACATCGTGCAAACGCGAGTCTACGATCGCCTTAGATTCCTGACAAGTATGATGCGCAGGATCAACCCGGATCGACAGTAACTCAGCAATAGTCTCTAACGTGAATCCTAACTGTTTAGCATAACGGATAAAACGTAAACGCTGCAAATCTTGCTCATTATAAAGCCTGTATCCCCCTGTCGTTCGCTCTCCATGTTCCATCATGCCTTGCTTTTCATAATAGCGAATAGTATCTGGTGTAACATCAGCAAGTTTGGCGAGCTGCCCTATCTTTAACATTCGTTATTCCTTTTTAGAGAGTTGACCTGCCACTTTATCCTGGTATTCGTTATGCAAGGACTCTACATTAAAACCTGCCAGGTTTAATCTAAACTTCAGTAAAACCAAGCGATTAAGAAAATTCGAGTGGTTATTATTACACCTATCAAGTGGTGATAGCACATCAGTGAGAGTAAGTAATTCCTGCCTATCCTTTATGATGGGGAAAGTATCCTGCATTCTTGAGTAATCGGTATCCAGCCCTTAGATCTGCGGAAACACAGGTAGCATCATCAAATAGTGATGGTTGGCTGTATCCAGGAAAATTATCGAGTTCACCCTTTTCTTGAGCACTTATAATGTGTTTTTCAAACTGTTCATTGATTAATCCCATATCGCTACTAAGAGATCAAGGCTCAAAAAGTAGGATGGTAGTTAAGATTAATGGATTGGCAGATAAATAATAGGAGGAGAGAGAAAAAATACGAGGGATGGACACTTAGATCACTTAATTATGGGCGTAAAAAACCGGGCAAGCCCGGTTTTTTTACGCGTTTACAGATTACTCTGCAGCAACTACTTCTGCTTGCGATGCAGCACGATCAACTAACTCGATGTAAGCCATCGGTGCGTTGTCGCCTGCACGGAAGCCACACTTCAGAATGCGAGTGTAACCACCGGCGCGGCTCGCGAAACGCGGGCCTAGCTCGTTAAACAGTTTTGCCACGATCTCGTTATCACGAGTGCGGGCGAATGCCAGACGACGATTAGCTACGCTGTCGGTCTTGGCAAGAGTAATCAGCGGCTCAACAACGCGACGCAGCTCTTTCGCTTTCGGCAGGGTCGTCTTGATTATCTCATGACGAACCAAAGAGCCGGCCATGTTACGGAACATAGCCTGGCGATGGCTGCTGTTACGGTTCAGTTGACGACCACTCTTACGATGGCGCATGACCTTATCCTTCTCAGTAAAACCTTAACCTGTGATCCGGTTACTCGTCAGCAATGCTAGCTGGTGGCCAATTTTCTAGGCGCATGCCTAAAGAAAGACCACGGGAAGCAAGCACGTCTTTAATCTCAGTAAGAGATTTTTTACCCAGGTTCGGCGTTTTCAGCAACTCAACCTCGGTACGCTGTACCAGATCACCGATGTAGTGGATAGCTTCTGCCTTGAGGCAGTTAGCAGAGCGGACAGTCAATTCCAGATCGTCAACAGGGCGCAGCAGGATCGGATCGAACTCTGGCTTCTCTTCTTTAACTTCCGGCTGACGTACATCACGTAGGTCAACGAAAGCTTCAAGCTGTTCGGCCAAGATAGTTGCCGCACGGCGGATCGCCTCTTCAGGATCGATCGTACCATTGGTTTCCATCTCGATAACCAACTTGTCCAGGTCGGTACGCTGTTCTACACGCGCTGCTTCAACATTGTAGGCAATACGCTCTACAGGGCTATAGCATGCGTCTACTAACAGACGACCAATCGGGCGCTCATCTTCTTCCGAATGAATTCGGGCAGAAGCCGGCACATAACCCCGACCACGTTGAACTTTGATACGCATACTAATAGATGCGTTCTCATCGGTCAGGTGGCAGATAACGTGCTGCGGCTTGACGATTTCGACATCACCATCATGGGTAATATCGGCTGCAGTCACAGGGCCAATGCCAGATTTATTCAGGGTAAGAATAACTTCATCTTTGCCCTGAACTCTCACCGCCAGCCCTTTCAGGTTGAGCAGGATCTCCAGGATATCTTCCTGTACGCCTTCTTTGGTGCTGTACTCATGTAGTACACCATCAATCTCAACCTCGGTCACCGCGCAACCCGGCATAGATGAAAGCAGAATACGGCGCAGTGCGTTGCCGAGAGTATGGCCAAAGCCACGCTCTAACGGCTCAAGGGTCACCTTGGCGTGCGTCGAACTGACTTGCTCGATATCTACCAGGCGCGGTTTTAGAAACTCTGTCACAGAACCCTGCATTGTGTCCTCTCTTTGGTACTAAGCTTTACTTGGAGTAAAGCTCGACGATCAGGTGTTCGTTAATGTCCGCAGACAGATCAGTACGTTCAGGAATACGTTTGAACACACCTTCCATCTTGACAGCATCAACTTCCAGCCAAGTCGGCTTTTCACGCTGCTCAGCCAGCTCCAAAGCTGCCTTAACACGAGACTGCTTTTTAGCTTTCTCACGGATGCTGACTACGTCATTCGGAGATACCTGATAAGAAGCGATGTTAACAACGCGACCATTTACCATGATAGCTTTATGACTAACCAGCTGACGTGATTCAGCACGAGTTGCGCCAAAGCCCATACGGTAAACTACGTTATCCAGACGGCCTTCCAGCAATTGCAACAGGTTTGCACCAGTGTTGCCTTTCAGACGTGCTGCTTCTTTATAGTAGTTACGGAATTGACGTTCCAGAACACCATAGATACGGCGAACTTTTTGCTTCTCACGTAACTGCACACCGTAGTCAGACAGACGCGGTTTACGCGCACCGTGCTGGCCAGGTGGTTGTTCAATCTTACACTTGGTGTCAATCGCGCGAACGCCAGACTTAAGGAACAGGTCTGTGCCCTCACGACGGCTCAGCTTGAGCTTAGGACCCAAATATCTTGCCATTTTCTCTCTCCAACAAACCTAAAAGCAGCGTTATACGCGGCGCTTTTTCGGCGGACGACAACCGTTATGAGGGATCGGAGTCACATCAGTAATATTAGTGATGCGAAAACCAGCCGCGTTTAGCGCACGGATAGTAGACTCACGGCCCGGACCAGGTCCTTTAACCATAACTTCCAGATTCTTGATACCGTATTCTTTCACTGCGTCAGCGCAGCGCTCTGCTGCAACTTGCGCTGCAAACGGAGTAGACTTACGAGATCCACGGAAACCGGAACCACCTGCTGTTGCCCAACCCAATGCGTTACCTTGACGATCTGTAATAGTAACGATGGTGTTGTTGAAAGAAGCATGGATATGAGCCACACCGTCAGAGACTGTCTTTCTTACACGCTTGCGTGCACGAATAGGTGCCTTTGCCATTATTCAATCACCCCGATTATTTCTTGATCGGTTTACGCGGACCCTTACGGGTACGTGCGTTGGTCTTAGTACGCTGACCGCGAACTGGTAGACCACGACGATGACGCAAACCACGATAAGTCCCAAGGTCCATCAGACGCTTGATGCTCAGGGTCACCTCACGACGCAGATCACCTTCTACAACGTACTTGGCAACTTCGTCACGCAGCTTCTCGATTTGCTCTTCAGACAGCTCACTGATCTTAACATTTTCAGCAATACCCGCTGCAACACAGATAGCCTGTGAACGGGTCTTACCGATGCCGTAGATCGCGGTTAAAGCGATAACGGTATGTTTCTGATCAGGAATGTTAATGCCTGCTATACGGGCCACTATGCACTCCTACTATTTTATACAGCAATACCATTCTGAAAAGCCCGTTTTCAGGATACTCAAATAGTATTGCAGTCACATACAAAAGATTGGCTGGCTAATCTAGCCAGCTCAACCCAACTTTGCAAGAAAAATATGCAAGATAAATCAGCCTTGACGCTGTTTATGCTTTGGTTCGGCACTGCAGATTACGCGAACGACACCGTTACGCTTAACAATTTTGCAGTTACGACATAATTTCTTGACGGAAGCACGAACTTTCATTTTTACTCTCCGTAACTTCTCAAACATCCCTGATTAGCGGTTATAGCCTTTCAGGTTTGCTTTCTTCAATGCAGACTCGTATTGACTTGACATCATCAGAGTTTGCACTTGAGCCATAAAGTCCATGATGACCACCACTACAATAAGTAGGGAGGTACCACCAAAGTAAAATGGTACTTTCATCGCGTCACGCATGAACTCCGGGATCAGGCAGATGAAAGTAATATACATCGCACCAATTAAGGTTAGACGCGTCATTACTTTATCGATGTACTTCGCCGTTTGCTCTCCCGGACGAATTCCTGGCACGAATGCACCGGACTTCTTCAGGTTATCTGCTGTTTCACGCGGGTTAAACACCAACGCCGTGTAGAAGAAACAGAAGAAGATGATTGCAGACGCATAGAGTAACACATAAAGCGGCTGTCCCGGCTGCAAATACATCGAAATAGTCGTCAGCCAGTTCCAACCTGTCCCGCCCCCAAACCATGATGCAATCGTGGCAGGGAACAGAATTATGCTGGAAGCGAAGATTGCGGGGATAACCCCAGCCATATTCACTTTCAACGGTAAGTGTGTGCTCTGTGCTGCATAAACACGACGACCTTGTTGACGCTTGGCATAGTTAACGACGATACGACGTTGACCACGTTCAATGAAAACAACGAAGAAGGTTACTGCAAACACTAATACTGCAACCAACAGCAACAGGAGGAAGTGCAGGTCGCCTTGCCGAGCTTGCTCGATGGTATGGGCTATTGCAGGTGGAAGACCAGCAACAATACCAGCGAAGATTATGATTGAGATACCGTTGCCGATGCCTCTCTCAGTAATCTGTTCGCCAAGCCACATCAGGAACATTGTTCCTGTGACCAAGCTAACAACAGCGGTAAAGTAGAAAGCAAAGCCTGGATTGATTACCAGACCTTGCATCCCAGGCATATTCGGCAAACCGGTAGCAATACCGATCGACTGAAATATAGCCAATACCAACGTGCCATAGCGGGTGTACTGACTAATCTTACGACGGCCAGCTTCCCCTTCTTTCTTTATTTCAGCTAACGCTGGGTGAACCACCGTTAGTAGTTGGATAATAATTGATGCCGAAATATACGGCATAATACCCAAAGCAAAGATAGAGGCACGACTGAGTGCACCACCAGAGAACATGTTGAACATTTCAATGATGGTGCCTCTTTGCTGTTCGAGCAATTTGGCAAGCACAGTGGCATCGATACCAGGAATCGGAATAAAAGAGCCGATACGGAAAACAATAAGCGCACCGATAACAAACAAAAGTCTGCGCTTCAGTTCGCCTAATCCGCCTTTAGCACTTTGAAAATCTAATCCTGGTTGCTTAGCCATCAGCTCACTTATTCCTCAATTTTACCGCCAGCAGCTTCGATAGCAGCACGAGCGCCTTTGGTGACACGCAGACCACGCAGAGTTACCGCACGAGTGATTTCGCCTGAAAGCATAACTTTCGCGAATTCAATCTGGATACCAACAACGTTAGCGGCTTTCAGCGTGTTCAGGTCGATTACGTCGCCTTCCACTAAAGCCAGTTCAGACAGACGAACTTCTGCCGTGATCATCGCTTTGCGAGAGGTGAAGCCGAATTTCGGCAAACGACGATATAAAGGCATCTGACCACCTTCAAACCCACGGCGTACGCCACCGCCAGAACGTGAGTTCTGACCTTTGTGACCACGACCAGCGGTTTTACCCAGGCCAGAACCAATACCACGACCTACACGCTTCGGCGCATGCTTGGCACCTTCAGCCGGAGACAGAGTATTTAAACGCATCTGTTACTCCTCAACTTTAACCATGTAGGAAACCAAGTTGACCATACCACGCACAGCAGGAGTATCCTCACGCTCTACAGTATGACCAATACGACGCAGACCTAAACCGATCAGAGTTGCCTTATGTTTCGGCAAACGACCGATACTGCTTTTTGTTTGAGTTACTTTAATAGTCTTTGCCATGGTTATTTCCCTAGAATTTCTTCGACGGACTTACCACGCTTGGCAGCGACCATTTCTGGGGATTTCATATCTTCCAAGGCTGCAATAGTTGCACGAACCACGTTGATCGGGTTAGTAGAACCATAGGTCTTAGCTAATACGTTATGAACCCCTGCAACTTCTAAAACGGCGCGCATTGCACCACCGGCGATGATACCGGTACCTTCAGAAGCTGGTTGCATGAATACACGAGAACCTGTATGAGCACCTTTAACTGGGTGCTGCAGAGTACCGCTATTCAATGCAACATTAATCATAGCGCGACGGGCTTTTTCCATCGCTTTCTGGATCGCTGCCGGAACTTCGCGTGCTTTGCCGTAGCCAAAACCAACGCGACCGTTACCATCACCAACTACTGTCAGTGCGGTAAAGCTGAAAATACGGCCACCTTTTACGGTTTTAGATACGCGGTTTACCGCGATCAGCTTTTCCTGCAGTTCGCCAGCTTGTTTTTCGATGTGTGACATCTTACACCTCTACCTTAGAACTGAAGGCCAGCTTCACGGGCAGCATCTGCCAGTGCCTGGACTCGACCATGATATTGGAAACCGGAACGGTCAAAGGATACTTTCGTAATCCCTTTTTCCAACGCGCGCTCAGCAATAGTTTTGCCTACAGCTGTTGCGGCATCTTTGTTGCCGGCGTACTTCAATTGCTCATTGATAGCTTTTTCTAAAGTAGAAGCGGCGACCAAAATTTCAGAACCGTTTGGTGCAATAACCTGCGCGTAAATATGGCGTGGGGTACGATGTACCACCAGGCGAGTCGCACCCAGTTCTTTGAGCTTGCGGCGTGCGCGGGTCGCACGACGGATACGAGCTGCTTTCTTATCCATAGTGTTACCTTACTTCTTCTTAGCCTCTTTGGTACGCACGACTTCGTCGGCGTAACGGACACCCTTGCCTTTATAAGGCTCAGGACGACGGTAGGCACGTAAATCTGCTGCAACCTGACCAATCACCTGCTTATCAGCGCCTTTCAGCACGATTTCAGTTTGGGTCGGGCATTCGGCAGTAATGCCAGCCGGCAATTCATGGTCAACTGGATGAGAGAAGCCTAAAGCTAAATTCACCACGTTGCCTTTAACTGCGGCACGGTAACCTACACCTACCAATTGAAGCTTCTTAGTGAAGCCTTCGGTAACACCAACGACCATTGCATTAAGCAGTGCACGAGTGGTACCCGCTTGGGCCCAACCGTCTACAGCGCCTTCGCGTGGAGCGAAAGTCAGTGTATTTTCTTCTTGCTTAACTTCAACAGCGCTATGGACGGTACGAGTCAGCTCGCCGTTCTTACCCTTTATCGAAATAACCTGACCGTTGAGTTTTACCTCTACGCCGGCAGGAATGACGACGGGTGCTTTTGCAACACGAGACATTCTTTCCTCCCGAATTAAGCTACGTAGCAGATAATCTCGCCACCAAGACCAGCTTGGCGAGCTGCACGATCGGTCATAACACCTTTAGAGGTAGAAATAACAGCGATACCCAAACCGGCCATAACTTTTGGCAGCTCATCTTTTTTCTTATAGATGCGCAAACCTGGACGGCTGATACGTTGAATGCTTTCTACCACTGCCTTGCCTTGGAAATACTTAAGAGCTAATTCCAGAACTGGCTTGGTGTCGCCTTCGATTTTAAAATCTTCAATAAAACCTTCTTCCTTCAGAACGTTGGCAATTGCCACTTTCAGCTTGGAGGAAGGCATGGTGACCGCGACTTTGTTTGCGGATTGACCGTTACGGATACGGGTCAGCATATCCGCGATCGGATCTTGCATGCTCATCTGTCTTTACTCCCGTGATTCAATTGGTGACAATTACCAGCTAGCCTTTCTAAGGCCCGGGATTTCACCGCGCATTGCGGTTTCACGGACTTTAATACGGCTCAACCCGAACTTCCGCAAGAAACCATGCGGACGACCAGTTTGGTTGCAGCGGTTACGCTGACGGGACGGGCTGGAATCACGCGGCAGAGACTGCAGCTTCAGAACAGCATTCCAACGATCTTCGTCGGATGAGTTCACACCAGAGATAATAGCTTTTAATTCCTCGCGTTGAGCGCGGTATTTGTTAGCTAGTTTCACGCGAACGACTTCGCGTGCTTTCATTGATTGCTTAGCCATCAGTAACCCTACCTTACTTGCGGAATGGGAATTTAAAAGCTGCCAATAACGCGCGGCCTTCATCATCGGATTTCGCAGTAGTGGTAATGGTAATATCCAAACCACGTACACGATCGACTTTATCGTAGTCGATTTCCGGGAAGATGATCTGCTCGCGCACACCCATGCTGTAGTTACCACGACCATCGAATGACTTAGCGGACAAGCCACGGAAGTCACGGATACGAGGTACAGCAATGGTGATCAGTCGCTCAAAGAATTCCCACATGCGTTCGCCACGCAGGGTCACTTTACAGCCGATCGGATAGCCCTGACGGATTTTGAAGCCTGCAACAGATTTGCGTGCTTTGGTGATAAACGGCTTTTGACCGGAGATTGCTGCCAAGTCTGCTGCTGCATTATCCAGCAGTTTCTTGTCAGCGATCGCTTCACCAACACCCATATTCAGGGTGATCTTCTCGACCCGAGGGACTTGCATGACAGAGTTGTAGCCAAACTGAGACATCAGTTGTTTGACCACCTCGTCTTTGTAGTAATCATGCAGTTTCGCCATCGTATTACTCCAAATTACTTGATAGTTTCGCCGTTAGATTTGAAGAAACGAACTTTTTTTCCGTCTTCAAATCTAAAGCCTACACGGTCAGCCTTACCAGTTGTCGCGTTGAACAGCGCAAGGTTGGAAACTTGAATAGCAGCTTCTTTTTCAACAATGCCACCTGGTTGGTTCAGGGCCGGAACCGGCTTCTGATGTTTTTTAACCAGGTTGATACCTTCAACAATGACCTTACCAGCAGACAGGACATTCTTTATTTTACCGCGCTTACCTTTGTCTTTCCCGGTTAGCACGATAACTTCGTCATCACGACGGATTTTCGCTGCCATGGTTCGCTCCTTAGAGTACTTCTGGTGCCAGAGAGATAATTTTCATGAACTTCTCATTACGCAGTTCACGAGTTACCGGCCCAAAAATACGCGTGCCGATTGGCTGCTCGCTGTTATTATTTAAAATAACACAAGCGTTACCATCGAAGCGAATGACAGAACCGTCCGGGCGACGTACACCCTTCTTGGTGCGCACCACTACCGCCTTCAGAACATCGCCTTTCTTCACCTTGCCACGAGGAATTGCTTCCTTGATGGTGATCTTGATGATGTCGCCGATGCCTGCGTAGCGACGGTGCGAGCCACCTAGAACCTTGATACACATTACGCGACGTGCACCGGAGTTGTCGGCCACGTTCAGCATAGTCTGTTCTTGGATCATGTTAGTGCTCCGCTAATGTCAACTACTACTTTAGGACCCAGAATAGGTCGTTTAAAAGCCCCACTAATGAGGGCGCAGCATTATAACACCGCTTCCAAATTATGGGTAGAAAAAATAAACGGCCCACATTCTGAGCCGTTTACTATGTTCGAGTTGGCTACTCTATTACAGAATCGCTTTCTCTACAACGCGAACAAGCGTCCAAGACTTAGTCTTTGACAGTGGACGGCATTCGCGGATTTCTACCACGTCACCGATACCACATTCGTTGTTCTCGTCATGTACATGCAATTTCGTCGTACGACGGATGAATTTCCCGTAAATCGGGTGTTTCACCACACGTTCGATAGCAACAACCATGGATTTCTCCATTTTGTCACTAACTACGCGACCTTGCAGAGTACGGATTTGCTCAGTCATTACGCACCCGCCTTCTCAGTCAGTAAAGTCTTAACACGTGCAATATTACGGCGCACTTGTTTCGACAGGTGAGTTTGTTGCAGCTGGCCACTAGCCGCCTGCATGCGCAAATTAAATTGCTCACGCAGCAGGTTGAGCAGCTCAGTGTTCAGCTCTTCAACGCTTTTTTCACGCAGCTCTTGTGCTTTCATCACATCACCGTCTTAGTTACAAAGGTGGTTCCTACAGGCAGTTTCGCTGCTGCGAGCTTAAATGCTTCGCGAGCAGTTTCTTCAGGTACACCAGCCATTTCAAACAACATTTTTCCTGGCTGAATCAGGGCAACCCAATACTCTACGTTACCCTTACCTTTACCCATACGCACTTCGAGCGGCTTCTCAGTGATCGGCTTGTCCGGGAATACACGGATCCAGACCTTACCTTGACGCTTAATTGCACGTGTCATCGCACGACGGGCTGCTTCGATTTGACGAGCCGTCAGGCGGCAACGGCCACAAGCTTTCAGGCCGAACTCACCGAAGCTAACATCCGTACCTTGCGCAAGGCCACGGTTACGGCCTTTGTGCATCTTACGGAATTTTGTACGCTTTGGTTGTAACATCAGCGATTCTCCTTACTTGCGGCCTTTACGCTGCTGCTTTTTAGGTTGAGCAGCCGGTTCCGGTTGTTCAACAGCAGCCATACCACCCAAGATCTCACCTTTGAAGATCCATACCTTAACGCCGATTACACCATAAGTGGTGTGCGCTTCAGATGTGTTGTAATCGATATCCGCACGCAGTGTATGCAACGGAACACGACCTTCACGGTACCATTCGGTACGCGCGATTTCAGCACCGCCAAGGCGGCCGCTTACTTCAACTTTGATACCTTTAGCGCCAAGACGCATTGCGTTCTGTACAGCACGCTTCATAGCACGACGGAACATAACACGACGTTCCAGCTGTGAAGTGATGCTGTCAGCAACCAATTTTGCGTCCAGTTCCGGTTTACGGACTTCGGCGATGTTAATCTGTGCAGGAACGCCAGCGATATCCGCTACGACCTTACGCAGTTTTTCGACATCTTCACCTTTCTTGCCGATAACGATGCCAGGGCGAGCGGTGTGAATAGTCACACGGATGCTCTTCGCTGGACGCTCGATAACGATGCGAGAAACGGAAGCTTTCGCTAATTCTTTAGTCAAGAATTGGCGAACTTTAAAGTCGCTGTCCAGGTTGTCAGCGAATTCTTTGGTATTTGCGTACCAGGTAGAGTTCCAAGCTTTGACAATACCTAGTCGAATACCATTAGGATGTACTTTCTGACCCATTGCTAGTCTCCAGAGTCTCAGCGATCGGACACAACCACAGTAATGTGGCTGGTGCGCTTCAGGATGCGATCTGCACGACCTTTTGCACGCGGCATAATGCGCTTCATGCTAGGGCCTTCGTCTACGAAGATCTTCGTGACTTTCAGATCATCGATGTCAGCGCCATCGTTGTGTTCTGCGTTAGCAATGGCAGACTCCAGTACCTTCTTAACCAAACCAGCAGCTTTCTTGTTGGTATAGGCCAGAGTTTCCAGAGCTTGCGACACTTTCTTACCGCGAATCAGGTCCGCTACCAAGCGAACCTTCTGAGCAGAAGAACGAGCGTGGCGATGTTTAGCGATAGTTTCCATCTCTTCCTCCTACCTTAGCGCTTTTTAGCCTTTTTATCGGCCGCATGGCCGCGATAAGTACGGCTCGGCGCGAATTCACCCAGTTTGTGACCGACCATTTCATCGGAAACAAAAACGGGAACGTGCTGACGACCATTATGGACAGCGATGGTCAAACCGATCATATTTGGAAAGACCGTTGAACGACGGGACCAAGTCCGAATTGGCTTCTTGTCTCCGCTTTCCACCGCTTTCTCTACCTTCTTCAGCAAGTGCAGGTCAATGAAGGGACCTTTCTTGAGAGAACGTGGCATGGCTTATCCTCTAATTATTTTTTACTACGGCGACGTACGATGAACTTATCAGTACGCTTGTTGCTACGGGTCTTCTTACCTTTGGTTTGAACGCCCCACGGGGTTACCGGGTGCTTACCAAAGTTACGACCTTCACCACCACCGTGTGGGTGATCTACCGGGTTCATCGCCGTACCGCGAACGGTAGGACGAATACCACGCCAACGACTGGCACCTGCTTTACCCAGGACACGCAGCATATGTTCAGCGTTACCGACTTCACCTAAGGTGGCGCGGCAATCAGCTAGAACTTTGCGCATTTCGCCGGAGCGCAGACGCAGAGTAACGTAGGAACCGTCACGAGCAACGATCTGAACGTATGCACCAGCAGAACGAGCCAATTGGCCGCCTTTACCTGGTTTCATTTCTACGTTATGAACCGTTGAACCAACTGGGATGTTACGCATAGGCAGGGTGTTACCCGCTTTAATTGCAGCATCAACACCAGATTGAATCTGGTCACCAGCTTTCAGGCCTTTCGGCGCCAGGATATAACGACGTTCGCCGTCTTTGTACAGAACCAGCGCAATGTTTGCGGAACGGTTCGGATCGTACTCCAGACGCTCAACCACAGCAGGGATACCATCTTTGTTGCGTTTGAAGTCAACCAGACGATAATGTTGCTTGTGGCCACCACCGATATGACGGGTGGTGATACGACCATTGTTGTTACGGCCACCGCTTTTGCTTAATTTCTCAAGCAACGGAGCATAAGGCTTACCCTTATGCAACTCCTGGTTAACCACTTTAACAACGTGGCGACGACCCGGAGATGTAGGTTTACATTTAACAATTGCCATTGCTTACTCCTCCGACTTACTCTGCGCCGCCGATGAAGTCCAGATTCTGGCCTTCTTTCAGGGTGACGTAAGCTTTTTTCCAGTCGCTACGACGACCAACACGCTGACCGTGACGCTTACTCTTGCCTTTAACCAGCAAGGTGTTAACGTCTTCGACTTCGACTTCAAACAGTTTCTGCACTGCAGCTTTAATTTCTGCTTTGGTCGCGTCTTTGGCAACTTTGAGAACGATGGTGTTATTCTTTTCCATCGCAGCGGACGCTTTTTCAGATACATGCGGCGCGCGCAGTACTTTTAGCAGACGTTCTTCACGAATCATGCCAGCATCTCCTCAACTTGCTTCACAGCATCAGCAGTCATAACCACTTTGTCGAAGGCGATCAGGCTAACTGGGTCGATACCGGCTACATCGCGAACGTCAACCTTATACAGGTTGCGAGCTGCCAAGAACAAGTTCTCGTCCAGTTCGCCCGTTACGATCAGCACATCTTCCAGAGCCATATCTTTCAGTTTCTGCGCCAGCAACTTAGTTTTAGGTGCTTCAACAGAGAACTTTTCGACAATGATCAGACGATCTTGACGTACCAACTCGGACAGGATGCTTTTCAGCGCGCCGCGGTACATCTTTTTATTTACTTTCTGACTGTGGTCCTGAGGCTTTGCAGCAAAGGTCACACCACCTGAACGCCAGATTGGGCTCTTTACAGAACCTGCACGCGCACGGCCGGTACCTTTCTGACGCCACGGTTTTTTACCGGAACCTGTTACTTCAGCACGGGTCTTCTGAGCACGAGTACCTTGACGGGCACCTGCTGCGTAAGCAACAACAACCTGATGTACAAGCGCTTCATTGAAATCACGCCCGAAGGTAGTTTCGGAAACAGTCAGCGCGCCTTGCGCGTCTTTCATTACCAATTCCATTCCTATCTCCTCGACGTTACGCCTTGACAGCCGGTTTTACGATCAGGTTGCCGCCGGTAGCTCCCGGTACAGCGCCCTTGACCAGCAGTAGGTTGCGCTCAGCGTCAACACGTACTACATCCAGGCTTTGAACAGTTACACGTTCATCACCCATGTGGCCTGCCATTTTCTTGCCTTTAAACACTTTGCCCGGAGTCTGGTTCTGACCGATAGAACCCGGAACGCGGTGAGACAAGGAGTTACCATGAGTAGCATCTTGGGTGCGGAAGTTCCAGCGCTTAACAGTACCGGCAAAACCTTTACCTTTAGACGTACCTGTAACGTCGACTTTCTTAACGTCTGCAAAAATTTCGACGCTAATTTCTTGACCCGCAGTGAACTCTTGACCTTCTGCAAGGCGGAATTCCCACAGACCACGGCCAGCTTCTACGCCAGCTTTAGCGAAGTGACCCGCTTCTGGTTTGGTTACACGGTTAGCTTTTTTGCTACCAGTAGTAACCTGCACAGCACGGTAACCGTCGTTAGCCAGATCTTTGACCTGAGTTACGCGGTTTGCTTCAATTTCGATAACAGTTACTGGGATTGAAACGCCATCTTCAGTGAAGATACGCGTCATGCCCACTTTCTTACCGACTAAACCAATCATTGTTTCAACCTCTCAATCGCTCAATGACCTGATTAACCCAGGCTGATCTGCACGTCTACACCAGCAGCCAGATCCAGACGCATCAGAGCATCAACGGTTTTCTCGGTTGGCTCAACGATGTCAACCAGACGCTTGTGAGTGCGAATCTCGTACTGATCGCGCGCATCTTTATTGACGTGCGGAGAAATCAGAACGGTAAAGCGCTCTTTGCGGGTCGGCAGCGGGATCGGACCACGAACCTGCGCACCAGTGCGCTTGGCAGTCTCGACGATTTCCGCAGTTGATTGATCGATCAAACGATGATCAAACGCTTTCAGGCGGATACGGATTCTTTGGTTCTGCATGAGACCAGAGCTCCAATTATTTATAAACGTAAATGATTACTCCTCGCACCCATTTCGATTGATGGGGGAGTGTAATCGTTCAACATATAACCCCCATATCGGGAGTATTGTTCAGTTACGGCACCAGGCCGTGACTGACAGATTAGTTTCAATCTGACCCACCAAGATTAGGTAGGCCCGCGCATTATACGTAAATACCAGCAGGAAGCAAGCCAGTGTTGGAAATCTATGCGAAAACTTGCCAGATAATTTACTTTGGGGGGCGAATGAGGTTGGTTGAGCAGGTAAAGAAGGATTTCGTGGTGAGAACGAGAGTGAGCCAAGTAACTGAGTTGGTACTCACTCTCTTTATTTAGACAGTACCATATCGTGAGGGTTAATCTTATGCCAGCTGGGCCTGAGCATAGTTCTGTATACCCAAACGGTCAATCAAGCTAAGCTCGGTTTCCAGCCAATCAATATGCCCTTCTTCATCAGCCAGAACTTCCTTCAGTAAATCTCTGGTGACATAATCATGGACAGAGTCAGCATAGGCAATGCCGTCACGTAAATCCTTCGCGCCCGCTAATTCAAGAGCTAGATCTGATTTCAGCATTTCTTCAACATCTTCACCAATATTCAACTTACCCAGATCTTGTAAGTTAGGGATACCCTCAAGGAATAAGATGCGCTCGATGTATTTATCTGCATGTTTCATTTCATCAATTGATTCTTGATACTCCTTATCATTAAGGCGCATCAGCCCCCAGTTTTTAAACATTCGGGCATGGAGAAAATATTGGTTGATAGCAACTAACTCGTTGCCGAGCAGTTTATTGAGATGTGCAATTATTTTTTTATCGCCTTTCATAGGTAAACCCTCCGCTTCCAGTACTAAAAGTGTAGTACCAGATGGCAAAGAGTGGGGGAAAACTTCTCCCAGCTATCTATTAAGCAACATCGTTCATTTCTGGAATATTAGCGCGCTCCTCGATCAAGATCTCTCTGGCTTGTCGAATACACTTACCGCAGTCTGTACCAATAGGCACTAATTGACGCAGCTGTTTAAGGGTATGTGGATGATGCTGACGTACAGCTTGACGGATAACTTTGTCAGATACCGCATTACACAGGCAAACGTACATAAAGAGACTCATTTCTTAACCAGTCCCTGAAGTGTAAATAAGAATGCGAGTTATTTCAATTAAGATTATTAAGTTTGGACAATAAAAAAGGGCGCCGAAGCGCCCTTATCACTTGATCAATAAAAGAATTAATCAATAAAACAATTAAGCGATAACTTTAGCAACAACACCAGCGCCTACAGTACGGCCGCCTTCACGGATTGCGAAACGCAGACCGTCGTCCATTGCGATTGGGTGAATCAAGGTAACAACCATGTTCACGTTATCACCAGGCATTACCATTTCAACGCCTTCTGGCAGTTCGATGGTACCGGTTACGTCAGTTGTACGGAAGTAGAACTGAGGACGGTAGCCTTTGAAGAACGGAGTATGACGGCCGCCTTCATCTTTGCTCAGAATATAAACTTCTGAATCAAAGGTAGTGTGTGGTTTGATAGAACCTGGTTTAGCAAGAACTTGACCACGTTCGATATCTTCACGTTTGATACCACGCAGAAGAACACCAACGTTCTCACCCGCACGGCCTTCGTCCAGCAATTTGCGGAACATTTCAACGCCAGTACAAGTAGATTTAACAGTATCTTTGATACCAACGATCTCTACTTCTTCACCAACTTTAACGATACCGCGCTCTACACGACCGGTTACAACAGTACCACGGCCAGAGATTGAGAATACGTCTTCGATTGGCAGCAGGAACGGCTTATCGATAGCACGTTCTGGCAGTGGAATGTAGCTATCCAGTGCTTCAGCCAGCTCAATGATTTTAGCTTCCCACTCAGGAACGCCTTCCAGTGCTTTCAGCGCTGAACCTTTGATTACTGGGATGTCGTCGCCTGGGAAATCGTAAGCAGACAGAAGTTCACGAACTTCCATTTCTACCAGTTCCAGCAGCTCTTCGTCATCAACCATGTCACATTTATTCATGAATACGATCATGTATGGAACGCCAACCTGGCGACCCAACAGGATGTGCTCACGCGTCTGTGGCATAGGGCCATCAGTTGCAGCAACAACCAGGATCGCGCCATCCATCTGCGCAGCACCGGTGATCATGTTTTTAACGTAGTCGGCGTGTCCTGGGCAGTCAACGTGCGCATAGTGACGTGACGGGGTGTCATATTCAACGTGAGAAGTGTTGATGGTGATACCACGTGCTTTTTCTTCTGGTGCGTTATCGATCTGATCGAAAGCACGAGCGCTGCCGCCGTAGGTTTTAGCCAGAACGGTGGTGATTGCCGCAGTCAGGGTAGTTTTACCATGGTCAACGTGGCCGATAGTACCGACGTTTACATGGGGTTTGTTACGTTCAAATTTTTCTTTAGACACGACTATATTCCTTACTCTGGTGCTCTACCACTTATGAGAGAGCACTGGATCATTGTTTTAAACCCGAAAGCTTATTTGCCACGGGCTTCGATAACGGCTTGAGCGACGTTACTCGGCGCTTCAGCATACTTCAGGAACTCCATAGAGTATGAAGCACGGCCCTGGGTCTGAGAACGCAGATCAGTAGCATAACCGAACATTTCAGACAACGGAACCTGGGCACGAATAGTCTTACCAGTTAACGTATCTTCCATACCTTCGATCATGCCACGACGACGACTCAGGTCACCCATGACGTCACCCGCATAATCTTCAGGGGTTTCGATTTCAACCTTCATGATTGGCTCAAGCAGAACCGGTTTCGCTCGTTTGAAACCTTCTTTAAAGGCGATAGAACCGGCTAATTTAAACGCCAATTCTGAGGAGTCAACATCATGGTAAGAACCGTAGTGCAGACGGACTTTAACATCCACAACCGGATAACCAGCCAGAGGGCCAGATTTCAGTTGTTCCTGAATACCTTTATCAACCGCAGGGATGAACTCTTTAGGAATAGAACCACCAACGATTTCGTTGACGAATTCATAACCTTCACCACCCGGTGGTAACGGAGACATGTCGATAACAACATGACCGTACTGACCACGACCGCCTGACTGTTTAGCGTGCTTACCTTCCACGTCCTTAACGGTATCGCGGATAGTTTCACGGTAAGCAACCTGAGGTTTACCGATATTTGCTTCTACGCTAAATTCACGGCGCATACGGTCAACCAAGATATCCAGATGCAGCTCACCCATACCAGCGATGATAGTCTGACCTGATTCTTCGTCAGTCCACACACGGAATGATGGATCTTCTTTTGCCAGACGCCCCAGAGCCATACCCATTTTTTCCTGGTCGGCTTTGGTTTTTGGTTCAACGGCAACAGAGATTACTGGCTCTGGGAACTCCATACGTTCCAGAATGATCACATTCTTTGGATCGCATAAAGTGTCACCCGTCGTCACGTCTTTCAGGCCGATCGCTGCTGCGATGTCGCCTGCGCGAACTTCTTTGATCTCTTCACGTTTGTTGGCGTGCATCTGTACGATACGGCCCAAACGCTCTTCACGCGAACGTACTGAGTTCAGTACGGTGTCACCGGAGTTAACAATACCAGAGTACACACGGAAGAACGTCAAGTTACCCACAAACGGGTCGGTAGCAATTTTGAATGCCAACGCAGAGAACGGCTCTTTGTCGTCTGAATGACGAACAGCCGGAGTATCTTTACCATCGTCCAAAATACCGTTGATTGCTTCAACGTCAGTTGGCGCGGGCAGATAGTCGATAACTGCATCCAGCATTGCCTGTACGCCTTTGTTTTTAAACGCAGAGCCACAGGTAACCAAGATAATTTCGTTGCGCAGAACACGTTGACGCAGAGCTTTCTTGATTTCTTCTTCAGTCAGCTCTTCGCCGCCCAAATACTTATCCATCAGCTCATCTGATGCTTCAGCAGCAGACTCAACCAGATTCTGGTGCCATTCAGCAGCCAGCTCAGCCATATCCGCAGGGATCTCTTCGTATTCGAAGGTCACACCCAGATCCGCTTCATTCCAGTTGATCGCTTTCATTTTCACCAGATCGATAACACCGGTGAATTTCTCTTCCGCGCCGATTGCCAGTTGCAATGGAACTGGATTCGCGCCCAGACGAGACTTAATCTGACCAACAACTTTCAGGAAGTTAGCACCCATGCGGTCCATTTTGTTAACGAACGCAATGCGTGGAACTTTATATTTATTCGCCTGACGCCATACGGTCTCAGACTGTGGCTGAACACCACCAACTGCACAGTAAACCATTACCGCGCCGTCAAGAACACGCATGGAACGTTCTACTTCAATGGTGAAGTCAACGTGTCCAGGGGTGTCAATGATATTGACGTGATGTGGTTCGTACTGTTTAGCCATACCAGACCAGAAGCAGGTAGTAGCCGCAGAAGTAATGGTAATACCACGCTCCTGCTCCTGTTCCATCCAGTCCATAGTGGCTGCGCCGTTATGAACTTCACCGATCTTATGGTTTACACCGGTGTAGAACAGAATACGTTCGGTAGTGGTTGTCTTACCGGCGTCGATGTGAGCGCTGATACCGATATTACGATAGCGCTCAATGGGTGTTTTACGAGCCATTTGATTCCTCTATTGCCTTAGGCGTTCATTCGGTTAACCCATGCGGGCATGATAAATCACCCGCATGGTTAGCATGACTACTGCGTGGTAATTACCAGCGGTAGTGCGCGAACGCCTTGTTAGCCTCGGCCATACGGTGAACGTCTTCACGTTTCTTAACAGCAGAACCTTTGTTCTCTGCTGCGTCAGACAGTTCATTCGCCAAGCGCAAAGCCATGGATTTATCACCGCGTTTACGAGCAGCATCAACGATCCAACGCATTGCTAAAGCATTACGACGAACCGGACGAACTTCAACTGGTACCTGGTAGGTTGAACCACCAACGCGGCGAGACTTAACTTCGACAGTCGGGCGCACGTTATCAAGAGCAGTTTCAAACGCTTCCAGATAGTCTTTACCAGAACGCTGAGCCAGGGTTTCCAGCGCGGTATAGACGATTGCTTCTGCAGTAGATTTTTTACCATCTACCATCAGGATATTTACAAATTTAGCCAGCAATTCAGATCCGAACTTAGGATCGGGTAAAATTTTACGTTGGCCAATTACACGACGACGTGGCATGGAAATACTCCGTTGTTAATTCAGGGTTGTCCAAAACTCTAAGAGTTTATTTTGACATTAATGTGAAAATGTTTGGCCTTACTTAACGGAGAACCATTAAGCCTTTGGCTTCTTCACGCCGTACTTAGAACGTGATTGCTTACGGTCTTTAACACCTGAGCAGTCAAGCGCGCCGCGAACGGTGTGGTAACGCACACCTGGCAAGTCTTTTACACGACCGCCACGGATCAGGATCACGGAGTGTTCCTGAAGGTTATGACCTTCACCGCCGATGTAGGAGGTGACTTCAAAACCGTTAGTTAAACGCACACGACAAACTTTACGCAGTGCGGAGTTAGGTTTTTTTGGAGTGGTGGTATATACGCGGGTACATACACCACGTTTCTGCGGGCATGCTTCCAGCGCAGGAACGTTGCTTTTAGCAACCTTCATGCTGCGTGGCTTGCGAACCAGCTGGTTAATCGTTGCCATTATTAAAAAAGCTCCTGGTTTTTGCTTCGTAAACACATGATAAATCCACCTCGTTTGCACGACTGGCATAGAACGAGGACGCAGAATTTTATGGCTGACTATCTAAGGTGTCAAGAAATATACAGCATTGACTGCATTACCATGCCAGTTGTTGCTGATGTTTTAGGGTCAAATCCACGAAGTGAGTATAACCGATTAGCGTGACGCTGTCCGAAATTTGACCAGTCAAGCCGCGTGCAATAACATCATTTTCCAGAACAAACAGCGAAGCGGGGTTATTTAACAATAGGTTAAGGCTTTCACTGTTTTTCAATACCGCCATTACGCCATCTTGCAAAAAGAGAATCTCATCTTCGGATGTCGCTAATCTCAGTAACGCAGATAAATCGCAGTGATAGGGAGAATGACTGACGGTAAACAGCATTATGGTTACTCAAACCTCATTAAAAAGTCAGCACAACGTCATAAGTTGCCATTTGGCTGCGTAAATCTGCCGGAGAAAGTTCCTCCACATCGAGGACCCAGTCAGTAACTTCACTCAATCCGCGTTGCTGTATTGATGCTGCGCAAATATAACAATTTTCGACATCGTACAGAGGTAAGACACCGAAAGTTGCAATATAGTTTCTGGCAAGAATTCTTTCCGGTTGCTGTTGAGGTAGCAACTGCAAGACACCATCTGAGATGAAGAATACCCCGATATCTTCACTCAGTGCAGAAGTGGCCAGCAAAGCATCCAACCCTTCGCGCCCTGCGGAATTACCGTGTGGGCCTTGGGTGAAAATAAAAGCAATACGTTTCATTTTCATTAAAATTGCACCATGCGATCACAGGTCAGTGCTGCTTCTGCCAGCGTACCCAGCCCACTTAACGTAAAACCGGGTTGTAGATTTGCGGCCACCAAATTGAGTTGTTCAGCTTCATGTTGGTTAGTTACACCACGGCGCAATGCCGCCGCCACACAGACATTCAGCTCAACCGCATGTTCTAACGCCAATTGCTGCCATGCGCGCACCAAATCGTATTCATCGCTGGCTGGCGCGGTTAATTGGTTAGCATTCAAAACGCCTTCGCGATAGAAAAAAACACTAACCAAATGGTGACCTGAATTTACCAGCGCTTGTGCAAACTGATAGGCACTGCTGGCCTGCTGGGTGCCATAGGCCGGCCCGGTGACCATCAGACAATATCTTTTCCCCCCAGACATTAACGCTCATGCCCCACGAGGTCGCCACTTTTGAATTGGCGAATGTAGAGATAGACGGTGTGTTTAGAGATATTAAGCCGTTCTGCAACCTGATTGATGGCATCTTTGATATCAAAAATACCCTTTTCATAAAGATTAAGTACCACTTGGCGGTTCTTCGCATTGTTAGAAACGTTGCGATCCGCGTTAACCTCTTCGATGGTGAATTCCAATGTTTGCGCCACCAAATCATCAACCGATGAGGCAAAATTGACCGAGGAAGCAACTTCCTGCGTTTCGGGCGGCATAAACGTCTGAATGATTTGCGAGAAAGGTACATCCAGATTCATGTTGATACAAAGTAAACCAATCACCCGCTGATCACGATTACGGATAGCGATAGTGACCGATTTCATCAGCACGCCACTTTTGGCGCGGGTGAAGTAGGCTCTGGAAACACTGCTATCCGCACCCGCCATATCATGCAGCATCCGCAGAGCCAGATCAGTTATCGGAGAACCAATCTGCCGCCCGGTATGTTCGCCATTAGCAATTCTAACCGCAGAGCTTTTCAGGTCTTCCAATGAATGCAGCACAATTTCACAGTGGCCACCAATAAGCATCGCTAAGCCATCAACCACCGCTTCATATGATTTGAGTATTTCATGATCCGTCTGACTAAACGGACGTTCATCCAGTAAATCCAGTTCACTGGTTTCGCTGCTGAGAAGCGAATTAGACATCGAAGACACCATCCTCTACGTAAAGCCTGTCTCAATATCGTTGGCAGACTCGTAACTCAATATCTTAGATTTTAAGTCTAGCAAATATGCCGATATAAAATCCTTGCGTTTGCATGTGGTATTGACGTTAAGCCCACAAGCTATAAACCGTCAAGTTATCAACGAGCAGAAGTGCAAATTGATATACCGCAAAAAAAAACCGCCACGACAATTATCGCAGCGGTTATTTGAGAAGAACGTTTAACTAAGCTGAATTACTTCTTAGCTTTTGTATCCGCAGCAGCAGGTTGTTCTTCTGGAGCATCAGCTTTAGGCGCGGCTTTAACATCCAACAGCTCTACATCGAATACCAGAGTAGAGTTAGCAGGGATGCCCGGAACGCCCGTTTTGCCGTAAGCCAGCTCTGGCGGGATAACCAGCGTGATTTTGCCGCCTTTCTTGATTTGCTTCAGGCCCTCAGTCCAGCCAGGGATAACACCATCCAGGCGGAATGACAGTGGCTCACCGCGTTTGTAAGAGTTATCAAACTCAGTACCATCAGTCAGCGTTCCCTTGTAGTTAACCACCACAGTGTCGCTGTCTTTTGGTGTATCACCTGTACCGGCTTTCTCAACCTTGTACAACAGGCCAGATGCGGTTTTCTTCACATCTTTCTGTTTGGCAAAATCTTCGCGATATTTAGCGCCTTTATCGGCATTTTCTTTAGAATCCTGCTCCATTTTGGCCTGAGCAGAAGCTTTTACGCGCGTTTCAAAACCTTGTAAGGTTTTTTCAATTTCTTCGTCAGTCAGTTTGCTTTTGTTGGCAAACGCATCCTGAACACCGGAGATTAGCTGATCTTTATCCAGCTTGATGCCCAGTTTCTCCTGCTCTTTCAGTGAGTTATCCATATAGCGGCCCAAAGATGCGCCTAATGCATAAGCTGACTGCTGGTCATCATTCTTAAATGCGCTATTGGTCGTTGCTGGCGCAGTTGCCGTTTTTGCTGCTTCAGCAGCGAAAACAACAGAGGTATTCAGGGTTAGCGCCACGGTGGTAGCCAGTAGCGTTACTTTAAACAGTGATTTCATCCATTTCTCCATTGGCTCAAGGAGTCTTACCCCAAGCAACGATTATAAGAGTAACTAGTACTATAGCTGTCTGTGCGAACACAAAACAATCTCAATACTCATGCTATTAAGTGATATTAGGACTTTTTTTACTACAATAAGTTTCGTTTTTATAGATATCTTGACCCTTAAAGGGTAATCGCAGGGTTTTACAGGTAGAATCAAGCCTGCCCTGCCATTGAGTCATTTGGCCATAAAACCGAAAATGCCCTGAAGGTGTGGCTTGCCGTGACGCCGCTTGTATTTAGGCCATGTATAGCTGCATCGGGTGCAGTCATGAGAGGAAATATGATGGAACCGTCCCTGTTTGAGCAACGCCTCGAAATGCTGGAAAGCCGTTTGGCATTTCAGGAAGTGACGATTGAAGAACTCAATTTGATCGTGACCGAGCATCAGATGGAAATGACCAAGCTGCGAGAGCATCTGCGTTTACTGACTGATAAACTGCGCGAGTCTCAGTCGTCCATGATGGCCTCACCCGCAGATGAAACACCGCCGCCGCACTATTAGCGCTAACGGTCAAAACCTGTGGTGTAGATAGCAAAAAGCCAGCCGCAAGGCTGGCTTTTGACTGACCATATCAAATTTAGTAACAAGTCAGATTTTAGTGACAGCCACAGCCGCCTTTACCACAACCACCTTTGCCGTGCTCATGGTCGTGATCGTGCTCACTCTCATCATGGCCGTGGCCACCGCAGCAACCGTCACCGTGTTCGTGGTGATGGTCATGCTCGCCATGTACGTGGCCATGTTGCAGCTCTTCTTCTGTTGCTTCACGGATAGCAACAACATCAACGTGGAAGTTCAGATCCTGACCCGCCAGCATGTGGTTACCATCAACCACGACGTGCTCGTCTTCAACCGCTGTGATTTCGACCGGCACTGGGCCTTGATCGGTATCAGCCAGGAAACGCATACCTACTTCTAGCTCGTCAACGCCCATGAAGACATCTTTCGGTACGCGCTGCACCAGATTTTCATCATAGCTGCCGTAGCCGTCGTCTGCATTCACACGCACGTCAAAGCTGTCACCAGCTTCATGACCTTCGAGTGCTTTTTCCAAACCCGCGATCAGGGAACCGTGTCCGTGCAGGTAGTCCAACGGCGCACTCACCGGAGACTCATCAACTAAAACACCGTCTTCTGTACGCACCTGGTAAGCCAGGCTGACCACCAAGTCTTTTGCTACTTTCATGATATCTCCTACCCTTGGAACAAAAATTGGCACAGATTGTAGCGGAAATCTGCGCCGCTGTACCCTTCAGCATAAAAAATCGCGGAAGATAACGCTACTCTGGATGGAAAATACCGATCACTTGTTCATGCGCACGGACGTGTTGACTGACCTGTTCATCCGTCTGTCGCTGATGGTGACCGCACTTGACACACTCCACCACTTCCACCTGATCTTCACGCCATAATGCTAGTGTATCCAATGCCTTGCATTGCGGACAGACGGCTCCGGCGATAAACCTTTTACGTGTCTTTGCCTGGTTATTTGGCGTCATTGTCATCGTTTTCTCCGACATTATTCGTATTCATCCCACCCATCTAATTGCCGACTTTCATGCAGCATTTCTCGTTGGAAAATATCTTCCAGCTCGCGGCGGGCTTCTTTAACTCTGGATATTTGTGCCACATCGCCATGATGCTGTGGCATCAATTCGCGCAGCATCCGCATATCGAGACGGCGGAAATGTTGTTGCGCCCGATAAGCCTGATGTGGATGCATACCCAATTCCAACAGCGTCTTGCGCCCTAACTCCAGTGCACTGGAAAAGGTTTCACGGGTGAAATCTTTAACGCCGCTTTGCAGCAACTCATGCGCCTCCACACGCCCTCTGGCACGGGCCAGAATGTGCAAATTAGGGAAATGCTGCTGACACAGATGCACCAACGTCATGGTGTCTTCTGGCTCATTACAGGTGACAACGATGGCTTTGGCTTTTTCTGCCCCCGCCGCTCGTAGTAACTCCAATTCGGTGGCGTCACCGTAATACACTTTGTAACCGTATTTACGCATCACGCTAACGGCGCTGACATCACGCTCCAGCACGGTAATGCGCATTTTATTCGCCATCAGCAAGCGGCCAATCACCTGACCAAAGCGCCCAAAGCCTACAATAATTACCTGCGGATCATTATCTTCCACAAAGGGCTTCTCATCGCTCTCTTCTTGCGCGTTGTAGCGGCGCACCAAAATGCGGTCAATCACCTGCATCAGCAGCGGTGTGGTCATCATCGACAATGTCACAACTACCAGCAATAACGCCAGTTGTTCAGCATTTAAAACATGTTGAGAGAACGCGGCTGAAAACAGCACGAAGGCAAACTCACCGCCTTGACTGAGCACCCCGGCAAATTGTAGCCGTACTGAACGGCGCAAACCAAATATTCGCGCCAGGCCATACAACACGGTGCTTTTGATAAAGACCAGCGCCAAAACACCTAACAACACATCCAACAGATGAGTGAACAACACACCGATATTCAGCGCCATTCCAACCGAAATAAAGAATAACCCAAGCAGCAACCCTTTAAACGGCTCAATGGCAATCTCCAGTTCGTGCTGGAATTCACTTTCAGCCAGCAATATTCCTGCGATGAATGTCCCTAGCGCCATCGATAGACCCAGCGCATCCATAAACAGGGCAGACCCCAAGACCACCAGCAAGGCCGCCGCAGTAAAAACCTCCCGCACACCCGAGGCGACGATATAGCGGAACAGTGGGCGTAGCAGGTAACGGCCACCAATTAACATTCCGGCAAAAGCCGCAACTTTCAGACCAATCCTGGCCCAGTCGTTAGCACCACCACCGCCGCCAGCCAGAATCGGGATTAGGGCCAACGCCGGGATAACCGCCATATCCTGAAAGAGTAAAACCGAGAAACCGAGCTGCCCACCCTCGTTGCGGTTCATGCCTTTTTCGCGCATCAGTTGCAGCGCCATCGCGGTTGAAGACATCGCCAACCCGATACCGCCAATAACCGCCGCCTGCCAGGCAAATTGGGTGAAATAGAGCAATGCGCCCAACACTGCCGCCGTTATCACCACCTGGCCAGCACCAACACCAAAAATAGAGCGCCGCAACTGCCACAGCTTGGCTGGATTTAATTCCAACCCAATGATAAACATCAGGAAACCACACCCAACTCAGAAAAATGGAGGATTTCATCGACGTCACGGATAAAACCCAATCCCCACGGGCCGATGGCGATACCGGCTATCAGGTAGCCCAACACCGCACCAATACCCAAGCGCTGGGCGATAGGAACGGCCACCACAGCGGCGAACAGGAATAACATAATGGCGGTCAGTAGCGCCGAGCCTTCCATATTCAGTGCCCTCCGGTAGGCAGTGGTGACTGCAACCACTGCGCATAAGCTTGTGCATGGCTGGCTAAGACTTCAGGCTTTTGACGCCGCGCCCAGTAAATAATCATCGGGTTCAACCAATGCATATGACACATTGCTGCCGTCAATTCAAATGGGCGCAGAATATCTTCCATCGGGTAGCGGTTATATCCCCCCACCCGATAAGCTCCTTCCGGCTCACCCGTGGTAATCACCGAGCGCCAATATTTACCGGTCAATGCATGACCACCTACACCATTGGCAAACCCACGCGCCAATACCCTGTCTAACCATTCCTTTAATAAGGCCGGGCAGCTATAAGTGTATAAAGGATGTTGAAATACAATAATTTGATGCTCACGCAGCAATTTCTGCTCATGATGAATATCAATAAAGAAATCCGGATAATGTGCATAAAGATCGTGCACAGTGACATGTTCTAATTGCTGCACCGGTTGCAGTAAAACCCGATTGGCCACCGAGTCCTGTGATTCCGGATGGGCATACAGCAGCAAAACCTTTGGTGGCTGCGACATCATTCCCCTCCAAAGCGTCGTCAGGGTCCGGTTTTTCCGTTACCATGCTCCGCAAAGACCAAAAAGACTAAGATTTATACCCAAAGTCATTGGCGTTACCCGTCGGTAGCGACAAGAACCACGGGGATAATAATTTAACATATACCCAAAATAATTCGAGTTGCAGGAAGGCGGCAAGCGAGAGAATCCCGATGAGCTTACTAGAGTAAGTGATTCGGGTGAGCGAGCGCAGCCAACACACATGCAGCTTGAAGTATGACGGGTAAACTCTAAACATACGGCACTCTATGATTGTTTTTTCTTCACTTCAAATTCGACGTGGTACCCGTGTCTTGCTGGACAACGCGACAGCCACGATTAACCCCGGTCAAAAGGTCGGGCTGGTCGGCAAAAACGGTTGTGGTAAATCCACTCTGCTGGCGTTGCTCAAAGGCGAACTGAGCGCCGATGGCGGTAATGCCACTTTCCCCAGTAACTGGGCATTGGCTTGGGTTAATCAGGAAACCCCGGCCCTGGATATTCCGGCGATAGAGTATGTTATCGACGGAGATCGCGAATATCGCCAGTTAGAGGCTGAACTACAGGCCGCCAATGAAAAAAATGATGGTCATGCCATCGCAACCGTACACGGTAAGCTGGATGCCATCCACGCCTGGACCATTCATTCCCGTGCCGCCAGTTTGCTTCACGGGCTGGGATTTTCTCAAGATCAATTGCAACAGCCGGTGCGCTCCTTCTCCGGTGGCTGGCGGATGCGCCTTAATCTGGCCCAAGCGCTGGTGTGCCGCTCTGATTTGCTGCTGCTGGATGAACCGACCAACCACTTGGATTTGGACGCGGTAATCTGGCTGGAGAAATGGCTGAAAAGCTATTCTGGCACGTTAGTATTAATTTCTCATGACCGCGATTTCCTTGATCCTATTATTGATAAGATTCTGCATATTGAACAGCAGACGCTGAATGAATATACCGGTAACTATTCATCCTTCGAACGTCAGCGCGCCACCAAGCTGTCACAGCAACAATCAATGTATCAGCATCAACAAGAGAAAGTCGCGCATCTGCAAAGCTATATTGATCGTTTCCGCGCGCAAGCAACCAAAGCTAAACAGGCCCAGAGCCGCATCAAAATGCTGGAACGGATGGAACTGATTGCCCCTGCCCATGTGGATAATCCATTCCACTTCAGCTTCCGCACACCGGAAAGCCTGCCTGACCCCCTGCTGCGCATGGAGAAAGTGAGCGCCGGTTACGGCGATCGCACTATCTTGCAGTCCATTAAACTCAATCTGGTACCCGGTTCGCGCATCGGCCTGTTAGGGCGTAACGGCGCAGGTAAATCCACACTTATCAAGCTGTTGGCTGGTACATTAGAGCCACAAAGCGGCGAAATTGGTTTGTCCAAAGGGATTAAACTGGGTTACTTCGCCCAGCATCAGCTTGAATTCTTAAGAGCTGATGAATCGCCACTACAGCATATGAGCCGTCTGGCACCGAAGGAGTCAGAGCAACAACTGCGTGACTACCTGGGCGGTTACGGTTTTCAGGGCGATCAGGTGACCGACCCTACCGCCCGCTTCTCCGGCGGTGAAAAAGCGCGCCTGGTGCTAGCACTGATTATCTGGCAGCGCCCTAACCTGTTGCTGCTTGATGAGCCAACCAACCACCTTGATCTGGATATGCGCCAGGCACTGACCGAAGCCTTAATTGATTTTGAAGGCGCATTGGTGGTGGTTTCACATGATCGTCATTTATTGCGTTCTACCACCGATGACCTCTATCTGGTGCATGATGGCAAAGTCGAACAGTTCGACGGCGATCTGGAAGATTATCAGCAGTTTTTGGTGGACGCGCAGCGCCAGCAAAGCCAGCAGGACAATCCGGCAAAAGAGTTGTCAGGCAACAGTGCCCAGCAGCGCAAAGATCAAAAACGCCGCGATGCCGAGTTCCGAACCCAGACACAACCACTGCGTAAGCAGGTTATGACGCTGGAAAAGCAGATGGATAAGCTCGGCGCCGAACTGGCCGCTATCGAAGAGCAACTGGCTGATTCTGCCCTGTATGATATTGCTCGCAAGGCAGATTTAACCCACTGTTTACAGCAGCAGACGCAAGTGAAATCCAGGTTGGAAGAGACTGAAATGCAGTGGTTGGATGCCCAAGAGCAGTTGGAGAATCTCACCAAGATATTTGAAGCGGGGTAATCCATTGTTTAGAAAATACCTTTATTAAGGATAATAAGGTCATGTGTAATAAGGATATTAGCGTGGTAGTGCCGGTATTTAATTGCGGCACTTACCTCGCACCGTTATTTGATTCATTGTACGAACAGACGGGGGTGTCGTTGGAGATTATCGCCGTCAATGATGGTTCGACCGATCACAGTCTGGCGGTTTTAGAAGACGCGGCCCGTCGTGACTCGCGGCTGGTCATCATTAATCAACCCAATCAAGGGCTTTCCGCTGCCCGTAATGCGGGTATACGCCGGGCCACCGCACGCTGGATTGCATTTGCTGACGGTGACGACTGGCTGGCTCCACATACCTTATCAACCTGGTTGCAACAGGCCAATCAGCAGCAATTGGATTTACTAATAGGTAATGGTTTTACATTTACCACTAACCCCGATTTACCCCCTGAGCGCCCGTTGTTGCGTAAACAATCGTGGGGCGAGATACTTAGCGGTCAGCAATGGATTATCCGTAGTGTTGAGCATAATGAGTGGCCACATTACGCATGGTTGCAATTAATTCGCCGCGAACTGATCAACACCTACCAGTTGGCATTCATCCCCGGAATGCTACATGAAGATATTCTGTGGACTACCCATCTGGCTCTGGTCACCCAACGTATCGGTTTCTGTGATACCCCATTCTATGGCTATCGTACTAACCCACAATCAATCACCCACTCGCCATCAACCCAAGCCTTATTAGCCCGCGCCAATAGCTATCTCCATATTATTAAAGCGTTAGTTAGCCTCTCAGCCACGCAGGAGCCACCATTGCGCCGTGCATTGCTACGTCATGCTAATCAAGAGAGCGGCCATTTTTTAGGACTAATGCGTAAGAGATTACCCCCTTCGCCAGAGCGCACGGCACTAGCCATTAAGTTTCGAGAACTCAGTTTACCCTCGGCTCTGTTTCAGGGGGCGGGTAATATCCATGAGTTTTGGCGGGCATTACGTTGTTCCGTGATTTTGGCACGTTTAGCGCAACAAAATCATAAGTGAAAGAAATGGATGGTAAATTTATACTTACTCCAGTGAATGCTTAGAAGATTTTAATGTCTAATAAGGCAATAAGAATTTTCGTAGGAATAAGCATAAATGCAGCGCATTTTGGTGATCCGGATTGATTTCCTTGGCGATATGGTCTGTACCACAGGGTTATTACATGCACTAAAGCAACGTTGGCCATCAGCAGAGATTCACGTATTAGCTAATAAATACAATCAGGCAGTGCTGGCCCATAACCCTGCGGTCAGCGCTGTTCACACCTATGTGTACAGCAAACAATGTGAGCGGAACCAACAGTCAGGCAGACTGACGGCGCTGTTACATCGTCTGGCGCTCATTCGGCGCTTGCGGCGACTACGTTTTGATCTGCTGCTAATTCCTAACGGTGGTATCAGCAAGAATAGCATTCAATTTGCCAGACAGCTTAATGTGGTGGATTGCCGCTGGCATACTGCGGAAAGCGAATTCGACGATCGCAACCCAAGCCATGTTGCCAACCGGCCAATACGCCACGAGGCACTCTCGGGCTTTGCGCTGATACCAGAGTTGGGGAAAGTCGATATTGAGGCCGTGAAACTACACATTTACCCTGACACGCAATTGCAGGCGAAATGGCGGGCGGAATTGGGCAAACAAAACCGGCCACGCATTGGCTTATTCATTTCCAATAAATCCCCCGAACGGCGTTGGTGCTATGAAAAGTGGCAACAACTGGCGCAAAAGCTCAGTGATCAGGCCGAAATGGTGATTTTATATGACCCGACAGACCCACCCAGCGCACAACAACTGGCGGGTTTTAATGGCCGCTGCTTACTCACCTCCTGCGTTAATGAATTCGTGGCAGCTATGAGTCTGCTAGATTTGGTTATCTCCGCCGATAGTTCACCAATACATATCAGTTCAGCGCTGCAAATACCGGTGGTCGCACTGTTTGAATCCCGGCCAGAGAAATACCTGCGCTGGTACCCATTGGTACGCCATGTCTTGTTACACGCGGGGCCACAAGTTGAAGACATCCCGGTGAATGCTGTCGAAACAGCAGCCCGCGCGTTGTTGGCCAACCCACCATCAGCGCCTGAATCCACGAAGGCCGGAACAACGGTTTATCCCCAAGGATCGTCGCTTTGTACATAATGCGCCGCTACAGTAGATAGCCTGTATTGGTACACGATTATCTCAGAAAGCCGCGTCACCCTGCGGCGAACGATAAATTCAGTATTGGGCTTAGTACTGGCTAAAAAGGAATAAAAAAATACGTTTTATTCCTTTTGGTGATAATTAGCATCTGAAGGCGTTAGCCACAACGCTAACTTATAAGTCTATTTGGCCTTTCATGAAAATGCGAGCATCACCGGCGATTAAGGTGCGATCACCGGCTAAAGTGCAGAATAACTCGCCACCGCGTGCTGATAGCTGCCGGGCATGGAGTGAGACTCTGCCCAGCCGCGCCACCCAATAGGGCATCAGGCTGCAATGAGTAGAACCCGTCACCGGGTCTTCATTACTGCCGAGTGTGAAGTAACGGGAGACAAAATCCACCACATCGCCGGGTGCCGTGATAATCACACCACAGCCAGTATAGGCAATTAGCGCGGCGATATCCGGCTGTAACTGCTGCACCTGCTGCTCACTCTCCAGCACCACCAGCAAGGCTTTAGCCTGCCATACTTGCTGGATATTCACGCCAATCAAGGCTTGGAGCTGTGCATCAATCGCAATTTGTTGCGGTGGCAAAGAGGGGAAATCCAATGATAAGCGGCCAAAGTTTTCCGCATCACGTTTTACATACAAATCGCCACTGGCGGATCGGAAGCGAATATCATGCAAACCGGGGTTAACCATACTGAAAATCACATGGGCTGCCGCCAAAGTACCGTGACCACATAAATCCACTTCACGATCTGGTGTAAACCAGCGGATCGCTGACTTATCCCCCTCATCCCAGACAAAGCTGGTTTCCGGCAAATTAATCTCAGCGGCGATACGTTGCATTTGCTCAGCCAAGAGCGGTTTTTTCAGCAAATAGACCCCGGAAGGATTACCGGACAGACCTTCGCCAATAAACGCATCGACATGAAAATAGTTATAAGCCATCAATTAGCTCCACGGTTAATACTCTAAATAATTCGAGTTGCAGGAAGGCGGCAACTGAGTAAGTCCCCAGGAGCTTACTCAAGTAAGTGACTGGGGGTGACAAATCGGTCGGGAACCGATTTGAACGCTGTTTGCAGCGGCCTCGAAGAGGCGAGGCCCATCAATGGGCCGGGTAATGAAAGCAGCCAACGCACATGCAGTTTGAAGTATGACGAGTATCATTAATGCCAAATCAGCAACACACAGGCTGCCGTCAGCAAGCCCATCGCGATATTAAAGGTAAACCAGGCGCGACGACTGCGTAGCAAACGGCCAATCAAAGTACCAAAACCCAGCCAAATAATACCGGCCACCAGATTCACCATAAACATACCAAGGCTTATCATGACAATGGAGTGATTGTAAGCCGCCCCCGCCATACTGAAACTGGCCACCGAACCTAATCCCATCAGCCAGGCTTTGGGGTTAAGGAATTGCAATAACCAGCCCTGATATAAACGTAGCGGTTTAGGTGGTACGACGTTGGTTTCCAGCTTTTCATAGGCAGAAGTGGCAATTTTCCACGCCAGCCACAGCAAATACAGGCTACCCAGCACCTTCAGAGCCAAATGGAGCGACGGATAGATAAGAATCAGGCCACCCACACCAAAGGCCACCAGCAGCAACATACTCTGCATACCTAACATAATGCCAAGCATCAGCCAGATAGAGCGCATAAAGCCAAAATTAGCCCCAGCAGAGGTGAGTAGCATATTGTTCGGGCCAGGGGTAATAGCGGCAACCCAGAGAAAACCTACCATTGAAAGAAATAAACTCAGTTCCATGAGACGGGTGCCTCTCACCCAAAATGATGCGCGATATACCCATGAAGCTAACAGTGTGTTATTGATCACACAAGAGCCACAACATGATTTCCATTCATCATATGCATGAAATATTTCGCCCATTGACCGGTGCCAGTAATCCACATCTGCAAACACTGCTGCCACGGCTGGTTCGGCGGCGAGTGCAATTGCAACCCTTCTGGCAGCGGCTGGAATTGCCCGACGGCGATTTTGTCGATCTGGCCTGGAGCGAAAATCCTGAGTTGGCACGGCATAAACCCAGGGTGGTGCTATTCCACGGATTAGAAGGGAATTTTTACAGCCCTTATGCTCACGGGTTACTGCATGCATGGCAAGCCAGGGGCTGGCTGGGGGTGGTGATGCATTTTCGTGGTTGCAGTGGTGAGCCGAATCGTAAGTCGCGTATTTATCATTCGGGTGAAACTGAAGATGCACGTTTCTTTCTACGTTGGTTGCGGCAAACCTATGGACAGGTGCCTACCGCTGCGGTGGGAGTGTCTTTGGGCGGCAATATGCTGGCCTTTTATTTAGCTGAACAAGGGCAAGATAGCCTGTTACAGGCTGCCGTAGTGGTATCAGCCCCGTTGATGCTTGAGCCTTGTGCTATTCGTATGGAACAAGGTTTCTCACGCGTTTATCAGCACTATCTGTTAAGCCAGTTAAAACAAAATGCCACCCGCAAGTTATTACATTACCCCGGTAGCCTGCCGCTGGAACTATTGCAGATAAAAAGACTACGGCGAATCAGAGATTTTGATGATGTAATAACTGCTAAAATACATGGCTTCAATGATGCGGTAGATTACTATCGCCGTTGCAGCGCACTGCCGTTATTACCACAAATTCGGACTCCGCTGCTGATCATTCATGCTAAAGATGATCCATTTATGACCACTGAAATCATCCCGGATCTCAGTGAGTTACCGGACAATATTGATTACCAACTCACCGAGCACGGCGGCCACGTTGGTTTTGTCGGCGGCTCGCTAAAACATCCACAAATGTGGTTGGAACAACGCATCCCAGCCTGGCTTTCCCCCTATTTGGAGCAACAGTAATGATAGTGCCCTGGCAGCAAGTCGACAGTGAAACCTTGGATAATTTGCTCGAAGCATTCGTGTTACGTGAAGGCACCGATTACGGCGAACATGAACGCTCTCTGGCGCAAAAAGTTGACGATGTGCGCCGTCAGTTAGTCAGCGGCGAGGCGGTATTAGTGTGGTCAGAATTGCATGAAACTATCAATATCATGTCACGGGGTTCGTTCCGTGCCGGAGCTGAAGAGCAGCAGTAATTTGTGTCTTTTCATTACTTGATTCGATAAAAACCACAATGAAACAAGATGACAAGCCCGCCGCTTTGCCCTAAAAATAATCATTCGCGACAAAAAAAACGCCAATGGCAACCGCCGGCCCTTGAGGATCTTACCCCACGGAGTTACAGCTACTATGTCAACTAAACATCCGGTTATCGCCGTTACAGGCTCCAGTGGCGCAGGGACAACCACCACCAGCCTGGCGTTTCGCAAAATTTTTCAGCAGTTAAACATCAGTGCGGCGCAGATTGAAGGGGACAGTTTCCATCGCTATACCCGTCCGGAGATGGATGCCGCAATCCGTAAGGCGCGGGATCAAGGCCGGCATATCAGCTATTTTGGCCCGGAAGCTAATGACTTTGGTCAGTTGGAGCAAAGTGTGGAGGAGTACGGCAAAAGCGGCACCGGGCGCTCGCGTAAATATCTCCATACCTATGATGAAGCCGTGCCTTACAACCAAATCCCCGGCACGTTTACCCCGTGGGAGGCACTGCCGCAGCCCACCGATGTTTTGTTTTACGAAGGGCTGCATGGCGGTGTTGTCACTGAACATCATGATGTCGCAAAGCACGTTGATTTATTGGTTGGCGTGGTACCGATAGTCAATTTGGAGTGGATTCAAAAACTGGTGCGCGATACCGGTGAGCGCGGCCATTCCCGTGAGGCGGTGATGGATTCGGTGGTGCGGTCGATGGATGATTACATCAACTACATTACGCCACAGTTCTCACGCACCCATATTAACTTCCAACGCGTTCCGACGGTTGATACCTCTAACCCCTTTGCTGCCAAAGCCATTCCGTCACTGGATGAAAGTTTTGTTGTTATTCACTTTCGTGGGTTGGATCAAATCGATTTCCCTTACTTGCTGGCGATGCTGCAAGGCTCATTTATCTCCAATATCAATACATTGGTCGTGCCGGGCGGGAAGATGGGGCTGGCGATGGAGCTGATTATGGCGCCGTTGGTGCAGCAGCTACTGGAAGGCAAAAAAATAGGTTAATCTCCTTCGTCCTTGAAGCCGCAGTAAAGCAATTGCTGGAAAGAAAAAATAATTTGACGCGATCCCAATCCAAAGTAGTTGGGGCTGCAGGTAGGCGGCAAGCGAACTCATCCCGATGAGCTTACACAGTCAAGTGATTCGGGTGACAAATCTGTCGGGAACAGATGTGAACGCTGCTTGCAGCGGCCTCGAAGAGGTGAGGCCCAGGGATGGGCCGAATAGTGAGTGCAGCTAACAACCCTTGCAACTTCAAATGCGAAGGGTTTAATTACGCGATGTCACGAATTTCAAAACTGTGGGTAATGGTTGCGGCCTTCCCCAGCATCAGGGAAACCGAGCAATACTTCTCGGCTGACAGCTCAACCGCACGCTCAACGATTTTGTCGGTCAGGCCTTTGCCGCTGACAATAAAATGCAGGTTAATTTGCGTAAACAGGCGCGGTGTTTCTTCCCGACGTTGCGAGGTTAATGTCACTTCACAATCACGCACATCGTTACGCCCTTTTTGCAAAATAGAAACCACATCAATGGCGCTACAACCACCTGCTGACATTAACAACATTTCCATCGGGCTGGGCGCTTTGTCACCTGCATTCCCATCCATCAAAACCTGATGACCAGATGCGGATTCACCTAAAAATGTCAGCCCCTCAACCCACTTTACTCGTGCCTGCATAACGCATACTCCCGGTTAAATTTTCCGCTTCAGACTACCCTTTCATTTATAAACTGGCAATGTAACCCGATGTTCATCATGCTGAAGCGATACAACACAAGACACTGGCCTCATCCTGTGCTACAAACAGGGTCGAAAGTGATGCTTCTAGCATTAAATAGGGTAGCTTCCAATACTCAGTGAAGGGTTTCTATCCGGTACGTATCTTGGCTATACCTTTCGGCAGTTGAGCAAATTAATATGCTATACCCGATAGATTCTAAGTTGTCGGATATAAAGAACGTGTATTTTATAAGCACGCCGTACAGGGAACTCTGAGCCCTGTTAAGTTAGGCAGCGATAACAACAGAGGATAACAGCGAATGGTTCTCGGCAAGCCACAAACAGACCCGACTCTCGAATGGTTCCTGTCTCATTGCCATATCCACAAATATCCATCGAAAAGTACGCTAATTCACCAAGGTGAAAAGGCCGAAACGCTTTACTACATCGTGAAAGGCTCCGTTGCGGTGCTTATCAAAGATGAAGAAGGTAAAGAGATGATTCTCTCCTATCTGAATCAGGGAGATTTCATCGGCGAGCTTGGATTATTTGAAGAAGGCCAAGAACGTAGTGCCTGGGTTAGAGCAAAAACCGCCTGTGAAGTGGCTGAAATTTCTTACAAAAAATTCCGTCAATTGATTCAGGTTAATCCAGATATCTTGATGCGCCTGTCTTCACAAATGGCGAATCGCTTACAGATAACGTCTGAGAAAGTGGGTAACCTCGCTTTCCTTGATGTAACGGGGCGCATTGCACAAACACTGCTTAATCTGGCAAAACAACCTGATGCCATGACCCACCCAGATGGGATGCAGATTAAAATTACCCGCCAGGAAATTGGTCAAATAGTTGGCTGCTCCCGCGAAACTGTGGGGCGGATACTAAAAATGCTCGAAGATCAAAACCTGATCTCCGCGCACGGTAAAACGATCGTCGTTTACGGCACTCGTTAATTCCCATAAAACCGGTGCGGAGACTATCGGCACCGGTTTTTTCTGTCATGTTGTGAATCATAAATTCCTGAGGCCAGCATGAATTGGCAACAGCTTATTTATCATTCTGAAATTATTTATAAACCCGATGTTAATTATGCACTCCGCCAAACATGGGTTCCCTGTCCAACGGCAGCGTTAGGCTTTTCCTCGGCAAGCGGCAAAAAGCGTCTCCATTATGTTGTCTAGCCTTTTATCAAGCCAGCAATCGCTTTTTCCAACCGCACCATTCCTTGCTTAATATCTTCCACGTCAATAACCAACGATGGCGCGAACCGCAGCACATCCGGCCCGGCATTGAGGATCATCAAACCATTGGCCGCAGCGGCGTTTAAAAATTCCCGCGCCCGACCACGGTATTGCGCTGTTAGCTCTGCGCCAATTAACAACCCCATGCCACGGATGTCACTGAAGAGCTGATACTTGCTGTTGATATCATGCAGAGCCTGCACAAACAGACCGTGGCGCTGTTCTATACCATTAAGCACCTCAGGGGTATTAATCACATCCAGCGCCGCCTCAGCAACGGCACAAGCCAGAGGATTGCCGCCGTAGGTTGTGCCGTGAGTGCCGACAGCCATTACTGAGGCAATCTCTGCGGTGGTCAGCATCGCACTAATAGGGAAGCCGCCGCCTAAGGCTTTCGCGGTGGTCAGAATGTCAGGGGTCACACCATAATGCATATAAGTGAACAGCTTACCGCTACGGCCCATGCCGCTTTGCACTTCGTCAAAGACCAATAGCGCCTTATGTTGATCGCACAAATCGCGCACACCTTGCAGGAATTCAGGATTCGCCGAGGTAATGCCACCTTCGCCCTGAATTGGCTCAAGTACCACCGCGCAGGTATGATCGTCCATAACGGCTTTCACTGCCGCCAAATCATTAAACGGCACATGGACGATATCGGCAGGTTTTGGGCCAAAACCATCGGAATATTTCGGCTGGCCGCCAACCGATACGGTAAACAGAGTGCGGCCATGAAACGCATTGTGGAAAGCAATAATTTTGGTTTTATACGGGCTGTGGCGCTCAATGGCATAATGGCGAGCTAACTTAAACGCTGCCTCATTTGCTTCACCGCCAGAGTTAGCGAAAAACACCCGATCCGCAAAGGTGGCCGCAATCAATTTTTGCGCCAAACGCAGGGCCGGTTCGTTGGTGAATACGTTGCTGGTATGCCATAACATTTCACCTTGTTGATGCAGTGCGGCAACCAGCGCCGGATGACAATGCCCCAGCGCAGTAACCGCAATTCCGCCAGCAAAATCAATATATTCAGCACCTTGCTGGTCCCACACTCGGCTGCCCTTTCCCTTGACCGGAATGAACTGCGCCGGCGCATAAACAGGCAAAATAACTTGATCGAATGTACTGCGAGTTACTGCTAATTTATCTGTCATTGCGCTGCCCACCGTGATAAACCATTAAGCTGCCAATTGCTGGCATATGAAAATATAATCACAAAATATGCATAAAAAGTCACAATCAAGCAAACAAAAAGATCATTTTATTAGTGAAATCAACCTAACGTTTTAATTTTTAAGGAAATTATCTAATAATTGATGGCCTTGTTCGCTAAGAATACTTTCGGGATGGAACTGCACTCCCTCCAATGGCAAGGTGCGATGGCGGACCCCCATGATTTCATCCATCACACCGTCTTGTTCCGTCCATGCCGTCAGCTCAAAGCAGTCGGGCAGTGAGTCAGCGGCAATCACCAGAGAGTGATAGCGGGTAACCGTTAGCGGCAGATTAAGACCACGGAACACCCCCTGCCCACGATGACAAATAGCGCTGGTTTTACCGTGCATCACCTGCCTGGCCCGCACTACGCGCGCGCCAAATGCCTGCCCCAGCGCCTGATGGCCGAGGCAAACACCAAGAATGGGTAATTTATCCGCAAAATGGCGGATGGCCGCTAAAGAAATCCCAGCCTCATTCGGCGTGCAAGGGCCGGGGGAGATAACCAGATGGGATGGCGCTAACCTTTCAATATCAGCCAGTTGCAGTTCATCATTTCGCTTAACCACCACTTCGGCACCCAGTTCACAAAAATACTGGTACAGGTTGTAGGTAAATGAATCGTAATTGTCGATCAATAACAGCATTTCATATCCAAGAATCAAGTTAACGCTTGCGCCCACCGGTAATCGAACCCAGTACGCCGCGCAAAATTTGCCGCCCCAAATCCCGCGCCATGCTTTTGGCCGCAGTCTGGACAATACCATCCCGCTTGCCACCCCGTGGGCCAGTGGAGCCAAACAGTAAATCATTCAGCCCATCCATTAAACCGCCGCCCTGAGTTTCAGGCTGCTGCGGTGCTGTCGCGCCGCCCGGAGCCGCATCGCCCAAGGTGGAAGAGCCACCTGCGGACAATTTCTCGTAAGCCGACTCGCGATCCACCATCTCTTCATAGCGGCCATACAGCGGTGAATGATTGAGGGCATGATTACGTGCCTCAGCATCCAATGCGCCCATTTTCGATTGTGGAGCGATAACCATAGCGCGTTCAACCACATTCGGCCGCCCTTTCTCATCGAGAAAAGAGATCAACGCTTCACCCACACCCAACTCGGTAATCACCTGTTCGGCGCTGAAAGCCGGGTTCGCGCGCATGGTTTGGGCCGCCGCTTTAACCGCTTTTTGATCCCGTGGAGTAAAGGCACGCAGCGCGTGTTGCACCCGATTACCCAATTGGCCGAGAATATTATCTGGAATATCTAACGGGTTTTGTGTCACGAAATAGATACCGACCCCTTTTGAGCGAATCAGTCGTACCACTTGCTCGACTTTATCCACCAGCGCCGCCGGCGCATCATTGAACAGCAAATGGGCTTCATCAAAGAAAAAGACCAGCTTAGGTTTATCCATATCACCCACTTCTGGCAATTGTTCGAATAATTCAGCCAGCAGCCACAGTAAAAAAACGGCATACAGTTTTGGCTGATTAATTAATCGATCCGCTGCCAGTAAGTTGATAACACCTTGCCCATGACTATCGGTTTGCATTAAATCATGGATATCCAACATCGGCTCACCGAAGAACTGATTTGCGCCCTGCTGTTCCAATTGCAGCAGACCGCGCTGGATAGCACCTATCGAGGCGGGGGTAATATTGCCGTATTGTGTGCGGAACTGCTTGGCATTGTCCCCGACATACTGAACGATAGCGCGCAAGTCTTTCATATCGAGCAGCAGCAGGTTGTTGTCATCGGCGATTTTGAACACCAACTGCAACACGCCGCTTTGCACGTCATTTAGATCAAGCAGACGCCCCAGCAGCAGCGGGCCAAGATCAGAAATGGTGGCACGGATCGGGTGACCCTTCTCAGCGAAAATATCCCACGGCACAATCGGACATGCTTGTGGCTGCCAGTCAGTAACCCCAATGGCCGCCAGTCGTGTTTGCAGCTTCTCCGACTCAACTCCTGCCGCACCGATGCCGGATAAATCTCCTTTCACATCCGCCAGAAATACCGGCACGCCAATGCGGGAGAATTGCTCGGCCATCTTTTGTAAGGTGACCGTTTTACCCGTGCCGGTCGCACCAGTAATCAGGCCATGTCGGTTAGCCAGTGCCGATAAAATCACTAAATCCTGTACGGGCTGCGCCTTCGCGATAAGTAATGTTTCGCTCATAAACCGTTACCCCAAACTGAGACAGATACTTGATTATAAGCACGCGGTTGGGACAAAAGGATTAATTTCTGGCAGGAACAGGATTTAAGCAATAAGGGAACCAGCCTTCAGGGGATTGAAGGCTGGTCTGGGTAATTAAGGTAAAACTTTCGCTGACAGGATGGTGATCGGCTTAACCGGCACATTCTGGTACGGGCCAACGTTTTCGGTCTGAACCTGAGAAATTTTCTCTACCACATCCATCCCTTTAACCACTTTACCGAACACGGCATAACCGAAGTCACGCTGACCGTGATCGAGGAAAGCATTGTCTGCCACGTTCAGGAAAAACTGGCTGGTGGCGCTGTCTTTATCGGCGGTGCGGGCCATCGAGATGGTGCCGCGCAGGTTACGCAGGCCATTATCCGCTTCATTTTTGATTGGTGTTTTAGCCGTTTTTTGTTTGAAGTCAGCCGTAAATCCGCCGCCCTGAACCATAAAACCTGGAATAACACGGTGGAAAATAGTGTTGTTGTAATAACCGTTGTTAACATAATCAACGAAATTCTGGGTCGAAACCGGGGCCTTCTGGCTATTGAGTTCCAACTCAATATTCCCAACCGATGTCGTTAACAACACATGAGGCTCACTGGCAGCTAAAGCAGCAGGTGCCACGGCGCTGAGGGAACAAATTGCAATGAAGGTCACTAGAGTACGTTTGAACATTAACGGTTCCTTTCTGTGGGATGCGAACAACGGAAAAGCGCTTTGATTCTAGAGAGCTGATCGTCGCAATGCCACCCATTTACCGATATTTACGTAACAGAATGCGCATTTTCACCGAAATCTTATAATATCGGGCGATTAACCGCCCCAAGACCGCCCATTAGACAAATTAACGCATTCACCCAATCCCAGGCAACAGTGGAATTCTGCAATCAGGATCACGTCTTGCTGATCCCCCGACGTCCAAACTGCCGCTTTTGTGAGTAATATCGCATTTTGTTTTTGACCATTCGTTAATCTCCCTCAAATGAGAGCGCTCTCATTTTAAATTAATCCCTTTTGAGGCCACGTTATGAAAACCTTTAAAATTGCCATTATTGGTGGCGGCAGTAGCTATACACCGGAGTTGGTTGATGGACTGATTCAACGGATCAATGAGTTGCCGGTCACCGAATTGGCACTGGCTGATGTAGAACTGGGCCGTCAAAAAGTAGAAATTATTGCCGCACTCACCCGCCGGATGCTGGCACGCCACGGGCTGGAACACGTTAATGTCAGCGTTCACTTCTCGCTGGATAGCGCCATTGAAGGGGCCAGCTTTGTGCTGACGCAGTTCCGGGTTGGGCAGTTACCCGCACGAGCGGCAGATGAGCGCTTGGGGCTGAAATACAACCTGCTGGGTCAGGAAACAACCGGGGTGGGGGGTTTTGCCAAAGCACTGCGCACTATTCCAGTGATGCTGGATATCGCGTCGAAAGTCGAACGACTGGCACCGGATGCCTGGATTATCAACTTCACTAATCCGGCCGGAATCGTCACCGAAGCCGTTTCTCGTTATAGTAAAGCAAAAATCATTGGTTTGTGTAATGTCCCAATCAGTATGCATCATATGATAGCTAATTTGCTAAAAGCGCCTTATGAAGATATCCAACTGCGCTTTGCTGGGCTGAACCATATGGTATGGGTGCATGAGGTGTTACAGCAGGGTAAAGATGTCACCGCCGCGGTGCTGAATATGCTGTGTGATGGTGCCTCACTGACCATGAACAATATCAAGGAAGCTCCTTGGCCACCGGAGTTCCTGCGAGCTATGGGCGCGATTCCTTGCCCGTATCACCGCTATTTCTACCAGACTCAGGATATGCTGGCAGAAGAGATGGCGGCTGCCGCAGAGCGCGGGACGCGGGCCGAACAAGTGATGCAGGTAGAAAAGGCGTTGTTTGAACTGTACGCTGATCCCCATCTGGACAGTAAACCCGAGCAGCTCAGTTTCCGCGGTGGATCGTTTTATTCTGAAGTCGCACTGGAGCTTATTCGCGCAATCCATAATAATTTGGGTACACAATTAGTTGTCAATACAACAAATCGTGGTGCGATTCGCGGATTATCTGACAATTCTGTGGTAGAAACTAACTGCATTATTGATGCTCAGGGTGCCCATCCGCTCACCTTCGGCTCATTGCCGGTTTCTATGCATGGACTGACTCAGCAAGTGAAAGCCTATGAACGTTTGACGATTGAAGCGGCGGTGCACGGTGACCGTCGCAGCGCCTTGCTGGCATTAGTGACCAACCCACTGATCGGTAATGCCAGCATTGCCCAGCCGTTATTAGAAGAGGTTCTACTGGTCAACAAACCTTACCTGCCTCAGTTCAAAGATTTGTAACATTAACTCATTTTATACCCAACGTAATTGGAGTCGCAGGTAGGTAGCAAACGAATGAATCCCGATGAGCTTACTCAAGTAAGTGACTCGGGTGAGTAAGTGGAGCTAACTCTCTGCGTCTTCAGGCACAAAGGGGATTGGAGCAAGATGATGGTCACACTAGAAGACGTCGCGGCATTAGCCGGGGTTTCCCGTGCTACGGTTTCCCGCGTGGTCAACGGTGATACCAATGTCAAAACGCCAACCCGCGAGAAAGTTGAGCAAGCCGTCGCGGTTCTGGGTTATACCCCTAATCCTGCGGCACGCGCGCTGGCCTCCAGCCAGAGCAATACGCTGGGGCTGGTGACCACCTCTTATCGGGGGGGATTTTTTGGTGCGTTGATGGATTTTGTGCAAACAGAAACTGAATCTCAGGGTAAGCAGCTCCTGGTGACTCAGGGGCGAGATAACGCCGAGAAGGAGTGGCAGGCCATTCAGCGGCTGTATAACTTGCGCTGTGATGGCTTAATTTTGCATGTGCGTTTTCTCAGTGATGAGAAATTGCGCCAACTTGCCGCAGCAGATCGGCCCTTCGTGTTGCTTGACCGGCTGGTTCCGGGTCTTGAAGCCCGCTGTGTCACCTTCGATCACCGCAGTGCCAGCCAGATGGCAACACAGGTGCTTATTGATGCGGGTCACCGCGATATCGCCTGCATCAGCGGATCGGCCCAGCGCTATTCCAGTTTGCTGCGTCGTCAGGGTTTCATTGATGCCATGCAATTGGCCGGTTTGGAACCGGTCGCCAGTGTGGAAGGCGTTTATGATTTAGAAAGTGGCTACCAGCGAGCAGATGAAATCCTGCAACAACCCCGCCTGCCGACAGCGATTTATTGTTGTAACGAAGAAATGGCCATTGGTGCGCTGCTGGCTATCAACAAACACCATTTGCAAGTGCCACAAGATATCTCACTGATCTGCTATGACAGCGGTGAACGCGCCCCGTTTGTTTGCCCGGCGTTAACCAGTTTGCATTTCCCCATTGTGGAAATGGCGCAATACGCCACCCGACTGCTAATTAACCCACTGATTACCAACGCCAATTTCCCGCCCACGATTGTGATGCGTAATTCGGTTATGCCGCCTAAAAAGAGCCTTTAACGAACGGTAATTCATTGAAAAAGGTGGCAAGCCAATGCCTGCCACCCAGCTAATTTCACGCGGGAATTCCGATTAGAACGTCACATTCAGTTTTGCCCAAAAGGTACGGCCCGGCTCGTTCACTGCGGTATTGGTGGAATAACCAAATCCGCTGTTACCCGCTAGGTTGAGGTGCTCGCTGTAAGCTTTATTCAGCAAATTATCCACGCCGCTACTGATTTTCACTTGTTGGGTCAACTTGTAGGCCACATTAGCGGACAGGACGCCAAAACCGGCACTGTCAGCAAAGTCTTTGCCAACCACATTCCCCTCGTTAATCGCAACCCGATGCTGGCTACTAACCAGCCGCCATAGTGCGGTGCTGCTCCAACTGCCGGTTTCATAGGTCAGCCCCAAGCGTGCTTCCAGTGGGGGGATTTGCGGCAAGGGGCGGTTGTTACTGGTATTTTCCCCCCAGGCATAAGCCACACTGGCATCGGTTTTCCAATGGTCACTGAACGCATACCCGGCCCCCATCTCTGCTCCCATGATGGTGGCATTGATATTTTCCGCCTGACTGATACGCAGGTTTTTCGGGTCATACTTGAACAGAATAAAATCGTTAACCCGGCCCAAATAAGCCGATATCCAACCATTTAGCTGCTCGCCACTATATTGGGTACCGATATCAAGCTGAGTGGTTTTCTCACTGGCGACGCCCTCAAAAGCACTGCCGAACCCGGTAGGCCCAACTTTCGGTGAAAACAGCTCCCAGTAATCAGGAAAACGCTCAGTATGGCCCAATCCGGCGTACCACATGACAGGCAGGTCAGCCAGATTATGTTCAAAACGCATGAAACCGGCAGGCAGCGTAGCTGAGCGTGTCGGTTCATCGGCACGGGTGTAATTTGTGACGTGGTGATGGTCAATACGGGCACCGGTAATCAGTTTATCTTGCTCGCTGGCAGCCCAGGTCAACTCACCGAACATGCCATAATTATCGAAGCGGGCATTTTTACTCCAATTGCCTTGTTTATTTTTACGGTGCGTGTTGGTTTGCAGGTCTGTTCCCGCCTCCAGTTTAATGTCTTCCCACAACCAGGTCCCCATAACCCGGCCCCCCATTGTGCGCCGGTCCAGATTACTGGTCATTGCCATCATCGGCGGGGTACGTAACGTGTGGTTATCCATAATATGATTGACGTAGTTGTAATAAACTTTCGCTTCGATTTTATCCAGCACGTCACCAATATTGGTTTTTTCAAAGCGACCACCCAAACTTTCCCGCAAGAATTGAGAACCGTCCATGCCCCGTGCGGCATATTTTGCTTTACCATCACCCTGACCCGCCGTTAGCTCAAACAAAGTATCCGCATCCGGTGTCCAGCCCAGTGCCATATCGGCATTCCATTTGTCCCATTTCGATGGCACCCGTGTACCATCACCGTCTTTATAATCTCCGGCTTGAGACTGATTCCCCATCATACGCAAATAGCCTTGCTCGTTGCCCAAGCTGGCATCAATGTTTTTATCCCAGCGGCCATTAGAACCCACCAGTAAACTGGCATTTCCTTTGATACCCGCGTCGGCAAAATGGGGTTGTTCACGCTCAAACAAAATGGTTCCCGCAGACGCTCCCGGCCCCCACAGTACAGATTGTGGCCCTTTGACTACCGTTAGCAGATCAAAACTCTCTGGTGAAATATACGACGTAGGCGCATCCATCCGTGATGGGCATGTTCCCAGCGTTTCAGCCCCATCCGTCAGAATCTTTATGCGCGAACCAAACATGCCACGGAAAACCACATCACCATTAGTTCCGCCATTGCGGATTTGCGAAAAACCGGGAATGGTTTTCAGATAGTCAGCACCATCACTCGCAGGCACGGGTTGACGGGGCGTTTTAGGTGAGGTGACGATGGTGAGTGGAGAGAACGTTGGCGCAGTAACGGTAATGACATCAGCGTCATGGGCTTTTTTGGCGGAATCATTACCGATTGCGTTATTCGCCACCGGCTGATGGGTAACCCCGTTATCATGTTCCATAGCCAAAGCATTTAAGGCCAATACAGAAAGGGTCGTGGTTATTGCACATGCTAATAATGTTTTTTTAAAGATTTTATTCTTACCAGACATAACTATTCCTTGGGTAATACAAATCACTCCAGTAGGGAATTGTCCATACCAGAAAAAGGGTTTTATTTTTTTATCGGATTATCAGGAATAGAAGAATGGAGGAGCACGCGGTTGGTTTTCGGAATAGGTATCGTCAATAATTTTTGAATAGATGAATGAGGAGGGTGATACCTCAGCCAGCAGTAAGACGGTGAGAATATCGGCTTTAAAAGCCGTATTAAGCAACGGAAGGTGGATCAGTAATACACAATAGCCACAGGCGGCATGACCCATCATCATGTCATTATGGGTGGCCTCATGCTGCCCGGAATGGGTGGTCTGGGCGGTTTGGTTATCATGATGCGCCATCTCCGTGGCACAGTCGGTCTCCGACATGGCCGCAGTATTTTGGTCATACGAAAGCGCCAGTGAGGATGACACCACGGGAGCGATAAAGAGCATCAGAATCGCGGCTATCCCCAGCCAGGCGGAATAGCACCTTCTGCGATAATGCATTTGGCCTAATGGCATCCATGTACCAATGGCATGGCAACGGAAATCCCACGGTTCATCACGATAATTCCTTTATCTCAATATACCCTGCATACTTCAGACTGCATGTGTGCTGGTTGCCACGATCAACCCAATATTTTGATTTATAACAACTCATTGGGTTCATTGCATTGCCACCTTCCTGCAATTCGAATTATTTTGGGTATAACAAAAATACAATTGATTACTCTCTGTTTTATTGACAGTTTTTATTGGCGCTGATAGTTCGAGTTCGTGGGAGATCATATATGAACCAGGCTTAACGCGGTGTCAATTCTCATTAAAATAAGAGTATTTCTCATTTGTTCCGAGTCAGAATCTGTGATGCCTCACTATTATTCGCAACAGCATCATATCAATTGCATTAAAAATCGGATATACATCACAAAATATAGCAATGCCTGTGCTAGGATCCGCCGCCTTAGAGCTGGAAACGGGTTTGATGCCTTTTTAGCCCTATGCCCGTTTTTAGCTATTATCTGTCTTTAACTCTTATTTATTTGATACTGACACACAGGCCTATTTATGAATAACAGCAATCGCATTCGGCTAACTTGGATCAGTTACTTTTCTTACGCCCTTACCGGTGCGTTAGTTATTGTCACCGGGATGGTGATGGGGAATATCGCAGAATACTTTAATCTGCCTATTGCCAGTATGAGTAACACATTTACTTTCCTTAACGCGGGCATTTTGATTTCAATCTTCCTCAATGCCTGGTTGATGGAAATCATTCCGTTAAAACGTCAGTTAGTGTTTGGTTTCATTCTGATGTTAATCGCAATTGCCGGATTAATGGTTGGGCATAATCTGATGGTCTTCTCCATCAGCATGTTTATCCTCGGGGTGGTCAGCGGGATAACCATGTCGATAGGTACCTTCCTGGTAACCCATATGTACGCAGGACGTCAGCGCGGTTCACGCCTGCTGTTTACTGACTCCTTCTTCAGTATGGCCGGGATGATCTTCCCGGTTGTGGCTGCCATGCTGCTGGCGCGGCATATCGAATGGTACTGGGTCTATGCCTGCATCGGTTTGTTGTATGTGGGGATTTTCGTGCTGACATTGTGCTCTGAATTCCCGGTGCTGGGCCATAAAGCCACTGACCAGAGCAAGCCTGTCACGAAAGAAAAATGGGGTATCGGCGTGCTGTTCCTGGCGATTGCCGCGCTATGTTATATCTTGGGCCAACTCGGTTTCATCCAGTGGGTGCCGGAATACGCCACCAAAACCTTCAATATGGATATCAGCCAGGCAGGCCAGTTAGTCAGTAACTTCTGGATTTCCTATATGATTGGGATGTGGGTATTTAGCTTTATCCTGCGCTTTTTCGATCTGCAACGCATCGTCACCGTGTTGGCGGCGTTGGCGACATTGTCGATGTATATGTTTGTTAGCACGGATAATCCAGAGCATCTGAGCTACTACATTCTGGCATTGGGCTTTGTTTCCAGCGCAATTTACACCACGCTGATTACATTGGGTTCACTGCAAACCAAAGTGTCTTCACCAAAACTGGTGAACTTCATTCTGACCTGCGGTACTGTCGGCACCATGTTAACCTTCGTGGTAACTGGCCCGATTGTGGCTAACAGTGGTGTACATGCCGCGCTGACAACAGCCAACGGCCTGTACCTTGCCGTGTTTGTGATGTGCCTGATTCTGGGCTTCTTCACCAAGCACCGTAGCCACGGCCATGAGACTCACTGATTAACCGGTTTTCCTGCCCTGCTGCCACTTAGATGCAGGGCAATACCTATTTGAAATTCACCACCTCTTCCTGACCGAGATAAATCCGGCTCTCTGCTGGCTGCGTTTTGGCAATTACCACGCCGTGACGAATAGAGTAGCGCACTGGCACCTGCCGCCGTACCGCATCAAAACCGCTTTCTGCGGGCAAAATAATCAGATTGGCGCGATTACCGGGCTGCAAACCATAATCCGATAAACTCATCGTTCTGGCGCTATTATGAGTTATCAGATTCAGCCCATCATTGATTTGGTCGTATCCCATCAATTGGCAAATATGCAGCCCCATATGCAGTACCTGCAACATATTGGCGGTTCCTAACGGATACCACGGGTCGAACACATCGTCATGACCGAAACAGACATTAATCTGTGCCGCCAACATCTCTTTCACCCGCGTAATGCCCCGTCGCTTGGGGTAAGTGTCAAAGCGCCCTTGCAGGTGGATATTGACTAAAGGATTAGCCACAAAGTTAATACCGGACAGCTTCAACAGGCGGAATAGCCGTGAAGTATAAGCGCCGTTATAAGAGTGCATCGCCGTGGTATGGCTGGCGGTCACGCGCGCACCCATGTTTTCCCGGTGCGCCAGTGCCGCCACTGTTTCAACAAAACGTGACTGCTCATCATCAATTTCATCGCAATGCACATCCACTAGCCGCTGGTATTTTTGCGCCAATGCAAAGGCGATATGTAGCGATTCGACGCCATATTCGCGAGTAAATTCAAAATGAGGAATAGCGCCAACCACATCCGCCCCTAGTCGCAGCGCCTCTTCCAAAAGAGCGGCACCATCAGGATAGGAGAGAATCCCCTCCTGCGGAAAGGCCACAATCTGCATATCCACCCACGGACTGACTTCTTCTTTGACTTCCAACATGGCACTTAAGGCCGTCAGGCTGGGGTCGGAAACATCCACATGGGTGCGCACATGCTGAATGCCATTGGCTATTTGCCACTTCAATGTTTGCCAGGCGCGCTGTTTCACATCCTCGCGAGTCAGTAGCACTTTGCGTTCAGCCCAGCGCTCAATGCCCTCAAACAAGGTGCCGGATTGGTTCCAGCTTGGCTGCCCGGCGGTTTGAGTGGTATCCAGATGAATATGCGGCTCGATAAATGGTGGCAGCGCCAAGCCGCCCTGCGCATCCAGCACGCCCGCACCGGTTGTCAGTTGTTCTGGTTGAGGCGAAATAGCACTGATTTTGCCATCAGCGATAGTTATCTGCCACCGCCCCGCTTGCCCGCTCAATCGCACATTATTAATCGTGGTGAGGAGATAATTTGGTAAGGATTGCGCTGTCATCGATGCCTCCGTGATCTTTTTTATATTCTTGCCATAACGAAAAACTATTAGCTTTAGCTTACCCGACCAACCGCCCGCTGCCTGATTTTCTTTTTTGATGATTTAAAATCTCAGACTGAAACCTTTCAGCTAAAGATGAATAAAATCCGCAACTTATCAAAAAACGTTTAAAATCATTTATCTACCACCTTAGAGGTATATGGAAAGCTAATTGATTTACATCAATAAGTGCGCTGCACGGAAGATTAAGGTGAAGGTAGAAAATTAAAAATTGAGGCAAAAATGAGCAAAGTCAAACTTGCCATCATCGGCAATGGCATGGTCGGCCACCGTTTTATCGAAGACTTATTAGATAAAGCGGATAAGGACCAATTTGAGGTAACCGTCTTTTGCGAAGAACCGCGCATCGCTTATGACCGGGTACATCTTTCTTCTTACTTCTCCCATCACACTGCGGAAGAACTGTCACTGGTTCGTGAAGGTTTTTATGAAAAGCACGGTGTCAAAGTGCTGGTTGGCGAACGCGCCATCACCATTAACCGCAAAGAGAAAGTCATCCACTCCAACAGCGGCCGTACTCTGTATTACGACAAGCTGATTATGGCGACCGGCTCCTATCCGTGGATCCCGCCGATTAAAGGCAGCGAAGGGCAAGACTGCTTTGTTTACCGCACCATTGAAGATTTAAATGCCATTGAAGCCTGTACTCGCCGCAGCAAACGTGGCGCGGTTATCGGCGGCGGGCTGCTAGGGTTGGAAGCCGCCGGTGCGCTGAAAAGCCTTGGCGTTGAAACCCATGTCATTGAGTTTGCACCGGTATTAATGGCAGAACAGCTTGACGCAATGGGCGGTGACCAACTGCGTCAGAAGATTGAGCGCATGGGCGTCAGAGTTCATACCGGCAAAAATACCCAAGAAATTGTCCACGCCGGGCAAAACAGCCGTAAAACCATGCTGTTTGCCGATGGTAGCCAGTTAGAAGTCGATTTTATTGTCTTTTCCACCGGTATCCGCCCACAAGACAAACTGGCTCACCAATGCGGTTTAGCCACAGCGCGCCGTGGTGGTATTGCTATCAATGATTATTGCCAAACCTCCGACCCCGATGTCTACGCCATTGGCGAGTGTGCCTCGTGGCAAGAACGCACCTTTGGCCTGGTCGCGCCGGGCTATAAAATGGCGCAAGTCACCGCTGATCATCTGTTAGGCCGCGAAAATGCCTTCCACGGTGCCGATATGAGCGCCAAACTCAAACTCCTCGGTGTAGACGTCGGTGGGATTGGTGATGCTCATGGCCGCACTGAAGGCGCACGCAGCTACGTTTATCTGGATGAAAATAAAGAGATTTATAAACGGCTGGTGGTCAGCGCGGATAACAAAACCTTGCTGGGAGCTGTGCTGGTGGGTGATACCACCGATTACGGCAACTTGCTGCAACTGGCACTCAATAATATCGAATTACCGGAAAACCCCGACAGCCTGATTTTGCCAGCCCATGCGGGCAGTAAACCCGCGATGGGGGTTGATTCCCTGCCGGATACCGCGCAAATCTGTTCCTGTTTTGATGTGACCAAAGGCGATATTATTCAAGCCATTGGTCAGGGTTGCCACACCGTTGCCGCGCTGAAATCTGCCACCAAAGCCGGTACCGGTTGCGGCGGCTGTATCCCGCTGGTAACACAAGTTCTCAATGCTGAACTGAGCAAGCAAGGCATTGAAGTCAATCATCATATCTGTGAACACTTCGCCTACTCACGCCAAGAGCTGTATCACCTGATTCGGGTCGAAGGAATTAAAACCTTTGCCGCGCTGTTGGAAAAATACGGTAAAGGCTACGGCTGCGAAGTGTGTAAACCGACCATCGGCTCGCTGCTGGCCTCCTGCTGGAATGAATATATATTGGAGCCGCAACATACCCCGTTGCAGGATACCAACGACAACTTCCTCGGCAATATCCAAAAAGACGGCACTTACTCGGTTATCCCGCGCTCACCGGGCGGCGAAATCACGCCGGATGGCTTGTTGGCCATAGGCCGTATCGCCAAACAATATAACTTGTATACCAAACTGACCGGCTCACAGCGCGTTGGAATGTTTGGCGCACAGAAAGATGATCTGCCGGCTATCTGGGCACAACTGATTGACGCGGGCTTTGAAACCGGCCATGCCTATGCCAAAGCACTGCGTATGGCAAAAACCTGCGTCGGTAGCACCTGGTGCCGCTTTGGGGTTGGCGATAGCGTTGGCTTCGGTGTCGCGCTGGAACACCGCTACAAGGGCATCCGTACACCACACAAAATGAAATTTGGTGTTTCCGGCTGCACCCGTGAGTGTTCAGAAGCACAGGGTAAAGATGTCGGGATTATCGCCACCGAAAACGGCTGGAACCTGTATGTCTGCGGTAACGGCGGGATGAAACCACGTCATGCGGACTTACTGGCAGCGGATCTGGATGAAGAAACCCTGATGCGCTACCTCGACCGCTTTATGATGTTCTACATCCGTACCGCCGATAAACTGCAACGCACCTCAGTCTGGCTGGAAAGTCTGGAAGGTGGCATCGACTATCTGCGCGCGGTGATCCTCGATGATAAGCTGGGTATCAACGACCAATTGGAAACCGATATTGCCCGCTTGCGCGATAAAGTGACTTGCGAATGGAAAGCCACCGTCGAAAATCCGGCCGCACAAGTTCGTTTTGCCCACTTTATCAACAGCCCGCAGCGCGACCCGAATGTACACGTGGTGCCAGAACGCGACCAACATCGCCCGGCCCGCCCGGAGGAACGCATCCCTGTTCGGGTACTGGAACTGGAGGATAACTTATGAGTCAGTGGATTCCACTTTGCCCATTAGCCGATATTTTGCCCGGTAGCGGCGTATGTGGCCTGATTGGTGAGCATCAAGTCGCGGTATTCCGGCCTTATGCGGACGAACAAGTGTTTGCCATTAGCAACATCGACCCCTTCGCTCAGGCCAGCGTGCTCTCACGCGGATTAATTGCAGAACATCAAGGTGATTTGTGGGTGGCTAGCCCACTGAAAAAACAGCACTTCCGCCTGCATGATGGCTTCTGTCTGGAAGATGAAACACGCTCGGTTGCCCATTTTGATGCGCGGGTTCGCGACGGCATAGTGCAAGTCAAAGCGTGATAGATAACTGGGGGATCCGGTCAATCTGGATCCTTAACAAAAATAACATCAATCATCCCCAAAGATATTGGCGTTGCAGCAAGGCAGCCAACGAGCTAGCTGACATAAGTCAGTGATTCGGGTTGGTGAGTGCAGCGAACACCGCTGTGGCGTCAAGAGCAAGGGGACTGGGAAAAAGTATGTATACAGACACCATTAACAAATGCGCGGCCAACGCAGCCCGCATCGTCAAACTGGCGAAAGAAAGCCCGCTGGGATTTTGGATTGGTTCAGCGATGGCCGGTGCTTATGTCGGCCTTGGCATTATTCTGATTTTCACCCTGGGCAATCTGATTGACCCCGCTTATCGCCCATTAGTCATGGGGGCCACCTTTGGCCTGGCGCTGACGTTGGTGATTATCGCCGGTTCTGAGCTGTTTACCGGCCACACCATGTTCCTGACCTTTGGGGTCAAGGCGGGCACTATTAAATCCAGTCAAATGTGGGCTGTACTGCCACAAACCTGGCTGGGGAATCTGCTGGGTTCTGTTTTTGTTGCCCTGCTTTATTACTACGGCGGCGGTAACCTGCTGTCAGTGGATACCAGTTTGGTGCACACCGCGGCGCTGGCAAAAACCTCTGCGCCCGCTATGACCTTATTCTTCAAAGGTGTATTATGTAACTGGCTGGTTTGTCTGGCGATCTGGATGGCAATTCGGGTAGAAGGTGCGGCCAAATTTATCGCCATCTGGTGGTGCTTGCTGGCCTTTATTGCCTCCGGTTACGAACACTCCGTAGCAAATATGACGCTGTTCGCCTTGTCTTGGTTCGGTCATCACAGCGAGGCTTACACCCTGAGCGGCATCGGTCATAACCTGTTGTGGGTCACGCTGGGGAATACCCTGTCAGGCGCGGTCTTTATGGGCTTGGGTTATTGGTATGCCACCCCACGGGAGCAACGCCCACAGCCTGCGCTAGTCAATGCGCCACAAGCTGCTAAGCAATAACGTACTGAATAGCTGAATGAAGGGGAAACGTGTCGTTGGGGCCAACTAGGCGTAAGCCGATAAAAACGCTAGCTGGCGTAAGCCATCGAAGCGCCCCTAGGTGCGGTCGCCCCTTCGATCACTGAACTATAAATAGCTACCTCCTGCCACAAAAATGAAGGATTGCCCATGGACTACTTCCCGATTTTCTGCCAACTGCAAAACAAAGCCTGCCTGCTGGTCGGTGGTGGTGAAGTGGCCGAACGTAAAGCCCGCTTATTGCTTGATGCGGGTGCCGCCGTCACCGTCAATGCCTGCGAATTTACCGAGCAGTTTCACGATTGGGCGGAGCAAGGGCTACTTTCATTAGTCAGCGGCGAATTCGCACCAGAACTGCTGGCAGAAAAATGGCTGGTGATTGCCGCAACGGACCAATTGTCGGTCAATGCGTTGGTCTATCAAAGCGCCAACCAACAACGCATATTCTGCAATGTGGTTGATGACCCAAAACGCACCAGTTTTATTATGCCGTCAATCATTGACCGCTCTCCTATCATGATAGCTATCTCTTCTGGCGGAAAAGCTCCAGTGTTAGCGCGATTGCTGCGAGAAAAACTGGAAGCTATGCTGCCACAGCATTTGGGCCAATTGGCACAGTTGGCAGGCCACTTACGTCAGCGGGTGAAACAGCATTTTACCGCGATGACTGACCGTCGCCGCTTCTGGGAAAAACTACTCACCCATGACCGTCTGGCGCAATCACTGGCTAATGAGGATCAGGTACAAGTCGAACAACACGTTGAGCGACTGTTCAATGCGCCACTGTCTAATCGCGGCGAAGTAGTATTAGTGGGAGCCGGGCCGGGGGATGCTGGTTTGCTGACATTAAAAGGGTTGCAGCAGATCCAACAAGCTGACGTGGTGGTATATGACCGGCTGGTGTCCGATGAAGTGATGAATTTAGTACGGCGTGATGCGGAGCGCATTTTTGTCGGTAAAGAGTCTGGCCGCCACTGCGTACCGCAGGATCAAATCAATCAAATTCTGTTGCAACAGGCGCAACAGGGTAAACGGGTGGTACGTTTGAAAGGCGGCGACCCGTTTATTTTTGGCCGTGGCGGCGAAGAGTTAGAAACGCTGGCGGAGGCTGGGATACCGTTCTCGGTGGTGCCAGGAATTACCGCTGCATCCGGCTGTTCTGCCTACAGCGGCATTCCGCTTACCCATCGTGACCATGCGCAGAGTGTGCGGCTAATTACCGGGCACGCCAAAAAAGACGGTCAACTGGATTGGGCCAATCTAGCGGCAGAAAAACAAACGCTGGTGTTCTATATGGGGCTATCACAGGCAGGTGAGATCCAGCAGCAATTGATTCAACACCAGATGCCTGCAACAACGCCAGTGGCACTGGTCGAGAACGGTACCTCGCGGCATCAGCGGGTGGTAAGCGGCGAACTAAGCCAATTGGGATTACTCGCACAGCAGGTCAACAGCCCAAGCCTAATTATCGTCGGCAGTGTGGTTAATTTACGCAAAAAACTGAACTGGTTTTCCAGCGCAGAACACGGCAAAGCAGGGACGAAGGAACAAATGGAAAGAGTGGGTTAAGCCAAATTGACTCTGAAGGGGGAAGGATCCCCCTTCGAATGACTTATTGATTCACTTACGGATGAGCAACAAAACCAATAGCTTCATACACTTTTGCCAGCGTAACTTGCGCGCGAGCACGCGCCTTAGCCGCACCTTCACGCATCACTTCCTGCAAAAAAGCCTCGTCTTCACGATATTGATGATAACGCGCCTGAAGTTCGCTCAGCATGCCAGAAACCGCATCGGCAACTGCACCTTTCAAATGACCATACATTTGGCCTTCAAACTGGGCTTCCAGCTCAGGAATAGACTGGCCTGTCACCCCTGACAAGATATCCAACAGGTTAGAAACACCGGCTTTCTTCTCAGTGTCATAACGGATAACCGCTGGCTCATCAGAATCGGTCATGGCGCGTTTAATCTTTTTCACTACAGATTTAGGATCTTCCAATAATTCGATGACGTTATTGCGGTTATCATCAGACTTGGACATTTTTTTTGGTCGGATCCTGCAAGGACATCACCCGCGCACCGGCTTTTGGAATAAACGGCTCTGGGATTTTGAAAATATCGCCATACAACGCATTGAATCGGCCCGCGATATCACGGCTCAGTTCCAGGTGTTGTTTCTGGTCTTCACCGACTGGTACCTGGTTAGTCTGATACAGCAAAATATCCGCCGCCATCAAGACCGGATAATCGAACAAACCGGCGTTAATGTTTTCCGCATAACGGGCTGATTTATCTTTGAACTGGGTCATGCGGCTCAGTTCGCCGAAATAGGTATAGCAGTTCAGCGCCCAGCCCAGTTGAGAGTGCTCCGGCACATGGGATTGAACAAAAATGGTGCTTTTCTGCGGATCAATACCGCAAGCCAGATACAGCGCCAACGTGTCCAGAGTTCTTTTACGCAACTGCGCTGGATCCTGACGAGCAGTGATTGCATGCAGGTCAACAATGCAATAGATGCAATCATAGTCATCCTGCATCTGTACCCACTGACGCAGCGCACCCATGTAATTGCCAATAGTCAATTCGCCGGACGGCTGCGCGCCGCTAAATACGATAGGTTTTTGTTTATCGGATACAGCAGTTATTTCAGTGGGTTTACTCATTTTATACTTCCTGATCTTTTAAAGATGGTAGCCCGATGACGGGCAACAGGGAGGCAAAATGCTCCAGCACGCAATCGGGGTGGCTGGTAGCAATGGCTTCGCCGTAATTATATCCATAGGTCAGCCCAATACATGGGCAACCTGCCGCCTGCGCAGCCATAATGTCGTTACGCGAATCGCCGACAAACAGCATTTCGCTAGCGCGCAGGCCAAGTTTAGCTAACAACAAATACAGCGGGGCTGGATGCGGTTTTTTCACCACCACATCATCACCGCCGATAATAACCGAGAAATAATCCGCAATACCCAGTGATGCCAGCAAAGGGGCAACAAACGGCGTCGGCTTATTGGTAATCAGGCCCATCGGTAAGCCACTGGCCGCCAGTTGTGCCAGCGTGGCTTTCACCTGCGGGAATAGCTGACTCCCCTGCTCCACGGTTTTAGCGTAATAGTGGTCAAATAATTCACGGGTATGCGCCACAGATTGCGCATCAGGCTCGCGGCCGGCCCAGCGCAGCGCACGCTCAACCAGCACATCAGCGCCATTGCCAATCCAGGTTGATACCAAATCTTTACCGGCAACCGGCAAGTTTTGATGTGACAGCGCCATATCAATCGCGCTGGCAAGCCCCGGAGCGCTATCAACTAATGTGCCGTCCAGATCGAACGCCACACCACGGATAGAGACAAATTTAGTCATGGGCAGACATCGCCAATTCACTGCGCATGGCATCAATGACTGCGGCGTAATCTGGCTGATTGAAAATAGCCGACCCCGCCACAAACATATCAGCACCGGCAGCCGCTATATCGCGGATATTATCCACTTTAACGCCACCATCAACTTCCAAACGAATGTCGTAACCGCTGTCATCAATCAGTTTACGTACCTGACGCAACTTATTCAGTGTTTCAGGGATAAATGACTGCCCACCGAAACCGGGGTTCACCGACATCAGCAAGATGACATCCAGCTTATCCATCACATAATCAAGATAGCTCAGCGGCGTGGCAGGGTTAAACACCAGACCGGCCTTGCAGCCATTCTCTTTGATCAGTTGCAAGGTGCGATCGACGTGTTCAGAGGCTTCGGGATGGAATGAGATATAAGTCGCACCGGCTTTGGCGAAATCCGGCACGATACGATCAACCGGTTTCACCATCAGATGCACATCGATAGGCGCGGTAATCCCGTAATCACGCAAAGCCTGGCACACCATCGGTCCAATGGTCAGGTTGGGCACGTAATGATTGTCCATCACATCAAAGTGTACGACGTCAGCCCCCGCTGCGAGCACCTTGGCAGTGTCTTCACCCAGCCGGGCAAAATCGGCTGACAGAATAGATGGGGCAATTAAAAACTTTTTCATCCGCTTCTCCAAACGTGGTTCTTTGTTTTATGAAATATCGACTTTATCTATTTTTCTAGCATAAATATCTAAAGCACAACTTATTCCATAAACAACTGGGTTTGAATCTGTACTGAGTGGTGGCCCCACTCAGCTATACAGCGCCAAAAGCTCGTTCACTTTACTACGGCCAAGAATATTACGGCTGATAGTACGGCGCGCTCTCACTACGTGCAGTGACGCCTGATGATACCAATTGCGCGTCAACTCAGTGTCATGATTAGAGATAAGAACCGGAATGTGATTTTCAGCCGAAAGCTGGTAAGCCAGGCGAGCCAGGTTCTGTTGATCTGCAATACCGAAATTATTGGTGTGATATGCCGTAAAATTCGCCGTCGCGGACAATGGTGCATACGGAGGATCACAGTAAACCACCGCTCCATGCACTGCTTTTAATAGCGTTTCCTGATAATGCTCACAAACAAACACGGCCTTTCGCGATTTTTCCGCAAACCAATACAGCTCAACTTCAGGGAAGTAGGGCTTTTTGTAGCGACCAAAAGGCACATTGAATTCACCGCTCAAATTATAACGACACAGGCCGTTATAACAATGGCGATTCAGGTAGAGGAACAATAATGCACGGCGATAGGCATCAGTACTGACGTTAAACTCATGCCGTAGCAGGTAAAAATGCTCGGAATTATTGAAATCGCCCGTGAATAAGACGCGGGCATCACGCACAAAATCATCGGTGCGTAACTTCACTATATTGTAGAGATTGATAAGGTCGCTGTTGATATCGGCCAGTATGTAAGACTCGTACTCAGTGTTAAGAAACACCGAACCCGCACCGACAAATGGCTCTATCAAGCAGTCGCCCGCTGGCAGATGGCGTCGAATGTCATCAACCAGCGGATATTTCCCACCAGCCCATTTTAAAAAAGCGCGGTTTTTCTTCATGCCGTCAGTTAGCTACTTAATAATTCAGAGCCGCAGATTGTACTCTGTTTCAAACAGCACATCAGCGCACAAATAAGAATGATTTATTTTTTAAGGTCTTGCTGTACTTGTTGTACAGGTTTAACCCACGGTTTTTTTGCCTGAACATCGGCTGGTAGCGTCGTGATTGCCCTTTTTGCGTCAGCTGAAGAAGCGTAATTACCACTGACTAAAATGTACCAAGGTTTGCCATCACGCTTCGTTTCGTACACATGATAGTCAGATAATTGTTGCTGTTTGGCATAGGCATTCAGCGTGTCTGAGCGCGATGCGCTGCTCAGTTGCAACGTGAAGTGACTAGCCGGTGCATTTTTCAACGTACTGCTATTACCCGCAACCACACTGGATTTACTACCAGAAGAGGCTGCCGGAGTCACCGCTGTTGTCGGTTTTTTATGGCTGGTAACAGGCGGTTTGGACTCAACCACAGGACGCTTCTGTGCCGGATGAGTGATAGTTTCACCCGTTGCCGCCACTGTCGCACCTTTGGTACCAGAAACGGTTGCCGGAGCCGTTGGCAATGTTGACGTCTGCCCATCATTCATGTTCTGAGACAAGGTATCAACCTGCCCCTGTGTCTGTGACAGCGCATCTGACATGTTGCCTGGCACTTCCACCCGCTGGGTTGGGCCGTTCGCTATAGGCTGTAGCGCGGCCTCAGTTGGCGTCGGAGAAATTGGCGGCGCACTGAGATCTTGTGGCTGAGCGCTGTTCTTCACGCCGTTGGCATCATGGCCATCGCTGGCATTGTTCGCCACACCCGGCTGGGGATTATTACCACTGGTTAGTGAAGAGGAATCAGACAAATTAATCGTTTTCGCCGCATCCACATTCGGGTTCTGTTGCGAAGCCTCATGTTCAGTTGGCGCTTTTAGCGCTGAACCAATGGCGATAATAATCAACAGCAGAACCAAAATGCCGATGCCAATCATCATGTGTTGGCGTGAAACAGCAAGTTTAGGCCCAGTTGAGGGCTTGCGAGAACGTGTAGGACGACGGTCACTGCTATCTGGTTTCAGATCGTCTTCCGGCTTTAAATCATCCATCTAAACCCTCCAACTAGAGGCAAAAGCCTACCGCATGTGTGTCTGCGATCCGGCTGATTGATTTTACTGACTGCAAACAGGCCGAAACCGCCTGCTGCGAAAGAATATGATGTTTCATAATACAGCATCATAGAACTTATGATCATCGTACTTATGAATATAAAATTTATTCACGTCGCGCTTATGTCATTTTTATCACTGGCAATCAGCGATGGAGGCCAACACCATGTCATGTGCAATACCACCACGGATTTCTGACGTACCGATAGCCGTTGGCAGTACCAGACGAAGTTCGCCCGCCAGCACTTTTTTATCGCGCATCATGTGCGGTAGATAAGACTCAGGTGTCATTTCCTGTGGCCCACAGATAGGCAGACCAGCACGTAGCAGTAGTTTCTTGATACGCTCAACATCTTCAACTGAGAACTGGCCCAATCGACGTGAAGTGTGTGCCGCCATCACCATGCCTGCTGCAACAGCTTCACCATGTAGCCAGACGCCATAACCCATTTCTGCCTCAATGGCATGACCATAAGTATGACCCAAATTGAGTAAAGCGCGCATCCCGCTTTCTTCACGTTCATCGGCAGCAACAACATCGGCTTTTAATTCACAGCAGCGACGGATGCAGTAAGCTAACGCTGACATATCCAGTGCTAAAAGTGCGTCGATATTATTTTCTAACCAATCGAAGAAAGCTGCATCAAGAATAATGCCGTATTTGATAACTTCAGCCAGCCCGGAAGCAAGCTCACGTTGAGGAAGTGTTTTCAGACAATTGAGATCAACTACCACCGAAGCAGGCTGGTAGAAGGCACCAATCATGTTTTTGCCCAACGGATGGTTCACTGCGGTTTTGCCACCGACAGAGGAATCCACTTGAGAAAGTAACGTAGTCGGAACCTGAATAAATCGGACGCCACGCTGGTAGCACGCTGCGGCAAAACCGGTCAGGTCGCCCACTACACCGCCGCCTAAGGCGACAAGCGTAGTATCACGACCGTGCGGTTTTTCCAGAAGGGCAGAAAATACCTGCTCCAAAACGCTCAGAGATTTATACTGCTCGCCATCAGGTAAAATCACCTGATCAACTTGAACGCCGCCCTGTTCCAGCACTTTCCGGATTGAATCCAGATAGAGTGGAGCCAGTGTTTGGTTGGTCACCAGCATTACCTGATCACCCACCTTTAGCGGTTTAAAAGAGACCGGATCATTAAATAATCCGGCAGCAATCGTAATGGGGTAGCTACGTTCCCCTAACGTGACAGTAATCTTCTCCATGTCGCGCTCAGTAACCTTCTTAACTTACGCCCGGAGGCATTAGTAAAATGCTAAAATCAGTTACTTTCCAGCATGTTGATGATCTGGTTAGCAACAACTTTCGCGCTTTGATCGTCAGTGCGGATGGTGACATCTGCAATTTCTTCGTACAACGGATTACGTTCTTTTGCCAGTGCTTCTAACACTTCACGCGGAGGCGCATCAACCTGCAACAACGGACGTTTTTTGTCACGCTGTGTACGGGCCAACTGCTTCTCGATTGTGGTTTCTAAATACACCACAACACCACGGGCTGACAAACGGTTGCGGGTTTCTCTGGATTTAACAGAGCCACCACCGGTTGCCAGAACAATGCCTTGTTTTTCCGTCAGTTCATTAATAACTTTTTCTTCGCGATCGCGGAAACCTTCTTCGCCTTCCACGTCGAATACCCAGCCCACGTCAGCTCCGGTACGTCGCTCAATTTCTTGATCGGAGTCGAAGAACTCCATATTGAGTTGCTGAGCTAACTGACGACCAATAGTGCTTTTGCCGGCACCCATAGGCCCAACCAGAAAGATATTGCGTTTCTCTGCCATGTTTTTGGTATTACTAAGACTATTCGTTAATGATAACCCGCCCCGCCAATCAAATCAGCGGCGGGACCTAAACTGAAACCTCATGAGCGATAGTGCGAGATCAGACGGAAAATTATCTCAGCACTTCTGGTAGTTTGGCAACCGAATAAATCGTTGTACACGTCGTGGGAGGGAAACCATACGTTTTTATCGGCGTATCAACGTTATTAAAAACCTCGGAGCTCAATTCGGTAACCCTTGTAAGCTAAATCGGGCGCAGCGTCAAATTTAGAAGCCCCCTATCACGTAAAAAATTACAGAAAGTCACTAAGATTGACCTGTTTTCGTGAAACTGAATCCCACAGCGTTCAGATGCCAATTAACCTTGGCGTGATGAAAATCACTAGCTCTCGTCGGGTTTGCGCCCGAACGTCCTGTTTGAATAACGCCCCCAGCAGAGGGATATCGGCCAGGATTGGAACTTTATTAATACCCTGATTGTTTTTTTGCTGGAAAATACCGCCCAGCACGATAGTCTCTCCATCATTGACCGTTATTTGCGTTTTAATTTCCTGCTTATCTATTAGTAATGCTTCACTATCGCCGCGTTTAATCGCCATGCCCGGCATGTTTTGGCTGATTTTCAAGTTTAGAGTAATCTTACCGTTGCGCAGTATTTTTGGCGTAACTTCCATCCCTAATACTGCCTCTTTAAACTCAATAGTAGGCACCCCTTTTTTACCCCGCGAGACCGTATAAGGAATATCAGAACCTTGCTTGATACTGGCAGTTTGCTGATGGGATGTCACCAGCCGAGGGCTGGCAATAATATCAACCTGATTTTCTTGCTCCAGCGCGCTCAATTCCAGTTCCAGCAGACGCCCGCCGATACGGGCAACATTGAATCCAGCGCTGAGGGCGCTATTGGGGAGTGGCAAATTCACATTAAAATTATTCACTCTCAGCGCACGGGGCTGCGTTGCTTCATCCATCCCCCAACGCACACCAAGTTCATGCAAATTTTCCCGACTCATAGTTACGATGTGTGCCGCTAACTGCACTTGCTGTAAAGGCAAATCCATCTCTGCCAGCCAAACTTTCAGTAATGCTAAAGAAGCGGGAGTATCGCGAATTAATAATGTATTTGTTCGTTTATCTACCACCACGCTGCCTAAAGGTGAAAGTAAGCCGCCTTCAGGTAGGTTCAGACTATCGGCCACTTGTTGGGCATCAGCATACTGCAATGCCAATGTGAGATTGCTCAGTGTCTCCGGTAACGCTTTTTGTTCTGCCTGCTGCCGCCTCTCTTGCAACTCTTGCTCGGTAAATACCATCATCACCGCACCATCACGTTCAACCGTCAAACGGCTCATGCGCAGTGTTATTGCCAGCGCCTGCTCCCAAGGCACTTCGTTTAATCTCAGACTGAGATTACCGCCGATGCCGGATGTTGCCACCAGATTCAATTGCTGATAATCAGCCAGCGCCTGCAAAACCAAAGTGGCAGGCGCATCCTGAAACTCCAGTGAAACCAATTGCCCCTTGCCAGTGCTATAAGATGCCGCGCAGCAGATAGATACACTGCTGAGAACCCCATAAAGCAATATATGACGGGCTAATTTTGACCATTTTGAGACACGGTAGAACAACGGAGAAATCCATATTTTAGTATTAATATTCATCAGATTAATTCCTTTTAGTACTGATTATCTCTGGGCGAAATACTGAATTTAGCGCATCAATAGCATCGCCGTTGCTGATAAGCCTGAGCAGGGGATATCGGGGTTCACATGCTGTAAGCGTATCTGGCGTGAACCAATATGAGAAACTTGCCAGTTCGCTGACAACAATGCCCCAACGATAAGTTTCAGCCAGACTCCATCAGGCCTACGCACCCAGCCAGATTGATAACTCACACCGCTAACAACCCCTTGTAACTGCCAATCCGTCAATTTTTCCTGTTGAGCATCACACGGTATAGTTGATATAGCCTGAAAAGGGTCACGCCCGTTATTCCTCGCATTCTCAAGCTCTGGCGATAATGGTTCTGCATAAACCATCGGTGTGAGCAGTGCGATAGTCCACCATCCTCTGTTGTTACTCATGTTTCCCCTCGGCACGATACTCCTTGAGGTTTAGCTTTATTGTCAAAGCGCGATTTTCACGATTTATCTCAATGATTTTTATCAAGATAGGCGATGGAGATAGGGTCAGTTGACGCAGTAAATGAAGCGCCCCATGAAAATTAATCCGCAATGTCGTATCCCATTGTTTTTTATGCTCCGGAAAATATTCTTTCTGCTCTGGAAGCGGTTTATTCTGACCTGGCAAAAGTTGGTAATTTCCTGCGTCTGTCGGTTCAACTACCCGTTGCCAACGCACCACCTGGCCACCAAATGGCATAATCCATTCACCAACTTGATGAGCCAGTGCGCTATCAAACGATTGCTTTTCCCCCTCGGCAGAAAGCCATCCTTCATGTAGCGATTCTTTTTGTAACAATACGTTAGATTGATCTCGAAGAGATGAAAGTGAAGGCAACTGCATAAGTCTGGATTGCTGATTATTGATACTTTGCTGCTGTTGCGCTATTTCATCAGTAAAACGGCCATGTTCCGCCCATTCAGGCCGCAGCATCACACCGTAAGCTATAACACCGATTATCCCCAACAGCCCCCATAACCATAAACAGAGCTGCCAGCCCGGTTTATCTACCCAGTGTTGTAACATTCGATTCATTACCGTCCTGTTCATTCCGATTTTACTCATTTAACCCCGCTCCCCGGCTGCCAATTGGCACGCACGACAAAACGAAAGTTGCCATCATCCCGTTGGGTAATCCCCTCCAGGCGCACTTTTTCAAGTAGAGGCTGGCGATATAACATTCTCAGAAATGTATCAATTGCGATGTAATCCCGGCTGATAACAGTGAAGGCCAAAATATTGCCTTGCGGAATCAGAGCCTCCAACCAACAGCTATCTGGAATGTGTTCTGACAAATGCTGCAATAAGCGAAAATAGTGGCGAGCAGGTTGCCGTGCCTGCTGATAAAGCTGAAAACGCTGCTTCATTTCGGCCAAACGAGCGATTTCTTGTTGTATCACCTGATGGCGCTGGCTCAATACGGCCTGCTGCTGTGATAACACCACCAAATTGCCTTGCAGCAGGATGCGCTCACCACGCAATTGCATCGACATCACAACGAATCCAATAACGACCAGCCCCAGGTGACACAGCCCCGTATTGCGCCAAAAACGAAAACGCGCCCTCTGTCGCTCAGCACGCCAGGGTATAAAATTAACCTGATACATCAATAGTCTGCCGGACGTAATGCCAGCCCTCCGGCTAAAGTAAATGCGGCGGGGAGTGGCGGTAATGGTGGTTGGTACTGTGCAAAAGCGGCGAAGGGTGACCATGCCATCATATTGTCAGGTAAAGGCTCTTCAAACAGGCTGCTGTAATAGACCCGTACAGGGCTATCGTGCGCGCTGGCCAGACGAATGTATAACTGCGCCAGCGGGTCAGTTGTGTTAGTCCGCTGGCCATGCGGCCCGTCACTGTCGCCATCAGGAACGATGACGCCATAGTCAAATGGCATATCACTGGATGAGACCCATAACCATTCATCGACCAGCCGATGAACCAACCAATAGTTTCCCGATAGACCTGCGGCGGCGGCCATATAACGTAGAGCACAAGGAGTAATATCAATCACATGTGCTGGTAAGCCCGCCTGATTTAGACATGCTTGCCACTGTTGTACCTCGGTCTGTCGGGCTGCGGTTATGATTATCTCGCTACCGGATGCAGATGCGGTGCGGTAATCCAGCGACAATGCCTGATTGTTCGCCGGAAAGACTCGGCTTGCCGTCGCATTGATAAAACCGCCGCGTGCAGGCTCACGCAAGCGTTTATCCGGAGTGGGAATGGTGTGTTGCAGTATGCGTTGTGTGGGTAAGGCAATACGTAATGAAATATTTTTAGGTAGCTGTTTATGTAATAATTTGAGTTGTTCGCTAACGATATCTGGCTGATGTAAAATACCCTCCCGCAAAACGCCAGAAGGTAAGGATTGATGCCACCAGTAGCGTAGTTGCCAGCCATAGCGGCGTCTGACAACGGCCAAGGCGCGTATCGCCTCCATTTGAATATCTAGCCCTACCTGCCAAGATTGTGAGTACATCTTTGTCGACCTCCATGTCGAAAGAGAAAATAAAAGAACGTATCCATGTTACGGGCTTGCCTTTATACTACGGCGCGGTTGTTTATAAACTGCCCAATTGACATTGAATGGGAAATCTCAGGTGAAGTTCGTAAAGTATCTTTTAATCCTTGCGGTGTGTTGCATTTTACTGGGAGCTGCCTCGATATTTGGCCTGTATAAATATATTGAGCCTCAGCTACCCGACGTTGCCACGCTGAAAGATGTCCGGCTGCAAACGCCGATGCTGGTGTATAGCGCCGAAGGCGAATTGATCGCCCAATACGGCGAAAAACGCCGTATCCCATTGACATTAAAACAAATTCCGCCAGAAATGATACATGCATTTATTGCAACGGAAGACAGCCGATTCTATGAGCATCACGGCGTGGATCCGGTGGGTATTATGCGTGCAGCGTCGATCGCGATGGTGTCAGGCCGTGCCTCTCAGGGGGCCAGTACCATCACCCAGCAATTAGCGCGAAACTTCTTTTTAAGCCCGGAACGCACCTTAATGCGCAAAATCAAGGAAGCGTTTCTGGCAATCCGTATCGAACAGTTACTGACTAAGGATGAGATCCTTGAACTGTATCTGAATAAAATTTATCTCGGTTACCGCGCCTATGGTGTCGGTGCTGCCGCGCAAGTTTATTTTGGCAAAGAGGTCAATGAGTTAACACTCAGCCAAATGGCAATGATTGCTGGTTTGCCAAAAGCGCCATCAACTTTCAACCCGCTTTACTCACATGACCGCGCTGTTACGCGCCGTAATGTTGTGCTGTCGCGTATGTTGGATGAAAAATACATCACCCAAACGCAGTACGATCAGGCTCGCAGTGAAGAGTTGGTTGCCAACTACCATGCGCCACAAATTGCTTTCTCAGCACCTTACCTGTCCGAAATGGTGCGTCAGGAGATGATCAAACGTTACGGTGAAAATGCTTACACCGACGGCTATCAGGTCTATACCACCATCACTAAAAGACTCCAGTTGGCCGCGCTTGAATCATTACGAGCCAACGTATTAGCTTACGATATGCGTCATGGCTATCGCGGCCCGTCCAATGTGTTATGGAAAGTGGGCGAGAGCGCCTGGAGTCGTGAGCAAATTATCGATTCGCTAAAAACACTGCCGGTATATGGCCCGCTGTTACCTGCGGTGGTGACACAAGCGAATGCCGCGCAAGCCACCGCCATGTTGGCTGATGGCAGTGACGTGGCGCTGCCGATGTCTGGGATGCGTTGGGCGCGGCCGTATAAATCAGATAATGCGCAGGGGCCAACACCTAAACAGGTCACTGATGTGGTACAACCGGGCCAGCAAATCTGGGTCCGAAAAGTCGAAGATAACTGGTGGCTGGCGCAGGTGCCCGACGTCAACTCCGCGCTGGTGTCCATCGATCCGAATAATGGTGCAATTAAAGCGCTGGTAGGCGGTTTTGACTTTAACCAAAGTAAATTTAACCGTGTTACCCAGGCGCTACGTCAGGTGGGTTCGAATATTAAACCGTTCCTCTATACCGCCGCGATGGACAAAGGGCTGACACTGGCGAGCATCCTCAACGACCTGCCAATTACCCGCTGGGATGCCGGTGCAGGTACTGACTGGCGGCCGAAAAACTCCCCCCCCACTTACGATGGGCCAATCCGCTTGCGTCAGGGCTTAGGGCAATCGAAAAACGTGGTTATGGTGCGGGCAATGCGAGCAATGGGCGTCGATTATGCCGCTGAATATCTGCAACGTTTTGGCTTCCCGGCACAGAACATTGTGCATTCAGAATCACTGGCGTTGGGTTCTGCTTCGTTCACACCATTGCAGTTAGTTCGCGGTTATGCGGTGTTGGCCAACGGCGGCTATTTGGTCGACCCGTATTTCATTACCAAGATCACCGATGATGTAGGTAATGTGCTGTTTGAAGAAAAGCCTAAAATTGTCTGCGAAAGTTGTAATCTGCCGGTGATTTATGGTGATACTCAACGTTCTGTAGTGCTTTCTGACGATAATACCGAAAACGTCTCCACTTCTCAGAACAGTAATGCCAGTACGGTGCCAATGCCAGAACTGGAGCAAGTCACACCGGCTCAGGCCGCGCTCAACAGTGACCAGCAATATGCGCCTCATGTTATCAGCACGCCATTGGCGTTCCTGATCCGTGACGCCCTGAACACCAACATCTTCGGGGAACCGGGCTGGATGGGAACAGGCTGGCGGGCAGGTCGTGATCTGAAACGTAGAGATATCGGCGGTAAAACCGGTACGACAAACAATTCGAAAGATGCCTGGTTCTCGGGTTATGGTCCCGATACCGTGACCTCGGTTTGGATTGGCTTTGATGATCATCGCCGCGACTTAGGCCGCAGCACGGCATCAGGCGCAATACCGGATCAGATTTCCGGGGCGGAAGGCGGGGCAAAAACAGCGCAGCCAGCCTGGAATGAGTTTATGAAAGCCGCTCTTGCAGGCTTACCTGAGAAGCAAGTACCACCGCCACCAGGGATTGTCAGTGTCGTGATTGATAAGCAAACCGGTAAGTTATCCAGTGGTGGGCCAGGCAGTCGCCCTGAGTTCTTTATCGACGGGACACAACCGACTGAATACTCAGTACATGAAGCGGGTACCACGCTGATGGACAACGGCCAGACTCACGAATTGTTCTGACCATCATACCTGCCGCTGCTGTGACTTATTGATGTAACAGCAGTATTCAGACAAAAACCGGGTGACCGCAAGGTCAGCCCGGTTTTTTTATCTCGGATAGTGGACTATTCTGGTAATCGCTTATTAAGAAATGCCTGCGCCAGAAAAAGAGCGCTGACATTACGTGCCTCACAGAAATCTGGCTCATCGAGGAGCGCCATCATATTGGCAATAGGCCAACGGACTTGCGGTAGTGGCTCCGGTTCATCACCTTCCAGGCTTTGCGGGTAAAGGTCATGCGCCATAACAATATTCATTTTGCTGGAAAAATAGGACGGTGCCATTGTCAGTTTGGTGAGGTAATCGAAGCGCTTGGCACCAAACCCAACCTCCTCCATTAGCTCACGATTAGCCGCCTCCAGCACCTCTTCACCGGAATCAATCAGCCCTTTCGGGAACCCCAATTCATACGCATCAATACCGACAGCATATTCACGAATCAGCAGCAAGTCATCGCCGATAATCGGCACAATCATCACGGCCTCACGGTTAGATGGCCGCATACGCTCATAAACACGTTGCACGCCATTGCTAAACTCCAGATCAACCGCTTCAACGGTAAATAAGCGGGAGCGGGCAATTGTTTCTATTTTAAGAATTTTAGGTTTTTGCAAGTATGCCATGATAGCCCCAAATTAAAATATCACCGCCCATCTGACCCCCATCCTGATAACACAGACCTTCTTATGACAACGCGGTAGACCATTTTTTGTTCATAACGAAAATCCTGACATTTTATGCAGCGTTTTATTAGAACTTGATCACATTGTGCGTTAATGAGAACCTTTATCGCAATGCCAGTTAGATATAATTTGTCTGTTTTTAACATGACGGTGAGTTTAACCAAGATTAAACTGGTTGTTTTTTAACCACCTCCAGTCAGGTACATGTTAAAAATTGTGTTTGAAAATAGGATTATGCTGATATTACCGCTGTTTTAGCCTTGCTATCCTTATTAGTCTACGAGCAGTTTAAGAGCACTTGTATTAGGTTATTTGATGAATAATAGCGCGTCTAAAGCTAGCTCACTGAAATAACCCTGTTATAACCAAAGAACTTGGAGTTGCAAATAAACGGCGAATGGGTTGTAAACCATTTTGAACGGCGTTTGCACTCACCCGCAGGGAGAGGCTCATAATCTCGATAAGCTTATATAAGTCAAGTAATTCGGGTGAGTAAGCATAGCTCACAATCCTGTGGCTTCAGGTACAAAGGGTATAAATGCCTCTGCACTGTATTTATGCATAATATGTATTTTTTCATAGTGTTGATGTCAGTCAGGGGCGAGGGAATGGGGAAAGGAAGAGTACAATGGTCTTAATATTGGCCTTACTGCTGACCAGCATGATTGTGGTCGGCTTGTGGTGGTGGTTCCGATTCCGCCACCTTTCACTCGCAACGGTAACAATGCCGTTCGTCAAGCCCACCTGCCGCAAACTTACCCCTGAAGAACGCGTTAATATTGAAAATTACTTGCTCAATCAGCAAGAAAAAGTCGGTTTCAAATCACAACCAACGTTTGATTCACGAACACTGACTAACGACAACATTTCATCAGGAAAGTTGGTACTCACTCCACAAAGTGACAATGTCTATTCGGTGACCCGCGCGATTACCCGCTATGGCGTCGCCAGCGATGAACCCAATGAATGGCGTTATTATCTTGATTCAATTGAAGTTCATTTGCCCCCTTCATGGGAACAATATATCACTCAGGATAACGATGTAGAGCTTATCCAGACTCAGACCATCCCGTTGGTGATTTCTCTTAATGGGCATACCCTTAAAAATCATCAGCCAGAAAATAGCTATCAACCACTTCTACCCTCTGCGGTGCAAAATGCATCAATCCGCAAAAAAGATAGTGAACACATTGAACTACTCAATATCCGCAAAGAAACCGCAGAAGAGTATGCCCTGCATGGTCCCAATGGCCTCAAAGAAGCGCTGGTTATCTGTGTCGCATTGTTATTACTGTTTTTGGCACTCACCGGCCCGGCGGTAACTATGCTTTGGCTGGTTATCGTAGCCGCGACCTTAACTGGCTGGGCATGTTGGAATATGCTCCGCCCGTTGGCGGATAAAGATTTACGTGAAGTCCATTGTCTAAGGGGTACACCAAAGCGCTGGGGGCTGTTCGGTGAATCGAATCAGGCGCAGATGAATAATATCTCCCTTGGCATTGTCGATCTGATTTATCCCGCTCATTGGGGGCCGTATTTCGCCCAGGACCTGGGTAAAAAAACCCATATTGATATCTACCTCAATCGTCAGGTTGTCCGTCAGGGGGCTTTTTTATCGCTGCATGATGAAATGAAACATTTTCCGTTACAGCGCTGGGGGAAAAACCTCACACTCGTGGCCGGCTCACTATTGGTATTGGTGTTATTGCTAATTTATGTGCCGCTGGGATTACCACTCAAACTGAGTGTTGCCTGGTTGCAAGGCGCACAGAGTCAGCAGGTTACCAGCGTTGAAGCCCTTGAAAAGATGCCATTACGTATTGGTGATATGCTGAAAGCACAAGGTAATGGGATGTGTTATGTGCCGCCAAATAGCCAAAATTCACGTAACTTCGTTTTTACCCCTTTTGATTGCTCCGGTATTTACTGGAATAACGCTGAACCACTGCCGCAACCAGAATCTGACACCATTGAAAAAGCGGCAGCACTGGTCGCCTCGGTTAACCATCAGTTGCATCCCCAAGGCACCGATGCCAGCGTCAACCCACAACTGGCAACGGCCATCGAGAAATCTGGCATGATTCTGCTGGATAACTTCGCCGATATCGTTCTGAAAACGCAAACGTTATGTAGTAACGATGCCGACTGTATTCGCCTGAAGAATGCGTTGGTGAATTTGGGGAATGCCAGAAACTGGCCGGGGTTGGTCAAGCGGGCGCAATCCGGGGCTTTGAAAGGCATGAATGTACTGTTACGTCCGGTCAGTGCTGATGCTTTGGAAAATCTGGTGAATACGGCAACATCCTCGTTTGTTTATCGCGAAACCCATTTGGCAACCGAAGCACTGAACAGCCCGCCGCCCGGAGGCTTTCTGATAACCAGTGATGAAGGCAAGCAGTTGGTCAATCACCCTGCCCCGTCAGTGCCGCTGTTCGATTACAGCGCACTGGAACAGTGGCGCGAGCTGCAACGGCTTTCCGGTTTGCTGCTCAATACGCCGTTTAAAGCTGAAGGTATCATCACCAATATAACTGTCGATGCCAATGGTACACGGCACATTGCGCTGCACAGTGAGCCGGATATTGTCACATTGGGCCGCTATCTCGGCACCAGCCTGTTGCTGCTGGCATTGGTCGTCTGTTTACTGGTCAATGCCACCTTATTGATTATGCGGGTATTGAAGAACCGCAGCCGGATGGATGATATTCAGCACTATTATGACGATTGCTTTAATCACAACCTCACCCCATCACCGCGTCTGCGTTAGCTGCTTTTCATGTTCCTACTTGCGATGTCCACGGGTGTGCGCAGGGTAACTTTGCTATGCTAGGCTAACATTACACTTGCGTTTTTATCAAAAACGTCGGTTCATTTGTCGCCTGGATAACTATGTGGAGTCGCTATGCCGCCAGATCTCAATTGGCAAGAAATTGATACCGTGCTGCTGGACATGGATGGCACTTTGCTGGATTTGGAGTTCGACAGCCACTTCTGGCTCAAGCAGGTACCGATGGCACTCAGTGAGCATCGGGGCATCCCGCTGGAGCAAGCACACAAAATTATCCATGATGAATATCTGGCGGTGCAGCACACATTAAATTGGTATTGCTTCGATTATTGGAGCGAACGCCTTGATTTGGATATTTACGCCATGACGACTGATGCGGGCAGCCGAGTGCGCCTGCGTCAGGATACCGCGCCTTTTTTAGCCGGCTTACGTGAACGTGGGGTAAAAACAATTTTGCTCACTAACGCCCATCCACACAGTCTTGCGGTAAAAGTTGAGCACACGGCACTTGATCAACACCTTGATTTATTACTTTCTACCCACACATTTGGTTATCCGAAGGAAGATCAACGGCTGTGGCAAGCTGTTGCGCAGCACACCGGATTCAATCCGGCCAGAACCTTATTTGTTGACGACAGTGAAACCATTCTGGATGCTGCGCATACTTTTGGTATCCGCTATTGTCTGGGCATAGAAAACCCGGACTCCAGCTGTGCTGATAAAGCGTTTCGCAACCATCCTGCAATCAATGACTACCGCAAGCTGTTACCCGCTCTGCAATTACGTTGTGAGTAAAATGACATGGGTAAATCAGTAGAATAGCAGGAGTATTCATGAAGAACAAAGCAGCCTCTGATGAATCGATACGGCTGGATAAATGGCTGTGGGCGGCGCGGTTTTATAAAACCAGAGCAATCGCCCGGGAAATGGTGGATGGCGGTAAAGTCCATTACAACGGCCAGCGCGGTAAACCGAGCAAACTGGTTGAACTCAATGCTGAAATTCGCCTGCGTCAAGGCAATGATGAGCGCACCGTGAAGGTGTTGGCATTACAGGGTCAGCGCCGAGGAGCCACTGAAGCACAGGCGATGTATGAAGAAACCGATGCCAGTATTACTAACCGCGAGAAAGTGGCACAGGCACGTAAACTCAACGCCCTGACGATGCCACATCCGGATCGGCGGCCGGATAAAAAAGAACGCCGCGACCTGATCAAATTTAAACAAGGCGAGCCTGAGTAAACAGTAAATGGCGGCCAGAAAGAGAGAAACCTATGTCCAATCATGACCAATTACATCGCTACCTGTTTGCCAACCATGCGGTACGCGGTGAACTGGTTTCAGTCAATGAAACCTACCAACAGGTCTTAGCCAACCATGATTACCCACCCGCAGTACAAAAACTGTTAGGCGAAATGTTGGTGGCGACCAGCCTGTTGACCGCCACCCTCAAATTTGAGGGGGATATCACCGTGCAATTGCAGGGAGGAGATGGTCCGCTGACACTGGCAGTAATTAACGGCAACAACCGGCAGGAAATGCGCGGTGTCGCACGTTTTAAAGGCGAAATCAGCGATGAAAGCACGCTCAAAGAGATGGTCGGCAACGGTTGTCTGGTGATAACCATCACCCCGGCCAGGGGAGAACGCTATCAGGGAGTGGTGGCGCTGGAAGGTGACACTATCGCCGCTTGCCTGGAAAGCTATTTCATGCAATCTGAACAATTGCCAACACGCCTATTTATCCGCACCGGCAACACAGAGGGCAAAGCAGCGGCGGGGGGCATGTTACTGCAAGTCTTGCCCGCTCAAGAGCGTAATGAAGATGAGTTTGATCATTTAGCTCAATTAACTGCCACCATCAAAGCTGAAGAGTTATTTACGCTGCCAGCCAATGAAGTGCTGTATCGTTTATACCATCAGGAAGAAGTGACGCTATATGAGCCGCAAAATGTCAGTTTCCGCTGCACCTGTTCTCGTGAGCGTTGTGCTGATGCATTAGTCACGCTGTCCGAAGATGATGTTAATGAAATGCTAGAGCAGGATGGCAACATTGACATGCATTGTGAGTATTGCGGCAATCATTACCTGTTTGATGCTGTCGATATCGCCTCACTAAAAAGTGGTAATAGTTCTTCTTCCGAACAGATTCATTAATTCCCTTAATGCAATGGCTGGGTGCTGACTCGTGCCCAGCCATCTCTTCTGGCGTTTCACACTTGCGATAATCCGTGTCCTATCTCTCATAACCCAGCGAAAAATAGGCCATATGTTTAAATCTTTGATAGCTATCGCTGTTAATCAGGGATGAGGATTTACAATCGCGGTAGAAAATTGACGATCCAGGAGTTATGACATGAGTGTTAAAGGAATTACCCCGCAGGAGCTCGCCGCCTATGGCATCCATAACGTCAGCGAGATTGTTTACAACCCAAGCTATGATTTACTGTTCCAAGAGGAGACAAAACCCACGCTGAAAGGATACGAACGCGGAACCCTCACCACCACGGGAGCAATAGCGGTCGATACCGGTATCTTTACCGGCCGCTCACCGAAAGACAAATACATCGTCCGCGATGCTATCACGCAAGATACCGTGTGGTGGGCGGATCAGGGCAAAGGTAAGAATGATAACAAACCGCTGAGCCAAGAGACCTGGAGCCACCTGAAAGGGTTGGTAACTGAGCAACTGTCCGGTAAGCGTCTGTTTGTTGTTGATACCTTCTGCGGCGCAAACGCCGATACCCGTTTGCAAGTTCGTTTTGTTACCGAAGTGGCCTGGCAGGCGCATTTCGTCAAAAACATGTTTATTCGCCCAACCGATGAAGAGCTGGCTCGTTTCGAACCTGATTTTATCGTGATGAACGGCGCTAAATGCACCAATCCGGACTGGAAAGAGCAAGGTCTAAATTCAGAAAACTTTGTCGCATTCAACCTGACAGAGCGTATGCAGCTAATTGGCGGCACATGGTATGGCGGCGAGATGAAAAAAGGTATGTTCTCAATGATGAACTACCTGCTGCCACTGAAAGGCATTGCGTCCATGCATTGCTCGGCGAACGTCGGCGAAAAAGGCGATGTGGCCATCTTCTTCGGCTTGTCCGGTACCGGTAAAACCACGCTGTCTACTGACCCGAAACGCAAGTTGATCGGCGATGATGAACACGGCTGGGATGATGACGGCGTGTTTAACTTTGAAGGCGGCTGTTACGCCAAAACCATCAAGTTATCCGAAGAAGCAGAACCCGATATTTTCCATGCGATTAAACGTGATGCCTTGCTGGAAAACGTGGTCGTGCTGGCTGATGGCACCGTTGATTTCAACGACGGTTCTAAAACTGAAAATACCCGTGTTTCTTACCCGATTTACCACATCGAAAATATCGTTAAACCGGTGTCTAAAGCAGGCCATGCCACCAAGGTTATTTTCCTAACCGCCGATGCCTTTGGTGTATTGCCACCGGTATCACGCTTAACGGCTAACCAGACCCAGTATCACTTCCTGTCTGGCTTCACCGCTAAACTGGCCGGTACTGAGCGCGGTGTAACTGAGCCAACACCGACCTTCTCAGCCTGTTTTGGTGCGGCTTTCCTGTCGCTGCATCCAACACAATATGCAGAAGTGCTGGTGAAACGTATGCAAGCGGTGGGTGCGCAAGCCTATCTGGTCAACACTGGCTGGAATGGTACTGGCAAACGTATTTCCATCAAAGATACCCGCGCTATCATTGACGCCATTCTGAATGGTGAAATTGATAAAGCTGAAACCTTCACTCTGCCAATCTTTGATCTGGCGGTGCCAATGGCATTACCGGGGGTAGATCCCGCCATCCTTGACCCGCGTGATACCTACGCGGATGTCGCGCAGTGGCAAGAGAAGGCCGAAGACTTGGCGAAGCGTTTCACCACCAACTTCGATAAGTATACCGATACCCCAGCAGGGGCGGCATTGGTTAGCGCAGGGCCAAAGATCTGATTTAGATTTGGTTTTGTAAGTACATAAAAGGGGCACATTGGTGTCCCTTTTTGTTTTTCACAAATCAGAAATGGATTAAATCTGGTTTGGTAATTGAGAGATCAAATTCAGTTGTTGCTTGTTCTGTGACCCGGTTCGGTTGTCATGAGTTTAGTGATTCGCTTATCTCCGTAGCTTCAACCGCCAAAGGGTGCGCACCCTTGTGGAATCCAGCGCTTGCGCGAAATATTGCCCCACCTGCGCCTTTCGGGCTGACGAACCAGCGCGATGGGCATCCCTGCCCAGCGCACTTTTCGCGGGCGTCCATGCCCGCTCGCTCTACCCTCACTCCTTGTCGGCAATATTCCTGATTGCGCTCAACATCAAAATCAAAACCATGGTTTTAGGTTTTGATGTTAAAAGCACATTTGAGCTGCCGAGTGAAGAATGTAGCCAGGGAAATCCACCATGGATGGCGGATTTAGGCGTCACGCGGAGGGGTCCCAAGGGGGTTACGCGCTTGTAACCCCTTTGGCGGTTGGTTCATAGGAGGCTAAGTAAACGCCGTTGCTTTAACAACCGAATCAGATCGCTGAACAATTAATAACCAAATCTAATCACACTACTGCTGGTGGCTTAGGCTTAACATCCAACGGCAACGGAATATAGGCCCGAATTCGTAACCCGCCGCGCTCGCTGGTGCCGATATCCAGTGAACCGGCGTGCGCATCAATAATTCGCTGCACAATGGCCAAACCCAGCCCCGTGCCGCTGGTGCTGCGCGCACTATCGCCACGCACAAAAGGCTGGAATAAATGCTTCAAATCTTCCGGCTTGATACCCGGCCCATCATCTTCTACCTGGAACCAGGCTCGCTGTAGCTCAGTGCCGCTACTCACTTTTATCCAGCCATTGCCGTAACGCGCCGCATTCACCACCATATTGGCCAACGCACGCTTAATCGATAACGGATGAATATCCACCAGCACTTCACCTGCACACAAATCAGTCTCGATTACCCGCTCATAACCACTTTCAGCCGCGATCACTTCACCGAGTACGGCATTCAAATCACTCGACTCTGTCGGCATCTCCTGCCCGGTGCGTAGATAATCAATAAACTGCTCGATAATCGCATTACACTCTTCGATATCTTTATTGATTGATTCAGAGAGATAACCGTCAGCTTCACTCATCATTTCAGTCGCCAGGCGAATGCGTGTTAACGGTGTCCGTAAATCATGGCTGACACCGGCCATCAGCAGTGTGCGATCATCTGCCAGCAATTTAACCCCAGCAGCCATCTGGTTAAACGCCCGGGTAACTGAGCGCACTTCAGAAGCGCCGTACTCCCGTAAGGGCGGTGGAATAATGCCTTTACCGACCTGCATTGCCGCATGTTCCAGTTCCACCAAGGGGCGATTCTGGATACGGATAAATAGCCAGGCACCGCCCACAGCAAGCAGCATAATTGCCAGCGTATAACGAAATAGTGGCGAGAAATCGCCTTGATGAATCTCAGTTAATGGCACCCGCACCCAGATATCTGGCGACAACCAGGTTTTCAGCCAGACAACGGGGGAATTTTTATTCACTTCGACACGAACATCGGTTGGCCCACCCAGTTGTTGGGCCATTTGGTCACTGAGAAACTTGTAATGCTGTGCCCAACGCAGGCCACTTTCCTCTGCCGCGGCATTGGTATAGAGCGAAATCCCCAATTCACGGTAAATCTCACGCCGAAACGCTGGCGGGACTTCAAGTAACGTACCATCCTCCAGTTGCAGCCGGTCGGTCATCAGCATACGCACTTCGTATGCCAACACCTTATTGAACTGCTGCAAACTGGGCAGAATAGCGAAATTTAACACCACCAAATACGTCGTGACCAAGCTGACAAACAGCAAGGTCACAATCAGTAATAAGGTTCGGGCAAATGAGCTACGCGGAGAAAAGCGCCATCGCTTCATTCTTTACTGCCGTCCGGTACGAATACGTAACCTAAGCCCCATACGGTTTGGATATAACGTGGATGTGCCGGATCTTCTTCTACCATGCGGCGCAGGCGTGAAATCTGCACGTCAATGGAACGTTCCATCGCACTGTATTCACGGCCACGAGCCAGATTCATCAGCTTATCCCGTGACAATGGTTCGCGTGGGTGGCTCACCAGCGCTTTAAGTACCGCGAACTCACCACTGGTCAGTGGCATCGGCTCGTCTTCACGGAACATCTCGCGGGTACCCAGATTGAGTTTGAACTTACCGAACGCAATAATCGCTTCTTCCTGAGAAGGCGCTCCTGGCAATTCGTTCGCCTGACGGCGTAATACCGCACGGATACGAGCCAGCAATTCGCGTGGGTTAAACGGTTTAGGAATGTAGTCGTCAGCGCCAATTTCCAGCCCAACGATACGGTCAACTTCCTCGCCTTTCGCCGTCACCATGATGATCGGCATCGGGTTACTTTGACTACGCAGACGGCGGCAGATAGACAACCCATCTTCACCGGGTAGCATCAGATCAAGTACCATCAAGTGGAAAGACTCACGGGTTAGCAAGCGATCCATCTGTTCAGCATTGGCAACGCTGCGCACCTGGAAACCTTGTTCTGTCAGGTAACGTTCTAATAGCGCACGCAGGCGCATATCGTCATCAACGACCAGAATCTTGTGATTCTCTTGCATTTTATTACTCCCAAAGGCCGTATTGCCCGAATCTGCACATTGTTAGAAAAACTTACTCTAACAGACAACAATTAATGGTATACATTCTAGTCGAAATTGTTACAAAGCTTATTGTCGGGCTTAATTATCAACACTTTCATCAAATGGGCGGTAGCGAATCGCTAAAATCCAGTAGGTGACTTCGCCATTTGGCGTCTGGACGGTAACCTCATCATCGACCTGTTTACCGATCAAAGCACGGGCCACTGGCGAATCGATAGAAATCCATTTTTTCGCCGGGTCAAACTCATCCGGCCCCACCAGTCGGAAGGTTCGCTGCTCTTCTAATTCATTTTCTACCCGTACCCAGGCACCAAAAAAGACTTTCCCTTCCTGACGTGGGTCCGGATCGACAATTTTCAGCACCTCAAGGCGCTTGGTTAAAAACCGCACCCGGCGATCAATTTCCCGCAGACGCTTTTTGCCGTAGATATATTCAGCATTTTCCGAACGATCCCCCATCGCCGCCGCTTCAGAAACCGCCTGCGTCACCACTGGGCGCTCTTCCCGCCACAAGTAATGCAGTTCACTATCCAGCGCCTGCCAGCCTTCGCGGGTAATGTAGTTGCTTTTAGCCATTCGCTCATCCAATCAATATGGTTGGGTTTAATACCACGCAATATAACGCAATAACGAAACTTTCTGCCAATAAGTTGATTTTCTCATTATCCAATGGGTTGCCCCCACTCTCACGTTACACCTTGTTCGCAAGGGAGCTGTAGTTTCTCTCATTTGAAACTGGTTGTGTTGACTTTTTAACCAGTGAGTTTTAGAACAGAAAGTGAGTCGCCGAAGCTGCCAGCAACGAAATATCATTTGCCAGTATTCCTGCGACTCAGCGCTATGGTTACCCCTATAGTGGCCGTTATGGCAAAGCCTGTGCCGATATATTGGGGCCACGTTTACAACGGGATCTAGATACCAGTTTGATTAACCTGGCCTCGCTGGGGGATCAATTTCATTTATTTTATCGGGGAATAAGCATTTTTTATGTCAATAAACAATTGCCTTTCCCCCACCTAAAAATGGATTGGTTGCACGGTGTGTAACCCTGGCCGCATAAACCGAGCAAGGATAGGAGGAAAGTATGCTATTGAAAAACTCAGTCAGCATTGAGCGTGTTCAGGAACACAGGTTGCGTCTGACTTCAAGGCTACAGGTTGTCGAGTTGCTTGACACCGATATCAACACTTTTTTACCTCCCAGCTTTCAGCCCATAGAGATCCTGAACGGGCACTGCAAGAAGCGGGTTGTTGCGAGGAATTCAGCAACAATTTTATCGCATTTCTTGACCAGAATATGATGCTTTACCCCTTTCCCCCCGATGCTGATTACATTGATGCCAGGATGGCCGCTGAAGTCATTAATAAAGAACTGAATCTTTGGACCGACACCTTATATTTTGATCCATTTTGGCAAAAGATGAATAATCCAGACTCTCCCAACAATCTCAATACTCTTTACGCTTGGGCAATTGAGAATTATCACCATACCCACAGTGTTATCCAACATTTAGGCACCGTATTAGCCCACACCAATGAGCCATTACTGATTAATAAGTGCATAATTCATTTATCAGAGGAATGGGATCATCCCTATTTGTTTAAAGTCAGCGCAACGCGTTTTCGACATGCTCATCAATTGCCAGCATTAGAAGAAAACTTATTGCCCTACCCAGCACCCAGGGTATTTGTCGGTTCTTGCAGATGGCGGCTAAACAGCACCCGTTCGTCTATAAGAGTTGCGTGGCCGTTCTGGAGAAAACGGCGCGGCGAGTTGAGGAAACTCGCCAGTTTTATCACCATGTGGCGGCTCAACATGCTTTGCATGACGATGTTGTCATGCCGCTGATAGCACATGCCGAAACCGATGAAGAGTATGACCATCTCAATTCATTAAGTTTATTCTCAGCTTGCTATGCCGCCTTGCCGATAACCATTGCCGGGGCAGCATTGAGATTCGCCTGTGGTTTTACTGAAGCGCTTTATCTCTGGCAATGCCACCTACTGGATGTTTATTTGCATCAACCATTGGGTGAAGGCCACCGTAGCCGTCGATCTGCTTAGGCCACTCATTTATGCGGTTATGGAAACGCCCTCAACCGATGCAGCCAATTGCTATCATTTTTGTTGGCTCCTCTCTGGCTTATTATGTGCTGATGACGACGTTCTCCACTTATCTCCATGAACATTTACGTTTTCCTGTTACTACTGTCAGCGCCATTATGTTTGGCTACATTTTAGTTTCACGGTTATCTAAAGTGGCACTGGGGCCGTGGTTTGATCGCCTGACTTTTCGTTCTGGCCTGATTTTCGCACTAGGCATCGTGAACTACACCCCAAATGTTAGACACTCAACAAAGTAAGGTGCTTTTTATTAGCATCGTCGAATTCTCTCATGGGGAAATTCGCCTCTTGGTGCCTGTGTATCGCTGGGGTGGGTGTTTCCTCGGTTGTCTTGCTGACTCAGTCCTTTATTGCCAGCCAGAAACAGCTTCGGTCGCACAATGCAGCAAGCTCGGCTGATGACTCCTTTCTCTATATCTTGATGAATGGCTCTGCATTGATTGCCCCTGTCATCGGCTTTGAAATACTTCGCTATTGGCCCCAAGGGTTGTATTGGATTATCGGTGGCCTCTATATATTATTGCTGGTCTATTGCCTGGCATACATCTCGGGGGCTGAGTGCAAACCGCTCCCAGCTCCGCACCTGGTACTCGCTGACTGGCTCAAGCCCTTTAAAAATCGCAATTACTGCCGCTTCCTGCTGGTCAACAGCTTGCTATGGATGCTGCATGCCCAACTTTATTCCACCATCCCTCTCTATACCCGCGAGACATTGGATGACGAAAGTAATCTGACACTGTTTTTTTATCGTGGAAGCGCTATATGTCATGGTGTTGCAGCATTGGGTCAGTCTCTATATTAATCAGCATATCCCAGCTTATTATCCTGCCGTCGCTCTGACGTTATTCTCTGTTTCTTTTTTCCTGATTTATCTTGCTCAGGATAGGGTGCTGATTCTATGGGCGGCGGGGGTTTTCTCCCTGGCTCTTATGGTGTATATGCCCAGCGCAGATGCAAATAATGCTGCATTTGCCGACCATGACCGTTTCGCTACCTATTTTGGTTTGCTATCACTGTCAGCAACACTGGGTGATTCGTTAGGCAATATTCTGGGAATGATGTTGTTGGCTTTCCTGCTGCAAAGTGGAAATGTCTCACTATATTTTCTCTGGCTCTCTGGGCTCGCCGCGATAACCGCAGTACTGGCAATTTTTTGCCGCAATCCGTATAACTGTCATTAGCCGTTTCCCCTACTCACTATCAGAATTGACATCAGACTTATGAATGAACAACTGAGCCGCATTATTGCAAGCGAAATACAGGCGCGACCGGAGCAAGTTAGTGCTGCGATACACCTGCTGGATGAAGGTAATACCGTGCCATTTATTTCACGGTATCGTAAAGAAGTTACCGGCGGGTTGGATGATACCCAATTGCGCCAGTTGGAAAGCCGTTTGGGTTATTTGCGTGAGTTAGAAGACCGCCGCCAAACCATTCTTAAATCCATTGAAGATCAGGGCAAGCTCACCGAGCAACTGGCCGGGGCCATCAATGGCACCATGAGTAAAACCGAGCTGGAAGACCTGTACCTCCCTTATAAACCAAAGCGCCGTACCCGTGGGCAGATTGCGATTGAAGCCGGTCTGGAACCCTTGGCAGACAGTTTGTGGCATGATCCACAACAAGATCCTGAACAGGTTTCCCTCACCTATATTGATGCCGATAAAGGTGTGGCTGACACTAAAGCAGCACTGGATGGCGCACGCTACATCCTGATGGAGCGCTTTGCTGAAGATGCGTCCTTGCTGGCAAAAGTGCGCCAGTATTTGTGGAAAAACGCCCATCTGGTGGCCAAAGTGGTGGAAGGTAAAGAGCAGGAAGGGGCCAAATTCCGCGATTACTTTAACCATCACGAACCAATCGCTCAGGTGCCTTCTCACCGTGCGCTGGCGATGTTCCGTGGCCGTAATGAAGGTGTGCTGCAACTGGCATTAAATCCTGATCCGCAGTTTGATGAACCACCGCGAGAGAGTCAGGGTGAGCAGATCATTATCAATCATCTGGATTTGCGGCTAAATGGTGCACCAGCAGATGCCTGGCGCAAAGCCGTGGTCAACTGGACGTGGCGCATCAAGGTGCTGCTGCATCTGGAAACCGAGCTGATGAGTACCCTGCGTGAACGTGCTGAAGATGAAGCAATTAACGTTTTCGCCCGTAATATGCAAGACCTGCTGATGGCCGCACCGGCGGGAATGCGCGCCACAATGGGTCTCGATCCTGGTCTGCGCACCGGGGTAAAAGTGGCCGTGGTTGACGCAACCGGGAAGCTGGTCGCCTTCGATACCATCTATCCTCATACCGGCCAGGCAGCAAAAGCCGCCGCCGTGGTCGCCGCGCTGTGCATCAAGCATCAGGTTGAATTAGTGGCTATTGGTAACGGCACCGCGTCACGGGAAACCGAACGCTTCTTTACCGAACTGCAACAGCAGTATCCGGCGGTTACCGCGCAAAAAGTGATTGTCAGCGAAGCGGGGGCGTCCGTTTATTCCGCCTCAGAGCTGGCAGCGCTGGAATTCCCTGACCTGGACGTTTCCATTCGTGGGGCGGTTTCCATCGCTCGCCGCTTGCAAGACCCATTGGCCGAACTGGTGAAAATCGATCCGAAATCTATCGGTGTCGGCCAGTATCAGCATGATGTCAGCCAAAATCAATTGGCGAAAAAACTGGATATGGTGGTAGAAGACTGCGTAAACGCCGTCGGTGTAGATCTGAATACCGCATCAGTGCCATTGCTGACCCGAGTAGCCGGTTTAACCCGCATGATGGCGCAAAACATCGTGAATTGGCGTGATGAAAATGGCCGATTCCATAACCGTGACCAATTACTAAAAGTCAGCCGTTTGGGGCCAAAAGCCTTCGAGCAGTGTGCGGGCTTCCTGCGTATCAATCATGGCGACAACCCGCTGGATGCCTCAACCGTTCACCCGGAAGCCTATCCGGTGGTCGAGCGTATTCTGGCCGCCACCGAGCAAGCATTGCAGGATTTAATGGGGAATTCCTCGGCGCTGCGCAATCTGAATGCGCGCGATTTTACCACCGAGAAGTTTGGTGTCCCGACGGTCACTGATATTCTGCGTGAGCTGGAAAAACCGGGCCGTGACCCGCGCCCTGAGTTCAAAACCGCCACCTTCGCTGAAGGTGTGGAAACACTCAACGATCTGACGCCGGGCATGATCCTTGAGGGTTCTGTCACCAACGTGACCAATTTTGGTGCCTTTGTGGATATTGGTGTTCATCAGGATGGCCTGGTGCATATCTCTTCACTGGCCGATAAGTTCGTCGATGATCCGCATAAAGTGGTGAAAGCGGGTGATATCGTCAAAGTGAAAGTGATGGAAGTGGATTTGCAGCGCAAGCGCATCGCACTGACTATGCGCCTTGATGAACAACCGGGTGAAAGTGGTTCGCGCCGGGGTAGCAGCAGCGACAGTCGTGGCAGCACCGGTAATGATAACCGTGGTGCTGGCCGCCCGCGTAACGCGAATGACTCAAGCAACCGCGCTCCGGCAAAAGGGCGAGCAGACAGCAGCGCAGGTGGCAATAGCGCCATGAGTGATGCGCTGGCCGCGGCCTTGAAGAAGCGTTAATCGTTTATAGCAGGGCCGCAGTTCAGACGTTGTGGCCCTGCTTTATTGGCTTATCGCCAATATTCTCTCCTGCCGAGCGTTTTTTCATATCCTTTTCTTCTATAAAACCCATAAATAATCCTTTAAATCAATTAACGGGCAATTATTTTTCCTGCGGATGATGATAAGTCATCTCGAATCTTCTGGCTTTATTTAACATTCCATTTAACAAATAACAGCATAATGGGGTCTACTATTACGATGATTTTATAAATAGTTACGATAGTATTCCGCATGTTAATTAGAATTATAATGTTAATACCCTAATCTCACGGTGATTCTACTATGTTATCTGACGCTCTTTTTACGTACAGATATAAACTTATAGAAACAATTAGTTAACTGATTTAACTCATCGCTCTCATTTGCGATTATTGCAGTTTGATGGTAAAACAAGCGTAAATAGAAATCAGACTCATTAATTATAAAAATAAAACTGTAACGAATACTTACCTTTCAGTATTCAACCTGAGTTGAACATGAAAACGATTCTTACTATTATTATTTTACCCATTAGCTTTTAGAGTATAATCACTCTAGATTCTGGTTCGCCAATGCGTTATCACGAGAGGCTTACATGCATCTTATCCCGCAACGCTCCTACAAAATCGTTGGTTTCTCCCCTGAAATCAGCCCGGCTTACCGGCAGAAACTGCTGTCACTGGGTATGTTACCTGGCTCCTCATTTAATGTTGTTCGCCTCGCCCCATTAGGTGACCCCATTCAGATAGAAACCCGCAGAGTCAGTTTAGTGGTGCGCAAAAAAGATTTAGACTTGCTCACGCTGGACCTGCAACCCTAATATTTCGGGTTAACATCTTCTTTTGGTTGCCAGGTCGGGTGTGAACCCCCCTGCGGAGCCTGATTTTAATTTATTGATATCACGTTGGATCATGAAAGCACTCACCATTGGCTTGATCGGTAACCCTAATGCGGGTAAAACCACACTTTTTAACCAGTTAACTGGCGCACGCCAACGTGTTGGTAACTGGGCGGGGGTCACCGTTGAGCGCAAGGAAGGCCACTTCAATACGGCGCAGCATCAGGTGACATTGGTCGATTTGCCAGGAACCTACTCTCTGACCACCATTTCAGAGCAAACCTCGCTGGATGAGCAAATTGCCTGTCACTATATTTTAAGTGGCGAAGCAGACCTGCTGATCAACGTGATTGATGCCGTCAATTTGGAGCGCAACCTCTACCTGACGCTGCAACTACTTGAGTTGGGCATCCCCTGCATCGTTGCACTCAATATGTTGGATATTGCCAAGAGCCAACATATTGAAATTGATATAAAAGCATTATCTCAACAACTGGGTTGCCCGGTTATCCCGCTGGTTTCCACCCGTGGGCAGGGTATCAATGAATTAAAAAGCAGTATTGATGAGTTTCAGCCCGCCACCTTTAGGGCATTAGTCAGCTATCCGCCGGTTCTGCTCACTGAAGTCGAAAAGCTCGTTCAGGAAATGCCAGAAGCATGGCCGGTTCAACAGCGCCGCTGGCTGGCACTGCAAATTCTCGAAGGTGATATTTACAGTCTGGCGCGGGCCGGTGTGGCCCCCAATCGGGTTGAACAGGCGAGCCAACAACTGCATGAATCTCAACACGAAGATCCTGAGTTGGTGATTGCCGATGCCCGCTACCAGAGTATTGCCCGCATCTGCGACGCGGTCGGTAACTCACAACAGGCGGAGCCAAACCGCCTGACGCAAGCCCTGGATAAGGTGATCCTTAACCGCTGGCTAGGGGTGCCGATATTCCTGTTCGTGATGTATTTAATGTTCGTATTAGCCATAAATATCGGTGGCGCGCTGCAACCTATTTTTGATATCGGCTCAGCGGCTATCTTTATTCAAGGACTACAATGGGTCGGCCATACCTTGCACTTTCCGCAGTGGCTGACCGTATTCCTCGCTCAAGGGGTGGGGGGCGGTATTAATACCGTGCTACCGCTGGTGCCACAGATTGGCATGATGTATCTGTTCCTCTCATTTCTGGAGGATTCCGGTTACATGGCGCGTGCCGCTTTCGTCATGGACCGCCTGATGCAGGCATTAGGGTTGCCGGGCAAATCATTTGTACCACTGATTGTCGGCTTCGGTTGTAACGTGCCGTCTATCATGGGCGCGCGGACACTGGATGCACAGCGTGAGCGGTTGATTACCATCATGATGGCTCCCTTTATGTCTTGTGGCGCACGGCTGGCTATCTTTGCCGTATTCGCCGCCGCCTTCTTCGGCCAGGACGGGGCCAGCATCGTCTTCTCTCTTTATCTGCTCGGTATCGTGGTAGCCATCCTCACCGGGCTGGTGCTGAAATACACCATTATGCGTGGCGAAGCTTCCCCCTTTGTGATGGAGCTGCCGGTCTACCATGTGCCCCATCTGAAAAGTTTGTTACTACAAACCTGGCAACGGCTGAAAGGCTTTGTGCTGCGCGCCGGGAAAGTCATTGTGATCGCCAGCATCTTCATTGGTGGCCTGAATAGCTTCTCTTTCAGCGGTAAAGCGGTGGATAGTATCAATGACTCTGCACTGGCTTCCGTCAGTAAAGTGCTAACCCCCTTACTGACACCGATGGGGGTTCATACAGATAACTGGCAAGCAACCGTCGGGCTGGTGACAGGTGCGATGGCGAAAGAAGTGGTAGTGGGGACGCTAAACACCCTCTATACCGCTGAACAGATCAAAAATGAACCCTTTGATGCCGAGAACTTCAATTTACTGGATGAGTTGTCCGGCGCGGTTCATACCACCTGGCAGGGCTTAAAAGATACCTTCAGTCTCAGCGTATTAGCTAACCCGATTGAAGCCAGTAAAGGCGATGGTGAGATGGCGACCGGCTCAATGGGCGTGATGAGCAGCAAATTTGGCTCCAGTATTTCGGCTTATAGCTATCTGATATTTGTGCTGCTGTATGTGCCTTGCGTCTCTGTTATGGGGGCGATTGCGCGCGAAACTAGCCGAGGTTGGATGACTTTCTCGATCCTATGGGGGCTGAATGTCGCTTATTCTCTGGCAACGCTGTTCTATCAGGCAGCCACCTTGCGCGACCATCCACAGCAGAGCCTAAGTATTATCGCGTTGGTGATTGTGATTAATGCGCTGATTTTGTTTGGATTACGCCGCGCGCGCAGCCGGGTCACCCTCAGATTACAAAACAGTAAACCAGCCAGTTGTTGCCAAAACTCAGGCAATGACTGCCACTGATCGTTTTCAATAAAACAGGAGACGCAATGGCCAGCTTACTACAATTACGCGATGCAATTGCCCTCAGCGGCAGCGTTGGCGCAAGCCAGCTCAGCCAACAGTTAGCAACGCCTTTATCTCTGGTTGAAGCCATGCTGGAGAAGCTCACGGTGATGGGCAAGATTGAACGTATTGAGCAGGATAGCAGCGGGTGTCTGACAGGCAGTTGTAAGCATTGCCCTGAAGGGCGTAATCAATGTAACACTGTGATTTATCAGTTAAAAGACCATCGTTAAAACAAAGTGGAGATGCCCGAGGGCATCTCCGTCTCATGGCTATTTGTACACATCAGCCGTCGCATCAAACTTCTTCTTCTCGAGCTCAGCAGTGATCACATAGTACTTACCGCCCTTCTCATCTGCCAGTTTCGATAATTCTTCTTTTACGTCCATTGGCGATGTAGCTTCGCCAGAGCTGGAAATAGTGCCGATTTTCTCGTAATTTTTCGCTTCTTCTTTGGTAATTTCTTTAGCTGCCATTGCACCGAAAGAAACTCCCGTTACCACCAGAGCTACCGCCAAATTTTTCATAAACTTCATACTGAACACCTCGCAATTGAATGATTAATGCGTATCTAAAAATCTCAGCGCAACAATATAATATTGATTTAATTCAGATGGTTGGCTGAAGTAGTGCGAAACTCAATTCTCGCCCCACAACCCCAGAGAAACGGCCTCAAATGAAAGTGCCATTGACACCTTGAATGAGTCACGTCCGATTTAACCTTTTTAATTATTGAGCAGATTCGATATTTAGCCATTAAATAACTGATTAAATCCAATTGGCTTACTCATTTCGGTGTTTTCCTGTCGCTGGAGTCACATCAAAGTGTGTTAATCACCCCAGAACTACACGTAATTCTGTTGCGAAAAGTCCAGGATTAGTTTTGTAAAATCATCAGGATGAGAAACAAATGGCGCATGAGCTGCCCCTGTCATCACCACGGATTGCGAGTGTGGCCAGGCGTGGTCTAACAACGCGGCAACTTTACGTGGCACCAAGCCGTCCAGGTGACCATAGATACGCATAAAAGGCTGCGTGTAATTGGACAACTGCGCACGTAAGTCCGCCGTTCGCAGAATTTCCAACCCACCGTTCAGCACATCAGATGCTGGCATTTGATGTGTCAAAACAACCGCTTTCAACAAGCGTGCATCTTGGCGCGCACTTTCCGTACCCAACGTTTGCAGCGCCAGAAAACGTTCAACCGTACGCTGAAAATCTTCGCTGAGTTGCTGCTGGAACCCTGCCAGCACTTCCGGCCGGATACCGGGCCATTCATCATGAGCGGCAAAACACGGTGAAGATGACACCGTAATTAGCCCGTGAACACGTTCCGGATGACTCAGGGCAATTTGGCTAGCCACCAGCCCCCCCATTGACCAGCCAAGCCACAATGCCTGTGGTGGTGCCGGTTCTAAAACTATCCCAGCCATATCAGCCAGTGACATTGGGCCAAAATCGCTGCTACGACCGTAGCCGGGAAGATCAACTAAATGCAGACGAAAATGCGGCGAAAGTCGATCAATTATGCAACGCCAGACCTCGCTATTCAGCCCCCATCCGTGCAACAACACAAGATCGCAATCGCCTTCACCGCAGGTATACCAATAAAGCTGTTTCATACGTTAATATCCTGTTGCCTTAGCCTCGTCATATATCACTTATCAAGGAAGATAACCATGCTAACCATCGTCAGCCGGTGTTGGCTATGCCAGCAGTCGTTATACCACCCCCTACATGGCATATGCTGTTATTGCCGACACCACTTACCTGTTTTACCGCTTTGCTGCCCCCGTTGTGGTTTACCCGCAAGCCACGCCGTTCTACCTTGTGGCCGCTGTCTGAACAAATCACCCCGCTGGCTGAGTATCACCTTTGTTGGTGATTATGCCCCACCACTGAGCGGGCTGATAAAGAAACTTAAATATGATGGCGTGATGCAACTCGCACCAGTATTGGCGCGTTTACTGCTACTGCGCTGGCTTGATGCCTGGCGTGCAGGCAATGTCATCCGCCCGCAACAGATTATCAGCGTACCTCTACATCATGGGCGTTGCTGGCGGCGTGGATATAACCAAACTGACCTGTTGGCACGCCCATTGGCTCACTGGCTTGGTTGCTACTATAGCAACAAGACATTACAGCGAATACGCGCCACGCCGCCACAACAGCAATTGAAAGCCACAGCTCGGCGCAGAAACCTGCGGGGAATATTTCGTTGTACTGAATCTCTACGGGGCCAACATATTGCTTTGCTGGATGATGTTATGACGACCGGCAGTACACTGAATGAGATTGCCAAGCTACTATGGGCGCAGGGGATCGCCTCATTGCAGGTTTGGTGTATCTGCCGAACCTTGTAGTCACCCTAACAATGGGCGTATTATAACCGACAAGAATAGTCAACTATTGAGCAGATGCCATGATAACAATAACAGACGCAGCACAATCCCATTTTGCCAAACTGTTGGCAAATCAAGAAGAAGGCACCCAAATTCGTGTATTTGTTATCAACCCCGGTACACCAACCGCTGAGTGCGGAGTGTCTTACTGCCCACCGGATGCCGTTGAAGCGACAGATACCGTACTGAAATTCGAGCAGTTATCAGCGTATGTTGATGAACTGAGTAAACCTTATCTGGAAGACGCTGAAATCGATTTCGTGACGGACCAGCTAGGTTCTCAGCTAACACTGAAAGCCCCTAACGCAAAAATGCGTAAAGTGGATGACAACGCGCCGCTGATGGAACGGGTTGAGTATGTTTTGCAATCGCAGATTAACCCGCAATTAGCGGGTCACGGTGGTCGTGTAACACTGATGGAAATCACACCAGATGCCTTGGCTATTTTGCAGTTTGGTGGCGGTTGCAATGGTTGTTCTATGGTCGATGTCACCCTGAAGGAAGGCATCGAGAAAGAGCTGTTGCAGAAATTCCCAGAATTGAAGGGCGTGAGAGATTTGACCGAGCATCAGCGCGGCGAGCACTCTTATTACTAATTATCCTGCGTCCTT
>NZ_ACCB01000016.1 GCF_000173735.1 Yersinia aldovae ATCC 35236 | reverse complement strand
CCATGGCGGCTCACTCGGGCCACCACCTTTGTCGGTAATATTCCTGATTGCGCTCAAAGTCAAAAGCCAATTCAAAAACCTGTTAGCACATTTGAGCCGCCGAGTGAAGAATGGAGCAAGGGAAATCCGCCATGGACGGCGGATTTAGGCGTCACGCGGAGGGACCCGCGTAAAGCCGTCCCGCCAGCGAAATGATGAATCGAGGGAACCCACGCAGTGGGCAGGCGATACGTGCGAAGCGCGGGATTCCACAAGGGTGCGCGCCCGCACCCTTTGGCGGTTGGTTCATCGGAGGCCAAGTGAGCCGTGAAGTTTTAACAACCGAACTAATCTCTAATCTCTAATCTCTAATCTCTAATCTCTAATTCTAATTCTAATTCTAATTCTAATTCTAATTCTAATTCTAATTCTAATTCTAATTCTAATTCTAATTCTAATCAAATATCAATCCCCCCCAACCACACTAATACCCCCCTGATTTAATTAAATTTTAATCCCCATTCCGAACTATTCCGATAAAATACCCCTCTTTCACGACCTTTATTGACTATTTTAAGGATACATTCCGAGTCACTAATAAACTCCCCCACCTTATTAAATAGTGACTCTCTCTTACCCGGTGTTAATTCCGAAAAAGAAACTTCCCTCATCACACTTCTGGTCATTATATTAGCGACCAAGATGAAACGGCAATAAACACCTTTCATTGCAAAATCGGCCATTGGGGCCATATAAATTAACCATTACATACCGCAAACTATTTCGGGTTGGAACTTTATTATGAATATGACGATGAAAAAGAAACTGATTGTTACCTCTTTACTGGCAGCCTCGGTATTTGCCTCTGCGGCAAATGCAGCAATCGGCAAGATTACTATTACCGGCTCAGTCACAGCAACACCTTGTGAGGTTGCAATTAATAATGGTGCCACTGGTAGTACGCATTCACTTACCATGCCTAATATCTTTGGACAAGACATCCCCGAGAGTGCAAGTCCGATTAACAAAGAAGCACCTTTTGAAATTAAATTAACGGGTTGTCCAAAGAGTGCCAAAAATGCTGAAATTAAATTCACTGGTACTGCAAACGGTGCTGATATCGCACTGCAAGACAGTGGCAAAACAAATGACACCATCGTGCTGAATATACTTAAAAATGGCTCGGAATATAACATTGGCACAACTGACATTCAAACAATTACTAATGGTATTGCCACTTTTGATTATACATTAAAATATAAGACAACCAAACCTCGAGCAGACGTCAAGCCAGGTGATTTAACTGCCGCATTGGACTATGAAATTACATATAACTAATCCCTTCCACAGGAATAAAGTTAGCAGCTCTTAGCGACAATCCTTTTATAACTGATTTATGAGTTATACCTTCACTGCCCCGTGCGGTTATTGTGCGGGGCGTTATTTTATTTTCATTATTGCTATCGCGGTAATAACACACTTGTATTAGAGAGAGAATTTTCATGCCGTGGTTCAAATCACTATCGTTAATTTTACTATTATCCGGCGCGGTAAACACGGCGCAGGCCGGTGTTTCGGTCGGTGGCACCCGGGTTATTTATGATGGCGCAAAAAAAGAAGCCACTTTGTCCGTTAACAATCAGGATAAAAACACCCCTTATTTAATTCAAAGCTGGGTCGATAATATCGAGGCCTCCAATAATAACAAAGCACCCTTTATCATCACCCCGCCATTATTCCGTTTAGATAGTGGGCAGGAAAGTAACCTGCGTATTTTATTAGCTGGCAGAAATTTGCCGCAAGACCGCGAATCGGTGTATTGGCTGAATGTCAAAACCATTCCCGCCAGTAAAAAAGGCGATGGCAACCAGCTCTTTATCGCGATTAAAAATCGCATCAAATTATTTTACCGCCCAGCAGGGCTAGCGGGTAACGCCGCTGATGCCTACAAAGCGCTGCGCTTCTCGCGCCACGGCAAGCAGTTGCAGGTAAGCAACCCCACTGCCTATCACATCTCTTTCCATACCCTGAAAGTGGGTAGCAGTGAAATCAAAGGCGCGCTGATGGTAGCACCTCACGGGACCCTGACCGTTGACCTTCCTGCGGGCGCTACAGGCGCGGTGAGCTGGCAGGCGATTAATGATTTTGGCGGCACTTCCGATGTTGCCACTGCCAACTTATAACCCCGGATGACCACCATGACGCAACTTCATTTTGCTTTACCGCCCAGCGGGCGGGCTTTAAGGCTGGCGATTCAGTTGGCGCTAGGGTTAACCGCATTGTCGGCCCCCGCCTGGGCTGAGGATTATTTCCATCCCGGTTCGTTAGAAATTAAAGACGCCAGTTATGCGGCGATTGATCTCAGTGTGTTTTCGCAATCCGGCGCGCAGTTGCCCGGCACTTATCGGGTGGATATTTACCTTAATGGCCAGCAGATAGAGACACGTGACGTCAACTTTATTGCCGCTAACGGCAGCTTACTGGCCGAAATCACCCCACAGCAACTGGCCGATTTAGGGGTGAAAGTGGCCGCCTTTCCAGCCTTGCAACAGCAGCTTGTAGATGTGCCACTGGCGCAATTGAGCGAATTTATCCCAGCCGCCAGCAGCAGCTTTGATCTTAATCACCAGCGGCTGGATTTAAGCATTCCACAGGCGGCGCTGAACAGTCAGGCACGCGGCTATATTGACCCGAAACAGTGGGATCAAGGTATCCCCGCGTTGATGGTCAACTACAACCTGAGCGGTGCCAATAGCTGGCAGGATAACCAGCCGGGCAGCAATAGCAGCCATTTCCTCAACCTGCGCAGCGGGCTGAACTGGGGGCCGTGGCGCTTGCGCAACTATTCCACTTACAGCCAGAGCAGCAATGGTGAAGCAGAGTGGCAAAACATTACCAATACCTTGCAGCGCGATATTCATGCCATCAAAGGGCAACTGACCCTCGGTGACAGTTACACCCCCGGCGAGATCCTGAGCGGTGTGGCTTTCCGTGGTGCGCAGTTGTCATCTGATGACAGTATGTTGCCCGACAGCTTGCGCGGTTTTGCTCCGGTAATCCGCGGTATTGCCGACAGCAACGCGCAGGTCACCATTCGTCAGAATAATAATGTGATTTACCAAACCTACGTGCCACCGGGGGCTTTCGCCATTAACGACCTATTCCCCACGGCTTCCAGTGGTGATCTGGAGGTGACCATCAAAGAGGCCGATGGCAGCGAGCGCAGTTTTAAACAGGCATTTTCTGCCGCGCCCATTATGCAGCGCGAGGGCAGCCTGAAATATTCCCTGAGCGCCGGTCAATACCGTGGCGGTGGCAATGGCAGCCCTACGCCGCACTTTGCCCAGACCTCGCTGGCCTACGGTATGCCGTACGGCTTTACCCTGTATAACGGCTTATTGATCTCGTCTGATTATCAGGCCGGGGCGCTAGGCGTGGGAATTGGCTTAGGCCGTGTGGGGTCAGTATCCATGGATGTGACCCAAGCCAAAACCACCTTTACCGATCAAACAACCCGTCAGGGGCAATCTTACCGCCTGCAATATGCCAAAAGTTTTAGTGAAACCGGCACGAACTTCTCGCTCGGTAGCCACCGCTACTCCACCGAGGGCTTTTATGATTTCAGTGAAGCTAACCAACTGACCGGCGTGGGCAGCATTAACTCGCTGGGGCACAACAATAACTCTCAGGTGCGTAACAACAAGCGCAGCCGTACCCAGTTTCATATCAGCCAGTCACTGAGTGACTTTGGCAGCCTGTATCTTTCCGCTTATCAGCAGGATTACTGGCAGCGCAAAGGCTACGAACGCAATGCCACGCTGGGCTACAACATTTCTCTCTCTGGCATTAGCTATGGCCTAAATTACAGCTATAGTCAGACGCCGGGCCAGCAGCAAAACGATCAGCGTACCAGCCTGAGTGTCAATATTCCGTTGAGCAAATGGCTGCCTAATAGTTGGGCCAACTACAGTATTAACAACAATAAAGGCGGCACAACCAGCCAGCAGTTGGGGCTGAGTGGCAGTGCGATCGATAATAACTTGAGCTACAGTCTGCAACAAAGTCGCGCCAATCGTGGCGGTGGCAACAGCGGTAACCTAAGCAGCAGTTATAGCGCGGCTTACGGCCAGTTAAATGCCGGTTATAGCTACAGTGCGAACAGCCGTCAGTTGAACTATGGCCTAAGTGGCGGTGTGCTGGCGCACTCTTACGGTGTTACCTTGTCACAATCTCAGAGCGATACCTTGGTGTTGGTACGCGCGCCCGGAGCCAAGGGCGTTGGCGTCGGCAATGGCCGCGGGGTGAAAACCGACTGGCGTGGTTATGCAGTGGTGCCGTATGCCACCCCTTATCGCCAAAACAGCGTGGCGCTGGATACCCAAACGATGGGCGACAATATCGATATGGATATTACCAGCCAAAACGTGGTACCTACCCGCGGCGCGGTGGTGCTGGCTAACTTCCAGCCGCGCCTCGGCAGCCGGGTGCTGATTAACCTCAGTTATCAGGGCAAGCCAGTGCCATTCGGCGCCATGGCCAGCTTGCAGGATGAGGCAGCAGACAGCACCAATAGCAGTATCGTCGGTGATGACGGCCAGGTGTATCTCAGCGGCGTGCCGGATAACGGCAACTTGCAGGTGCAATGGGGCCATCAGGAAAAGCAGCAGTGTCGCGCGGCATTGACCTTACCGGCAGCGGATACCAATACCACCTCGGCAGTGCGCATATTGGATGCGGTTTGTCGGTAAATAAACTTAGGATGACGGGTTAATAGTAATTAACCCGCTGCGTCTTCTTATTCACTTAACAGGATATTATGTTTACTTTCAAACTTATGGAAAATGAAAATAAATCCACCATGAATAAACTAATGTTATTATGTATATTGTTATTTATTCCGACAGTAACAAATGCAGCTGTAAAGTCGACTAGCTGTATACTTAACGGAAACAATAAAGTAGACGTAAAATCAATAAGAATAAATAATGGAGGAATGCAAAATAAAGAGCAAGAAATAGGACGCAACACTAAATATGTAGGCTGTAATATAATGGTAAGTAAGTACATAAATGGAAGCGATAGAGAACTAGTCGTAAAAATTAACGCGAACAAACCACCAATCCCTGGCCGCCCGAATACTTACACAACAAATCTTAATGGCGTTGGCATAAAAGTTAACTTTGATCTAAAGCAAAATAAGACTGCCTGTAGTGACGGACATGAAACTCCTACTGATAATGGCGTAGAATATAGATGTAAGATACCTACTGGGGGGCTAATGACTAAGAATGGCAATCAGAGTGAATGGGAGGCTATAAATTTCACCACAACTCTTGTTATTTTAGATAGTAAGTTTTCTACCGGTTTGATTAGTGATCTCCCTACATTCAATTACACTTACTACATGGAAACTCAAGGCCAAGGCACAGCCCAAACAATTCCAAACATCGAAGTTATTTCGACTGGGCTTTCTTTATTAGCTAATAGCTGCACCCTTGACACCCCAGATATCAATTTTAATTTAGGGAAACAACAACAAGTTAATTTCACTGGCATCGGCCCAAAAGGTAATGGACTAACAGAAAAAATAAAATTAACCTGCGATCCCGATACTAAATATTCATTTCACATTACAAGTTCAAGTAAGTATCCTAATAAGGGAGTAATTGAATTAGACTCAGGATCAAGTGCTACCGGAGTGGGAGTGCAATTAATAGCCAATGGTAAGCCAATAGAAATAGGCAACCCTATGGAAGTTGGCACGTCGAAAAATGGTAACTCACAAGAAACCATCGATATCACCGCTCGCTATTATCAGACCGAAAACAAAGTCACCCCTGGCACCGCCAATGCTACTGCCACATTTACTATGACTTATCAATAATAAAGCAAATGGTGGTGGCAGTGAGTTAACTTCACTGCCACCGTAGCGGCCGTTGTCAATAGTCAGAATGGGTTTTTCCCAGAAAGTCATAAACCACGGCCATTTTATCCAATTTATACTTTCTCTGACCGCAGCTTAATTCCGTAACCTGAATATTCCGTTTAAAAATATAACTGTTAGATTAACGGGCAATAATCAACATTATCCCAAGAGAATTTTTATGTGGTGGTTTAAACCGCTATTATTTATGGTCTGCTTAAGCGGCGCGGTACACTCCGTTCAAGCGAATGTATTAGCCGATGAAAGTACCCCACTGTTTATGACCATTAAACAGCGTGTCACCCAACTTTACCGTTTGGTCGAACTGCCGAATACACTGGCTAATACTTATAAAACACTGACTTTCTCACGTCACGGTAATCAATTGCAGGTCAGCAACCCGAGCGCGTATCACATCTCTTTCCATAGCCTGAAAGTAGGTGGCAATGAGATTAAAAGTGTCAGCATGATTGCTGCCAAAAGCACACTAACGCTACCTCTGCCTGCGGGTAACTCAGATTCGGTAAGCTGGCAGGCCATCAGTGACTTCGGTGGTATTTCGCCCGTAGCGACGGCCATTATTGTGGATAACGCTAATCTGAGCGATAAATTAGCCGCTGCGCATACACCACTAAGCAGAATAGAAGATGATGATTAATTTAATGCTTAACCGGATTAACATCCGCAAATATTCTGTTGCTGGCAAGCTAATTTTATTATTAGTTATTATATATGGGTTTATGCCTACAATCAGTTATGCCAATATCCAATGTGATATTGATAAACTTAAACCGACTGAAGTAAGAGTAACCCCTATTACCATCTATAGCACTGATCTCCCTGGTACATCGAAAAATATGTATGCGCGAGGTATCCGACTGGATTGCTCACTTGCCAATCCTCAACAAAATTTTGGAAGACTCGTTTTTGAAATGGATCCGGCGGCTCGCATTAATGCCGCTTATCCTGAAGCATTTGATACTAACTTAGCCGGCGTAGGTATTAAATTTGAAGTAACTGGCAACCCAGGTGTCTGCACAATGTTGGATACAACAAAGATAGTCTGTACTATCAATCCTACCCCCAAGGTTCAGCGGGTTCATTTTGTTATTCGAAGAAACTTGTTTAAGACTGCACCCATACAAGAATTTGGCCCTATTAATATCCCAAGGTTATATTAAGTATTATCTGGAAAACGATAGCCCTGGCAACGCCAAAAATCTGCCCGGTATACTTGACGCGGCCTCAGGGATAGTCAATAAAAATGGCTGCACGCTAAATACCCCCAATCTCAATTTTGTTTTAGGCGAACATCAGCAAAATACCTTTAAGGGGATTGGTAGCATCGGGCGGGAAATAACTCAGCCGATTATTTTATCTTGTGACCCGAAAACCAAATATAGTCTGAAAGTTAACGATACCAGCACCGGTGTTCCGGGGGTGATTAAACTGACTCAAGAACCCGGTGTCGCCACGGGTATCGGCGTGCAGTTACTGGCAGGTAAAAATAGAGTTCCTGTCGTATTGGGCAGCGCCCAAGAAATGGCTACCTCTATGGCCGGCAGTAAGGATTCAGAGCAAACTATAGATATCACCGCGCGCTATTATCAAACCGACACTACAATCACTCCCGGTAAAGCCAATGCCAGTGCCACCTTTACTGTGACTTATGAGTAGTGGTATGGGGGTTCGGGTCAGGCTTCGGTTGAGAATCGTACTGTGTTCATATGAACCCTGTAGCCTCAACCGAGTCAAACCGCGGAGGTAAAGTGATAAATGAACGAGTATCAACCACCCGAAACAGTTTTGAATGTCAACATTGTAAGCTCCGCTCCCCAGCCCCTGACAATACTTTCATATTTCCTCCATTTTTATCCGCTCAATGCCCGTTAAACTAGTAACATATCTATACTCGACCTCTTTCATGATGCAGAAGTGTTGGCTGCACCTCGAAATCTATCGGGTATAAATTCTAATTGATTGCACTCCAGTGCAGCTAACCAGAACATATAAGGGACTCACCGCCATCATGAAAGCTCAATCCAAACGCACTTCCCGCCTATTGGTGTTATTGGGGGTAGCGGTGGCGATTATTGTTACTGTGTTTATATGGTGTCATTTAAGTGCAACCCCGCAGAACACTGCGCCCGGCGCACAACAAATTGCGAGTGGCAACAGCTCCGCCCGCACTGGGGGGCGGCGTAATATGCCAATGTCACCGGTGCAGACCGCCACCGCCACCGAACAAGCGGTGCCGCGCTATCTTACCGGCTTAGGGACGGTGCTTGCCGCCAATACCGTCACCGTCACCAGCCGGGTCGATGGTCAGTTAATGGCGATCCATTTTACCGAAGGCCAGCAGGTCAATGCCGGTGACTTATTAGCGGAAATCGATCCACGCCCTTATCAGGTGTTACTCACTCAAGCACAGGGCCAGTTAGCCAAAGATCAGGCCACGTTGGATAACGCGCGTCGCGATTTAGCCCGTTATCAGAAATTGATCAAAACCAACGTAGTTTCTCAACAAGAACTCGATACCCAAGCCTCGCTGGTTCGCCAAAGCGAAGGTAGCGTAAAAGCTGATCAGGGCGCTATCGATAGCGCCAAACTGCAACTGACTTATAGCCGCATTACCGCGCCCATTTCCGGCAAAGTCGGGCTTAAACAAGTGGATGTCGGTAACTACATTACCAGCAGCACCACCACCCCGATTGTGGTTATCACTCAAACACATCCGGTCGATGTGGTCTTTACCCTGCCGGAAAGTGATATCCCAGCCATTATGCAAGCGCAGAAAAATGCGGCAAAAAATAATACGACTGTCCCGGTTGAAGCCTGGGATCGCACCAATAAACAGCTACTGGCACAGGGTTATCTACTCAGCCTCGATAACCAAATTGATACCACTACCGGCACCATCAAACTAAAAGCTCGCTTCAATAATGAAGATGATGTGCTGTTCCCGAATCAATTTGTCAATGCGCGCATTAAAGTGGATTTACTGCAAAATGCTGTGGTGGTACCAACCGCAGCGGTACAGATGGGCAACGAAGGCAGCTTCGTCTGGACATTAAATGACGAGAACAAAGTCAGTAAGCACTTGGTTACCACTGGGATTCAGGATAGCAAACAAGTGGTTATCAGCGCCGGGCTGGATGCCGGTCAACGTGTGGTGACCGACGGTATTGATCGCCTGACGGAAGGGTTACAAGTTGACGTCATTACCCCACGCGCCAGCGTGGAAAAACCGCTACAAGGAGAGAATACAACGCATAAAGGCAGAAAACGCGTTGCGGATACCGCCACGGAGAAATCCTGATGCAGTCGATGCCTCCAACTCCGGGCGGTGGGCCATCACGCTTGTTTATCCTGCGGCCAGTTGCCACTACATTATTTATGATTGCCATCCTGCTGGCGGGGATTATCGGTTACCGCGCCTTACCGGTTTCCGCCCTGCCGGAGGTGGATTACCCCACCATTCAGGTGGTCACACTCTATCCCGGCGCGAGTCCGGATGTGGTGACCTCCTCCATTACCGCACCACTAGAACGTCAGTTTGGTCAGATGTCTGGCTTAAAACAGATGGCGTCACAAAGCTCCGGTGGCGCGTCGGTCATCACCTTGCAATTCCAACTGGTTTTGCCGCTGGATGTGGCAGAACAAGAGGTGCAAGCGGCCATTAACGCCGCCACTAACCTGCTGCCAACCGACCTGCCTTATCCGCCGATTTACAGTAAAGTGAATCCGGCCGATCCACCGATCCTGACGCTGGCGGTGACCTCCACGGCTATTCCGATGACGCAAGTGGAAGATATGGTGGAAACCCGTATCGCGCAGAAAATCTCGCAAGTTACCGGCGTCGGCCTGGTCACTATCTCTGGCGGCCAGCGCCCGGCGGTGCGGGTGAAACTGAACGCACCCGCCGTTGCCGCCTTGGGGTTGGACAGCGAAACCATTCGCACCGCCATCAGTAATGCCAACGTCAACTCGGCCAAAGGTAGCCTGGATGGGCCAACCCGTTCGGTAACCTTATCCGCCAACGACCAGATGAAATCGGCTGAGGATTACCGCAATCTGATTGTTGCTTACCAAAATGGCGCACCGATTCGCTTACAGGATATCGCTACCATCGAGCAGGGCGCAGAAAATAACAAACTGGCGGCATGGGCCAATAGCCAACCGGCCATCGTGCTGAATATTCAGCGCCAGCCGGGGGTTAACGTGATAGCCACCGCCGACAGTATTCGCGAGATGCTGCCGGAGCTGATTAAAAGTCTGCCTAAATCGGTTGATGTCAACGTGCTGACTGACCGCACCACCACTATCCGCGCCTCAGTCAGTGACGTGCAATTTGAGCTGTTGCTGGCAATTGTATTGGTGGTAATGGTGATTTACCTGTTCCTGCGTAATGCGGCCGCCACCATCATCCCCAGCATTGCTGTGCCGTTGTCATTGATCGGGACGTTCGCCGCGATGTATTTCCTGGGTTTCTCAATCAACAACCTGACATTAATGGCACTGACCATCGCCACCGGTTTTGTGGTCGATGACGCCATTGTGGTGATAGAGAATATCTCTCGCTACATCGAAAAAGGCGAGAAACCACTGGATGCCGCGCTGAAAGGGGCTGGTGAGATTGGTTTCACCATTATTTCACTGACCTTCTCATTGATTGCAGTATTAATTCCACTGCTATTTATGGGCGATATCGTCGGTCGTCTGTTCCGCGAATTTGCCGTAACGCTGGCGGTGGCAATTCTGATTTCAGCCGTGGTGTCCCTCACCCTGACCCCCATGATGTGCGCGCGGATGCTCAGTTATGAGTCACTGCGCAAGCAAAACCGCTTGTCACGCGCCAGTGAGAAGTTCTTTGACTGGGTCATTGCCCACTATGCGGTGGCGCTGAAAAAAGTGCTTAAGCACCAATGGCTAACCTTGGGTGTCGCGGTGAGCACCTTAGTGCTGACAGTGCTGCTTTATCTCATGATGCCGAAAGGATTTTTCCCATTACAAGACAACGGGCTGATTCAAGGCACACTGGAAGCGCCACAATCGGTTTCATTCAGTAATATGGCAGAACGGCAACAGCAGGTCGCGGCCATTATTCTCAAAGATCCGGCGGTGGAAAGCCTGACCTCGTTTGTCGGCGTGGATGGCACCAATGCCACCCTCAACAATGGCCGGTTGCAGATTAACCTAAAGCCGCTAAACCGCCGTGATGACCGCATCCCCGAGGTGATTACCCGCTTGCAGCAAAGTGTGGCGAGCGTGCCAGGCATCAAGCTCTATTTGCAACCGGTGCAGGATCTCACCATTGATACCCAACAGAGCCGGACACAGTATCAGTTCTCCCTGCAAACCACCTCACTGGAGGAACTGAGCGCCTGGGTGCCGAAACTGATCCACGAATTGCAGCAGCAAGCTCCCTTCCAGGATGTCACCAGTGACTGGCAGGATAAAGGTTTGGTGGCATTTGTGAATGTCGATCGTGACAGCGCCAGCCGGTTGGGAATAACGATGTCAGCTATCGATAGCGCGCTATATAACGCGTTTGGGCAACGGCTGATTTCGACGATTTATACCCAAGCCAACCAGTATCGGGTGGTGCTGGAGCACGATGTTAAGGCCACGCCAGGACTGGCCGCGTTCAACGATATTCGTCTGACCGGCAGTGACGGTAAAGCGGTGCCATTAAACAGTATTGCCACCATTGAAGAGCGTTTTGGCCCACTGTCTATCAACCATTTGAATCAGTTCCCGTCTGCCACTATCTCGTTCAATCTGGCTGCGGGCTATTCATTGGGTGAAGCGGTAAACGCGGTGATGAAAGCCGAGCAAGAGATTCAACTACCAGCAGACATTACCACCCGTTTCCAAGGCTCCACGCTGGCGTTCCAGGCTGCACTCGGCAGCACGCTATGGCTGATTATTGCCGCGATCGTGGCGATGTATATTGTGCTCGGCGTGTTGTACGAAAGCTTTATTCACCCGGTCACTATTTTATCAACGCTGCCGACCGCCGGTGTTGGGGCGTTGCTGGCGCTGATGTTGACCGGCAATGAGCTGGATGTGATCGCCATTATCGGGATCATTCTGCTTATTGGGATCGTGAAGAAAAACGCCATCATGATGATCGACTTTGCGCTGGCTGCCGAACGCGATCAGGGGATGACCCCATATGACGCAATTTATCAGGCCTGCTTATTGCGTTTCCGCCCCATTCTCATGACCACCCTGGCGGCGCTATTTGGTGCTTTACCACTGATGCTCAGTACCGGAGCCGGTGCCGAGCTGCGCCAACCGCTGGGCGTTTGTATGGTCGGTGGGCTGATTGTCAGCCAAGTACTGACCCTGTTCACCACCCCGGTTATCTACCTGTTATTCGATAAACTGGCGCGCAATACCTACGGCAAAAATCGCTATCGTCAGCAGGATATTGATGCACCCGAATTGCCGAGCGGGCAGGAGCAACCGTGAAATTCTTCGCTCTGTTCATCCAGCGCCCGGTGGCCACCACTCTGCTGACACTGGCTATCACCCTCAGCGGCATTATCGGCTTTAGCTTACTGCCGGTTTCACCGCTGCCACAGGTTGATTATCCAGTGATTATGGTCAGCGCCTCTATGCCAGGTGCTGACCCGGAAACAATGGCATCGTCGGTTGCCACCCCACTGGAACGTGCACTGGGAAGGATTGCTGGGGTCAATGAAATGACCTCAACCAGTTCGCTGGGTAGCACACGGATCATTTTGCAATTTGATCTCAGCCGCGATATCAATGGCGCGGCGCGGGATGTGCAGGCCGCACTTAACGCTGCCCAAAGCCTGCTGCCAACCGGGATGCCCAACCGCCCGACCTACCGTAAGATGAATCCGTCCGATGCACCGATCATGATAATGACGCTGACCTCGGATACTTTCACTCAGGGCCAATTGTATGATTTCGCCTCAACCCAATTGGCACAGAAAATCGCTCAAACGGAGGGCGTCAGCGATGTCTCCGTCGGCGGCAGCTCTCTGCCAGCGGTACGGGTTGAGCTGAACCCCAGCGCATTATTCAATCAAGGCGTATCACTGGATGCCGTGCGTCAGGCGATCAGTGCCGCCAACGTGCGCCGCCCGCAGGGATCGATTGATAGCAGTGAGCAGCACTGGCAGGTGCAGGCCAATGATGAAATCAAAACCGCCGAGGGTTATCGCCCGCTCATCATTCACTACAACAATGGCTCACCGGTACGGCTACAGGATGTCGCTAATATCAAAGATTCGGTACAAGATGTGCGCAATGCCGGGATGTCCGATGGTAAACCCGCCATTCTGTTGGTGATCAGCCGTGAGCCAGGCGCAAATATTATTGCCACGGTTGACAGGATTCGGGCAGAACTCCCAGCCCTGCGTGCCTCGATCCCCGCCTCAATTACGTTAAATATCGCCCAGGATCGCTCCCCAACCATCCGCGCGTCACTTGATGAAGTGGAGCGCTCACTGATTATCGCCGTAGCACTGGTGATTCTGGTGGTATTCCTGTTCCTGCGATCCGGTCGTGCCACGCTGATCCCCGCCGTTGCAGTGCCGGTTTCGCTGATCGGCACTTTTACCGCCATGTACCTGTGCGGTTTTAGCCTGAACAATCTGTCGTTAATGGCACTGACCATCGCCACCGGCTTTGTGGTGGATGATGCCATCGTGGTGCTGGAAAACATCTCTCGCCATTTGGAAGCAGGGGTAAAACCGATGGCTGCCGCTCTGCGTGGGGTGCGTGAAGTGGGTTTTACCGTGCTGTCGATGAGTATCTCGTTGGTGGCGGTATTTATTCCACTGCTGCTGATGGAAGGGCTGCCGGGGCGCTTATTCCGCGAATTTGCCGTTACATTGTCGGTGGCTATCGGTATCTCGCTGATCATATCTCTCACTCTGACACCGATGATGTGCGCCCATTTACTGCGCGCACAGCCAGCGGGTCAGCAACCACGTATTCGCGGTTTCGGTAAAGTGCTGCTGGTTATTCAGCAAGGTTATGGCCGCTCGCTCAATTGGGTGTTAGGCCATACGCGTTGGGTAATGGCTGTGCTGCTATCAACTATCGCGCTGAATGTCTGGCTCTATATCAGTATCCCAAAAACCTTCTTTCCCGAGCAGGATACCGGCCGCATGATGGGCTTTATTCAAGCCGATCAGAGTATTTCGTTTCAGGCGATGCAACAGAAACTGAAAGATTTCATGAAAATTGTCAGTGCTGATCCGGCGGTTGACAATGTCACCGGCTTTACCGGTGGTTCGCGCACTAACAGCGGCTCAATGTTTATCTCGCTCAAACCATTAAGTGAACGCAAGGAGAGCGCACAGCAAATTATCACCCGTTTGCGCACAAAACTAGCTAAAGAACCGGGTGCCAGCCTGTTCCTCTCTCCGGTACAGGATATTCGGGTCGGTGGTCGTCAGGCCAATGCCAGCTATCAATTCACTCTGTTGGCTGATGACTTGGCCGCGCTGCGCGAATGGGAACCGAAAGTTCGCGCTGCACTGGCTAAATTGCCGGAACTGGCTGATGTTAACTCCGATCAGCAAGATAAAGGCTCCGAGGTGGCGCTGACTTATGACCGTGAAACGATGGCGCGGCTGGGGATCGATGTATCCGATGCTAATGCACTGCTAAACAATGCGTTTGGTCAGCGGCAAATTTCCACCATTTATCAGCCATTGAACCAATACAAAGTAGTGATGGAAGTGGCACCACAATACACGCAGGATGTGAGTTCGCTGGATAAGATGTTTGTGATTAACAGCAGCGGTCAGTCAATTCCACTATCTTACTTTGCCCAATGGCGGCCTGCCAATGCGCCACTGGCGGTTAACCATCAAGGCTTATCCGCCGCCTCAACCATCTCATTTAATTTGCCTGACGGGGGAAGTTTGTCTGAGGCAACCGCCGCCGTTGAGCGCTCCATGACCGAACTGGGTGTTCCTGCCAGTGTGCGTGGCACATTTACCGGTACCGCGCAGGTGTTCCAGGAAACGCTGAAATCTCAGCTATGGTTGATTATGGCCGCCATCGCCACGGTATATATTGTGCTGGGGATTTTATATGAGAGTTACGTTCATCCGCTGACTATCCTCTCAACCCTGCCCTCCGCCGGTGTTGGGGCGCTGCTGGCACTGGAACTGTTCGATGCTCCCTTCAGCCTGATTGCCCTTATTGGCATTATGTTATTGATTGGTATTGTGAAAAAGAACGCCATCATGATGGTGGATTTTGCTCTCGACGCGCAACGTAACGGCAATCTCAGCGCCCGCGATGCCATTTTTCAAGCCAGTTTGCTACGTTTTAGGCCAATTATGATGACGACACTGGCGGCCTTGTTCGGCGCGCTGCCGTTGTTATTGGGCAGTGGCGATGGAGCAGAACTGCGCCAGCCATTGGGAATAACGATTGTCGGCGGGTTAGTGATGAGCCAGTTGCTCACGCTGTATACCACACCGGTGGTTTATCTCTACTTTGACCGATTACGCAGCCGTTTGAGTAAGCAGCCGCTGATGAGGCTGGAGTAACATGACAGCGGCGACGAATATAACCATCGTTAATACCCCCCTGCTCTCGATGGTAGCCAACCGATTAAACAGGTGAGGAAATTATGAGAATCGGCATCACCGGCAAGCTCTTTATGGCTATTTTCGCGACTTGCATGTTGGTGTTAATTACCATGCATTGGGGAGTTAGAGCCAGCTTTGAGCGCGGTTTTATCGGTTATATCAAACAGAGCAATGAGCAGCGTATCGCCATGCTGGGCGAGGCTCTTGAGGTGCAATATCAACGCTACGGTAATTGGGACTTCCTGCGCAATAATGATCAGGTGATTTATCAGATCATGCGTTCGTTCGAACAGAGCGGCGATAGCAGCCGTAATCTGCCTCCCCGCGGCTGGCGCGCGCAATTCTGGGTGGTGGATAACCATAATAATCTGCTGGTCGGGCATAGCGGTCAGGTGCCAAATGGCGCCAGTCGCAGGCCGATAACCGTCAAGAAACAGGTGGTGGGCTGGGTGCTGTCGACACCACCGGAAAAGATTACCCGCAACGCCGATATTAACTTTGATCAGCAGCAGCGGCGCACCAGCTGGTTAATCGTCGGCTTATCGACACTACTGGCCGCGGCCGTAACCTGGTTGCTGTCACGCGGTATGCTGGCACCGGTAAAACGGCTGGTAGAAGGGACACATCGGTTGGCCGCAGGGGATTTCAGCACTCGGGTGGCGGTCAGCAGCCGTGATGAACTGGGGCGACTGGCACAGGATTTCAACCTGCTGGCCAGTTCACTGGAAAAAAACGAGCAGATGCGGCGCGACTTTATGGCCGATGTTTCTCATGAATTGCGCACCCCACTGGCGGTACTGCGTGGCGAGTTGGAGGCACTGCAAGATGGCGTGCGCAAATCAACACCGGAGTCATTGATTTCACTGCAAGCCGAAGTGGGAATCCTGACTAAGCTGGTCAACGACCTGCATCAGCTCTCTATGTCTGATCGTGGCGCACTGGCTTACCGCAAAACGCAACTGGACGCCGTCCGCCTGTTACAAATCGCCATTGCCAGCTTCAATGGCCGCTTTCACAGCAAAAATATGACTATCAGCGCCCGCCTGCCGGAACATGCGACAATGTTCGGCGATCCTGATCGTTTGAACCAATTATTTCATAATTTGCTGGAAAACAGCCTGCGTTATACCAACGAAGGTGGGCAGCTAGAGATAATCGCACTGCTGCAAGAAGAGACATTAACCCTCCACTGGCAGGACAGTAAACCGGGTATCAGCGACGAACAATTGCAACGTATCTTCGAGCGTTTTTATCGCACCGAAAATTCACGTAACCGTGCCAGCGGCGGGTCGGGGCTGGGCCTGGCAATATGTCATAATATTGTGGAAGCCCACGGCGGAAAAATCAGTGCTGAACATTCACCTTTGGGTGGCCTGCGGATTACGGTAGTATTCCCGTTATTCCATTCCAAAGGATAATTCACTGTAATGCATGAGCCGCTTCTGTCTGCCAGCCAGCCTGGCTGCGTATTGATTGTTGAAGATGAACCCAAGCTCGGCCAGTTACTGGTCGATTATCTGCAAGCCGCGGGATACCGCACGCAGTGGCTGACTAATGGATTAGAGGCCGTCGCCACCGTTCGCCACACTCCACCTGCCATTATTCTGCTGGATTTAATGCTGCCCGGTAGCGATGGCATCACCATTTGCCGTGAAATCCGTCGTTTCTCTGATGTGCCAATCATGATGGTCACCGCCAAAACCGAAGAGATTGACCGGTTGCTGGGGCTGGAGATCGGTGCCGATGACTATATCTGCAAACCCTACAGCCCACGGGAAGTCGTCGCTCGAGTCAAAACCATACTGCGCCGCTGCCATCAAGCACGAGAGCAAGCCACTGATAGCGCCCCCTTGATAATCGACGAATCCCGTTTTCAGGCCAGTTATCAAGGCCACTTGTTAGAGTTAACGCCAGCAGAGTTTCGCTTACTCAAAATATTGGCCACCCAACCGGGCCATGTATTCAGCCGTGAACAGTTATTAAATAACCTGTACGACGATTACCGCGTAGTGACGGATCGCACTATTGATAGCCATATCAAAAATCTGCGACGCAAGCTGGAGTCACTTGATGGTGATAAACCGTTTATCCGCGCGGTATATGGCATGGGGTATCGCTGGGAAGCTGAGATCTGTCGTTTAGTATAATTCCATTACCACCGAATCCTAATTATGCTGATATAAGGCGTAGTAAGCAGACTTCCTGTGAACGTTGACTACACTATTAGAGGTATTCCACCTACAGGAGAAACACTTATGGCCACGGGTCACTATGAGATTAAGAAGGCAAAGAATGGGCAGTATCATTTCAATCTAAAAGCCAGTAATGGTGAAATTATTCTCTCCAGTGAGATGTACGCCAGCAAAGCATCGGCTGAAAATGGCATCTCATCGGTACAAAGTAATTCGCCATTGGAAAGCCAGTTTGAACTGAAGCGCAACGTCAAAAACGAACCTTACTTCGTGTTGAAAGCGAAAAACCATCAAATTATTGGCGTCAGCGAATCCTACAGTTCTGAGTCTGCCGCCAAAAATGGCATTGCCTCTGTAATGAAAAATGGCCCGACCACTACAATTAAAGATCTGACGCTGTAATTCTTATTGATCAGATAGCACTATCTTCACCTACATTCGTGACTTAAATGTACCCGCGCGGGGCTGCTGACCGCGCACTCCCCCTCTTATATTGATCTGGATCATTTAAATCTTACAAAAATTGTGCCGTGGCTGATTTTCGCCATGAGCGAGGTTACAATCCTCGGCTTTTAGCCACCCCTTCGGGCGTGGTTCTGACTTGAACTCAGACTGAGAGCCACCTATGTCTTCATCTACACCATCATCGACCACCCCATTTACACCGGAGTTATTATCTCCTGCAGGTACCCTCAAGAACATGCGTTATGCCTTTGCTTACGGCGCGGATGCTGTGTATGCAGGCCAGCCACGTTATAGCCTGCGGGTACGAAATAATGAATTTAATCACGAGAATCTGGCATTAGGTATTCAGGAAGCCCATGATCTTGGTAAGCGCTTCTATGTGGTGGTGAACATTGCCCCTCACAACGCCAAACTCAAAACCTTTCTGCGTGATTTAAAACCGGTAATCGATATGGGGCCGGATGCACTGATTATGTCTGATCCAGGCCTTATCATGATGGTTCGTGAAGCCTTCCCGCAGATGGATATCCACCTGTCAGTACAAGCCAATGCCGTCAACTGGGCTACGGTCAAATTCTGGCAGCAAATGGGGTTAACTCGCGTGATCCTTTCCCGCGAATTATCACTGGAAGAAATTGCCGAAATTCGCACACAAGTGCCGGAAATGGAACTGGAGATTTTTGTTCATGGCGCACTGTGCATGGCCTATTCAGGGCGTTGTCTGCTGTCCGGTTATATTAATAAACGCGATCCAAATCAGGGTACCTGCACCAACGCCTGCCGCTGGGAATATAATGTTCAGGAAGGCAAAGAAGATGATATTGGTAATATTGTGCATATCCATCAGCCGATTGCGGTGAAAAATGTCGAACCCACTTTGGGAATCGGCGCACCAACCGATAAAGTGTTTATGATTGAAGAAGCCCAGCGCCCCGGCGAATATATGACTGCATCAGAAGATGAGCATGGCACTTATATCATGAATTCCAAAGACCTGCGTGCAATTCAACATGTAGAACGCCTGACCCAATTGGGAGTGCATTCACTGAAAATTGAAGGCCGAACCAAGTCGTTCTATTACTGTGCCCGCACCGCACAAGTTTATCGCCGTGCCATTGATGACGCCGTTGCCGGTAAACCTTTTGATACAACCTTGCTAACCACATTGGAAGGGCTGGCTCACCGCGGTTATACCGAAGGTTTCCTGCGCCGCCATGTGCATGAAGAGCAACAAACTTACGAATACGGTTATTCTGTCTCCGAGCGTCAGCAATTCGTTGGCGAGTTTACCGGTGTGCGCCGTGACGGTCTGGCTGAAGTGGTGGTCAAAAATAAATTCTCAGTCGGTGATAGCGTTGAGTTAATGACACCGAAGGGTAATATCCAATTTACCCTCGACAGTATGCAGGATAAAAAAGGTCAACCGGCGGATATTGCACCGGGCAATGGGCATATCATGTATTTGCCGATACCGATAGAGATTGATGTGGAATATGGCTTGTTGATACGTAATCTGAGTGGGACAAATAGCCGTAATCCCCATGAAAAAGCGTAACATAAACCAGTAAAAGAGAATGCTACCAACAAAGTGGTATTTTTAGCAATAATTAGAAATGGATCACATCAATTATAATGACACTGGGGTAGCATGGCTTGAGTACAATAAAGAACTAAAAAAGCTTTAACGCAAGACTAGGAACCACCTCCTTGGCTAGCCCAATCTCCCTTGGGCTGGCCTTTTCTTTTTTATTATTACATTAAACTTATTTTAATATAATTTAACTAAAAAATATTATTAATTATTTTTGTTAGAAAATTAAACAATAATAAGATAAAACCACTAACCTCTCTTAATTTAATATTTTATTCAATGTAAAATAATTAAAAAATATGCAATAAAAATAAATATCTATTTTATTCAACCTGAAATTCAATACTCCTCTCAATCATTATCTAATTAATCCAACATCCTTAAAGAGTTTGAGGCCGCAGGGGAATAACAAATTTGTTGAGAGTAGACTTAAATGTGGCTGTCGTGGTCTGGAAGAGGCCCACAGATAGGCCGCGTTATGGGCATAACTAATGCCCTGCAACGTCAAGCCAGAAGGGGATAGTCAAATTTAACTAAAATGGTTTATGGTTAACTCTATTGGAAAAATGCCCTGGAGCAATTATGACCTCAATGCCGCGTACACTTCTTATCCTGAACGGCAAAGAAGCGGGTAATCCTGAAGTTCGCAATGCAGTCAAGATGTTGCGTGAAGAAGGGTTTGTTCTTTATGTTCGCGTTACCTGGGAGCAAGGTGATGCTAAACGCTTTGTTGACGAATCCACGGCGCTTGATGTTCATACGGTCATTGCCGGCGGTGGTGATGGCACCATAAATGAAGTCGCTGATGCACTGATGACTGTAGCGGCGGAGCAACGCCCCTGCCTGGGAATCTTACCACTGGGTACCGCCAATGACTTTGCCACCAGTTGCAGCATTCCCCTGCAACTGGACAATGCGTTGCAACTGGCCGTCAAAGGCCGTGCGGTAGCAATCGATTTAGCAAGGGTCAACAACGAACGCTATTTTATCAACATGGCCACCGGTGGCTTTGGCGCACGCATTACCACCGAAACCCCAGAGAGGCTTAAAGCAGCACTGGGAGGTGTTTCTTATTTTATTCATGGTCTGATGCGTATGGATGCACTCAAAGCAGATAGTTGCGAAATACATGGCCCAGACTTCGCATGGGCGGGTGATGCATTGGTGATCGGCATTGGTAATGGCAGGCAGGCAGGTGGCGGCCAACCGCTTTGCCCGACGGCAATGATCAATGATGGGCTGCTTGAGTTACGGTTACTGACAGCAGATGAACTGCTTCCTGCCTTGCTAAACAGCTTACTCAGTGGTGAGAAGAACAAAAGTGTGGTTGAAGCCACCTTACCCTGGCTGGAAATTTCCGCGCCGCACGATATTACGTTCAATTTGGATGGAGAACCGATATCGGGTACCCATTTCCGCATAGAAGTGGTGCCCAATGCTCTTCAGTGCCGCCTGCCGCCAAATTGTGAACTGTTAGGCTAAATCCCCCCAAGGAGGCTGACGCCGGTTAGCCTCTAACTCATTTTCTTCCTTTCTATGGCTTTCCTTCCCTGCTCTGTTTCAACTGCGCTGCGCCCTCAACAATAACAATTACGTAATTCCGCCAAAAACTTTCATTTCGATTATTTTTTATTTCATTGTTAATATTCACTTTGAAAGATTTATCTTTCAAAGTGTGATCTATATGCAATAAATAGATCCAAAAAATGATTATGGTAGTACTCGTGGCGACAGACAAGATGCAGTTATCTATTTTGATACCTCGCATGTTGAAACCGCTTTTTATGCGGTCTTATAAATTTTTTCCATAAAACAGCCATAACCTCGATTACTAGGAGAAAAAGAATGATTGAACTTATAACCCACGGAGCCGAGTGGTTTATCGGGCTCTTCCAAAAAGGGGGAGAAGTTTTTGTTAGCATGGTCACCGGGATTTTACCGTTATTAATCAGTTTATTAGTCATCATGAACGCCCTGATAAAATTTGTTGGTCAGGATAGAATCGAGCGTCTGGCGCAACGTTGTGCGGGCAACCCCGTTTCCCGCTACCTACTGCTGCCACTGATTGGTACTTTTGTTTTCTGTAACCCGATGACTTTAAGTCTTGGGCGCTTTATGCCAGAAAAATACAAACCCAGTTATTACGCGGCAGCGTCTTACAGTTGTCACTCAATGAATGGTTTGTTCCCACACATTAACCCAGGTGAGTTGTTCGTCTACTTAGGCATCGCCAGTGGTTTAACCACACTTGGCCTGCCACTGGGTCCATTAGCCGTCAGTTACTTCCTGGTCGGGTTGTTCACCAACTTCTTCCGCGGTTGGATTACTGATCTGACGACCTCCATCTTTGAACGCAAGATGGGTATTCGTTTGGACCGTACCGTACAACTTTAATTTTTAAATCAGATACATACTGTGTGGAGCAGATCATGAGTGAATTTATCAGGATTGAAAAAGGTGAAGGCGGTTGGGGGGGGCCATTGGTGTTACCAATCGTTCCTGGCAAAAAAATTGTCTACATCACCGCCGGTACCCGCCCGGCCATTATTGACCGTATCAGCGAATTGACTGGCTGGGAAGCCGTCGATGGATTCAAAGAAGGTGAGCCGCCTGCGGAAGAAATTGCAGTAGCCATTATTGATTGTGGCGGCACCTTACGCTGCGGTTTGTATCCAAAACGTCGCATTCCAACCGTCAACATCCATTCAACCGGTCAATCCGGGCCTATGGCGCAATACATACTGGAAGATATTTACGTCTCCGGTGTGCGTGAAAAGAATATCCATAAAGTCAGTGGGTCTGACCATGCCACCGCAAGCGTTGCGCCAGCAGAACCGGTCAGCACGGCAACCACCGCAACTAAAGGTGCCCGTGATTACGATACCAGCAAAAAAATCACTGAACAAAGTGATGGTTTGCTGGCAAAAGTCGGGATGGGCATGGGGTCGGTAGTGGCCGTGTTCTTCCAGTCAGGTCGCGACACTATCGATACCGTCCTGAAAACCATTTTACCGTTTATGGCCTTCGTATCGGCATTAATCGGCATCATCATGGCATCCGGTTTAGGTGACTTTATTGCTCATGGCTTGACACCACTGGCTAGCAGCCCGATTGGTTTAGTGCTTCTGGCATTGATCTGTTCCTTCCCTCTGCTGTCACCGTTCTTAGGCCCAGGGGCGGTTATCGCACAAGTTATCGGCGTATTAGTTGGCGTACAAATTGGTCTGGGAAATATTCCACCACAATTGGCTCTGCCAGCATTATTTGCGATTAACGCTCAGGCAGCCTGTGACTTTATTCCAGTCGGTCTGTCACTGGCCGAAGCCAAGCAAGATACCGTGCGAGTCGGTGTTCCGTCAGTGCTGGTAGGCCGCTTCCTGACCGGCGCACCGACAGTATTAATTGCCTGGGCCGCCTCCGCCTTTATTTATCAGTAAGCGCTAAATACAACATTATCGGTAATACATTCAACGGTTAAGGATGTACGTATGAATACTATCTATCAAACAACCATTACCAATATCGGTGATAGTGCGCGTGAAGCGCTACTGGATGACATGCTCATTACCTTCCGTGAAGGGGCACCAAAAGATATTGAGGAGTTCTGTTTTATCCACCAACACAGCATTACCGAGGGGGAATTACAGGCTGGCAACATTATGGAACTGGCACAGCATCGCTACGTCATCACCGCAGTCGGCGATGTTGCCACCCAGAATCTGCGCGAACTGGGGCACGTCACTATTCGTTTCAATGGTGACGTGCAGCCGGAGTTCCCAGGGTCCATCCATGTCAACGGCCCGACACCCAGTGATATTCCCATCGGAAGTTCATTGAAGTTTATTCGTTAATTTATATCCGACATCAATGGAGTTGCAGTGAGTGCCACTAACCCCGTTGCAGCTTCACGTTCGAAGGATAATTTTGGAGGTAGTTATGTCACAACAAGTAGCAGTAGTGATTGGTGGTGGGCAAACTTTGGGGGCATTTTTATGCCACGGTCTGGCTGAGGCAGGTTACAAAGTTGCGGTTGCCGATTTAAATTCAGCCAATGCACAGTTAGTTGCTGATCAGATTAATACAGAATATGGTGCAGGTCGCGCATATGGTTTTCAGGTTGATGCCACCAATGAAAGCAGTGTTCAAATGCTGGCAAAAGCGGTAGATCAGAATTTCCACCAAACCGATTTGTTAGTTTACAGTGCGGGTATTGCCAAGGCTGCGCCGATTACTGATTTCCCGCTGGATGATTTTGACCGCTCGCTACAGGTAAATTTGGTGGGTTACTTCCTGTGCGCCCGTGAATTCTCGCGCTTAATGATTCGTGATGGAATTGCCGGGCGCATCATCCAAATCAATTCTAAATCAGGTAAAGTGGGTAGCAAACACAACTCCGGTTATAGTGCTGCGAAGTTTGGTGGCGTCGGGCTGACACAATCATTGGCACTGGATTTGGCGGATTACGGTATCACCGTGCATTCTCTGATGTTGGGTAATTTGCTCAAATCACCGATGTTCCAGTCACTTTTACCGCAATATGCCGCCAAATTGGGCATTAAAGCGGATGAGGTTGAAAAATATTACACCGATAAAGTGCCACTAAAACGCGGTTGTGATTACCAGGATGTACTGAATACTCTGCTGTTCTATGCAAGTGATAAAGCGGCCTATTGTACCGGGCAATCGATTAATATTACCGGTGGTCAGGTGATGTTTTAACGTCGTCAGTTATCAACCCCGAATCACTGACTCCCCCCGTGATTCGGGTGCATAAGTGCAGCTAACAACGCTGCGGCGTCAAGGGAAAAAGGTATTACTCGAAGCCATTGGCGTTGTAGCAAGGCAGCAAACGAATAAATCCCGATGAGCTTACATTAGTAAGTGATTCGGGTGCATAAGTGCAGCTAACAACGCTGCGGCGTCAAGGGCGAAGAGTAAAAGGAAAGAAATATGTCCCCCACATCTGCGCTAATAAGCATTGTCATCATCGCCTGGGTATTGCAAATCCTGCTCGGCTGGTGGCAAATCAATCGGTTTAACCGCGCTTTTGACCGCCTTTGTCAGCACAGTAAATCAGTCGGTGTTGGCAGGTCTGGCGGGCGTTTTAAACCCCGCGTAGTGATGGCACTGGCATTTGATGAAAATATGCACGTCAGCGATAGCATGATCATGCGTGGTATTAGCGTTTTTGCCCGCCCGCGCGCACTGCCCCAACTTCATGGGTTACATCAGCGGGATTTAATTCCGGATGTGATCTTTCCTACGGATACCGCATGTCAAACTGCACTATCATTAGCGATTAAACCGAAATCATGATATTTTCATAATGAAAGTTATTATTTTTCATGTGAAAGTTATGCCTAAAAGAATAGGCAATAAAAATACTTGAACGGGGATCGTTATGAAACCAAAGCAGCGACAGGTTGCAATCCTGGAATATCTTCAGCAGCACGGTAAGACAGCAGTCGATGAACTCGCCGCCCAGTTTTCAACCACCGGTACGACAATCCGTAAGGATTTAACCAGTCTGGAAAAAGAAGGGGCGGTTATCCGTACCTACGGTGGCGTGGTATTAAATCGCGATGATGTTGAACAACCGATTGACCGTAAAACGCATATTAATACTGATAAGAAAAAACAAATTGCTCAAGCTGCCAGTAAACTGATCAAAGACGGTGACAGCCTGGTTTTTGATGCGGGGAGCACGGTGCTGCAAATGGTACCGCACCTGACAAAATTCAATAATATCACGGTGATGACTAACAGTCTGCATATCGTCAATGAGCTGGTTGAACTGAATAATGATCAGACAATCCTGATGCCCGGTGGCACTTACCGTAAAGGTTCGGCCTCTTTTCATGGCAGCCTGGCGGAATCGGCATTTGATAATTTTAGTTTTGATAAACTCTTTATCGGCGCAGATGGTGTCGATTTGAAAGCCGGTGTCACCACGTTTAACGAAGTTTATCATGTCAGCACAGCGATGTGCCGCGCCGCGAGCCGCATCATTCTGTTAGTCGACTCTTCCAAATTTGGCCGTAAAAGCCCAAATGTAGTTTGCCCGTTAAGCACCGTCGATACCCTGATTACTGATAAAGGGATTAGCCCGGAATATTTACAGGCGCTGCAAGAAATGGGTATTAACATCATTCTGGTTGATAAAAATGACTAATCCATTGATTACCTATGCCCGCGAAACATTAGAAATTGAGCTGGCCGAAGCTCATAAGTTACTGTCACGATTAGATAACAATTTTATCCGTGCCTGCGAGCTGCTGTTAGCCTGTACCGGCAAGGCTGTAGTCTCCGGTATTGGCAAATCCGGCCATATTGGTAAAAAAATTGCCGCATCACTGGCCAGCACCGGCACCCCCTCATTCTTTGTTCATCCTGCTGAAGCACTACACGGCGATCTGGGTATGATTGGCCGGCAAGATGTGCTGATTTTTATCTCTTATTCCAGTCGTGCTAAAGAATTGGACCTGATCCTGCCCCTGTTGGCCGATAGCCATATTCCGGTAATTGCCATCACAGGCGGTTTAGAGTCACCCTTAGCGCAAGGCGCGGCCTGCGTATTGGATATAAGTGTCGAGCACGAAGCCTGCCCAATGGGTTTAGCCCCAACATCCAGCGCAGTCAATACCCTGATGATGGGGGATGCACTGGCGATGGCCTTGATGCGCCACCGTGGTTTTAATGCTGAAGATTTTGCTCGCTCACATCCTGGCGGCAGCTTGGGAGCAAAGTTACTCAATCGGGTTCATCATCTAATGAGAACCGGTGACCGACTGCCAGTAGTGAATGAATCTGATACCGTGATGGAAGCGATGTTAGAGCTTAGCCGCACTGGGCTTGGGCTGGTAGCCGTGTGCGATCCAAACCAACGGGTGGTTGGGGTATTTACCGACGGTGATTTGCGTCGCTGGTTGGTCAAAGGCGGCACATTGCAACAACCGCTTGGCGGAGCTATCACCCGGCCAGGCTACCGATTACCAGAGCAATGGCGTGCCGGTGAAGCGCTGGAAGCACTGCATCAGCACCACATCAGTGCGGCACCGGTGGTTAACCTGGATGGGAAACTGGTTGGCGCACTGAACTTACACGACCTTCATCAGGCCGGTGTGGGCTGATATCTCCGTCAGCTTTCAAGTTGCAGATGTGTTGGAAGCACTCACACTCAGGGCCTCGTCTCTGCGAGGCCGCAGCAAGCCGCCTTCCTGCATCTTAAAATCTGTTGGGTACAATTGCTTGGGCAATAGCGACTGAAGCAGGATCATCGGGGTAAACCATCATGATCTGCACTGCTATTTATCGACAAACATCAGTGCCAGTTAGGATCTTGCTGTAGCTGCGCTTTTAACATGGCCTGAATACGATCACTCGGGTGACCAAGCCATTGATACGTAGAGAACTCACTCGGTTTATCCACTGCTTGTGGTTTGTCCTCTACCGTAATGCGCACCCCCCATGCCTGCCATACCTGTTTTTTATCCTGACTGAACGCTATCAACATAAAATTATTACCACAATCGTGGGGCTTGCAAATACGCCCTACTTTGTACTGCTGCCCTTCCCAGGTAATAACCTCATAGGGAGAGGATGTTCCTGTCCCTTTACGTGCCCAGGTAGGAAGGTTTTTCTGCCCCTTAACCATTTTTTGCCAGCTATTTTTATAAACGGGCTGTTGCAGCAGATCGGCGGCAGTGGCCCGAGATAGTGCAGCAGGTGCGGTGACTGATGGTGCTGTAACTGAGGATTCTGAGGTTGATGGTTCAGAGGTTGATGGTTCAGAGGTTGATGGTACAGTAGCTGGTTGTGCAATAGCCCAAGAGCTGACACTGAGTACTGTCCCCGCAAAAAGACAATGGAGGGTTTTCTGACCTTTCATCATCGGTATCCTTATAATTTGATTAATTGATTTACCAAGCGTTAAACGTAGCCCAGTGCAACGGACTTGTCGGCGTGGTGTTAGTTTGCCTGTCTATGACCATCAACGGATGAAAAAGTTGATCCATAACACGAATTTTCATCCTAATTCTCGTTATAGCATAATCTGTATGACAGCTTGAGTTAAGCTATAAACCATACGACTATCAGAAGGCCATGCCATGTTAACTTTTGAGTTACCCGAAGAACCCGAGAAGCTGTATTACTCTGCGGGGAATACCCATCCGCTGGCGAAACTTGAAAGTGATAAAATCATTCAGATGGTCATTGATCTCGATGTTGCCAATTCCGACAGTGAACATTATGTCACGGGCTGGATGGGCCTCAATAGTGTGGTGGTAATACGTAATTATCAAAACAAGCGTGGTACCGCCAATGGTTTTGTCGTAAATATTGGGAATCGCTATCGCCAGAGCGTTCAGTCGATTGAATTTCGTATCCCTAAGGTCGTGTTGTGGATGAGTTTTCGCCGCAAGCCACGCACGATGGAACTCATTACATACGAAACACTCGGTGATCAACCGAGTGGGATGCAGCAATACCGCAATATTCTCGACGAAGAATTGCGCCAACAACTCGATGCTGATTGGTGCAAGCTGAATGACTATCTGGGCGCGGCCTGCTGGCAGCTCGAAAACGACACACCGCTATGGCAACAAGCCCATCGGCAGATCACGCCACAAGCAGTCCACCAGCTAGTCGATGCCACTATTTTCCGAACCAAAAACTTGCAAACCGACGGCGATTACGCGGGTTTTTGGGCCGGAGAATACTTCTTTGCCATCAGGCGCCCCACTGAAGCCAATCCTCTGCCCGCCATGCAAATTTCCTGGCGGGAAGATGAGAAAGAGATCGGCAGCTATCAGTTTGATATAACTAAAGATGAAGCGGGTGAGCCGAAGCTATCCTTGTGTATCCGCCCACGCAAAGGCGCGGATAGCTATATCCTTAACCGTTTTGACGCACACCATCTGCAACGGGTTATCGCCATGTTTGATATGGCACAGCGCTATTTGCTGGCACGGTAGCCCGTGACTCGTAATATATGAAATATCTATTCCCAAAGTCATTGGAGCCGCAGGTAGGCTGCAAGTGAACACATCCCGATGAGCTTACTCAAGTAAATGATTCGAGTGCGTGAACGCCGCTAACCCTTACGACTTCAAGGATGAAGGCATAACCAAAGTCATTGGAGCCGCAGGTAGGCTGCAAGTGAACACATCCCGATGAGCTTACTCAAGTAAGTGATTCGGGTGCGTGAACGCCGCTAACACCCCTGCGACTTCAAGGACGAAGGGTATTACCACCATTGATGGAAATGATGCACCGGCCCGACCCCCTGCCCCACTTCAAGGGTATCGGCTTGTAACAGCGCGCCTTGCAGATAGTGTTTGGCGGCGCCCACGGTATCCGCCCAATTGCTATACCGTGGGCGCAACGCCGCCAGTGCTGCTGACAAAGTGCAGCCGGTGCCGTGCGTATGACGGGTATTGACTCGTGATGTGACAAAGCGCTGTTCGCCCTGCGCGGTAAACAGCCAGTCCGGACTCTCTTTACCGCTCAGATGCCCACCTTTCATTAATACGCCCTGACAACCTAAAGCGAGTAACGCTCGCCCCTGCTCACACATTTCTTGTTCGTTGCTTGCAGGCTCGCACTCTAACAATGCCGCGGCCTCTGGTAAATTTGGCGTAATCAGAGCAACCTGCGGTAACAGTAACTGGCGTAGTGCGTCTACCGCCTGCGGTGCCAACAACGGGTCACCACTCTTCGCCACCATTACCGTATCCAGCACGACAAATTCAATGGAGTATCGACATAACTGGCTCGCGACAATCTCGACGATAGCGGCGTTGGCTAACATTCCTATTTTGGCGCTATCGATACGCACGTCACTGAGTACAGAATCCAGTTGCGCGCTAACAAAAGTAGGTTCAATGGGATAAATCGACTGCACACCGCAGGTATTTTGTGCCACCAGCGCAGTGATCACACTGGTGCCATAAGCGTGCAATGCCGAAAAGGTTTTCAGATCAGCCTGAATACCGGCACCGCCACTCGGGTCAGTTCCAGCAATCGTCAGCGTATTAATACGTTTCATGAATACGACTCCGTACTCATGTCGGTGAGAACTAAAATGGCAGGGTCAGCAAAGAGCACTGAAGAAAAAACGGTAGGTTGAACGTACATATTCCTCCTAACCGGCGGTCAAGAAGGCGGTACCGGCGGCACCGAGACTTCCCTACGCTGGCATAATCCAGATCAGGTCATACGGGTAATATCTCAGCCATATCACAATTTGCGACAGGCACCCCGAGTCAGAACTGTTATTATCATGGGCTGGTGGTAGAAGATCAATGATGTATTGGTCGAGCCTATGATCAACCGGGAAGATATACAGCACATTGAGGGCATAGCCGAGGGATGAGTATCGAGATTCGTCAGTATCAGGAAAGTGACCGCCCGTATCTACGCACCTTGTACCTGGCTTCACGTCGAGCAGCGTTTAATTGGCTGGCTGGAGAACATTTTCGGTTGGAAGACTTTGATCGCGTCACGCTGGGGGAAAGCATTCTGGTGGCCATTGATGGCGACCAGCACTTGGGCTTTGCCTCTATTTTTATGGCGGAGAGTTTCTTACATAACCTGTTTGTTGAACCCACAGCACAGCATCATGGCACGGGTAAGGCATTATTACGGGCAGCACAAACCCTGTTTACCAGCCACGGCGCGTTAAAATGCCTGGAAAAAAATCAGCGGGCGTTGGGGTTTTATCAAAAACAGGGTTGGGTGGCGATTGCAACGGGAACCAGCAATGACGGTGACTATATATTAATGCATTGGCATAATGAAAAAGTTAAATAAGCCGAAAGGAGCCGCAGCTCCCTTCGGCTTAGCTATCATTCCCCACGTAATGCTTTCACATCATCTACTTTTACATTCAGTGTCGGTTGCCCGAACTGTTGCAGCAGATAATTGCTCAGGCTAACGATTTGCTCATCGGTTAACGTTTCGGCAAAACCGGGCATAAAGACCTCGCCGTCGTTGGTCTTACGTGAGACACCATGCAGAATCACATTGATCAGATTATTCGGTGTAGAAGCCCCCACCACTGAGTTTTTCATCAGCGACGGATAATAACCATCTTTCACACCATCACCGGTAAAGCTGTGGCAACTAGCACAGTTCCCCAGATATAAACGCGCCCCAGCGGTGCTGTTATCCGCGTTGAATGGCATACCACGCAAGGTATCCACGCTGGTAGCGGATTGGCCCCAATCGGAACGGCTCTTGGTTTCATCATCCAGATTCAACGGTTTCAATGTGCGCAGATACACCGCCATCGCATTGAGATCGCTATCAGTCAAATGGCGAGTGCTATTTTCAATCACTTCCGCCATCGGCCCGGCAGCTTGTGCTTTACCGTCAACATGGCCCGTGCGCAGGTACTGTACAATCTGCTGCTGACTCCAACTGCCAATTCCAGCATGGGGGTCTACGGTAATATTAAATGCTGTCCAGCCATCAATTTCAGTACCACCATAGGCCTTACTGTCTTTCATCCCCATCGTAATATTACGCGGAGTGTGGCATTCACCGCAGTGCCCCAGCGCCTCAACAAAGTAAGCCCCCTGATTCCATTGGGTATCTTTACTCTTATCCGGCTGGAAGCGCTCACCCTCAAAGTTCACCAAATTCCAGAACCACAGCCCCCAGCGCTGGTTGAAAGGGAACGGCATGTCATTTTCACGATTTGGCTGATGCACCGCTGGCAAACTGAACAGATAAGCTTTAATCGCTTTGACATCATTATCTGTCAGCAAGGTATAAGAGGTATAAGGGAATGCAGGATAGAGATTTTCACCGTTCTTACCTTTCCCTTCGTGCAGCGCACGTAAAAACTCCTCATCACTCCAACTGCCAATCCCGGTTTCTTTATCTGGTGTGATGTTGGGCGAATATAAGGTGCCCATCGGGGTTTTGAATGCCAATCCACCGGCAAACGGTTTACCCTCTTTGGTGGTATGACACGCCACACAATCGGCGGCTTTAGTCAGGTACTCACCCCGCGCAATCAGGTTATCATCCGCGTTGGCATAGCCACCGACCGCCACCCATCCCAATGCAATTACTAGTTGTTTTACAGTTCGGCCCAGGTTGTTCTTTTTCATATCACACCTCAGCCTTTAAGGTTTCTGCAATCCGCAGAGAAAGCGCGGCAATGGTCAGGGTGCAGTTTACCGAACCGACAGTCGGCATCACGCTGCTGCTGGCGATAAACAAATTTTTATGATCATGAGTGCGGCAATCACTGTCCACGACAGAATCTTTCGGGTCATCGCCCATGATTGTGGTGCCGGTAATATGGTTATTATTGGCGAAATTATTGTGGAATTGCACTTCAGTACCGCCCATCAGCCTTGCCGCCTCAGCGTAGACCTGCTGGGTGTGTACTGCACTTTTACGCACGTAATCATCCATCGCATAATAAAATTCAGGTTTTGGGATACCGATGGCATCTTTTTCGGTCGCACTGGGAATAATGCGATTTTCCACATGAGGTAAGATTTCGTGGAAACTGTCAAACTGCACAAACCGCGCGGCCCGATCTCGAATTTTCGCCTCAAGCTGTGGCCCCAGTTGTAAATCCCCCTGCTTGAGTAATTCAATTGCCATCTGGTCAGTACGTGACAAATTCGACAGATGAATCTTTTTCGCCGCATATTCGGCACGGAATGCCCCATCACGGAATCCTACCATTGAAGTCATTTCCTGCGGGCCACGCCCCGGCCACAGCGGTTCGTTTGCCATAAAGGTCACTCCGGTACCCGGATGATCCATCAGATTTCGCCCGACCATATCTGAGCTATTACCCACCCCTAACGGGTTTTTACCGCTGGTAGACATTAGCATCAGTTTCGGAATTTCAATGCCATTCGCGGCCAACACAAAGAACTTACCTTCGGCCCGATGCTCATTACCTTGCGCGTCTTTAAACAACGCAGCAGTAATCTGCTGCTGGTCGTTAACCTCCAGTTGATAAACCACCGCTTGCGGGCGGATAACAGCACCTGCAAGCTCGGCTTTCTCCACATGGGTAATACCGTTGTACATGGCACCAATGGGGCAAATAGGCATACAGTTATTGTTGCCACAGCAAGTTGGGCGACCATCATAAGGGCGGCTATTACGTGCAACCGGCTCTGTCACCACATTAAAACGGCTGCCGTTAAAACTGTTGCTGTTCAGTACGGTTTTAATGCGCTGTTCGTTCCACGATAGCGGCAACGGTGCCATCGGATAAGGCGCACTGCGCGGCGAACCCAAGTCTTCATCACTCGGCCCCCAAACACCTAACTCCTGCTCTGCACGTAAATACCACTTTTCCAGCGCCGCATACTCAATCGGCCAGTCTCGCCCAACGCCATACACGGTTTTCAGTTTGAAATCGTTAGGCAGAAAACGCCAGGCCGATGCCGCCCAGTGCCATGTTGTACCGCCCACAGCCCGGATATATTGCACATCGTAGGGATGTTCACCCTTTTGAATCAGATAGTTATTATTAGGGTTAGATTCCGGATGCGGTGCATAGGGTGTGGAGGGGTACGGTGCCATATTGTCTGATTTATCTGGCTGGTTACGGAAGTTTTCCACAATTTCCCAGCGAGAGAGACGCGGCCCCGCCTCTAAAACCAGTACTGATTTACCCGCCATTGCCAATTGATGTGCCACCAAACCACCAGCAACACCGGAACCAATGATAATAATGTCTGCTGTTAATGTGTCAGCCATGTAAGTACTCTCCAGATTTATAAGGCGACGTCAGGCTTTGCAGCCCAGTATCCAGGCTTATTCGGGCAATAAGAGCGAATAACCAATACATCGGATACCGCATCAAACATCAGCGCATTCTCATAACTGATAACCGCAGCATCAGTTCCTTCACCAATTACACCGATATACCAACCTTGTAAAATTTGCCGGGCGATCTGCTGCTGGAGTAGCGGCCATTGATGGGGTTCCCCTGCTGGCAAGGGCTGGAGTGAGGCCAGTTTCTGATCGAAACCGCCAATCTTACCGATTAAAACCTGATAGATACGCTGACCAATATGGCCGTTGAGCTGGCGTTTACCGGTCAAGGCACGGATACCAACATAAATCTTTCCAGATTCTGCGGTGAGTTTTGGCTTGATGCTGCAAAAGCATCGAGAGAGAGTGGGCTCATCAGGCTGCTGACCAGCCCGACACCGACATACCCTAGCAGGCGACGACGTGAAATACCGCGTACCTGAGGTATCGGAGGGAGGTTTACCGACATATTTTTTCTCCACAAAACAGCACGCTCGCAGTATTCATCCATTGCACTAATCAGCACGCCAGAGGCATGTTTTCAACAGATGCGGGTGACTACGGGCTAAACTACCAAGCGACTTATGCGACAGTAGTGGCAATCTTGACTAATGATGAATGGATTTCCCGCCTTATGGCGATGTAAATTATTGTGGCCGATATGTTAAACATTTAGTTTAGATGTAAAGATTCGTCAAGATTATACATCCCTGACTGTAGGGGTAAAGCAGAATGTGAGCTGAGTCACATTTTGTAACCATCACGGCTCACTCTAAGTCTTCATCTTGCTCGAGAACGACGTCTATCCGATTAAGGACATATGCTGCCTGATGCCAAACCTGTTCATATGTGATTGACTTATAATTCTGCAAAAATTCGGCTAACAACGCTTTGGTTTGTTGCAGTTTTTCATTATCGGCGGGCTGGTCCTTATGTTGTTCAAAAAAGGTTTCCAATGCTTCGATTTTTTGCAGAAAAGCATTTAATTCGTCTGTCCACTCGCTGGAATGTAATTTGTGGCCAATTTTTGACAATAACCAAGGGATATAGTAACGGCTAAGGTTGACCTTCCACACCGTATTATCGGTTGATGACCAGGTTGTACCCAGTACCCCAGAATACGCACCTTTATCATCAATAACTCCGCTTAATTTGCAAACTTCCTTTTCAGCATCCAATAAGTACCCCAATGCCAAACTACTGATAAATACCGCATCATGTGGCGTTCTTTCCTGGAAGTTCACCCCTTGGCCAATATATTCACCGAGTTCTGGCCCCGTCAACACGCCACGAAAATTATTAGAGGGAGCTTTGTCATTGACATAAAAATGCAATATTTTATTTTCATGCCCATTAACCAGATAATGATATTCCCAGTCGGGCATAAAATACCACCGTTTCGTGTACATATTATATGCAACACCATTATCACAACGATATTCAAGACTGTCATCACTGTAGTTACTACGATGATAGGTGAAACTGATGGGTGAAGGTTTATCAGAACCGTCATTCAATAAAGAGAGACATGATGATTCAATTAATGCCTTACCATCACTTAGTTTATTATAAGCCATCAAGGACTTAGTCTCGGCATTATAATAAACATGCCTGCCATTCTTTTGATCACCCAAATAAATATAAGCATCATCAAGTTCATACAAATGATGAGCAATCACATCACGCTGATCATTACCATTAATTGATTCTAACGTTTCTTTATATTGAAGAAATGGTCTAACCGCATGTTCATTCCACAACTTAACCACAGAGCTATCAAACCAAATTGTATTTTCATTAACTGATACAGGTTGCTGATCATGCTGATGTATTCTACCTGGCAAGCCATTAACGGGGCTAACATGTAAACTCACATAGAAACCCGCTTGATCTAACGATAGCGCAGTACCCGTTCCATTATTAATTAATACTGTTTTTCCGTCTACAGTATCCAGAAACCAGGTTTGACCTGAATTATTGAAATCACAATAGGTAAACGCCACGTTAGCATTTAAATTACCGCTTCGCCGCTGTGTGGGCATAAGACAATATAGATTACGTTCAAAACCCAGCCCGAAAAAGGCCGTCATTATCTGCCCTGCGTAGCTGTAAAAAATGTATGAACTTTCACCATCAACACCAATAGGTTGGCTCTGTTTTACCAAAAATATACTGTTACCACTGTTAGCATAATAATTATAGCTAAAGTAATTTTCAGAGAAGATTGTCGAATTAAAATTGAAGGCGATTCTTTTATTACTCGGATATAGGTTTTTTGGCAATACTCGGTAAGAGCTTATATCTCCCATCAATCCATAATTAGCTAAAACATGAGAATTTGCATCACTATAAAGTGAAGCAGAGTTCCCAGAAAATGAATAATCACTAAAAACATCAACCCGGAAATTAGAAGGGATTTTAATTGATGCAATGTTATTATTCCACTGACTGAATAACCACTCGTCTTCAGTATAATAAGGTACGCAAAATTTCTTACCGTCTCCTTTCTCTGTATAATTATCATTAGAATAAAAACAAACATTATCTTCAGTAGGTAAACTTGCCACTATAGATGGCGACGTGAAAATAAAAACACAAACTACAATTAAAATATTATGATTAGCATCCATATTTCACCTATTTAAATATAAACAATCAAGAAAAAGTGGTTATTTATATTCACACAAGGCAAAACCATTTAAAAGTGTATTCACATGGAAGAGTATTTATTTTTAAGTTACAAATAAATATAAAATAGAACAATAAGTTTAATTACACTAAACATACAAAAAAGCCTCCGGAAATGAACGGAGGCTTATATCTATCAGGAATAATATCTTACTAACTACTTAAGATAATAACTATTCCCACTCAATGGTTGCCGGTGGTTTACCACTGATATCGTAAACGACGCGTGAGATACCATTTACTTCATTAATGATACGGTTCGAAACGCGGCCCAGGAAGTCATATGGCAAATGTGCCCAATGTGCTGTCATGAAATCAATGGTTTCAACCGCACGCAAAGAGACAACCCAGTCATATTTACGACCATCGCCCATCACGCCGACGGAACGAACTGGCAAGAATACAGTAAAGGCCTGACTCACTTTATTGTACAGATCAGCTTTATGCAGCTCTTCAATAAAAATGGCATCAGCGCGGCGCAGCAAATCGCAATACTCTTTCTTCACTTCACCGAGAACACGAACCCCTAAGCCGGGGCCTGGGAATGGGTGGCGATATAGCATGTCGTACGGCAGCCCTAATTCCAGGCCAATTTTACGTACTTCGTCTTTGAACAGCTCTTTCAGCGGCTCTACCAGCCCCAGTTTCATCTCTTTCGGCAAGCCGCCCACATTGTGGTGAGATTTAATCACATGGGCTTTACCGGTAGCAGAAGCGGCTGATTCAATCACGTCAGGGTAGATGGTGCCTTGTGCCAACCATTTCACCAGATCTTGCTTGCAAGCTTCTTCATCAAACAGCTCAACAAACACGCGACCAATAATTTTACGTTTCGCTTCGGGTTCATCAACACCCGCCAGTGCTGAGAGGAAGCGATCCTCTGCTGCAACATGGACAATGTTCAGGCCAAATTTATCACCAAACATTTCCAATACCTGATCCGCTTCGTTCAGACGCAGCAAACCATTATCCACAAACACACACGTCAGGCGTTTGCCAATAGCACGATGCAACAACATTGCGGTGACGGATGAATCAACACCACCGGACAAACCAAGAATCACATGGTCTTCACCAATTTGCTCACGCAAACGTACGATAGCATCTTCAATGATGGTGGCCGGAGTCCACAGTGCGTCGCAGCCACAGATATCCAGAACAAAGCGCTCAAGCAGACGTTGGCCTTGCTTGGTGTGCGTCACTTCAGGGTGGAACTGCACACCATAAAAATGCTTATCTTCGTTAGCCATAATAGCAAACGGGCAAGTATCAGTGCTGGCTATAGTCGCAAAATCAGATGGGATCGCCGTGACTTTATCACCGTGGCTCATCCACACATCCAACATGGCTTCACCGGCTGGATTAATAGCGTCTTTGATATCACGGATAAGCGCGCAGTCAGTTTTAATTTCAACCTGCGCATAACCAAACTCACGCTGATTTGAACCTTCAACTTTTCCGCCCAGTTGTATCGCCATAGTCTGCATACCATAACATATGCCAAATACAGGAACGCCCGCTGTAAACACATAGTCCGGTGCACGAGGGCTACCATGTTCGGTGGTACTTTCAGGGCTGCCGGAGAGGATGATACCGCTTGGATTAAACTCACGAATCTGGGCTTCGGTCACGTCCCACGCCCACAGTTCACAATAGACACCAATTTCACGGACACGGCGTGCCACTAATTGGGTGTATTGCGAGCCGAAATCAAGGATAAGAATGCGATGTTTATGGATATTTTTTGTCATGTGCGGCGTATTCCACAGAGAGATAATAAAATTAAATAGTTACCATAATTATTCATAAATCATTCCAGTCGGCGAAGCCAAGAAGTTGGTTAACGACCGCAGCACCGCATACGCAGTTGACACCAAGTCAATGAGCAATGCGAGCAGCGGACGATGACCACATTCGCTGGTTTAAGCCTCTGGAATTAACCCATGCGGTAGTTTGGTGACTCTTTAGTGATGGTCACATCATGAACATGGCTTTCTTGAATACCTGCACCGCTAATCCGAACAAACTCAGCTTTAGTACGCAATTCATTGATGGTGCCGCAACCGGTAAGCCCCATGCATGAACGCAAGCCACCCATTTGCTGATGCACAATCTCTTTCAACAAACCTTTATATGCCACACGCCCTTCAATACCTTCCGGTACCAGTTTATCGGCAGCATTATCGGTCTGGAAGTAGCGGTCTGAAGAACCTTTGGACATCGCGCCCAGTGACCCCATTCCACGATAAGATTTGAAAGAGCGGCCTTGATACAGTTCAATTTCACCCGGAGACTCTTCAGTACCGGCCAGCATGGAACCGACCATCACACAGCTTGCGCCCGCCGCAATGGCTTTGGCGATATCACCAGAGAAACGAATACCACCATCAGCAATCACCGGGATACCGGTGCCTTCCAGCGCTTCGACCGCATCAGCAATCGCCGTAATCTGTGGCACACCCACGCCAGTCACAATACGAGTGGTACAGATTGAACCTGGGCCGATACCCACTTTAACCGCACTCACACCAGCATCAGCTAAGGCTTTGGCACCCGCACCGGTCGCGACATTGCCGCCAACGATTTGTAGATCAGGATATTTGCTGCGGGTTTCGCGAATACGTTGCAGCACACCTTCTGAGTGACCATGAGAGGAGTCGATCAGTAAAACATCAACGCCAGCGGCAACCAGCGCGTCGATACGCTCTTCATTGCCCGCACCGGCACCCACAGCAGCACCAACACGTAAACGGCCATGTTCGTCTTTACAGGCGTTGGGCTTGCGCTCTGCTTTTTGGAAGTCTTTTACTGTAATCATGCCGCGCAGATGGAAGCTATCATCAACAACCAGCACTTTCTCGACACGTTTTTCATGCATTTTTTGCAGTACAACTTCGCGGGCTTCGCCTTCTTTGACCGTCACCAAACGCTCTTTCGGTGTCATCACCGCAGTCACGGGTTGGTCCAAATCAGTGACAAAGCGAACGTCACGGCCAGTAATGATGCCAACCAGTTCGTAATCTTCGGTCACGACCGGATAACCGGCGAAACCGTTACGAACGGTCAGTTCTTTAACCTGACGGAGGGTGGTCGTCGGTGTCACAGTCTGCGGCTCGGTCACAACGCCACTTTCGTGTTTTTTCACGCGGCTGACTTCTTCAGCCTGGCGCTCAATGGACATATTTTTATGGATGAAACCCAAACCGCCCTCTTGCGCCAGCGCGATGGCCAGACGAGCTTCGGTAACGGTATCCATAGCGGCGGACAGCATAGGAATATTCAGGCGGATAGTTGCAGTCAATTGAGTACCCAGTTCGGCCGTATTAGGCAAAACTGTGGAGTGGGCTGGAACCAGAAGAACGTCGTCAAATGTTAGAGCTTCTTTCTTGATACGTAGCATGGGCAATATCTCACCAAGGTGAATGTGAAAAGATAAAATATTGCCGTGGCATTCTACAGAGCGTAATCGGTTGCCTCCAGTACTTTCTCATAATTTTTCTTGCCAACCGGTTTGAGGCAGGTAATATCGATCAATTAAGTGCTTGTTTTAAAATTTGATCCAGGTCACATGTCACAATCTTCCGCGTCAACAATATTTACCGTCAGCCGCCTGAATCAGACGGTGCGGCAACTGCTGGAAATGGAAATGGGCCAGATTTGGCTCACGGCCGAGATATCCAATTTCTCCCAGCCGTCGTCTGGTCACTGGTATTTCACCCTGAAAGATGACCGAGCGCAGGTGCGTTGTGCAATGTTTCGCAACACCAATCGCCGCACCACATTCCGCCCGCAAAATGGTCAGCAAGTATTGGTCAGAGCATCGATAACCTTGTATGAACCGCGCGGTGATTATCAGCTAATTGCTGAAAGTATGCAGCCTGCCGGTGATGGACTGCTTCAACAGCAATTTGATCAACTTAAGCAGCAACTGGCAACAGAGGGCCTGTTTGATCAGCGCCATAAACAACTGCTGCCTAGCCCCGCCCGGCAAGTTGGGGTCATCACTTCGGCCAGCGGTGCGGCACTGCATGATGTTTTGCAGGTTTTACAGCGCCGCGATCCATCACTTCCCGTTATTATTTATCCAACAGCGGTGCAAGGTGCTGATGCGCCGATGCAGATAATCCGAGCTATTCAATTGGCCAACCAACGTGCTGAATGCGATGTCTTGATAGTCGGGCGTGGCGGGGGTTCACTGGAAGATTTGTGGAGTTTTAACGACGAGCGGGTTGCCCGCGCTATTTTTAACAGCCGGATTCCCATTGTCAGCGCTGTCGGCCATGAAACCGATGTCACTATCGCCGATTTTGTCGCCGATTTACGTGCTCCCACCCCCTCTGCCGCCGCCGAGTTAGTCAGCCGCAATCAGATTGAATTGGTCAGGAAAATTCAGGGGCAGCAGCAACGGATGGAAATGGCGATGGATTACTATCTGGCACAACGCAGCCAGCAGTTCACCCGTCTGGAACACCGTTTACAGCAGCAACACCCGCATTTGCGGCTGGCACGCCAGCAGACGTTATTACTGAAATTGCAACGCCGCCTGGAAGACAGCGCGCAGAACCAAATCCGCCAGTTAAGCCGGCGCACTGAGCGGCTCCAACAGCGCCTTGCGCAAGTACAACCGCAGGGGCAGATTCACCGTTATAGCCAACAGGTGCAGCAGCAGGAATACCGTTTGCGCCAAGCTTTCGAGCGCCAGCTTAATGGCTATCGCCAACGCTTTGGTATCGCCTGTTCACAACTGGAAGCCGTCAGCCCATTGGCAACGCTGGCGCGTGGCTATAGTGTTACGCAGACTCCAGCAGGAGTGGTGCTGAAAACCACCAAACAAGTGCAGACAGGTGACAAACTGACCACCAGATTGCAAGACGGATGGGTGGAAAGTGAAATTACACAAATCGATGTGGCCAAAAAATCACGTCAACGCAAAGCGGCAAAACAGTAATGCCGCCCGCACCATTAGCAACGGCTCAAACCGTAGGCAGGTAACTGAAGCGAACGCGGCTTTTCGAAATTAATCCGTGGCCGTTCTGGCAGAAATAATCAATTGCGCCGCACGCCTTTAATACCTGCAACGGCCTGGCGCAATCAGGGCAGTTCGCCTGTGGTAGATAGTTGCCATGACAGCCAGAGCAATGAAAGTGACCGCTTACTTCTGTCATCACTTTTTGGCAAACCGGACATAATGCATCCATATCTCACTCCTTAAAGAACTACATCACCCCAAGCGAACGTAACCCGTATATTCCCAGCGCAGTGGTAAAAAATGAACCCACAGTGGTGATGGCAATGATATTGGCCGCCAATGTCGCATTACCGCCCATCGCTCTGGTCATAACATAACTACCTGCCGCCGTTGGTGTGGCAGAAAACAGAAATATAATTCCTAATGTTACGCCACGAAAGCCCATCAACACGCCTCCTGCGGTCATCAATATTGGTACTACGAATAATTTTGCTGCCGAAGATAACGCCGCCACATTGGAAGATCGGAACATCGCGTGCCAGTCAAGGCTGGCACCAGTACACAACAGCGCCAGCGGCAATGCCAATGCGGAAATATAGCTGCCAGTATGCACGATGACCGCTGGGAGCGGTAATGCTGTCTGTGCATAAAATAAGCCGCACAGTAACCCGATAATCAACGGGTTGGTCACAATGCTACGCAGCAATGCCAACTTGCTTATTTTGCCCCCCAGCCCTGCGTGTAAGCTGCGGGTCAAGGTGATAACTGACAGCATATTAAATAAAATCACCGTGACCGTCAGATACATCGAGCCGAGAGCTACCCCTTCGGCACCGTATGCGGTCATGGCAAATGCCAGCCCCATGATAGCAGTATTGGCTCTAAAACCGCCCTGCACGAATACACCGCGCTCTTTCGGGTCTTTTACCAACCACTTGGCAGCAATCTCAAGCAAGAGGAATGTCAGCAACGTGCCAACAGCACCATAGATAGCCAGCGGCAGGTTATCCAACAGGCTAACATGGTTGGTGGCAACACTGAAAAATAGCAAACAAGGGAGTGCCAGGTTGAAAACCAGACGGGTGGCACCATCGCAGAAACGGTCATCCATCAAGCCAAAACGACGCAATAATACGCCGAGCAACATCATCAACAAATTAGGCACCGTGACACTAAATGCGAAATTCCAGGTTTCCCAAGACATGGCTGACCGTCAACTCCTTCTGCTTTTGGCAATTGGCTCCGTAGAGCAAATCCCTAAAGTCATGCGCCAGAAATGAAAAAAGCGCGGGATGCCCGCGCTCTGCTGCTATTACTTACCTTTTTTCAGGTGCGACATCAACCGTTTACGTTTACGCATCTGGTTCGGCGTTAACGGATTACGCTTACCGGCAAACGGGTTCTCGCCCTCTTTAAACTGAATGCGAATAGGTGTACCCATTACTTTCAGTGAACGGCGGAAATAATTCATCAGATAACGTTTATACGAATCGGATAAGTCAGTCACCTGATTACCGTGGATAACAACAATTGGTGGGTTATAACCACCGGCATGAGCATATTTCAGCTTCACACGACGGCCACGTACTAAAGGAGGCTGATGGTCTTCTTCCGCCATTTGCATAATACGAGTCAGCATCGAGGTGCCCACTCGTTTGGTGGAACAGTCATAAGCTTCCTGAATGGATTCAAACAGGTTACCGACACCGCTGCCATGCAAGGCTGAAATGAAGTGGATACGGGCAAAATCAACAAAGCCAAGACGCAGGTCCAGCATATCTTTAACCTGCGCACGGGCCTCCTCTGTCATGCCATCCCACTTGTTGACAGCAATAACAAGTGAGCGCCCACTATTAAGAATAAAGCCTAATAGTGATAAATCTTGATCCGAAATACCATCACGGGCATCAATAACCAGCAGCACGACATTGGAATCTTCAATCGCCTGCAATGTTTTGATAACAGAGAATTTCTCAACCGTTTCAGTGATTTTGCCACGTTTACGCACCCCGGCAGTATCAATCAGGATATATTCGCGTTCATCGCGGGTCATCGGGATATAAATACTGTCACGGGTGGTACCCGGCATGTCATACACCACAACCCGATCCTCACCCAGGATACGGTTTGTTAGTGTGGACTTACCTACGTTAGGACGCCCAACAATCGCCAGTTTGATTGGCAAAGTCCGTGGGTCAAAGTCATCTTCTTCATCTTCTGGAATTTCGTCGCTGTCAGCTTCCTGTTCCGCCCAGTAAGCCGCATTAGCTTCTTCTTCTGTCAACTCAACTTCAGGCTCTTCGGCATCCATATACGGTGCCATGACATCTTCGATCAACTGAGTCACGCCACGGCCATGAGAAGCGGCGATGGCATGGACGTCACCCAAACCTAATGAATAGAAATCGGCGGTTGCAGTATCTGGATCAATACCATCGGTTTTGTTGGCGACCAGAAAAGTGGCCTTCTCGCGGCTACGCAAATGCTGGGCAATACCCTGATCCGCAGGCATTAATCCGGCACGGGCATCCACCATAAACAACACGATATCAGCCTCTTCAATCGCCAATAACGATTGACCCGCCATTTTGGTTTCTACGCCATCTTCTGTGCCATCAATACCTCCGGTATCGATAACAATAAACTCATGACCCTCGACCTCGGCACGACCATATTTACGGTCACGCGTTAGCCCGGGAAAGTCCGCAACTAACGCATCTCGGGTATGCGTTAAACGGTTAAATAAAGTGGATTTCCCCACATTCGGGCGCCCGACCAGCGCGATGACAGGTATCATTGTTGAAGCCTCATTACTTAATTTTCAAATCATTACAGCGCTGTAGCAAACCTTCAACAGCGCAGTTTTTAGAAGACAAACGGCCCCTGAATCTCAGGAGCCGCTTAAAACCTGTTGTTTTTGAACGTCGCAGCGGCGCTCATTCCACCAAATCACTGACTGGCGTCAGCTCATCGGAATTAATGAACCTTAATGAGGCTCACCCTGCGGGCAGGCATAAATGCGACTCAAACCAGTCACCGACCAATTTGTCATTTATTTGCGGCCCAGCTGCAACGCCAATAACGTTAGGTATAGGCCTGTTGAACAGGCTTTAAATCAAGATTAACGGGTGAACGCGTATACCGTGCCGCCTTTCGCCTGAACCAACAGCTTATCGCTGGCAACCACTGGCGCACTCAGGAAGCCGGAGCTGTCCACACTTTGTTGAGACACAAAGCGGCCATCATCGGTGTTCACCCAGTGCAGATAACCTTCGGCATCACCTACGACCAGATAACCATTATACATCACAGGAGCGGTCAAGTTACGATGCAATAAATCGCTTTGACTCCAAAGAGTTATCCCGCCATCAGCTTTCAACGCAACGATGCGATCATTTTGATCGACCAGATAAATGGTGCCACCATCAACAATGATGTCATTCACTGAACCCATTTCGCGCTTCCAAACAATCTGGCCGGAACGCAGATCCAGTGCCGTCAGGTTGCCGTTATAAGCCAGCGCATAAACCACACCATCTACAACGACAGGAGTAGTATCAACGTCGTTCAGACGGTCAATTTCAGTGGTCCCGGTCACCGGTGAAATACGTTGCTGCCAGATTAACTGACCTTGCTCCATCATCACCGCACTGACGCGGCCATTATCGCCACCGACAATTGCTGCACCAAATGCCACTGCTGGCGCGGATTCACCACGCAGAGATAATGCAGGCGTATCGAGGTTTAAGGTCCACTTGATCGCGCCGTCTGATTCATTCAGTGCTTGCAGCATCCCGTTCGACGTATGGATCAATACCACACCATCACTGACCACCGGACGAGACAAGGCTTCGCCAGCAACCACCGTCTGCCACGCCACTTGCCCATCGTCAGAGTTCAGCGCATAAACGACCGCTTTCTCGCTGCCGACATATACATGTGCGCCAGAAGCCGTTACACCACCGGACAACATGGCTGAACGATTACTGGAGAGGAAATTAGTTTTCTCAGACAGATCGGTTTGCCAAATTTGCTTACCGGTGTCGGCTTCCATCGCTTTCACCAAACCTTTACGATCTGCGGCAAAAACAGTGGTTCCCTGCCAGGCGGGGCGCAGATGAGAGTAATAATCACCGATACCACCACCAACAGAAGTACTCCACACTTTGGTTGGTGTGAACTGATTTTCAACTTTAGGCAGTGGTGACATCGTCACTACATCTTCTTCACTGTTAAACAGTGAACAGCCGCTCAATAGGGCAACAGAAACCAGTCCTACTAAGAGTGTTTTACGCAATTGCATGGGAATACCCCTTAGCTGGACAAGTTATTCAATTTCATGCGCAATAGTGCTTGCAGCGCCTGAGAAGCATTGGATTCGACGCCTTTGCTGTAAGCGGCGCGAGCACCTGCGATGTCGCCTTTGCTTAACAACGCATCGCCACGAACATCTTGCGCCATCGCAGTCCAGCCATCACCTTGTACTGCATCCAGCGTTTTTAACGCTTGGTCGGGTTTCTTCAATTGCAGTTGCACACGCGCAAGACGCAAATTGATCAATGACAGCAGATTTTCATCTTTTGTCTGGCCCAGCGCCTGACTGAGTTGCTGTGTGGCTTTATCAAACTCGCCTTGTTCAACAAAATGGTGGGCCAGTTCTAACCCGGCAAGGACGCCGTAGTTATTTTTATTGCCCTGAACAAACTTTTCAGCAATAGCAACACCATCAGCACTGTTGGCTAACAAGGCATTACTGGCTTGCTGATAGGCAGAGGAGGCTTCGGTCATAGCAGTGTTTTGATGACTCTGCCAGTAACGCCAACCCACTAATGCACCAATCCCGAGCACCACACCCACGGCCAGCGCTTTACCATTCTCACTAAAGAAACGGCGCACTGCATCAACCTGGTCATTTTCAGTGGTATAGACTTCCACGGTGTCTCTCTCCTTAACCCAACATCAAAGCCAGACGCACAGCAACATCCGCTTGCGCCAGCGTTTCTTGTTCACCACTCCGCAAATCTTTTACGACCACTTGCTTTGCTGCGATTTCGTTTTCGCCGAGTATGAGTGCCACGCGCGCGCCCCACTTATCAGCACGAGTAATTTGCTTTTTGAAATTACCGCCACCGTAGTTAGTCATTAACTTTAGGTTAGGTAAATCATCTCGTACACGCTCAGCAAGCTGCATTGCAGCACTTTGCGCCCCCTCACCCGATGAGATGAGATACACATCAATTATTGCGGGTACTTTGAACTCTGGATTGACGGCCTGCACCAACAGAACCAGACGTTCAAGCCCCATAGCAAAACCAACAGCCGGTGTTGCACGACCACCCAGTTGTTCAACCAGGCCATCATAACGCCCACCGGCACAGACTGTACCTTGTGCGCCCAAACTGTTGGTCACCCACTCAAATACGGTGCGGTTGTAATAATCCAAGCCACGAACTAAACGCTCATTTACGGTATATGGGATACTGGCCTGGTCTAAAAGTTCACACAAGCCCGCAAAATGTTGTTTTGACTCTTCATCCAGGTAATCAGATAGCTTAGGTGCATCGTTAAGCAACAACTGTACATCTGGATTTTTGGAATCGAGCACACGTAACGGGTTGCTGTACATGCGGCGCTTACAGTCCTCGTCCAACTTATCAACATGTTGTTCCAGGAATGTCACTAGCGCTTCACGGTAATCTGCACGCGCATCCAATGATCCAATGGAGTTCAATTCGAGCTGTACATGCTCGGTTATTCCTAAAGCACGCCACCAACGGGCGGTCAGAAGAATCAATTCTGCATCAATATCCGGGCCTTGTAGACCAAAAACTTCCGCACCTAACTGGTGGAATTGACGATAACGCCCCTTTTGTGGGCGCTCATAACGAAACATTGGGCCGATGTACCAAAGACGCTGTTCCTGATTGTACAGCAGACCATGTTCGATACCCGCGCGTACGCACCCTGCGGTGCCTTCCGGACGCAGTGTCAGACTTTCGCCGTTGCGATCGTCAAAGGTATACATCTCTTTTTCAACCACATCGGTGACTTCTCCGATGGCGCGCTTGAATAACGGGGTCTGCTCTACAATCGGCATACGGATTTCGCTGTAACCGTAGCCTGCCAGCACTTGCTTTAAGCTGCCTTCAATACGCTGCCATAGTGCCGTATCGGCTGGCAGGTAGTCGTTCATACCACGGATGGCTTGAATGTTCTTTGCCACGTCTGTTCTCTATAGTTTTATACCCTACTTAACTTGACGTTGTAGCGATGTTCGCCGCAACATCAAAGGCATTGGGCATAATGCAAAAAATAATACCGATTATAGAGGCTTGCTGCCCACATATTCAATGGGGACAATCTGTTATCTCTACTGGCGCAATATAAAGCGGGCCATGCCCGCTTGTGCCGTTCTGGTTGACAACACGCTTGCCGACGATAGTCGGGCCGATAACAACATGACTTATAATATTATTAATAACAATATTACTGGTGAAGCTTATTTATCATCCAATAGATTGATAACAATTCGGTTATTGGCATCAAGCATTGATGCTTTGGCCCGAATTTTAGCTTCTAACTGGTCAATCATATTTTTGTTATCAAAGCGTTCTTTTTGACGAATGCCATCTTCATAGAAACCACTTTGGTTACGGGCACCGGTCACACCGATGGTTGACACCAATGCCTCACCCGGACCATTAACCACACAACCGATGATAGAAACATCCATAGGTGTAATCAGATCTTCTAGCCGCTGCTCTAAAGCATTCACAGTACCAATAACATCAAATTCTTGGCGAGAGCAGGTTGGGCAAGCGATAAAGTTAATCCCTCTGGCACGGATACGCAAAGATTTCAAAATATCAAAACCTACTTTCACTTCTTCTACCGGATCAGCGGCCAGTGAAATTCGTAACGTGTCGCCAATACCTTCAGACAGCAACAAACCTAACCCAATAGCAGATTTAACTGAACCACTGCGCGCGCCACCCGCTTCGGTGATCCCCAAATGCAAAGGATTATTGATTTGTTTGGCTAATAAACGGTAGGAGTTTACTGCCAGGAAAACATCGGAGGCTTTAACACTGATTTTAAACTGATCAAAATTGAGGCGATCAAGAATATCGACATGACGCATCGCGGATTCAAGCAGGGCTTCCGGTGTAGGTTCACCGTACTTCTCCTGAATATCTTTTTCCAGCGATCCACCATTGATACCAATACGGATAGGAATATTATGATCACGCGCACTGGCAACCACTTCCCGAATACGGGCTTCGTTACCAATGTTACCGGGATTGATTCGCAGACAATCAACTCCGTATTCAGCCACTTTCAGGGCAATACGATAGTCAAAATGAATATCGGCAACCAACGGTACTGTGACATCTTGATGCTGCTTAATTAATTTAAATGCCTCAGCCGCCTCCATCGTGGGTACTGAAACCCTGACGATATCCACACCAACGCGTTGCAATGCCACGATTTGGGCAACGGTTGCAGCAACATCCGTGGTTTTGGTATTGGTCATCGATTGCACCGTAATTGGCGCACCATCACCAACGGGCACTTTACCGACGTAGATCCGAGTCGATTTACGCCGAATAATTGGGGATTCATTATGCATTACACACTCTCCTTTACAGTCGTGTAGTTTTTACATGGTTGTTTAACAAAACCACCATTCTACTCTACACCGACAGTCAGGCGGGCTACGCGATTAGCCTTAATAAACTTAGTTAAATCTACTGGATTACCCTGATACGTAATAGTCAACGCACCTGGTGCTCCGATGGTCAGCTTATAAGGGGATTTACCAGACAGATTTAGAGTCGCGCCCCCTTTTTGGATACCACTAAACAGTGTTTTTCCAGTTGCATCAACAACCTGTAACCAACAATCAGCTGTGAAATTCATAACCAATGAACCCACAGACGACGCAACACCATTCACCCCTGCATCTGCGGTAGGCAGTGGTGATTGTGTGGTCGCGACATCAGGCAAAGGAGCCTGATTCGGGGAGACAACAGCTGGCGCTGCCACTGTCGCTCCCTGAGGTGCTGTTGTTGCGGCAGTAGCGGTATTCGTCGCTGGAGCCGCAGATACTGTGCTGTTGGTAGCAGATGCAGTATCAGTAGTTGTTGGTGTCGGCGCTGACAGGCTGTTATTCGCAGCCGGAGCCGAAGCATCCGGTGCGATAGCGTCGCTGTTGTCATCAGACAGCGGCACAGGTTGCCCGCCATTTTGCGACAATTGAGCAGAAGACTGATCGGCCATCGTGGCTATTTCAGCTTGCTGTGCCTGATGATTTTGCCACCACCAAGCGCCGGTCAGACCTAGCACAACCAACACGATAAGCCAGGTGAAAGTCATCAACCAGCCATCACGTTTTTTGTGTTTTTTACCCAATGAGAAACTCTGCATCGGGGCAACCTTAGCCGCTCTGACTGGAGCCTGTTTTGCCAGTATAGGTAATAGTTCATCTTCAGGAAGATGGACCAATTTGGCGTAAGAACGAATGTAACCACGGTGGAATGTTGAGGCGAGATTAGCTTGCGCTTTATCCTCCTCAAGATCGCGGATTGTGGATACCTTCAGACACAGACGTTCTGCAACCGTCTGCTGAGTTAACCCGAGTGCTTCACGGGCTTGACGCAGGCGCACACCTGTCGTCTCTGGAACAGTTTGATCTTGGGAGGCTTCAGTATTCATTAGCTAGAAAGTGCTGGTACTGTTTGGATTGTGGAAAACTTCGCGCAAGCTGCTTGCCATAGCGTTGTACACTATCTTGACGGCCTGCTAGCGCGGCGAAACGAATTTGTAGCCATAAACTTTCAGCACTGGCTGGAAGCGTATGTTGGTAGACATCCAGTAATAACTGCGCTTGAGCGCGATTCCCTTCTCCAAAATGCCTTTGAGCTTCTGCAAGCAGCGGCTCATCTTTATCCGGATCATACTTTAAAGCCCGACTCAGCAACACACGCGCCTGCTCATTTTGGTTAGCCCGTAAAAAGCAATAACCTGCATTTTCCAGACTATCCGCTACCTGACCGTAATCAGGTAACAATGCCGCCGCGCTAAACTGTTGTTGGGCCGGTACATACTGCCCTAAACTACACAGAAACGCACCGTAATTATTCAGTACCGTGCCATTTCCCGGGGCCAGTTTCATCGCCTGCTGATAACGCTGTTCTGCGGCGCTGTTTTCGCCAATACGCTGTTCGTAAAAAGCCATGCCCAATTGAGCGCGATAATCCTGTGGATTCGCCGCTACAGCCTTCTCAAGATTCTGCCGCGCGGCATTAAGATCACCTTGCGCCAAATACTCCAAACCCAGTTGTAAACGCGTCTGCCCTGCCGCGGGTTGATTGGCTTTTTCCGATGAAGAACCGGAGCAACCAGCCAATACTGTCGCTATCAGGCACACTTTCCACATTCTTGTCAGCTTCATGCTTTCTCAATTGTCCTTAGGTGTGAAGATACCCGTCATCTTTCAAACCACAAGTGTACTGGCAATTCTTGCGACTTAGCCCATCCCTGAACCTTGTATGTGCGAGGCCGCTGCCAGCAGCATTCCTGTAACTCAAATTATTTAGGGTATAATCTTTTCAGTATTAGACACCTTGCAAATTATAAGTTAAATAACAATTAGTTATATGCAAGCATGAATCTTACGAATCAGACTGTTTTAATGGCAATAGGTTCACCTGCCATTTTCTTTTTCAGGGTACGCTTAGTACGATCGATAACTTCACCGGCTAACTGGCCGCAGGCGGCGTCGATATCGTCACCACGCGTTTTACGCACAATAGTTGTAAAACCGTACTCCATTAATACCTTAGAAAAACGATCCACCCGGCTGTTTGAACTACGGCCATAAGGTGCGCCTGGGAACGGGTTCCAGGGAATCAAGTTTATCTTGCACGGCGTGTCTTTCAAGCACGCCGCCAACTGATGGGCTTGCTCGGTGCTGTCATTGATGTGATCCAGCATAACGTATTCAACCGTAACCCGCCCACCATTAGCTTTAGATTTCGCCAAATAGCGACGCACCGCAGCCAGGAAGGTTTCAATATTGTATTTACGGTTGATTGGCACAATGTCATCACGAATATCATCGGTCGGGGCATGTAGCGAGATAGCCAAGGCGACGTCAATCATATCACCCAACTTATCCAACGCAGGTACCACACCGGAAGTCGATAAGGTTACGCGGCGTTTGGATAAGCCGAAACCAAAATCATCCATCATGATATCCATAGCTGGAACCACGTTATTCAGGTTCAGCAATGGCTCTCCCATCCCCATCATCACTACGTTAGTGATTGGGCGGATACCAGTGGCTTTTACTGCGCCAATAATTTTAGCCGCACGCCATACCTGACCGATGATTTCCGATACCCGCAGGTTACGGTTAAAGCCCTGTTGTGCCGTGGAGCAGAATTTACACTCCAGTGCACAGCCTACCTGAGATGACACACACAGCGTTGCACGGTCACCTTCTGGGATATACACCGTTTCGACTTGCTGATCGCCAACCTTAATTGCCCATTTGATGGTGCCATCTGTCGAGCGTTGCTCTTCTGCCACTTCTGGCGCACGAATTTCTGCAACACGCTGCAATTTGGTACGCAGCCCTTTATTGATATCGGTCATTTGCTCAAAATCATCAAAGCAATAGTGATACATCCACTTCATGACCTGATCTGCCCGAAAAGGTTTCTCGCCCATTTCAGCGAAAAACTCGCGCATTTGTTGGCGATTGAGATCGAGCAGATTAATTTTGCTGCTAGCAGGAGCGGCGGTCTGAACCGCATTGTCAGACAGAGATGCAGCATCAACAGGTATTGATGCTGCTAAGAGTTGTTCGGACATGAGTTGTCGTGGCCTCGTTGTTACACTTTACGGCGCTGCGCTTTAAACCGAGTATGGCTTTCGAAACGGCGATGAATAAATAATAGAACGCCCCGGCAGATATCTCCAGCGGGGCGCGGCATTGTACAAATTTTAAAGCATGGATTCCATGATTGGAAAGGTGCGCTGACAACTTTATTATTTCAGTTGATTAAATAACCACCACTCATACACAGAATCAATCAATTAGCGCGGACAAATTTCACTCTCGGTAAAGAAATAAGCAATTTCACGCAGGGCTGATTCAACCGCATCAGAACCGTGTACCGCGTTGGCGGTGAAACTTTCAGAGAAATCGGCACGCAAAGTACCCGCCAGAGCGTTATCCGGGTTGGTAGCCCCCATGATATCACGGTGGCGCTGTACGGCATTTTCACCTTCCAGAACCTGAACCATGATCGGGCCGGAAGTCATAAATTCAACCAGACCATCGAAGAATGGGCGGCCTTTATGTTCAGCGTAAAAACCTTCAGCTTGTTCTTTAGTCAGTTTCAACATCTTTGCCGCAATGATTTTGAAACCAGCACTTTCAAAACGAGCATAAATAGCGCCAATGTTATTTTTGGCAACAGCATTGGGTTTGATAATGGAGAAAGTACGTTCTAAAGCCATGATAACCTCGATTGGATTTCTAATATTTACCGGACTCGGAACCTGCACTGCGCTGTGTCATTAATAAAACAGAGGCAATATTAATAAGCACATAGACTTGGCTGGCAAACGGTTCCTTTACTCTATAATTGTGCCGACCCGGTACAGTGGCCGCAGATTATATGTGCGCTGCTAGCGCTTGCATACGGGAATCACAACATTTCATTAAAAATTATTTATCTTTATTCCTCATTTTTATGCACAACTCACACTTTGCATAAAAATCAGTTTGCCATACTCTGTGCCCCATACCCGAAAATTCAATTCAAAAGTTATTAATATCAAAGTTCATCGATAAACTGAAAGCCCACTTTCTTTTTTACAATTGCTGACGGCTGGCTGATAACATCCGATACCAGTGCGCGCTTTCCTTTCTTAGCCAAATAGTCGGCGAGTACCCTGATAGCCGCAGTACCGGCCCCTCTAATCACTCCGTTATCTGAAGGGTTAAGGACATAGGAAGGGCTGGTCAACGAACCGGCAATGCCCACATCAACATCGTTAATATCTACCGCCATTGCGATGCTGATGACCTCACCGGATAAACGCACGATCACATAGATATAGTCATCGCGCGATGTTCTTAACCAACTTTGCGCCACATCACTGACCATAGCAGCAGCAGAAATAATCGCATCCATGCCCTGATACAGATTTGGAGTGTTGGTGCTTCCTATCTTCTCAACAACCTTTAAAGACCTTGCAGCCTGATGGTACCGTTGCCGCCACTCTTCTATCACTGGAGTAACATTTTGCCGAGCAGCCAATGTATCTTCTGTCGCGCCACTGATCACCTCGACATCAAAACGCAATTCAGGTTGTTCAATCCACTCACCATTAAGCTGTCTTCTGGGTACCGTCTCGACAAAATGAAAATTTTGTAGCGCCAGTTCATAGCGCCCCTGAGGTAGTGACTGCACAACTTGCGGCGGCTGGGTTTCAGATCCCACATCATTATGGCGTAAATAACCCGCATAGCTGAGTTGTGAAAAATCAAATGCCGTTTTTATCAGTGCGGCATTATCAATATTTTCGGTAACGTAGGTTCGAACATTCTCAATTAAACGTGCATCTGTAATAGTATCGGATGCGGTATAACCGGTATCTCCAGAACTGATAATGCGCGCAATAACGCGGCCAAAGTTTTCAGCATTCCAAGTACTGTCACTATCACCAAATAACAGCGTAAAATCAGTCAGAATATTTAGCGTCCAATCGATGCAAGGCGGAATAAGGTCACGGCGAGAGCGCAGATGTGGAAGTACCTCATATTTCATCGAGACGTTGCAGGCCAGTGCCGTTGCCGCTAGCGTTAATGACTTACCGTTCATATTAGAATTAATATGAGTCAATGTGCCTGTTGGGTCCGTCGCAAAATCTACGAGGAGTATTTCAGAAGGAAAGGTGTCATTATTTTCTATTCTGGGCAGAGGTTCCGACGTACCGGATATTTGCAATATTTTATCGCTACTAGTGCTGAAAAACTCACTGGCATCAGTTATAAAACGGTCAGCCTGATTACACTTTCCCTGGATAATATAGTTATAAATATTAAGCAGCGGGACTAACCAACAGGCCGCGACTCCTGCAACACCGCGTTCGGCTCTATTCTGTTTTTTCTCAACGGTCATAACAAGCTTATTTATTATAAGCGGTTTAAACGTGTTTGCATTATTAACAAAGAACCTAACATTGGTATTATCAACATCAAATAAATAGCTAAAAATCGGATAAACATTGACTGACACTCCATCACTGGACTCAATAATTTGAACTTCAAAATAGCCGCCATTGAATCTCGATAACATGGATAACCTACCGACCTGATTGTTTATTTTAAATATGGCGCTATTGTTACTTTCTTGATTAAGAAAAAACACTTCACCTCCTTTTACTTTAAAAACCCACCACCGGCTATATCTATAGTGTAATCATCTTCGCTTGTTATATTAAAGCTAATCAATACTTGCTTATAACCTATTCTTTTATCAGCCCAATGACTACCAAAGGCATATTGTATAGGAATAATCATGCTGTTTTTGATAACACAGTGTTGGTCACAGAGAAAGTGCTCATACTGAGAGACTCTAATACTACTAATGGCATTATTCATATCTATATTTTCTAAATCTGATGCAGTGTAATTATCTGTCAGAACAAAGTAATCACCACTATAACTGTCATTTCTATAGATAATAGCCTGAGTGTCTGGTGGTATAATGATTGAATTTATTCTATCATTAAGAGGATTCATGATATGGCTTCTATTCGGGCGAGTTTCGCTATATAGGTCAATCCGTTCATTGCCAGAGATACAAATAGAATCACCGATAAAACTATCCTGTTCATAAAAGCAGGCAGCACTCCTTACTTTAAAGGAACTAATTGCATTATTTAAATTTGTCCATCGACGGGATGAGTATAAGTCAATATTCTCTTTGAATGTTAAAGACCGCCCTGAAAAATTTATATCTTTAAATGCCGTAACCACCATGCCATGAGGGACGGTAATAGATGATATTTTATCATTCCATTCATGTTTAAGGTCACTGACCGCCTGACCCTGAGTAGCACAAATAGACTCCCCTTGGAAACCTTCATCAGCATAAAAACAAACTTTAGGGGATTGGGCAAAAATATGGGAAGTTAAGAGAACTGAAGATATCATTACAAAGTAAATGTGATTAATCATATTATCCTCCAGTTATGAATAGCAATGTGCCATATCAACACTGGAGATAATCTATCGAATAAATAAAAACAATAATATTATTTAATTTATTACAAAAACATTAATAATAATGTAATATAAAATAAGGTTATAAGTTGTCATTTATTAATTTTATATATAAGCTTATTCTACCCGAAACAACAAATTGCTCACCATACCACTTTCATCCAATAGATTAAGCTGATGGCGGCCTGGTATCGATAAAGTTTGTACCCACGACTGATTATTTTCGGTCACCGCCACCTGTTCCCCATCAAGGAACCACCAATGCTGGCCCTGCCCACCTTGCGCCGCCAACCGCAGGTCGAGGCTATTATGTCCCGGCAAGCGCTTTAGTATCGCACCATCACGTATCCCCAAAATCAGCAACGGAGCCACATCAATACTGCCTTGTGGCGCACATTGAGGGCTAGCTGCGGGTAAACGTTGCAGGCGGCGTTCACTTACTGGCAACCACGGTTCGAGCGGCAGTGGCCATAAAGTTAATGGGGTAGCAATCGCGCCAGCGCAATCTGCAGCAACTCGCTGCCCCTGCGCATTCAGCCAGAGACTTAGCTGGCCGCCCTGCATGTTCTCCTGCCCTGGTGCGGCAAGAGTCGGTGGTACAGTGCCATCGAGCACCCAGCTTTGTCGCCGTTGTCGACAATTGCTATCACCGGCGGCCAAGGGTTGCCCGCCCGGCCAACAAATTTCGGCCCGAGTGACCGAGGAGGGTTTGGGATCGATTGGCAGTTGACGACCACTGTGCTGCAATCCGCCCATCAGCAGATTATTAACCTGATTCAATATTGGTACTGCGGTGGCGTAACCGAACTGCCCGGCAACCGGTGTACCATCTGGCCGCCCGACCCAGACACCAATGGTATAATGGGCGTTAATGCCAATAGCCCACGCATCACGATAGCCATAGCTGGTGCCGGTTTTCCATGCCAACGGCACGACTGCCGGTAGGTTATCATCCGGTAAAGGTCTGGCTTCACCGGCAAGAATACGGCGGGTTATCCATGCCGCGCCGGGAGAAAAAAGCCGCCGTTCCTGTATGTTTTGCTGTGGCTCAAAACGTAAAGTGGCAGCCATTCCACCCCGAGCAAAAGCACTATAAGCTGCAACCAATTGATCTAATCGTGAACCGGTGCCGCCCAGAATCACCGCAAGGCTGGGTTCGCTGTGAGGTGGAAAACGTAAGTGTAAACCGCCATTACGCAAATTGGCGGTAAAACGCTTCGGCCCATACACTTCCAGCAGTTGTACCGCAGGGAGATTCAGCGAACGCACCAATGCCTCGCTGGCACTAACCGGCCCATGAAATCCGGTATCGAAATTACCGGGCCGGTAATCACCAAAACGACGCGGGACATCCTGTAACAGTGATTCGGCATGGATCAGGCCGTCATCCAGTGCCATTGCATAAAGAAAAGGCTTTAACGTCGAGCCAGGTGATCGCCATGCACTGACCATATCCACATGACCGAAACGGCTGTTATCCTGAAAATCCACCGAACCAAGATAAGCACGCACATTCATGGTGGTATGGTCCACCACCAGCAAGCCTAGCGATGTTTTCTCTGGTAATTGATGCCGCCAACCCACAGCCATATCTTCCAATTGACGCTGTAAACCGGCGTCCAGCGTAGTCTGAATCACTTCGCGTTGGTTGCCACGGGTTAAGCGGCGTGCCAATAAGGGAGCTAATTGCGGCACCTGACGCGGAGCCAGCCAGATATCTTCTTGTTTGATATCAGCCACCTGTTCAACCGGCCACACCTGATAATCCGCCAGCCGGCTTAACACTTTATCGCGCGCAGCTTTAGCTCGCAGTGGATAACGATCCGGGCGCAAACGGCTCGGAGCCTGGGGCAAGGCAGCCAATAATGCGGCTTCTGCCGGCGTTAATTGTGAGGGCGGCTTGCCCAGATATGTCCAACTGGCCGCACCAATGCCTTGCAACGTGCCACCAAAAGGGGCGCGGTTAAGATAGATTTCGAGAATTTGATCTTTAGAAAAGTGCCATTCCAGTTGAACCGTTCGCCATACTTGGCGCAATTTACCCGCTAACGTGCGGGGATGTGGGTCGATTAAGCGGGCAACTTGCATCGAGAGCGTGCTGCCACCGGACAGAATCTTACCGGCCCGCAGATCCTGCCAGGCAGCGCGGGCCAGTGCCAATGGATTCACGCCGGGATGAGAGTAGAACCAGCGATCTTCAAAGGTAAGCAGCGCTTGCAGGTAATAAGGTGAAACTTGATCGAGTGTCACTGGATAGCGCCAAACCCCGTCAGCATCGGCAAAGCGCCATAGCGGGGTGCCATCTTCGGCGGTCACCACCCGCGCGACCTGAGCCTCTGTCAGCGGCAGCGGCCAGCGCTTATCCGCCAGCCACAATAGAGCCGGGAACAGGACAACAATGAGCGCCAGCCACCAAACGTTGCGGCGATAGCGGGAGAAGCGGTTTTACCCATTAACATTGATAGCATCCCCCTTTGCTACTGAGCCGCAAAGGGGGAGTGAGCATTTACTTTACGACTTCAAGTTGTGGCACAGTAGTGCCCAGCGCACGCCAGTCCGGTACATACATCGATTCCACCTGCGGCGCGGGCACCTGATAAACCCCCGGGGTCACGGCACGGGCCAGATACAGCAACGTGGTATGACGATAACCATCAACACTCACTGCCGCGACATAGCGGTCATCACGAAACTCCTGATGTTTAATCTCTGACTGCTGCATATCCTGTAACAGTTCAGTCACACTACTGGCGCTCTCCCCCAGACTGGCGCTGCTGTCACCCAGATTTTGGTTTTCCAGTTCTAACCCCGCAGGCAGTAAATCGACCACCAGCGCATCAGGCACCCGTTTATCTGCCCACACATCCAGATGCACCAACACCAGCTCGCCGCTCTTCAGGTGTGATAGCGGTAATGGGTTACCATCCAACCCAATATATCTGCGGCTAATATGCAGATTATTGCTGAATGGCGCAGGTGTTTGCTGCGGATACCCCACGATATTGACGCGGCTATAGAGTGCAACATCACCCCGATTTTGCATCTGCATACCACCAGTCAGTTGCGGCGCTGACCAGTTTTGATTCAATGCCGCGTTTTGTGTCACTGTGGCACTCTCAGCGAGACTCTCCGCCGTGGCAGCTATGGCAGCCTGCCACGGTGTTTCAGCACCACTCATCATGGTGCGACCCGCCAGGAATACCGCATTGCTCTCCTGCGTTGACAGATAGTTGCGGCTGGTCAAAGCATCAGACAGTACCAACAGACGAGTATCGCGCACCTGTGGCAACAAATTGTGGTCAGTCAACAATGCCAAAATCAGTGCGTCATCACGTATCACGCTGCCATAATCTTCCAGCCAGTAATCCTTATCATTGCGCGAAGTATCCAGCCCCTGACTAATGGCTTCTTTGGCTCGCGGCATATCTCCCATTAATTTAAGTGCAACACCCAACTGCACCAACGGTAAGCCAGAACGGGCTTCGTTGCTGCGGGTGTACAACTGGCGTAGTGCGCCAAGTGAGGCTTGCTGTTGCTGTGCCAGCACCAAACCGGCATAAGCCTGCACCGCAAAACGGGTATGTTTGGCTTGTTCGCTAGAACGCGTTTCTACCTGATTTGGATCCTGCAAGTAGCGCTGCAAACGGTTATTCGCCGCCGTCAACGCCGCGATCGGTACGCTGTAACCCTGCTGGTTAGCACGATACAGGAAGTCTGTGGCATAGGCGGTCAGCCAGAACTCTTCCGGGCTGTCGTTACTCCACAAACCAAAACTGCCGTTATGACGCTGCATACTGAGCAAGTGCTCAATCCCGACGTCAATCGCCTGCCGACGTTTCTCATCGCTATCGGCTTTAATTCCCAACGCGCTCAACTGCGCATGGTTACTGTACAGCGAGGGATACAATCCGCTGACGGTCTGCTCTAAACAACCATAAGGGTAGGCGTACAGCTCGCTGATATAGCGGGCAAGATTGAGCGGAGGGCGGCTGGTAAGCAAAAGTTGGCCTTGCACTGTTTCTGCTATCAATCCCGCAGTCGCATCCGCCGGCAAGCTCCAACTTTCGCCACGGTGCAATACGTTGGCAAAATGGCGGGTTTGGGCCGGAGTTGCAGGCCGCACGCCGATCTTCCAAATATGCTGATAATCCGGCAGTTTTTCATTTGGCAGCACCATACCACTGACCTTCAGGCTGATATTTCCCTGGCCAAAGCCATTTAGCGCCCGCACCGGAATCAACACTGTTTTGCGCTCGCCTTTAGCCAACGTAACTGACTGAGTTTGCACACCATTTAATGCCAGCAAGTCACTGGCGGCCAATTTGAGCGACAGAGTTTGCGGCAGTCCTGATAAGTTACTCAGATCCAGTGCCAATTGTGTCGTGTCACCACCCGCCAGAAAACGCGGCGTTGCCAATTGCGCAATCAACGGTGCTGCGACCACCACTTTAGCCTCTGCGTTGCCAAAATCTTCTGCGCTCCAGGCTTGCGCCATTAGGCGCAGTTCTCCGTTAAAATCAGGAATTGCCAGCTCAACCGTACCTTCACCTTGTGCATTCAAGGTCACCGGCAGGGCTTGCTGTGCCACAATGGTCACTTCCGTGATCGGCTTTTTGCCGCCACGGGACAGCGCATCATCGTCACCGCCATCGCCACCAAAACGCAGGCTGGCCAATCGCCCCTGCCCTTCAATCAGTTGCCCGTAAACATCATATTGATCAACGCTGTAGCGTTTGCGACCAAAGAAAGCATCATACGGGTCCGGCGTAGCGAAATCAGTAATATTCAAGATACCGCTGTCGACCGCCGACAGCAGTACTTGCACTTTTTCAGGCAATGGCGCACCGACCCGGTTGGCTTTAACTTTGACGGTTAAAGTTTGGTTCGGACGAATACGCTCAGGAGCATCCAATTGCAGTGCCAGTTTGCGAGTTTCATCCACCAGCGGCAAATGCAGCAATCCCACCGCCCGTTTTGGCGTGGCTTGCTGTGCTTTGTCGCCAGGACGAATCACCGTCGCACTGAGATACAAATCGTGACGGTTCCACGCCGTGTTAATCGGCACATCGATATCCGCGCCCCCTGCCGGAATAGTCACTTCCTGCCACCACAACGGGCCATCGCTGGATTCCACCAACAGATAGCCATTACCGGCGGCGGGGGCTTCAATATGTAACTTCACTTTTTCACCGGGGCGATAAGCCGGCTTATCCAGTGTCAGTTTGACTTGATCTGGACGAACAGCTCCACTGCCGCCGGTATTGTCCTGCCAGCTATAACCGGCCCAGAAACGCGAACTGCTGACCAATTCATTATCTGGATTACTCACCTCAATACGATAAGCGCCCCACTCCACCGGGAAGCTGACCTTGGCACTGCCATCGGCGGCAATATTTACCGTTTGTTCCGCCAGAGTCAGGTCTTTTTTATCAAACAGTGACTGCCAGCCATCACTTTCTGACCACTGCCAGTAGTAATCGCGCCGCTCACGCACCAACTTCACTTTCAGGCCATCGGCGGCCAGCTTTTTACCGCTGGCATTCGCATAGATAATTTCAAAATCGGCCGTGGTGTCCTGATCGACCATCGCCTGTGATTTATAACTGTCACTGCGATAATCATAAACTTGCTGCTTGTTGAATAACGGGCGAATACCTGCCAGCGCATCGGCTGGCCACAATGCCTGTTCAGCACGGCGGGTTACTGGCCGCCCACCGGATTCTAGCAAGCTTGCCTGTAAAATCAGTTTCAACGGCGATTGCGCATTCTGCCAACTGTTATCCACAGCGACATCCGTTTGGCCGTCGCTATCGAGTGTGGTATCAAACTCATCTAAGGTGCGAGAGAGGTTCTCTTCCGTCACAGAACCAAACTCAAAACCGGGTAGCGCGGCAACCGCCTCGCGTAAGGGGCGTAAAAACAGTTGACCTTGCAAGCGGTTACCTGAGGCCGGTGCGCCATATAAATAGCGGCCAGTTACTGCAAAGCTGGCTTCGCTGTCAGTGGCAATCGGTTCTTTGCTGGTGGTAATTTCCAGCGCCATACGCTCTGGCAGGAAATCTTCCACTTTAAATTTGTACAGACGCGGCTGGTTGTCACCCAAATTCAGGCGCAACGACCACTCCCCGGTTGGGCCGCCTTCCGGTATAGCATATTGATATTGATACAAGCCCTCCTGCGGCTGCCAGACAAAGCTGCGCACCACCTGATTATCGGGTTTGAGGATATCCACTTTAACTGGCTGCGTTGCCAAAGGTTTTCCATCGGCGTCTCGCAGTAAGCCATTAACAATTAAGGTTTCACCGGGGCGATAGAGGTCACGCGGGCCAAAAATAAAGAACTGCTTTTGAAAACCTTCCGGCCCGGCAATATCAAATTCAGCCAAGTCCAGCGCCGGAACCGTAAGATCGATTAAGCTGGTCTGCCCGTTTTGCGAGGCTAACAGTAGCTTAGCGTTAGTGTTTTTTTCCAGTTGCGCATGGCCCTGACCATCAGTTTCAGCCTGAATCAGCACTTGCCCTTTTTCATCCAATACTTGCAGTGACACGCCTTTCAGCGCCGCACCACCGGCCAGCGCCTGAGCAAAGACATCCATCCGGTCATGATAGCTGTGCAGCGAAACACCGATATCACTCAGCGTAAATAAGGTGGCGGCATTGGTGTAACTGTATTGCCCGGCTTGTTGCATCACCGCCAGATAGACACCAGACTCCTGTAACGGCTTGATATCCGCCAGTGGCAATAGCAACTTTTCACGGGTATTGACCGCAGGATTGAGGTCAAAGCGGCCGGTATAGACCAAATCGGCCATTTTCAGCAGTTCGTCTGATTCCCAATTCGACAGCGCACTGCGGTACTGCCAGCTAGCGAGGAAACTGGCCAAACTGCTTTGTTTAATGCGAAAGAAGTTAACATCGACGTTATTCACATTCAGCGCCATCACTGGCAAGCCCTGTGCCAGCTTGCCCGGCAGCAAAGAACCTTTACTGGCAAAGCCAACGCTCGGTTTGATGTCGCGGGTGGTGATTTGCTGCTGCTGTTGTTTACCCAGTTGCCCACCACCGATGCCTTTCAGCGTGCCGTCTATGGTTAATAACAACTTACGCTCGGGTTTAAGGTGGCGTAAACGCAGCTCCATCAGATTATCGGATAGCTCCCAGGCACCGTCGATTTTACCGCTGACGGTATCAACCAGATGCACCTGCGAGGCAAAATCTTGTTTAGTATCCAGCGGCTGCGAGAAGGTCAACACCATCGCGCTGGCCCCATCGAGTTGCAGCTCAGAAGCATCAAGCAAGGTGATCGGTTGCCCTGCATAGCGTTTCGCCAACGCTGCCAGTACAGCGGCATCATTCGTTTTAACCGCAGTATTAGCCACCGGCGCACTGGCCTGAGTTGCCGGCGCGGCGACATCCTTTTTATCGCTGCTGTCGTCACAGGCCGCCAATAGCAACACGGCACTTAATAACATGGCACTGCCCAAGATGGTCGCCTGGCACTTTTTGATTCCTGACGTTAACCGCTGCAATCCGTTGTGATTCATATCCTGCTCCGTGACTAATGATTAACTGAAGGAATCACATTACGCAGCCAACTGCCCCATCTGCGCTGATAGAATGCCTGAGTATGCGTCATCAGATAATGGCTTACACCGCGCTCTTTTTCACTCACTACGCAAAAATCAACCGGGCGATCGTCGGGTGCATTATCACTGGCCACATTGCCGGCTTCCTGAATTAACTGGTCAACCTCATCTTCAGGCCCCTCAACTTCTAAACCAATCAATAAGTTAGGTTGATCATCAACATTTTTATCATGCATTAATGCCAGAAAAGCACGGCGCACTGGCTTACGCTGGCTGAACAATTGAATCAATGCATCAACCATTGCCGCCGGGTACTCTTCCGGTTGGCCCAATAGAATTTGGCTCTCTTTATCCACGACCATTTCAGCCGGTTGCGCTAAACCGCCGTTTTCGAGTAGCATCGCCACTTCTTGCGGCCAGAACTCTTTACCGTGCTCTGATTTTGGGTTCAAAAACAGATGTGCGCCCTGAGTCATTTCAAATAGCACCCGCACCGGCATGGCGACAAAAGGCTGTTTCTCACTGTCAATATCTTGATTTTCTGCCATATCCAGCGCCTGCTGAAGCACTTCTACTGAGGTAAAGAATGGAATGACCGACTCGCCATCCTGCTTTTCCCAATGCAGAATATTCACACCATTTCCTGCGGTGAACGTCATTTCACCGTCTTCAATGCACTTATCTGAATCATCTACCAGCACTAAAACGGTCGCATCCAGCAGCGCACGGAAAAAGGCGGTGCGATGAATGGACTCCGTCGCCGCCAGTTTTAGCAAGGATTCCAGGCTTTGGTCTTCATCGTGATGGTGACTATCGTGCTTATCATCAGGGGACTGCGGCACACTCATGCTTGACTCCAAAAACATCTTGCGATGGGTAAATAGGAGGGAGAACAGGTAGAAGAGTAAAGCGTCCGCGCCAAGGATGGCGCGGCTCGAGCCCCCAGGGAAGCTTTTTTCTTCAAAGAGAATACAGCGTCTTTACGATCTGCCTATTCTCACTCCTCGACACATCAATATGTTATTTTGCTTTCGCCAACAATAGGTTAGCAATGGTGCGTACACCCAAACCTGTAGCACCGGCCGACCATTGCTCAACCGCGCCTTTACGGTAAGTGGCAGAGCAGTCAATGTGCAACCAGCCTTGCTGATAGTTTGTCACGAAATGCGACAAAAACGCAGCAGCAGTGCTGGCACCAGCACTGTAGGCTGCACCCGCAACATTATTCAATTCAGCAAAATTAGACGGTAACTGGCTGCGATGGAACTCGGCCAGCGGCAAACGCCAGAAAGGTTCGTGCTCACTTTTGGCACTGCTTAACAACTCTTGCGCCAGTTGATCATCAAAGCTAAACAGCGCATGGTAATCATTACCCAAGGCAGTTTTCGCCGCACCGGTTAAGGTAGCAGCATCAATAATCAGCGGTGCATTCTGTTCCGACGCATCAATCAGGCCATCGGCTAATACCAAGCGCCCTTCGGCATCGGTATTCATGATTTCTACCGTCTTTTTATTGCGATAGCGAATGATATCACCCAGTTTGAAGGCATTACCACTCACCATATTATCCGCACAACACAAATACAGTTTTACGCGCTTATCCAAGCCTCGAGCCACTGCTAATGCCAATGCACCGGTGACTGTCGCCGCACCCCCCATGTCGGATTTCATCGAATCCATAAAGGCGCTCTGTTTCAGGCTATAACCGCCTGAATCAAAAGTAATACCTTTACCCACCAAACACGCCATCACTGGCGCATCGGGATTACCGGTTGGGTTATAGTCCAACGCCAATAACACCGGCGCGCGATCAGAGCCGCGACCAACGGTGTAAATCCCGGCATAACCCTGCTCACGCAGATCTTCGCCTTTGGTAATACGGTAACTAACAGCATCGCATGATACTGAACACAGTAAATCGATCGCGTTTTTAGCCAGTTGCTCTGGCCCCAAATCTTCTGCTGGTGCATTAATAGTGTCGCGCACCCAGTCAATAATTTTCAGCCGATGTTTCAGCTCGGTTTTTTCGTTCTCTGGCAGCTCTGCCCACTCCACGCTACGCTGACCTTTTGGCCCACGGAACCCTTGCCAGAATGCCCAGTTTTGTTCCAGACCCCAGCCCTCCCCGGCCAGTTTGACCTGTTTGATACCCTGCCCGTCGATTTTACGGGCGGCACGTTGGATCGACCCCAAAGTGTCTTTTCCCGTCAGGTGGATAGTAATGCCTTGATCATTGGTACTTAATAGGGCTTTCTCGCCCCAGCGGACATCTGCCGGCTTGGATGATAGGGATACTTGCATTATTTCTGTGGTCATGGATTACCTCGTCATTATTATTTTTCTGTTATTCAGTTAGTTATATACTGGCCTGTGTTACCAGCATCGATCCAATAAAGTTTCTATCTATAAGATATCAGATCCGGCATAAAAAAAGGGCCGCTTATGCGACCCTCTGGTACCTATTCAAACTCATCTAACCAGACCAGAAGGATCGCTTCCAGCACTTTTTCATTTGATCCCTGCGGATCATCATCGAAATCTTCTAAGTCGCAGATCCATTGGTGCATATCGGTGAAGCGCACCGTCTTGGGATCGGTATCCGGAAATTGATCATACAGCGCTTCGCCAATTTCGCGGGTATCTTGCCAGGTTAAGCTCATATCAATGTTCTCGTGTATATACTCTAAATAATTCGAGTTGCAGGAAGGCGGCAAGTGAAAGAGTCCCGATGAGCTTACTGTTGTAAGTGATTCGGGTGATTGAACGTAGCCAACGCACATGCAGCTTGAAGTATGACGAGTATGATTAATGCTCTCGTGCATGGTTAATGGTATAACGCGGCATCTCAACCACCAAGTCTTCATCCGTCACTCTGGCCTGACAACTCAGGCGACTTTCTGGCTCCAGCCCCCAGGCTTTATCCAGCATGTCATCTTCCAGTTCACTGCTTTCTGGCAGAGAATCAAAACCTTCCCGCACCACACAGTGGCAAGTGGTACAGGCACAGGATTTCTCACAGGCATGCTCGATGTCGATTCCATTGCGCAAGGCGACATCTAATATGGTTTCACCTTGCGTTGCTTCCAGTACTGCACCATCCGGGCAAAGGTCTTTATGGGGCAGAAATACTATTTTGGGCATGATTAAACCTCATCCACTGAATGGCCAGCCAAAGCACGGCGAATAGAAGCATCCATTCGGCGCGCGGCAAAATCTTGCGTTTGTGCATCTAACGCTTTTATCGCAGCTTCGATTGCGTGTGGGTCAGTGCTCTGCATCTGCTGCTGTAATGCTGCCATCGCCTGAGCGATCGCAGTACTTTCTTGCTCACTGAGTAATGCTGCATCTTCTGCCAATGCGCCTTGTAAACTTTCCAGCACACGAGAGGCTTCGACTTGTTGTTCCGCCAGCTTACGCGCGCCAATATCACTTTGCGCGTTCGCCATTGAATCTTTAATCATATTGGCAATTTCATCATCGGATAGCCCATAGGAAGGCTTCACCTGAATCGATGCCTCCACGCCGGTGGATTTCTCCATCGCTGTGACACTCAATAACCCATCCGCATCCACCTGGAAAGTCACACGGATATGTGCCCCTCCCGCTGGCAGCGGCGGCAAACCACGTAAAGCAAAGCGGGCCAGAGAACGACAATCCTGTACCAACTCGCGTTCACCTTGTAGTACGTGGATAGTCATCGCACTCTGACCATCTTTAAAGGTGGTGAACTCTTGCGCGCGGGCAACCGGAATGGTGGTATTGCGTGGAATCACTTTTTCCACTAAACCGCCCATAGTTTCCAGCCCTAATGACAGCGGGATAACATCCAGCAGCAACATATCACTGTCAGGTTTATTCCCCACCAGAATGTCAGCTTGGATCGCCGCACCAATAGCGACCACTTTATCGGGATCAATTGAGGTCAGTGGCGTGCGGCCAAAGAATTGCCCCACCTGCTCACGCACCAACGGCACACGGGTCGAACCGCCGACCATCACCACTTCCAACACTTCGTCAGCCGTCACGCCAGCATCTTTTAACGCACGACGACAAGCCATTAATGTGCGCTTAACTAATGACGCGATCAGCGATTCAAATTGCTCACGGGTGATTTGCCCTTGCCAGCCAGCGACCGAGACATCAGCAACCTCGGCATCACTCAAGGTAATTTTGGCCGCGATCGCCGCATCAAGTAATTGCCGCTGGACACCATGATCATCACGGGAATCAATACCAGCTTGCTCGCGCAGCCAATCAGCTAATAAGTGGTCGAAGTCATCCCCACCCAGCGCAGAATCACCGCCCGTTGCCAACACTTCAAAAACACCACGGCTTAAGCGCAAAATAGAGATATCAAATGTTCCGCCGCCTAAGTCGTAAACAGCAATCACCCCTTCCTGGCCTGAATCCAGACCATAGGCGATAGCCGCTGCGGTCGGCTCATTAAGCAAACGCAACACATGCAACCCCGCTAAGCGGGCGGCATCTTTGGTTCCCTGACGCTGAGCATCATCAAAGTAAGCCGGAACGGTAATTACTACACCGTCAAGTTCACCTTCCAATGCAGCACGCGCCCGCTGTGCCAATGCTTTTAGGATATCCGCAGACACTTGCACCGGGTTAACTAACCCGCAGGCAGTCTGGATCATCGGCAAGCCATTTTCACTCGGCTGAAACTGGTAAGGCAGATTAGGGTAGCGCTGCACGATATCGGCCAAAGAACGGCCCATCATGCGTTTGACTGAACTAATAGTATTGACCGGATCCAATGCCGCTAAATCGCGCGCATTCCAGCCGACATCAATGTTATTTTGTTGATAGTGAACCACTGACGGCAAAAGATCCCGCTGCTGTTCATCGGCCAGTGTTTGCGCTTTACCGCTGCGCACAGTGGCTACCAATGAATTTGTGGTGCCTAAATCTATCCCTGCGGCCAACCGACGTTGGTGTGGTGCCGCCGTTAAACCAGGCTCACTAATTTGTAATAAGGCCATGTTGAGCTTCCATCAATCTATACTCTTCATACTTCAAGCTGCATATGCGTTGGCTACGTTCTCTCACCCGAATCATTGACACACGTCAACTCATCGGGACTCATTCACTTGCCGCCTTCCTGCAACTCGAATTATTTAGAGCATATAAAAACGTTAGTGACGCGCCCTAATAAGAAGTAGCTGGGCATTGCAGTCATCAATAAATTGATCTTTATTTATTTTTATCAATTAGATACAACTATTCACTTCACTTCACTTCACTTCACTAAAGAGATAAACCATCAAACAGCCGCTCTTCGAGCTGTTCAACCTGTTGCTGTAATTTATCCAGAAAACGTAATTTTCGAACCGTATCAGCGGCTTGTTCCCACTGTTGCTGATCCAATTGCTCAACCATCAGTTGGCTGCGCGTTTTTGTCATCAAAGCCAGGCGGTGACTGAATGCAGCGAGTTGTATTTCAGCATCTGGGCTACGTTCGATAGCATCAAGCTCTTCGCGCAGCTCTAATTGTTCCATCAGAAAAGCAGTATCACGCAGTGTATGTTGTTCATTGCCTAAATCAAAACCCTGCAAAGATAGCATATACTCAGCCCGTTTTAACGGGTGCTTGAGGGTTTGGTAGGCATCATTGATGGTCGCAGCTTGCTGTAATGAGGCCAAACGCTCGCGTTCAGGCTGATTGGCAAAACGGTCAGGATGGAATTGGCGCTGCAATTCCTGATAGCGGGTCGTGAGTCGGCTACCATCAATCAGGTACTGAGGCGGCAACCCAAATAATGTGAAGTAATCCATAGAATGCTCAAGAATATGTGATGGCTTAGCTGAAAGTTATACAGCCCACTTATAACGCAAGAGAGCTGTATGAAGCACAAGTGCCTGAGGTAGGAACAAAACAGGGTCAGACGTTAAAGCTTTCGCCACATCCACACTCACTGGAGACGTTCGGATTGTTGAACTTAAAGCCTTCGTTCAGACCTTCTTTGACGAAATCCAATTCGGTGCCGTCAAGATAGACCATGCTTTTGCCGTCGATGATCACTTTCACGCCTTTGTCTTCAAAAACGATGTCGTCATCGTTCATTTCATCAACAAATTCCAGGATATACGCCATACCGGAGCAGCCCGAAGTTCGAACGCCTAAGCGCAAACCCAAGCCCTTACCACGGTTATTTAAAAAGGCGCTGACCCGCTGTGCAGCACTGTCGCTGATTGATATCGACATAGACCTTCCTCAACTCTGATAACTTATACCCGCCATACTTCAAGCTACAAGTGCGTTAGCCGTCTTCCTGTAACTCGAATTATTTAGGGTATCTATATTACAACTACTTGGCAGTATGTTTGCTTTTGTAGTCGGCGATAGCTGCTTTAATGGCATCTTCTGCCAAAATTGAGCAGTGAATTTTGACTGGCGGTAACTCCAGTTCTTCCGCGATCTGAGTATTTTTGATCGCTTCAGCCTGATCGAGAGACTTGCCTTTCATCCATTCAGTTACCAGAGAACTGGAAGCAATGGCAGAGCCGCAGCCATAAGTCTTGAAACGCGCATCTTCAATGATGCCAGCTTCGTTAACTTTGATCTGCAACTTCATGACATCACCACACGCAGGTGCGCCAACCATACCGCTACCGATGGTAGGATCTTCGTTGTCGAATGACCCGACGTTACGTGGATTTTCGTAGTGATCGATTACTTTTTCGCTGTAAGCCATGTGATTTCTCCTGAGTCTTAAAGTCTGGAATTAATGGTGAGACCATTCAATGCTGCTGATATCCACGCCCTGCTTGAACATATCCCATAACGGAGACAAATCACGCAGACGACCAATGGATTTACGCACCAGTGCAATGGCGTAGTCTACCTCTTCTTCAGTGGTGAAACGCCCCAGAGAGAAACGGATTGAACTGTGAGCCAGTTCGTCGTTCATCCCCAACGCGCGCAGCACATAAGAAGGTTCCAGACTCGCGGAAGTACAGGCTGAACCCGATGAAACAGCCAGATCTTTCAGTGCCATGATAAGCGACTCACCTTCAACATAGTTGAAGCTGACGTTAAGAATGCCAGGTGCACCATTCTCTAAATCGCCATTCAAGTAAACTTCTTCGATATCTTTGATACCGTTCCACAAACGCAGGCGCAATGAACGCAGGCGCGCAGCTTCACTTTTCATCTCTTCTTTGGCAATACGGTAAGCTTCACCCATGCCAACAATCTGGTGTACTGGCAAAGTGCCCGAACGCATACCGCGCTCATGACCACCACCGTGCTGCTGGGCTTCAATGCGAATACGTGGCTTACGGCGAACAAACAGCGCGCCAATCCCCATCGGGCCATAAACTTTATGGGCGGAGAAGGACATCAAATCGACTTTCAGTTGGCTCAGATCAATCGGTAATTTACCGACGCTTTGCGTAGCATCAACGTGGAATATGATCCCGCGACTACGGCACATTTCGCCGATTTCCGCGATATCCTGTACCACACCGATTTCATTATTCACATGCATGATAGAAACCAAAATGGTATCTGCACGCATGGCCGCTTCAAGCTGTTTCAGGTCGATAATACCGTTAGACTGCGGTGCCAGATAAGTCACGTCGAAGCCTTCACGCTCCAACTGGCGACAAGTATCTAACACTGCTTTATGTTCAGTTTTACAGGTGATGATGTGCTTGCCTTTCTTCTGATAGAAATTAGCAGCACCTTTGATTGCAAGGTTATCAGACTCGGTTGCGCCAGAGGTGAAGACAATCTCACGAGGGTCCGCACCTACCAATGCAGCAATATCATTACGTGCAATATCAACAGCTTCTTCTGCCTGCCAGCCAAACTTGTGGGAACGAGAGGCGGGGTTACCGAAGATGCCATCCAGAGTCAGATACTGCATCATTTTTTCAGCGACACGCGGGTCTACTGGGGTGGTGGCTGAATAATCCAGATAGATCGGTAACTTTAATTTTGATTCGGTCATTGCTCTTTTGCTCCGTACATCACTTCCAAAACGTAAAATTCCGCAAATTCTGCTTATGCGCGCAGATTGACGTTAATCGTCTCTTGCGGTCGGCCATTAGCCGTACGGCGCGTATCGTTGTTTTGACGATCCGCGACCTCTAGAATGTCTTGATTATTCACCAGTTCTGCCAATGTAATGTTATTGAGGAAGCTGCTGATGCGCTCACTCAAATCACGCCATAAGGTGTGGGTCAGGCAACGATCGCCACCCTGACAGCCTTCTTTACCCTGACAACGGGTGGCATCGACAGATTCGTCTACAGCAGTAATAACCGCACCTACTGCGATGGCTGATGCATCTTTACCCAGCAGGTAACCGCCACCTGGACCACGAACGCTGGCGACTAAGCCATTTTTGCGTAAGCGTGAAAACAGCTGTTCCAGATAGGATAACGAAATCCCCTGACGCTCTGAAATATCGGCCAGAGGAACTGGCCCGTCCTGGGAATGTAATGCCACATCAAGCATGGCGGTCACGGCATAACGGCCTTTGGAAGTCAGTCTCATAGCTAAAATTACCTGTTGGTTAAAACGAGCCAGAAGTCTGACATTCTTGAGTGTTTTAGTCAACTATTTAACCTAGTAATTTACTCAAGTATTATTGGCCTTTTTCATTTTCAATGATATGCGATGTTTTCTGTAATAACCAATTGATATAAGGCATTAATTTTTATTATCTGGTGCAGCATCACCCGCACTACCTTGTGGGTATTTATCTTGTTTCTCGATGGATGTCAGCATCCCGCGCAGGATATTTAGCTCTTGAACCTCGGGCCGCGCACGGGTAAACAGGCGGCGTAATTTGCTCATTATTTGCCCCGGGTGGGCCTGACGAATAAAGCCAGTATGGGATAAAACCTGCTCCAAATGCAGGTAGAAACGCTCCAGATCATCCACTAACGGATAAGGGGCTTCCTCTGTTTCTATTACAGGTAATACCGCTTGTTGCCTTTCAAGGAAAGCCACCCGCACTTCATAGGCTATAATTTGTACCGCCATCGCCAGATTCAGTGAGCTGTACTCAGGGTTAGCCGGAATGGCAACATGATAATGGCACTTTTGCAGTTCATCGTTAGTCAGACCAACTCGCTCACGGCCAAACACCAGCGCAACCGGCGCATGTTCCGCTTCGCGTGCGCTGCGAACACCACATTCACGCGGCTCTAGCATCGGCCACGGTAAGGTGCGGGAACGAGCGCTGGTGCCGATAACCAGGCTGCAACCGGCTAACGCTTCATCCAGCGTATCGACAATAGTGGCATTGCCAATCACATCGCTGGCACCGGCCGATAGTGCAATGGCCTGAGAATCCGGTTTAACTAACGGATTAACCAGATATAAATTGGTTAATCCCATTGTTTTCATGGCTCTGGCTGTCGAACCCATATTGCCGGTGTGTGAGGTCTCAACCAAAACGATACGAATATTGTGTAGCATACAAACTCTGAGGATAACGGGGAATCGGCATATCTTAACACAGACATATACCCAAGCTACTTCGAGTTGCAGGTAGGCGGCCAACACCCTTGCATCTTGAAGGGTGACGGGTATAGGCATTTATCCGAACCCCTGCTATACTATGCGCCGTTTCTCGTTCTTTAACATCCTAGTGGAAGATACCCATGCATCCAATGCTGACTATCGCCATACGCGCTGCGCGTAAGGCCGGTAACCTGATTGCCAAAAGTTATGAAACGCCCGACGCTGTCGAAGTGAGCCAGAAAGGCAGTAACAATTTTGTTACCAATGTTGACCGCGAATCAGAAAGACTGATTATCGAGATAATCCGTAAATCTTATCCAAAACACACCATTATTAGTGAAGAGTGCGGTGAGTTGGAAGGCGAAGACAAAGATGTGCAATGGGTTATTGATCCACTGGATGGCACTAGCAACTTCATTAAACGTCTCCCTCATTTCGCGGTTTCTATCGCGGTACGCATTAAAGGCCGTACCGAAGTTGCCGTGGTTTATGACCCAATGCGTAACGAACTGTTTACCGCAACTCGTGGTCAGGGTGCGCAGTTAAACGGTTATCGTCTGCGTGGCACCAATGCCAAAGATTTAGACGGCACCATTCTGGCAACCGGTTTCCCGTTCAAAGTAAAACAACACGCTCCAGCTTATCTGCGAGTGGTGGGTAAACTGTTTGAACAGTGTGCTGATTTTCGTCGCACCGGTTCAGCGGCACTGGATTTGGCGTATGTCGCCGCCGGCCGTGTGGATGGTTTCTTTGAGATTGGCTTGAAGCCGTGGGATTTTGCCGGTGGCGAGCTGCTGGTGCGTGAATCTGGCGGTGTGGTGTCTGATTTTGCCGGTGGCCATAACCATTTCAACTCTGGCAATGTGGTAGCGGGTAATCCACGCGTTATAAAAGGCATTCTTAACGCAATAGTACAAGCAGAAGTGAGTGATGCCCTGAAGCGTTAATTCTATACTCGTCATACTTCAAGCTGCATGTGCGTTGGCTGCGTTCAATAACCCGAATCACTTACTTATGTAAGCTCATTGGGATTTTCTCTCTTGCTGCCTTCCTGCAACTCGAATTATTTAGAGTATATATGAATGACGGTTTGATACAAAAAAGCCAGTCGGCTAACCCTGGCTGGCTTTTTTTATTGTGAGGATTAACGACCGAATGGCCTGATCCCCCCCATCATTTCCGGCTGGCTGGAAAGATAAAGCAGCACTCCGGCAAACAATAAAATAAGACCACCGGTTAATGCCAGAGTCGACCAGGCAATAGGCCCCCATGCTGCGGGTGTACGATTACGGCCTAAATGCACCGCCAAACGCCGCGCATAGTGAACCAACAGCGCCAGCAACGAAATCGTCAGTGATGTGCCAATCGCCATCGCTATCGCGGATAAAATCCCCCACCAATAGACACCAATCACTTTGGCAAACAGCAGCACCATGATAGCACCAGAACAGGGCCGCATTCCCATCGCCAGTACAATTGCCAGCCGGGTACGCCAGTCATTACTGGCCTGTAACTCTTGTGAACTGGGCAGATGGCGATGTCCACAACCACAGTTATCGCTGTGAACATGGCTCGCGGATAGAGGCTGTATTCGCTGAATAGTCACTTTTTGCGGCTTTAATAACCTCACTTGATAATAAAGCCGTTTTATTGCGCGGTAACACAGCAACAGACCTAAGCCAATAACCAGCAGGAAACTGCCTTTTTCCAGCCAGAAGCTGCTTTGGTGTAAATAGCGCGAAGAGAGTTGCAACACGCCCAGCAATACCGTAACCAATAAGATAGCCACCCCACCCTGCAATATTGAGGCGGCAAAAGTCAGCTTCAAGCTACTTTTTAGCTGCGCCGGATGGGTTGCCAGATAAGTTACTATCACTACTTTGCCATGCCCTGGGCCGACGGCATGAAGCACGCCATACATCAGGCTAAACATCATCAGTGCCAGCCCGGTGTGCTGGGGGTTAGCTTTAACCTGCTGCAACAGTTGCGCCATTTGCTGGTGCATAATTTTTTGCCAGACCACGGTTTTAAACAGCAGTTCAGGCCAATAGAACCAGGCTACCTGTGCGGCTCCCGCCAACAGAAATAAGAACAAAAACAGCGGCCATAAATTAACCAACCCGTGTCGCTGGCGAGTTGCAGTTGCAAGCCCTACTGACATTGTACCGTCACTCGCTGCGCAAATTGTTGTCCCAGTTCCATGTCCTCTCCCGGTGAATCATTTTTATCCAGTGACAATGCATAAGCCTGTAAAGAGGCGTTTGGATTCGGGGTAAATAGTGCCAGCTTGCAGCTTTTCTCCATTTCAGGTGACAGCCGTATCGCTTTGTCACTGGCATAGGTCATATCAACAAAATAAGTCGTATCATAAGTTGAAATGATAAAAGGCTTGCCCGCCAACGGTTGTGGTTCCGCCAGCGGCAAAATGAACTCAAGTACTGCCTGATGCCCCTTGCGGGACAAACGATATTCTGTCGGCAAGTTTTTATATTTCACTGGCTTACCATCACGGTAGATATCAGTGAAATAGTGTTGTCCCAGTACATTAGCCATCACTTCTGCCGCCAACTTTTTCCAAATTTCGCCATCACTCTTGGCATTTTCTGCGTCATACAGCAAATCAGCAGAGGTGATTTCATCCATCGTCCACACCATTTTCATGCCTATCAATGTCTGTTTTTCACTGACGAAAGTGGTATCCATATCAATAAAGCTATGAGGATGGGCCAGAGCCTGCGGGCTGTAAATAAAAGCGGCCACCGCTAACAACAAGGTAGTAAGTCGGTTAATTACAATCATTTTGTTATAATATAACATACTACGCATTAATCAATCCTTGGAAATTCTACGATATACACAAAGTCACTGGGGTTACAGGTAGGCCGCCAGCAAACGCATTCCAATGAGCTTACATAAGTCAGTGATTCGGGTAAGTGCGCGTAGCTCACCCGCTGTAGCGCCAGGTACAAAGGGCATAACTGTGATGTAAGTTGTAAGTCGATGTAAAAGCCCTCTGCTCTAACCAACTGAATGAATCTCTTTTGCTATGCTTGATACTGATAAATAACAACTCATTCATCACTGAAGGTTATATGAGACAGGACACTTCCTCTGTGACCCTATTATCCAGTCAACCGCTATCAGGTCAGCAGCGGCGCTGTCATATGATTTTGATGCTTTTTATGCCAGCATCGGTGGTACAACTCGATACCATTAGCCAATTAAACGGCGTCGACCTGACAACGACACGGCAAGATATAGCCGAGGTTGCCAGTGAAATCCAGCGTTTCTACCATTTGCAGCTCAATGCCAATCCTGATGATATTTGCCTGATTTACGGCAGCAGACTGGATAAAAGACTGTGCCTTATCCATTGGCTACGGCGTGGGCTACGCTATTGCCCCCATTTTATCGAAAACCATTTCGCCCCCTGCTTATATCAGGCACTGTCGTGGGATGAGCGTTTGTTATCAGAACATTTGCCACAGATAGTCAGCCAGTGCGAACCCCATTTGAACCGGCGACTCAATGAAAAAGATCGCCAATTTTTGCAACTCTATTTAGCCTATTGTGCTTGGGAGAATCAACAACAAATCCCCCCTGAGCTATCACAAACACAACAGCAATGGTTGACGTGCAAACCCGCGCTGGCGGCGGCAGACAGCCTGTACCATGCATTTAATCCGCTGCTAAATCAGCCATTGGATTCTATTGAACGCGATATGCTGGTACTGATGTTAACCATGATTAAAGCCCACAGCTATCACAGTTCTCAATCCGCCGAAGATGAACGCCTGATAACCGCGATTAACCAATTGATTAAGCATTTTAAGCAACTATCCGGCATGGCATTCAGCAGCCATAATGATGCGCTGGTCAACCAATTGTTTGCTCATCTCGCCCCTGCGATTGAACGATGCTATTTCAATATTGGGATTGATAATTCATTTCTAGAAGAAGTAAATCGTAAATATCCCCGCTTACTGCGCGCCACACAACAAGCGCTGACGGAGTTTGAACAGGAGTACCAGATCCAATTTTCTGCCGAGGAAATTGGCCTGATCGCCATTAGTTTCGGTGCCTGGTTAATGCAGGAAAATGCCTTACATGAAAAACAGATTTTACTGCTAACGCGGAACAATTTAGCGCTAGAAGAACAGTTGGAACAACAGATACGTGAACTGACCCTGCTGCCGTTGCATGTCAAATACTTGCCCCACGACGTATATCTACAATCCGGCGCACCTGCGGGCACCTCAGTGGTCATTAGCCCTTATGCCGTGCGGCAACCTGAATCAACACCCCCACTGATTCAGGTATTATTACCACTGACAGAGCAACAAATTAAGCAGCTACACAAGGTATTGGAGCTGCCTTAACCCGCTCCCCCTTCTGAATCAGCAACAACCCGAGGGCGAATAAACAGTGCAGGGATGGCGATCAACGCCATAACCCAGAAAACACCGCCTTGATAATGCTCGAATAAGAAACCCGAAATCACGGTCATTATCGCAATACCGCCCCCCATCGCCAGCGCAGAATAAACCGACTGCAAACGGATAACATCCGCCCCACGCCGTGCGGCGATAAAGCGCATTGCCGCCAGATGACAGACCGTGAATGAGCCACAGTGAAGGATCTGAATCAGGATTAACCACGCTAACTCCGTAGTCGAGGCCATCATGCCCCAGCGGATAATGCCGCTGATGGCCGAAAGCAGGAGCAGGCTGCGGGCCGTCCAGCGGCGAAACAGCACATTACTGAATGCAAAGACCAGGATCTCGGCGACCACCCCCAGCGACCATAAATAACCAATAGTCGCTGCGGAATAACCTGCCTCTTGCCAGTAAATGGAGCTGAAACTGTAGTAACCGGCATGAGCACCCTGTAATAACGTCACGCAGAGTAGAAAACGCCATACTTGCGGCTCAGCGAGCAAGACTTTCCAATCCGTTGCCACCACATTACGACTTTTAACTTCTCCTTTTGGCATCACACTGGGTCTCAGCAGAGATCCCAGCAGCATAGCTGAAACACCAAAAATCAGGCTGTAGAGGATAGCGGGATGGCCCCAAACCGAGACTAGCTTACCGGTCAACGCCGAGCCAATTACAAAGGCCAGCGATCCCCATAACCGGACTTTACCGTAATCCATTGATATCTGTTTCTGCCAAGTGGCCGCAAGTGCATCGGTCAATGGCACCAGTGGGCCAAAAAACAGGTTGAAGCCCGCAATAACCACCATCAACCAAGCCCAACCATTGCCGAACCAGAAACCGACCGCAAAGGCTAATGTCAGCAGCGCCAGAATACGAATGGCGGTAACCAGATGGGATGGATCTTTCACACTAGGGGCTATGATCAGACTGCCGAGGAAACGAGAAATTAAGCCTGCGCCCAACAAGATACCGATGGTTTCAGGTGGTATCCCTTCTCCTTGCAACCAGATGCCCCAGAAAGGCAGGAAAATGCCATAAGAAAAGAAATAAGTGAAATAGTTGAGCGACAGCCAACGTGTTGATTGCAATACCATGAGTCCCTCCAGGGTCAGCCCGTCACTGTGACAGAGGCCCCGTCTGCTAGCAACTTTGTAATTCTGCAAACATAGAGTTTGAGAGTAAGTTCACACTATAAGCATTGGGTTTTACACAATAACACCCCATTACGCGGTAGCCCTCGTATCGTCTGTTGGCCTGGGTTACCCGCCAACAGACGTAAAAAAACCCGCATTGGCGGGTTTTCATTACAACTGATGCAAAGCTATTATGCGTAAACTGGCAAACGAGCACAGATAGCCAGAACTTTCTGTTTGATACGCTCAATGGTCGCTTCATCGTTGATGTTATCCAACACATCACACATCCAGCCAGCCAGTTCACGAGATTCCGCTTCTTTGAAGCCGCGACGCGTGATAGCAGGGCTACCGATACGCACGCCAGAAGTCACAAATGGGCTTCTCGGATCGTTAGGTACACTATTTTTGTTCACGGTGATATTGGCACGACCCAAAGCAGCATCGGCGTCTTTACCGGTGACGTTTTTGTCCACCAAATCCAGCAGGAACAGGTGATTTTCAGTACCGCCAGACACCACTTTATAACCGCGTTCCTGGAACACGGATACCATCGCTTTGGCGTTTTTAACCACTTGTTGCTGGTAAATTTTGAACTCAGGCTCCATCGCTTCTTTCAGTGCTACCGCTTTACCCGCGATAACATGCATCAATGGGCCGCCCTGATTACCTGGGAAAACAGATGAGTTAAGTTTCTTGTACAAATCCTCATCCCCCCCTTTAGCCAAAATCAAACCACCGCGAGGGCCGGCCAATGTCTTGTGCGTAGTAGTAGTCACGATATGCGCATGAGGAACTGGGTTAGGGTATACGCCCGCAGCCACCAGGCCTGCTACGTGAGCCATATCGACAAACAGCCATGCATCAATGCTGTCTGCAATTTCGCGCATTTTTGCCCAATCAACGATACCGGAATAGGCGGAGAAGCCACCGATAATCATTTTTGGTTTTATGTTTTTCAGCCTGAGCGGCCAAATCGGCGTAATCAATCTTGCCAGATTCATCGATACCGTAAGGCACGATATTGTACAATTTACCGGAAAAGTTAACCGGTGAACCGTGAGTTAAATGGCCGCCGTGTGCCAGATTCATACCCAGAACAGTGTCGCCGGGTTGCAGTAAAGCAGAGTAAACTGCCACGTTAGCTTGCGAACCGGAATGCGGCTGAACGTTGGCGTAATCGGCACCAAACAGCTCTTTAGCACGATCTATAGCCAGTTGCTCTACCACGTCGACATACTCACAGCCACCGTAGTAACGCTTGCCCGGATAACCTTCAGCATATTTATTCGTCAACTGAGAACCCTGTGCCTGCATAACACGCGGGCTGGTGTAGTTCTCAGAGGCAATCAGCTCAATGTGCTCTTCCTGACGCACCACTTCTTGCTCCATTGCACGCCATAGATCTGCATCATAATCGGCAATGTTCATTTCACGCTTTAACATCCGGCTCTCCTGACTTAGCTAACAAAATAGACCTGGTGGGCTACCCCTTCGGGTTGTAGAGCACAGTGTAAACTGTTTCGCCCCCGTTAAGATAGGTCTTGACAGAGGTTTTTACGCAAACGATTGGCTTGAGGCTACATAAGGCTTTGAGCTGTTCATAGTTCATCCACTGCAACGGAATTATCCTCATATTCATCATGTGCTTTTTTCATATTCTCTGGATTAACGCGCCATACATATTCTCCCTAGCATCGGAAAGTGTATTTACAAATTCCCGAAAAACCTATAAGGTGCATATAGAATGCATCTATTAATTTACACACTATAATACCTAAAGTAATTGGCGTTACAGCGATATCAGGTTAGCTACAACGCTAAGTACAAAGGGAACAAGGAGCACACCATGCTGGATAGTCAAACCATCGCCATCGTCAAGTCTACCATCCCAGTACTTGCCGCGACTGGCCCCAAACTGACTGCACATTTTTACGATCGCATGTTCAAGCACAACCCAGAACTCAAGCACATTTTCAACATGAGCAATCAGTTCAATGGGGATCAGCGTGAAGCGCTGTTTAATGCCATTTGTGCCTATGCGGCGAATATTGATAACCTGGCCGCCCTGCTACCCGCAGTCGAGCGAATTGCCAATAAACACGCCAGCCTGAATATTCAACCAGAGCACTACCCAATCGTTGGCCATCATCTAATAAGTACATTAGATGAGTTACTGTCTCCAGGTCAGGAGGTGTTGGATGCCTGGGGTAAAGCCTATGGCGTGCTGGCTGACGTGTTTATTCAGCGGGAAAAGCAGATCTATCAACAGAGTGAATCCGCAACCGGCGGCTGGAGAAACTTGCGTCGTTTCCGCATTATTAAAAAAGAGATGCAGAGCGAGGTAATTTGTAGCTTTGTGTTAGCACCCGAAGATGGCGGACGAGTGCTTGATTTCAAACCAGGCCAATATTTGGGTATCTATATTGAAGATGAAAGCCTCGAATATCAGGAAATTCGCCAATATTCACTGACCGCCGCACCGAATGGCAAAACTTACCGCATTGCGGTGAAACGTGAAGAGCAAGGTACTGTTTCAAATTATCTACATGGTAAATTAAATGAAGGAGATAGCGTGCGCATCGCCCCACCGCGCGGCGATTTCTTCCTGGATGTTTCGCCACAGACGCCGGTCGCACTGATCTCAGCCGGTGTCGGCCAAACGCCCATGTTAAGTATGCTTAATACCCTTCATAGCCAGCAACATGCGGCTCCGGTACATTGGCTACATGCGGCAGAAAACGGTCGGGTCCATGCCTTCGCTGATGAAATCGCGGCAATTGCTGAAAACATGCCTAATCTTAGCCGCCATGTATGGTATCGCGAACCAACCGCACAGGATGGTCAGGGCGAGGATTATCATAGCAAAGGATTTATGGACCTCAGTTCGCACCAGTGGTTAGCAGCCGATCCCAACCGACATTACTATTTCTGCGGCCCGGTAGCCTTTATGCAATTTGCTGGTCGCCAATTATTGGCGCAAGGTGTTGCAGCTGAGCGAATTCACTATGAATGCTTCGGCCCACATAAAGTTATCTAGTAATTGAATTTTATTTAATTTCTCGCTGGTCAGCCCCCAACTGACCAGCTATTCTGCTATAAGAAAAGCGTTTGTATCCTGCTTTAAAAGTTGATAAAACTTGATGTAGCTCTCATATATCCTCACTTATTATTGCCACGATGATATATTTATATGAATGTTAAAATATTCATATAATTGAAAATTAATAGTACGACTAAAATCATCTTCTTATGCTCTATTGTCAGGTAACATAATTGACTGCTGGGCAACATAAGGCTATTTGACCCACCATGAGTAAGAAATTTATAAAAAAAGAAGGGTTGGCTCTGGTATCAATGGCGCGCTATTTAATTGGCGAGCACCCCGGTAGTCGGCTAAAGACTATCGACGATCTATCAGATGATTTCGGAATTTCAGTCGGCGTGATACAGCACGCATTAAAAGTGCTTGAGGCCGAAGGGATTATCGTGGTGGAGCGTCATGGCCGCAATGGCACGCTGCTGGTTGATCTCAATATGCCACTCTTGTTGCAGCAAGCTGATCTCGGCAACATGGTCTGTGCCATGCCATTGCCCTACACCAAGCTTTATGAAGGTTTGGCCAGTGGTTTAAGAGAGCAGTTTACCTTGCTTCCCCTCTATTTCGCCCATATGCGTGGCGCTAAGGTACGTATCGAATGCCTGATAGACGGTATTTACGATATCGCGGTGGTGTCTCATCTGGCGGCCAAGAGTTATATTGATGAAGGGAGGGTCGCGCTGGCGCTCAATCTTGGTAATGGCTCTTACGTCGATGGTCACCAATTGATTTGCCGCCCTGGTGAACAACAGAATATTCGTCGGGTAGGATTAGACCCTCGCTCACCAGACCAGTGCCTGTTGACCGAGATTAAATTCGCCGGGCAACCGATTGAATTGGTAGAGATACCTTATAGCGACTGTATTGCACATATTAGCCGTGGTGATATTGATGCTGCTATCTGGAACCTGACGGAGAATGTTCCCCATGAACATTTGCAGGCAACAAAATTGCAGGGTGATGAGCGTTATATTCAGGCATCTCAGGCGGTGCTCCTCATCCGGCCAGATAACCATCCGATCAAACTGTTACTGGAAAAAGGCATCAATGGAACATTGTTGCTGAACCACCAGCGCGCAGTACAAAATGGTGAGATAGAACCTCGCTATTAATTATAACACATTGTTATATAATCATAATTTGAGTGGCAGAGCGTCAACACACCCGCGACTTGAAGTATGACGGATAATAGACTGTTTTCAGAGGAGCAACTCTTTGGAACTCTGTATCAATTCACGCCTAAATATTTTGTGTCAGTCTGGGGTTATCGATCTCGATATCGGGCAGGGCTTAGACAAGGTTATCAGTCGGTTAGATAACTTCTGGCAGTTGCCCGTTCACGGCGAGCAAGGGGTGATGGCCATCACTCATATGGCAAATGCGCTGATGCGTACCCGCCGTGGTGAGGAAATTCAGGGGCTGGACCCGGCAATATTAGCGGAAATCTATCAAAGCGAAGAAATCCATTATATCAGAGAAATCAATCAGGATTTATTGGCGTATTTTCCGCTAAAACCGACAGAAAATGAAATCGGATATTTACTCGCAAACCTTTACAGTCTATACCTTGCTAGTGACATGCCCCCACGGTGCTAAATCGGGGCGGGCTTTAATAGTTATCAAACTGGTGCCTTCTTAAATATTCAAAATAATAATAATTTAACGCTATCATGACTTAATGAAAACCACCTCGGGCTATTAGGACATCAAATGTTTTTAAAAACCCTGTTAAAACAGAACCCCAGATTAATTGATGTTGAACAAACAGAAGCCAATGCCCGTCAATTGCTCAAAACGGCCAGCCATTACAATATAAAACTCTATTTAATGAGCAAACAGTTTGGGCATAATCCTGAATTGTGTCGCCGCTTACTGGCATGTCGTTATGAAGGAATAAACAATAAAATCGCCCGTTTCCCAAGTATGGCAGCGGTGGATTTTAAAGAAGCGCGCCAACTACACCGACACGCAATTCCCGTAGCTCATATCGGCCATCTGGTGCAGCCACCTTCTGCAAGGGTAGATGATATTGTCAGTTAGCAACCTGAAGTCATTACGGTTTTCTCGCTAGAGAAAGCATTAGAGATTTCGCGGGCCGCCAGTCGTCATTGCCGCCATCCGCGAGATGCCTGCGGTACGGTTAGTTGGCGTCACCCGCAGCGAGGTAGTGCTCATTGATGGGATTCAAAGCGGAGATCCCCGCTTGCCTGGCCGCTATGATAATTAAGGAAATAGTCTGAGTTAATCGCTGCATCTCCCGCTAAGAAGGGTATAGTCATTGCTGGTATCATAAGTAATATTAATGAATTTCTCTCCCAGAAATCAATAATGCATCATCTCTGGGTGTTATCTTACAAATACTCTCTGTCGCCTTCGGAGCCTGAACGATGATTAATCCTAACGGTTATACCTACGCTCACGAACATCTCCACATTGATTTATCTGGCTTTAAAAATAATCTGGACTGCCGGTTGGACCAATACCCGCCGATTTGTGACGAAATGCGCGAATTAGTGAGCAAAGGGGTAGCAAACATCGTTGAAGTCACCAATCGCTACATGGGGCGTAACCCGCAGTTTTTATTGAATTTGATGCGGGACAGTGGCATCAATGTTATCGCGTCAACCGGTTACTATACCGACAGTTTTTATCCGCCGATGGTGCGTGAAAGTACCGTACAGCAATTGGCACAAACCATGATTGATGAAATCGAGCTAGGTATTGATGGCACCGAACTCAAAGCGGGTGTCATTGCCGAGATTGGTACCAGCGAGGGGGTGGTTACGGCCGATGAAGCAAAAGTATTCCATGCCGCAGCATTAGCGCACCACGCCACCGGTTTAGCCATTTCCACTCATACCAGTTTCAGCACAATGGGATTAGAACAAATCGCACTGCTCGAACAACATGGCGTCCCACTGAATCGGGTGGTTATCGGCCATTGTGATCTCAAAGAGCAACCAGACCTTATTTTGCGAATGATCGATAAAGGCGTTTATGTACAGTTCGATACTATCGGCAAAAACAGCTATTTCCCGGATGAACGGCGTGTCGCCATGTTAGTGATGCTGGCTGAACGTGGATTGCTGGATAAAGTAATGCTTTCTATGGATATTACCCGTCGCTCCCATTTAAAAACCAATGGTGGTAGCGGCTTTAGTTATTTAGTTGATACGTTTATTCCCCTGTTACTGGCCGCCGGACTTTCACAAGATCATGTGGAAATGATGCTGCGCCACAATCCTAATAAATTTTTCTCAACGCAAGGAAAGTGATTATGAAGAAGATTGGCATTGCCGGGCTGCAACGCGAGTTAATACGCGAGATGATCGAGCAGACGGCACCGAATACCTTTGAAACATTTATTCTTTCGGATATGGATGCGGCGGTAAAAGTGAAAGAAGGTCAGTTGGATTATTATATTGGTGCCTGTAACACTGGGGCCGGAGCCGCGTTATCAATGGCTATCGCCATTATCGGCTATAACAAAAGTGCCACCATCGCCAAGCCGGGAATCAAAGCCAAACCAGAACAAATAGAAAAATTTGTCACTGATGGCAAAGTGGCATTTGGCTTATCTGTCGAACATATTGAACATGCTATCCCATTGCTAATTACACAGCTACGCTAAGGGGCCACCGTGGATTATATTCATATTATTGTGGTTGCCCTGCTGACAGGGATGACCGCGCTGCTGTCTCACCGTTCTGTGGCCGTGTTCCATGACGGCATTCGCCCTATTCTGCCGCAGTTGGTTGAAGGGAATATGAGTCGCCGTGAGGCAGGCAGTATCGCGTTTGGCTTGAGTGTCGGCTTTATTGCCTCTGTCGGTATCTCTTTCACACTCTCAACCGGTTTACTTAACTCCTGGCTACTGTTTCTGCCGACCGACATCATTGGCGTGTTGGCGATTAATAGCTATCTGGCCTTCGCGCTAGGCGCGGCTTGGGGTATTTTGGCGCTGACCAGTTTACCCGCCGTTAATACCGCGCTGACCTCTTTACCGGTTAACTTTATCGGTTCGCTGGGTGAATTGAGCAGCCCGGTGATATCAGCCTTTGCCTTGTTCCCGCTGGTCGCCATTTTCTACCAGTTCGGTTGGAAAACTGCCGTCGTCTCTGCCTTTATCGTGCTGCTGACCCGGCTGGTCATCACCCGCTTTACCGGGCTTTTCCCTGAATCTATTGAAATTTTCGTCGGTATGATCCTGCTTATCGGCATCGCTATCGCACAAGACTTGAAAGCAAAAACCCACCTGGGAGGGGGTGGAGGGCACTCTGTTTTCGAAGAACGAACCCAGCGAATTATTAAAAATCTGCCGATGCTGGCCATTGTCGGTGGGTTAATTTCAGCCGTCGCCAGTATGAAGATCTTCGGCGGCAGTGAAGTGTCGATTTATACGCTCGCCAAAGCTTACGCTCCGGGCATCACACCGGAAGAATCACTGGCATTAATCCATCAGGCATCGCTGGCCGAGTTTATGCGCGGCCTTGGTTTTGTGCCGCTGATTGCCACCACCGCGCTGGCAACCGGTGTTTATGCCGTAGCTGGTTTCACATTCGTGTTTGTGGTGGGTTATCTGGTACCGAATCCATTGCTGGCAGGGATAATTGGTGCGGTAGTGATATCGCTGGAAGTATTGATGCTGCGCTCAATCGGTAAATGGCTGGGCCGCTTCCCCTCCGTGCGTAATGCCTCCGACAATATTCGTAATGCCATGAATTTGCTGATGGAATATGCACTGTTAATCGGGGCTATCTTTGCCTCGATCAAAATGGCCGGCTACACCGGTTTTACCATCACCACAGCCTTATATTTCCTGAATGAAGCCATTGGTCGCCCGGTAATGAAAATTGCCGCACCGGTGGTCGCCGTGATTATTGCCGGTATTGTGCTGAATCTGTTCTATTGGCTGGGGTTGTTTGTCCCGGTATAAACCCGTTGTACTTGAAGTTACAGGGTTGTTAGCTA
>NZ_ACCB01000017.1 GCF_000173735.1 Yersinia aldovae ATCC 35236 | reverse complement strand
TTCCTATATACACGTTCGTCTATTGAAATCTACTTATAGCGGGGGGCATATATGGGGGTATTAAATTGAACCCACCTAAAAAACACCCCCAGATGAAGCTAAACGCGCGGCAGGTTGAAACAGCCAAACCCAAACCTAAACCCAAAACCCAAACCCAAATCCAAACCCAAAGACAAAGCCTATAAGCTTGCGGATGGGGGCGGTGATCCCAGCCAGAACAAACACGGATCACGCCGAGCGCGTCCTGAATCAGTAACGGCGGTGTAACTGGCCTGGCATCCGTCAATTCTATCAGCAGCCAGTTAGCTATCTGCGCCTGACTCATCGCGGGGTGGAGACGTGAAATTCGCTCAATCAACTCCCTGACACTGATAAATTCCTGCTGCTTTGCCTTGAGCTTTTCCGCTGGGTTTATCATGAGATTACTCCTGTTATCTCTGGTTGGCCCTGCTTTGAATGATACCGAACATAATGGTTCAAAGTGAAAGTAGTAGGGGGATGATGCTGATCTCAGTTCGGTATACAGTGATATTCAATCGGATGTATCGCCATGGATTTTTGAGATAATCATAAAGTTACTTTTGAGATAATCTACAAATGATAATCTGTTAACATAATGGCTATAAAGTATTTTTTAATCTATTTTTAAGATAATGATATTCACATATTTGAGATAATCTAACTTTATGCCTAAATTTAATCACTATGATTTAGCACTGTTAAACCCCAGTTTCGACTCGCTATTGGTTGATGCGTTGACCGAGCTTGAGTTACTGAGGCACCTGCGCCTTGAAACCGCCGTGCATCCTCTGCTATTTGCCCAGCTAAAAAGTATTTTTCATATGCTGGAAAGCTTGGGTTCAGCAAGAATCGAAGGTAACCATACAACGTTAGCTGATTACGTTGAAAGTAAAGTTGAAGGGGCTGAGGACTCCACGGATCAATTGAAAGAGATTGGCAACATTGAACATGCTATGAACTTTATTGATGAGCATCTACATGCTGGTGAAGATATCACGGAGTATTTTGTCCGAGAACTGCACGCCATGACGGTAAATGGGCTTGAACGGGAGGGGGATAAAACGCCGGGAGCCTATCGCAGTCACGGAGTGAGTATTGCTCAATCAACTCATTTGCCGCCTGAATTCATCCATGTTCCTGCTTATATGCAGGAATTGGTCGAGTTTATGAACCGTGCAGACGCGCCAAAATATGATCTGATGAAAGTGGCTCTCGCGCATCACCGTTTTGGCTGGATTCATCCATTTGGTAATGGCAATGGCAGAACGGTGCGCCTGCTGACTTATTCTTTGCTGATAAAGTACGGCTTTAATGTGAAAACCAGTGGGCGGGTGTTAAACCCAACAGCGGTTTTTTGTAATGATCGTGAACGCTATTATTCGATGCTGGCCGAAGCGGATACGGGGGCTGTTGAGGGGCTAGAGCAATGGTGCCTGTATGTTCTTACCGGTATATCGGCGGAGTTAAAGAAAGTCGATAAGCTCTCTAATCTTCACTTTTTGAACTCAAAAATTCTTTATCCAGCGCTCGAGTATTCTAAGGGGCGGGGAGTAATCAATGAGACGGAATCTACAATTCTTAAGCGGACCATTAGCCAGGGAACGGTAAAAGCCAATGATTTAAAAGAGGTTTTACCGGGATTGAAGTCGGCTCAAATTACCTATCAGATTGGTAAGTTAGTTGATCGTGGCCTTTTGCAACCGGTTGAAGTGGGATCGCGAATTTATACCGCCGGTTTTTCGAAATCAGATCTGATGCGTGGTGTCATTCATGCTTTGCGAAAAGAGGGGTTTATTCCAGATTTTTGATAGTCAGTGCATCAGAGGAACAGTATCACGATGATTATTGTGCTTTCTGATACCGGATAAAACCTTATCTTATGTCACTTAGAACCTCGGTTGACATTCGATATTGTAATGGTCTAATCATTTCGGACACTTTGTTAGAGATATAATGAGCAACTGACCTGCTCCCCGGCTTGCTTCTGTATCTATGCAACACGGAAGCAAACGAGGTCCATCATTACCCTTTGGGTGCTTGATTTTTAAGGGACAGCATGCTCTTTATCTTCTATCTTTTTATCCATCATGTACCTTGAATATAGTGCGGTAATGATGGGTACCAAAATAGCTGTGACAATGACGCTTGCAGCCACTAATGCTGTAGCCGACGCAGCAACGGGTTCAAATGCAGGGTTAATCTGAGCAATGATCACGGGATTAGCCACAGCCGCACCTGCAGCTGACGACGCTGCAATCCCCGCGGTACCGTTACCGCCACCAATCACTCGGTCAGCAATAATCAGCGGTATACCTGTGATTATTATGACAGCTACCCCTAGCATAATACCCAGCAGGCCGGTGTCCAGAATCACGCCAAGATTGATCGTGTTACCCAATGCGAAACCAAAAAACGGGATCAGCGTTGGGGTCGCTTTGCTGAAGAAAGAGCGGAAATCATGATCCAGGTTACCCAGTGCAAAACCAACCAGAAACGGTAACACGGCACCGATAAAATGGTGTGGTTCAAAGGATGCAAGACCGGCCGAGCCCAAGATGACCATGGTCATCAGTGGACCAGATTCAAGTGACATCAAGACAAACGCTCCGGATTCTTCTTTGGTGCCATATTGGTTCATCAGGCTGGCGTAAAGGCCACCATTAGTCATGTCCATAGCCGAGACAATCGCCAGTACAGAAAGTCCAGCAAACATTCCGGTCTGGATCCCCTGCTCAGGGATAAAGGATGCCGCAATCATCGCCACGACCCATGCTACGGCAATTTTGGTGATAACCAACGTACCCGATTTACGTAGCACAGTACCAGTTGCGCGTAAATTAATGGAGGCACCGATACAGAAGAACCACACCGCAAGTATCGGTACTGTTCCCGTAATCATCCCTTTGGTAAATGATCCGAAATAAGCCCCCGCATCAGGGGAAAAGGTGTTTAGCATCGCACCGAGTAACAACGGCACAAGCATCATTCCCCCAGGAATACGTTCAATTGTTGCTTTGATTTTCATAGTAAAATCCTCTCCGCATATTCTTAAAATTATCGGGCCTGTAAAAAACATAATAATCAGCAATAAAAATGGCCTCTTTTTATTGAGTCATCGATGCTTGTGAATAGGAGTAATTTTCATTCCTCGCCATAACGCAATTTATTGCCGTTAGTGAAGGCCGGTCGCCTTATAATCCAAGGAGTCGTCATACTTCCCAGTAATCACTATTGTCTTAAAGGAATAATGTTTCAATGAAATTGGAACATTATTTCAGTATTGATCACACTTTTTCACTAGTAGATCTGCTAACATATTGCTTACTGATGTAATGTGTTGATTTTATGTAAAAATAAATATTGTATTTCATTTTTTTCTTAATAAATAATAACGGATGAGCGATAAAGTTATCGGCACCCGTAAGTCAATGAGGAGCTACAATGGATGTTCGTCAAAGTATTCACAGTGATCATGCAAAAACTCTTGATACCCTAGGACTACGTAAAGAGTTTTTGATTGAAACTCTCTTTAGTCCAGATGAGTACACGATGACCTACAGCCACATTGACCGTATTATCGTTGGTGGGGTAATGCCGGTGACAAGTACTGTGACCATCGGCTGTGAAGTAGGAAAACAGCTTGGTGTAAGCTACTTTCTGGAGCGCCGAGAACTTGGGGTTATCAATATCGGTGGGCAGGGAACGATTACCATTGATGGTACTTGCTACAAGATTGGTCACCGCGATGGCCTCTATGTTGGTAAAGGCGCGAAAGAAGTGGTGTTTGCAAGCATAGATGCTCAGAAACCTGCCCGTTTTTACTATAACTCTGCTCCAGCACATGTGACGTATCCGACTAAACGCGTGACGCCTGCAGATGTCTCACAGATGACATTGGGGGATAGCGTCACCAGCAATCGTCGCACGATTAACAAGTACTTTATTCCAGACGTACTGGAAACCTGTCAACTGAGCATGGGGTTGACTGAACTTGATTCAGGTAATTTGTGGAATACTATGCCATGTCATACCCATGAACGGCGTATGGAAGTCTATTTCTATTTCGGTCTGGAAGAAGAGAGTTGCGTGTTTCATATGATGGGGCAACCACAAGAAACTCGTCATATTATAGTTAAAAACGAGCAGGCGGTGATTTCACCAAGTTGGTCGATTCATTCGGGTGTAGGCACTCGTGCTTATACTTTTATCTGGGGAATGGTAGGTGAGAATCAGGTATTTGATGATATGGATCATATTCAAGTGAGCGATCTTCGCTAATAAAAGTATTAGTGCGGGGAACTCGCGTTGATATAAGAGATCGGTTCTGCAGGATCAGTCGGTGAAGGTGTTTGCTGCGGAGGGTAACAGTTCGTGTAGGCGATCTTCCGGCCATTCAGGTAAACGCGTCAGCACTGATTTCAACCACGCGTACGGTTCCAGACCGTAAAGTCGCGCGGTTTCCAGCAGGCTCATGATCTTTGCAGCGCGTTGACCGGCTGCAAAGTAAGCCGCTCGCCTGAACCTTCTATTTCTATGCATCCCTTTCACCGACAATAGTGTCCATTTGTAAGCGCCTCATGGAGGACGTAGGGTAAAATTTAGTTTACAGGCAGGGTGACAATTCCAGGGTAAGAGCTCTTTCACGCGGGTGGATGGTCAGGTGTTGATTACTCCTATGACATGACGTAACCAGGCTTCTGGTTCGATGCCATTCAGTTTGCAGCTATCCGTAAAAATATTGTTGTCGTGTGTTCAAGCAGAACGGGCAGCTGTGTGGTGCCACCGAATTCAAGTCAACCCGGTCTAGTTTCCAACTCTCTCAACCCAGCAAAATCGCGTATTTTACTCATACTTGCCCTGACCAAAACTGATAATCCGGAAATCATTCAGCAGTATCTCAATACTTAACATTGAGCAGGAGCCAAGGCGCACGGAGAAAATCATCATTAAAGAGAAACCGAACACGTGACATACGTTGAGCCATCTAATGGAAAGCTGAATAAATTACCGTTACCCAGATAGACATAATGTCGGGCATTTCCCTCAGTGGTCAGTTCTTTTACCCAATAATTACCCGAATACCAGCCGGTCGCATACTTATTCATTGAACCCCATTCATTCCATAATTTACCATTCGCATCACGGTGTGAACCTGTAGGAAAATCAGGTACCCGGTCTGTCATCTGGTCATAACCCGGTATGGCATAGCCACTTCCCTGAGAACCGCACCATGCATCCGCATTGATGGGGGCCATAATGGCTGAACTGTTATTTCTAAACCAGGTCGTCGGGATGAATACGTAAGTGAGAGAGGTGTGGTTTATTTTGTGTTCCGCCGTAATGATGACGCGATTGTTGGCTGACGTGGGTTCCTGATTAAATCTTACGTTGCCACTGCCGTCCACACTGACCCAGTTCTGGTCAGCATACCAGCTATAGGCGTTGTTCTCTGTCGGGTCTTCGCCGATAACTAACTGAAACTGTGCCCCGATAAATCCGGTTTCAGGGAAGCCTTCATTCGCAGAGAAAGAGGCACCGTTAACAAGAATATGTGTCAGGTGCACTTCATTGAAAAATTGAACCGTGACAGTATCGGACATTCCGTTGATAGTGGTCGCCGTGACATCACTTGTGACGGCAGCTTGACTGTTCAGTGCAAGAGTGACGTCACCCTTGTCGTCAGTGTGACCCTGCTGAGAAAGCAACGTCACACCGTTTGTTGCCGTGAAACTCACGGTTTCACCCACAATGTTATTGTTATACCGGTCCTTCACATTCACCTGCACCTTGTTGTCGTCATTACCATTGGCGATGGCGTTGTTTTGAGTGACCTCCGCATGAACAAGCGCGACAGGCCCGGCGATAAAGGCGACGTTTATCGCTTGGGCATCGTCATCAATGTGGGCGGTGACCTGAGTGATACCCGCAAGAGTATTCGTCACAGTCGCAGTTGCTACCCCATTGATATCACTTTGCTGAACCGTTGAGACTACCCCCCTGTCATCCACATCAAAAAGCACGGCAGCACCCACAGCAGGCGTGCCATCCAGATACTGAACCGTCGCGTGGACGGTATTCATTGCCTGTCCATCAGCAACAACCCCTAATGGAGACTCTCCCCATACCAAACGGGAGATAACCCGTTGCCACTTGATATTTATCGGGCTGGGTAACTGAACCGGTAGCCCCGTGCTGGGTTCTGTCATGCCAGGGTTGGTCTGTGGAGTGACGACGATATTCAATTCGCTTCCGGCAAGAATATCGCTGAGACGCAGCGTGTAACTCGGGCTCGTCTCACCGCTTATCAGTGCACCGTCTAATAGCCATTGATAGGTTGTACCGTATTCAGCATCACCATCGGCATCATTGAAAGCAGCCGTCACCGTGATGATGTCCCCAACCCGTGGTGTGGTCGTGTTGACAGAGAGGACTGACGTCGGTGCCCGGCCATGAACGGGAGGTGTTGTTTGCTGAACAGCCAGCACTACCGGGCTGATGATAACCATCAGCGCCAGTAATCGCCGCCATAAAAAAGCCGTAAAGACAGAAGAACGATGCCGCATCCAATGTTTCCATCATGCTGATTTTTAGGTTAATATCCCGGACGCACAGGGTTAACCAAATGTGTCCGGGTGACGGTTTATGGCAGTCTCAGTCAGTTGCTGACAATAGCCTGAACCTTCAATTTCTGGTCTGTCCGGGTTGGAGTATAGGTATTGCCTGTTGCGCCGCTAATGTTGGTGTAAGTATTGCTCCCCAGCGCAGTTTCAATCTGCCACTGGTAGGTCACACTATTACACGCCCCGCCCGCACACGTTGCTGTCGCCGTCAGAATAGAATCAACCTGTGGATACCCCCCCACCTCACCGGTGATCGTAACACCAGTGACCGTGCCACTGGAAATAACGGTTAACGCATTAGAGGCAACGGATAAACCGACTGCAGGATCAGTGATGGCAGGGTCCGTATTCGGTGTCACTCGCAGTGTCATGGTTTTACCCAAGTCATCAGCAACGATAGCATAGCTATTATTGGTTGCCCCGGGGATATCCACCCCTCCGGCTTGCCATTGATACGTTTCCTGAGTCGCCGTATCGCCGTCCAGATCGCTGAACACACCGGGCGTACCCACACTTAATGTATCACCGACATCGATCAGCCCATTACCATTGACATTGTCAGAGACAATGTTACTTTCAGTGACTGTCGGGGCGCGCCCTTTTACCGTGGACGTTGGCGTCGAGGTGACCGCCGACCCAGCAGATCCTGCTATCAGCATACTCAGCAACACACCCGAGATGACAAACCGGGACTCTTTTCGTAAGGCTATCGTCTTTTTCATTTTTCCCTTCCTGTGCTCAACGTCAATATTGGGATCCCATTCAAACACCGCGCTGAATGATGATAAAAACAGGTCTTAATGCGCAGCCACGCGAAGCGCCCTTTTCTGTACGCTTTTAGTCACGCTTAATGTCTCGGATGTGGCACCCGGAATAGCAATGAACATCCCCGACCCCGCAGAAGATTCCACTTCCCACTGAAAACTCACCGGTATTCCGTTACACGGCATAGGTGAACATTTCGCCACCGCCTGCAAGATATCGTCAACGACCGGGGGAGCAGTCAATTCCATCCCATTGCGGTAAACCACTAAACTGATCGGTGTTGCCAGAACAAAAGACGTATCAATCTGTTGACGTTGTCCATGGGCACTGGCCGTCACCGTTGTGACGCCCACATTCATATTGGTCAGTGTCGCAACTACCCGACCCAGGGCATCAGTAACAGCCGAAGGCGTAATGATCGCACCATTATTGGCCTCGAACGCCACTGTCGCGGCCGAAACAGGATCACCATGCCTGTCCGTCACTGTCGCCTGAACCCTGTTGGTGGCAATACCATCAGCGAACGCTCCCTCGGTGGTTACGGCCAGATCAATAGCCGCAATATTGTTATCGGCCATGAGTACGATATTTGCCGATACGCCGGCAATGACACCGCCATTCACAACAGGGACAACCGTTGCGCTGCCTGCCGATATCCCACTCAGTTGCGCGCTGTAGCGACCATTATTGTCCGTTACCGTACTGACAGTGACCCCGCTCACCCCGGCGACATCAAACGTAACGGTTAATCCCTTAACCGGATTATGCTGACTGTCCTGTGCAGTGAACGTCAGGATGCTGCTTTGTATACCGTCAGCAATAATGTTGTCTGGCGTGACGCTAAGAGAGGAGTTATCTGGGCTTACCGCATACGTATTGGCGGTGAGTTTCAGGTTTACGGCGGTGAGAAACTGTTCAGCAACCGAAGGAACGATAATGGCGTCCCCTGTCGCGAAACCTGCGATTAATCGGGAAGAATAAACGCCCGGAGCGGTCTCCGTGAGGGGAGTCAGGTGGGGCGGATAGGCAGGCGAGACCGTATCTGGCGTGAACCGTAAATTCAGTGCCAGTTGCGCACTCATTCCCTGGACCGGTTGGTTATTCTCATCGTTGAGGCGAACCGTAATCTGACTGACAGCAACGCCGTCTGCAGGTATTTCAGGGGGAGAGACCTGTGTGGTTGAATTAACGTCGTTAATATTCTGTTCCGTGACCACTATTTGAGTGGTACTTCGGTTCGAGGCATTGCCCTGATTGTCGTAAGCTATTGCACCCAAGGTGTATATATTGCTGTTATCTCTTATTAATTGATAAGGTGGGAGTTTTATCGTCATTTTTTGTGCGGTGAGCAATATAACCCCACCTGCAGCAACCAACGATGTCGTATCCCAGTCGATGCGATTAAGTCCATATTGGGTTGTTGTCTGGGCAGTAATGTTGATGATTTCAAACGCACTTCCTGTTATTTTCTCGGGTAATGTCAGGTGTATTAATGCCTGTTTTTTGTAATCGAGCACAATATTGTTATTACGCTCAACCCGATCATAAAGGCTGCCTGCCAGTGTTCGATGGGATGCAACGGCTGAGGGAGTGAGATGTGACTGCCATGACTCCCCCAGACGGTAGCTCAATTGGGCGTTGATACTCGATCCTTTGTTACCGCCTTTACCCGCGCGGCGCTCCGTGCCCACGGTTAACAACGGGATTGGCGTGTAGTTGATCCCCGCAGTAACCGCATGAGGATTTTTCTGCTGATTGTCCTTACCAAACAACGCAACCTCATTTCCCCGGTACTTCTCATACATGAGTTTACCGCCCAACTGAGGATAACCGGGGAAATAAGCCTCGGTTCGGAGGTCATAGCCGCTGGCCGGACGCTCATTGTAATCGGCAACATCGCGGGACGCGTGCCAGCTGGTAAGCCCGAAATAGCTGTTGGCGGATAATTTCAGGTAATCAGTCCAAGCCTCAACGCCGACACCCATACGGCGATTATTGCCGGTGATATCATTATCAAAAAAGGTATTGGTACCGTACATCCAGTCATTATGGCGTGTCCGTACACCGACCCCAATATTAACGGTATTACGACCGTCTTGATTGCGAACGCCTAACTGGCTGAACAACAGTGATTTTTCACTTTCATGTAACGGAGCCAGCACCTCAACTGAACTTCCCCTCAGACTGAGATCATCATGAGTATTCAACTGGACACGTGCCGTGCCAAATTGATTCAGCCACTGTTGCGTTGCGTTGCTGACCTCGCCCACGACAGCAGAGTGCGCCATACGGGTCACTGCACTACCTGTGTTGTTACCGGATAATACGGTTCCCCCTTGTTGCAATCCACGGGCCAGTTTCTCTTCATATTGGCGGGACGGAAGGGGATCAGGGAGGTCACGGCTTTTCAAAAATAATGATTCAGTCCGAGGAATATCAATTTCATCCCCAGCGCCCAGTTGAGTGAACGGTTTTGAAAATGATCGGAATTGGTTTTAATTTTTTTCAGTTGATCCAGCGTGAGATGATATTTTTTAGCCAGTGTAAATACGGTTTCACCGGATGCCAGAGTATAAGGAACTGTATTGATTAATGTATCCGACACACGCGAAGCAGGGGGTAATAACGGGGTTGCCGCGACAGAGGGTAACGGCAGGCACAACAGTAAGAACAGTCCAAAAGTAAAATTAATCCCTATGGCACTCACTCTATATCTCATTGAGATGTGCTCCAACTATATATAGAGAAGAATAGATCCCCTTTAGTTATTTATCCAGTGATCAACAGATAAAGTGGCCTGAAATTAATACCGGATTTAATCCTCTTTCTTTTGTCAAAAAGAGCGGCTTACACGTTAATTAGTGCCAATATTAGCCAGAATAAACAACTGGTTATACCATAATCGAAGGCGTGCCGTTGAGGCAGTCTGCAGCATGATGGGGATCTCAATATCGCCGTAAAACATGGGGTTTTATTGAGTCGTTCCTCGGGTTATCTCGTCGGTGCGCCAGTGGGTGATACACCCGGTAACGTTCAGGAGAACTGCGTCGATAGTTACTCTGGTGAAGCGCTGACGCCATGCTGGAACTCACTGTGTCAGCATGGCACAGTACCGCGCCTTCAGTTATTTACGTCTACACTGTCCGGTCAAAACCCTTGGCGTTGACACGCTGACAGGGTTAGTTCTTCCTTCTGCCAAGAGGCATATTTTATGCTGTCCAAACTAACTGGCATTTACCCAGAATGACGAAGGCGAAAAAAGAACATGAACCTGCCTCCTAAAATATATAATCAGGACTTAATCCCCCCACATGGCTGTCCTCCCAACCCCCTTCTTACCCAGTTCAGGACTTTCCACCTATATTGAGAAATGTGATTCGGGCATTACATGACAACACGCAAATTCCGGTTCAGCTAATCAGTAATGTTGTGCTTGCTGCTGCATCGCTCGCTTGCCAGCCTCTTGTTGAGGTTATTTGGCCCCACACAAATATGCCGGAGCAGTGCTCTCTCTACCTACTCACTGTCGCTGAATCAGGCGAGGGAAAAACAACCATTAATAAACAGGTGATGAAACCGTTTTATGATTTTGCATCAGAAATGAAACTGGCATATGAAGCCAAGCTATCTGATTATAAACGCGAATATAAAATCTGGAAAATCCGGCAGCAGGCTCTGGATGGCAACTTACGGCAGCCAAATGGATATTTCACACCTCCTCCAATTATATTACCCAATCAACGTTTTAACATTGTACAATCAAGGGAGAGCACAATAGTAAGACCGGGTACGGTAGTGTTATCTGATTAATAGAACGGCGATATATGTAGTCAAATTGATTCGGAGTTGTGCTGAGTGCAATTACAGTTGTTATTTTTTTAACAAAGCTGATGGTAATATTCAGTAGAAATAGTGGATATATACCCAAGGAGAAAGGATGGCTAATCTAATTTATTTGACTTTAAAAGGTGAGAAGCAGGGGTTAATTTCGCAAGGGTGCTCAACCCTTGCATCTATAGGTAATAAATATCAGAATGGGCATGAAAACCAGATATTTATCCTACAACTTAACCACTCAATTACCCGGTCGCAAAATGTCAACCATCAACCAATTAACTTTATTAAACCGCTAGATAAGTCATCACCTTTGTTGATGATTGCAATAACGGATAATGAAACTGTTGATCTGGTGTTTGATTTTTATCGCACTTCACAATCTGGCAGTCAGGAAAAATATTATTCTGTCAGCTTGCAGGGGGCAACGCTGGTTGGATTAAACGTTAATTATCCTCACGCCATTAACCATGATAATGGTCAACCGGAAGAAGTGGTATCAGTACAATATCGCGATATCACTTGCCAGCATCATATTGCGGGAACATCCGGTTACAGTATCTGGGATGATCGGGTGTACTGACTCAAGAAAGAGGTTCAGCCGTATCTATTTTCAAACTGATATGGCTGGATTTTAAAGAGTATTAATATGCTTGTCGATTGACATAAGTATGAATCCAATTGCCAGAACAATAAACCCTAGTATATTGAGAAAAAGATAGTACTTCATCCATCCTGTAAGCTCTTTGGGCAGTTGCTTGATAAATTCATAACATTGGGGTGAAAGATATTTACGTGCTTTCCCATTTATTCTTTTTTCACTGGCAGTTAAAAGGAAATGAAAAAACAGTACAACTTGATTGCTCCCTAAAAAACCCGAGAAAGTAAGAAAGTTACAAAGAGCTGGCATAAAAAGACCTTCTCTTCTATATAATAATATTATTTCATTGTATTTCTCCTTATTTACACTGTAATAAATGAACGAAACCAACCATTCCAGGATAAATAATAGGCAAAATATAATTGCAATATGTTGTATCGTTATTGTCATTAGTGCACCATTAATATAGTTAGTTAACTAATGCATTACCCAATCTATTACCAACTTCTCCGCCCATCCATCCACCGATTGCCGAACCGACGATTGCGCAAGCAATGCCGCCAGCCCCTGCTGCGGGTGCTGTGATTATGCCTGCTGCTACACAAACAGCCCCCATAGCACTAGCGCCGATCATTCCACCGCGGATAGCTAACCCTGTACTCAAGCCAAATTTAGTATATTCTTTTACTGCTACTTTTGAACATTCACCTTCTCGTCCTGTAGTACACGCATCATAAACTTTATTTGTGACATTTAATCCACCAATACCAATTGCAACCCATCCGCCAACCTTCATCCATTTAACGATTTTGGCACTTCGTTCTATCGTGGAGGAATAACCTTTAATGGCACCAACACCCACCGTACTCCATTCATGTACTATTGATTTACTTGATAATCTCAATGCACGTTTTAAGTTTGAATGTTCAGGAATATTTAAACTGACTTTAGATAATTTAGTTAGGATAATATTTAGACTGTTTAGCAACATTCTACGTTCTTGTAAGAATACCTGACTATTGAGCTTTCCGTGGAGCATATATTGGCGCTAATAAAGTAATTCTATTTGCTTCATCTGTCTTTTTATTTCAGCGAAATACTTCTCACTTGCATCTGATGCAAGTCCGACCAATCCGGCACCATAACTTGTTAACGCATCAATCGTACCATAGTTTTTTTGCAGAAAATGGGCTTCATCGTTATCCATATCCACCATCGCACGATTAACTTGCTGCTTTGCTTGATTCATAATTTGCAGTGCATAAGGCGGATTGTAAGAGAGGGGATCGGCAATTATCAGCATCTGGCCCGCTTTCGGCCACGGTGTATCGGCATTTAGCGCCATAAAATATTGGGCAGCTTCACTACCGGTATTATTGAATAGCAAACTGGCTTGAAAATTCAGTGCACCTGATTGTTGTACGATGCAATATCCCGGAGATACATTTCTTTCCATATGGCCCTCTTTTACGTTCCTGTAAAAAAATCACTTTGCGCACCATAAATCTCGCGCTTAATTTATATTAAGTCGTAATTTACATTCAACATATTAATGTGATTTATAACTGTGTGGGAAAATTCAAATGTAAGATATTTCTTGTTTTTGTGATTTATTGACATATATCTCCCTGGCTGGATTAAAGTTTATCTCTATATGTATCAAGTAAAGCAGTTTCCACAATGGCAATATCTTGCTGGCTGAAACCCAACAATGGTTGCTCGTACATAGTGTACATTTTTGCTATGAATCGACGGCTGATCTCTCAACCCAAAGTGATACTCCTGCGCCATCCGTTCTACACGCCCGGCAAATTCGATCACCGCCTCATCGGGGCTGTGCTGCTGGCTGGCCTGCGCGCTATCAACAAACATTTCAGCCTCTCCGGGCTAGTCTGGAACAGTGGTAGGGTGGCCGGTTAAGGCTTGGCGCAGCAGCTTGAGTATTAGCATGATGTTATTCCAGGTACGCTTTGACGGCTTCTACTTGCAGCCCCTATCAATGTGAAACCTGCCGGTCATTGCCGCGTCATGAACTATTGCTGAACCGTACATCATGAGCGCTTTATCTCACCACTAAAGTTGTACAAATTGTTTTTTATTGTACAACTTTAGATTAACCCGCTATTGTTAATTTAAATGTATTTAGTCAAGGTAAACGGGATGGCGATATACAGTATCAGTGAGGTAGCCCAACTTTGTGGTATTAATCCGGTAACGCTGCGTGCCTGGCAACGCCGCTATGGTCTGTTAAAACCACAACGGACTGAAGGCGGTCATCGACAGTTCAATGACGACGATATTACCCGTATCCATACTATTCTCGGCTGGATAGCGCGCGGCGTACCGGTTAGTCAGATCAGACCCTTACTCGACGGTGACACAGCGCCTGACGACAGTACTAACTGGGCAACGATACAACAGCAGTTGCTTGCTCTGATCCAGTCACCCGCCCCAAATAAACTACGCAGCCGTATCTTTGAGCTAGGGCGGGAATATCCACCTCAGGCTCTGATTGAATATGTTCTGCGGCCACTACGCTCACAACTTAAGCATGACCATGACTTGCTGCACATGCTTCGTCGTCTGTTGGATGGCGTGATCATTGAATACGCTACTTTTTGTATGCTCAGTGCACGCAAAAAAACCGGTGAAAATGTATTGCTATTGGGGTGGGGAAACACAGATCCCACCGAATTATGGATGGCCGCTATCATTTTGGCGAAAAACAATATGCATATCGATATTTTGCCGGGATCGCTGGAATCTCCGCAATTGGCGATGTTTAAGGCCGAACGCTACTTTCTCTGCACCGATGGCGTACTCAATACTGCCAAGCGGCGGCAATTAGCAGCTTGGCGCGATGCTGGGTTGGATATTACGCTTATCGATAACCATGCTCTGCTAACCCTTGCTTCGGAGCACCGTCATGAGTAACGCTGAAGCGCTGCTGGCACGTTTTTCACAATTTTATACCACGCTGGATACAACGCGGCTGGTTGACCTTGCCGATGTTTATCATCGCGATATCCGCTTTATCGATCCTGTTGGAGAACATCAGGGATTGAGCTCACTTGATGCCTATTTTCAGCGGTTACTCAGTAACTTAAGCGCTTGCTGTTTTACCCTCACGGATATTCAACACCATGACCAACAAGCGTCAGTGTGCTGGCAGATGTCTTATGCTCATCCACGTCTGCGGCGTGGCTGCCTGCTCAGTTTGGAAGGCATCAGCCAGTTGCGCTTTGCCGAACAGCGGATCATCTATCAGCGCGACTACTACGATCTGGGTGCCATGCTTTATGAACACATACCGCTACTCGGCGGGATTGTTCTCAAGTTGAAGAAGAGGCTACAAGCATGAAACATGTGGTAATTACTGGAGCCAGTTCCGGTATTGGGCAGCAACTGGCGCTCGATTATGCCGCAGACGGCTGGCAGGTGACCGCCTGTGGGCGCGATGAAGCCCGGCTGATAGCACTTGGTGCACATTATCCTGCTATTCAGGCGCGCCATTTTGACATCACCGATTTATCTGCCACGCGTAAAGCATTGGCGCAATGCTCCGCCGACTTGGTGATTTTGTGTGCGGGGACCTGTGAATATCTTGATAACGGTGTCGTGGACGCAGAGTGTGTTGCGCGTGTGCTTAACACTAATTTCCTTGGGCCGATCAATTGCTTAGATGCTCTGTTACCACAACTGTCAGCAGGGAGCAGGATTGCACTGGTGGGATCGACGGCCAGCTTGATCCCCTTATCACGCGCAGAAGCCTACGGTGCTTCAAAAGCGGCACTCGCCTATTTTGCCCGCAGCCTGACCGTGGATTTGGCAAAACACGATATTCATATTTCGCTGATATTACCCGGTTTTGTTGCCACTCCACTTACCGACCGCAACGATTTTATTATGCCGATGATAATCACCCCCAAGCAGGCTTCACACTATATTCGTCGTGGCCTGGAAAAAGGGGCCGCCGAAATTGCTTTTCCGCCATTGTTCGCAGCACTGTTACGGCTGGCTGGCCTACTTCCACAGGCTCTACAACGCTGGCTTGCCAAGCGTTTGGTGAGGTAATTCAATGAAAATCGCTATTATCGGTAGCGGTATTTCTGGGTTGACATGTGCCTGGAAGTTAGCCGAAAAACATCAGATTACACTGTTTGAAGCCAATGATTATCCCGGTGGACATACTGCGACCGTGGACGTCACGCTGGAAGGGCGCAGTTATGCTATCGATACCGGATTTATCGTTTATAACGAACGGACCTATCCGCACTTTATTGCTCTGTTGGCCGAGCTGGGCATCAGTGGCCAACCGACGGAGATGAGTTTCTCGGTTACACACCCGCGTAGCGGACTGGAATACAATGGTCACACGCTCAACACTCTGTTTGCCCAACGCCGTAACCTGCTGAATCCGCGTTTCTATCGCCTCCTGTTTGAGATTATGCGTTTCAATCGCCAATGTAAGAAGAACCTGGCAGGGGGGGATATTGCGACTCAAACTGTGGACGACTTTCTACAACTGGAAAGTTTTTCCAACTATTTTGCCCAGCATTATTTGTTACCAATGGGGGCCGCTATCTGGTCTTCTTCAATGACAGACATGCGACAGTTTCCGTTAGCACTGTTTTTACGTTTTTTCGATCATCACGGCCTGTTAGACATCACCAACCGCCCACAATGGTTTGTCGTGCCAGGCGGTTCACGTGAATATGTACGCCGTATACTGGCCGCGTTGGCAGACTGCTTGACGCTACACCTGAATATGCCCGTCCAGCGGGTTGAACGTCATGCACAAGGTGTAATAGTTCATAGTCCCTTGGGGCAGCAACATTTTGATCAGGTGATTTTTGCCTGTCATGCCGATCAGGCACTGCGCCTTCTGGCCGATGCCAGCGTGCAGGAGCAACGTGTTTTATCCCAGTTGGGTTATCAGGCGAATGAAGTCATCCTGCATACCGATATTCGTCTGCTGCCACGCCAGCGCCGAGCCTGGGCCAGTTGGAATTATCGCTTACCTGCCCGCGAGGATCATGCTGAGAGCCAGCTCGCCAGCGTGACGTACAACATGAATATTCTGCAAGGCTTGGATGCGCCACACACTTTCTGCGTCACACTCAACCCGCAGCAACCGATTGAACCTGCGCTTATTCTGCGCCAGTTCGGTTACCACCACCCGGTATTCAATCAGACGACGGCACTGGCACAACAGCAGCGTTCGCTGATCAACGGGCAGCACAATACTTGGTTCTGCGGGGCTTATTGGTATAACGGATTCCACGAGGATGGGGTGCGCAGTGCGCTGGATATCACGCAGGTTTTGTTGCAGGAGAGCGCCACATGAATAGCGCCCTTTATGTTGGACATGTGCGCCATCGCCGCTTCAGCCCAGTCCAACACAGCTTTGATTACCAAATTTTTATGCCGCTGATTGATCTTGATGAACTGACGCAATTGCCCGCGGTGGGCATTGCATTAGAGCGTTTTGCCCCAGCCGCGTTTTATCGTGGTGATTATCTGGGAGGCGGCGATATTAAACACAAAGCGCAGGAGCGTATCGCACAATTGACCGGCGAAAGGCTGAATGGCCGCGTCATGTTGCTGTGTCAGTTACGCTATCTCGGTTGTTACTTCAATCCAGTTAACTTTTACTATTTGTATAATGAAGATGACAAACTGTGTTGGTTATTGGCCGAAGTCCGTAATACCCCGTGGAATGAACGACATACCTACGCTGTGAATCCCGAGGGTATCTCGACTGTCGACAAGGTCTTTCATGTATCCCCGTTTAACCCGATGGACATGACCTACCACTGGCGTCTCTCGGCTCCCGCACAGCGGCTGCGTATTCATATCGAAAATCACCGAGTTAGCCGCGAGTTCGACGCGACATTGCTGCTCTATCGGCACCCTCTGACGCGGGTAACTTTGCGCCGACAATTATGGAACCTGCCCCTGATGACACTGAAAACGGCTGCGACCATTTATTGGCAAGCACTGAAGTTATGGCTAAAACGTACTCCCATTTACCCTCACCCCGCCAGCGGCGGCAAGGATGAACGATGAGTTCCTCAGAATACTCGCTAAACGACAGTGCGTCTTTTTCTGGTCACAATAAAGGCGCACGCCGTATTATTTTTACTTTGTTACAAAAGTTGCAAGGGGGGGGCTTATTGTTGCGTGAGGCCGGTGTCGGTGAAATCCAGTTTGGTGATATGCAGGCACCACTACAGGCTGAAATCGACGTTTATGACCCACGCGTTTACCGCCGAATACTGTTGGGAGGAAGCATTGCTGGCGGAGAAAGCTACATTGATGGTTATTGGAATAGTCCTGACTTGACCTGTCTGCTCCAATTACTGGCCAGTAACGTGCAATTGGTCGACAAACTGGAGGCTCGTCTAAGCTGGCTGACCGCCCCTTGGCATCGGTTGGTACATCTGCTACGCGATAATAGTCGGCGGCAGGCTCGACGTAATATTGCTGCACATTATGATCTGGGTAACTGCTTCTATCAGCAGTTTCTCGACAGTGAAATGCTTTACTCCAGTGCCCTGTACAGCGAAATGGAGATGACGCTGGAACAGGCGCAACAGGCTAAAATGCGTCGCTTATGCCAACAATTGGATTTGCAACCGGAAGACCATCTGTTGGAGATTGGCACCGGGTGGGGAGCATTGGCTGAGTTTGCGGCGCGGGAGTATGGCTGCTGTGTCACCACCACGACTATTTCGCAGGAACAATACCAATATGCCCAGCAGCGTATTCAGCAGGCTGGGCTAGAGGATCGTGTGACTTTGCTGTTTGAGGATTACCGTGAACTGAATGGGCAATATGACAAACTGGTCTCGGTCGAAATGATCGAAGCTGTGGGCAAACGTTTTTTACCGCTATTTATAAAGCGTTGTCAGCAGTTACTCAAACCTAAAGGCAAAATGGTGTTACAGGCGATCACCATTACCGACCAGCGTTATCAGCAATACAGCAGCAATGTGGATTTCATACAGCGTTACGTCTTCCCAGGGGGCTTTTTGCCTTCCATCACCGCGCTGTGCGATACCCTCACACGTCACAGTGATTTGGTTATGTGTGATTTATTTGATATTGGCCGTGACTACGCCCGTACGTTGCAAGAATGGCGTGAGCGTTTTGAACTGAACTGGCCTTTATTACACCATCAGGGATTTGACGAGCGTTTTCAGCGCCAGTGGCGATTTTACTTATGCTATTGCGAAGCCGGTTTTCTGGCGCGATCCATCAGTACCGTGCAACTGAGTGCTGAACGTCGATGAAAATGGGCATCGGGTTTTGGTTGATCACGCTTGGTTTCGATGCCTACTGGACGCTGGCGATTATTTGGCGTGAACAAGCAATGCCTTTTCTGTTGCCAGGAGCCGTACTGGCACTGATATTGACGCCACCACGACAGCGTATATGGGTGCTATCAGCCGCGCTGCTGGGTATTACTATGGATGCGCTCTGGTGCTATCTCTACATATTTAAGTTTACCGGGCAGACAGGTGTCCCGCTATGGATGTGGGCATTGTGGCTCACTTTCAGTAGTTGGCTGTATTGGTTGCTGAGACGGATTAGGCCGAATGTGAAAACAGTGGTGTTGTTAGGTGCGGTAGCCGGCCCGCTAGCTTATATCATCGGCTGGAAACTTAACGCGATGACACCGCAAATTGCACCGGAAATAATGATCCTGACCTTATCTTTAGGTTGGGCTATTTATCTGCCGGTGGTCAGTTGGCCAATACTACGTAGGAGAATTGAATGAAGCTGCTATTAACTTTGTTTCTTTGTCTGAGCAGTATTGCAGCACAGGCTGGCGATTGGGCTACATGGCCGACAATAGGCAGTGCAACATTGCGCTGGGGGCCATTTGATATTTATTTTTCGGTATTACGAACGCCGACTGGACGCTATGAGGATGGCGAGTGGCCGCAGGCACTGAGTATTAACTATCAGCGTTCTATCACTATAGAAGAGTTAGTAAACGCCACGCAAGAACAATGGCAAGCAATGGACATCAGCGTGCCTGCTGCCCAACAGCAGCGCTGGCTCAAGCAGATAGCCACTATATGGCCTGCGGTAACCTCTGGCAGCCAACTCACTTTTGTCGGTGATGATACTGGCGGTCAATTCTATTATCGCTCACCATCGAACCCATATATCAGGCCGATTGGTGGCCGTTTCGACCATGCTTTCCGAGATGCTTTTCTCGCGATCTGGCTGTCTCCTGCGACACAATACCCTACCTTGCGGCAACAATTGATTGGAGGTATCTGATGAATATCAAAAGCCTGTTATTGGCTTTCCTGCTTGTACTGTCTGGATGCAGTGCCGATATCAATGACTATCAATACAATAAACCTGCTTTTGATTTGTTCGGCTACTTCAGCGGTGAAACCCGCGCCTGGGGAATGTTACAGAATTATCAGAATAAGCAGGTCCGCCGTTTTGACGTTGTGATTCAGGGGAGTGTTGTGGGTGACACCTTGACGTTAAACGAGAAGTTTGTGTTTGACGATGGCGAGCATCAGACCCGCATCTGGCGCATTATCAGAAACGATGATGGCAGTTATCAGGGGACAGCAGGCGATATCATTGGCGTGGCGCATGGTTATACCGCAGGTAATGCTTTCAACTGGCGCTATGATATGGAAGTGAAAACAGATAACGGTAAAATAAAACTGCATTTTGATGATTGGTTATATCGTCAGGACGAGACACATCTGTTTAACCAGACATCATTGCGCAAATTTGGAGTCGAAGTCGCCAAAGTGACACTGTTTTTTGAAAAGAAAAATTAACCCTCTCAAACCCTCAAATAGGGAAGGGTCACTAGTTTGTTATAGTGTATTCATTAGATAATAATGCCTACGATGACTAAAGAAGATAAGGCCATTAAATCGGGTATTTAACTCAGTCCGGCCCTCCTGAGTTAGCCTGATGATCCCGTGGTCGATTGCATCTCTGCTGGCTATCACCTTTACCGGTAAACAGTTCAACCGCTTTGGCCCGCGTCCGCTGCTGATTGCGGGCTGCCTGCTACAGGGATTGGGGATATTGCTACTGGCACGGATTCACAGTGCGGAGCAGTTTTCTTTATTGCTGACAGCCTTTGCGATGATAGGTTTTGGCGGCAGTTTATGCAGCAGTACTGCTCAGAGCAGCGCATTTTTGGTGGTGGACAATACGCAACTCGCACAGGCCAGCGCGCTGTGGAACATCAATCGCCAGTTAAGTTTTTGTTTGGGGGTCGCTATCATGAGTCTGCTGCTCAATAAATTGTTGGAGATGCAGCCCGCCGCCAGTGCTTACGCGAGCTGTTTTTACCTCGCCGCCGCCAGTACGCTGATACCCGCCGCACTGTGTCTGCGTCTCAATAATCGCGCCATCGTGCGTCAACTCAACGCTCAAGAGGAATAAAGATGAACCCGTTCGTTAACGAAGTCATTACCGCCCATGTCGCCATTGAGAACTGGCTGGGGAAAGGGGAAGGAGACGTACAGGCCTTGCTGGCACACTTTTCCCCAACGTTTTCTATGGTCACGGTCGGCGGTGGCAAGCTGGATTTCGCCGCGCTGAGCCACTTTTTTCAAGGGCAAAAAGCGGAAAAAAAAGGGCTGAAAATTGAATTAAGCAATATTGAAACTGTGGCTAAATGGTCTGAAGGCGCGGTCATCAGCTACAGCGAGAAGCAAATTCTGCCGGGGCAGCTCGCCACCTTGCGACATTCTACGGCCGTGTTCAGTCTCACGGACAGCGGACTGCTCTGGCAGCGTCTGCATGAAACCTCTGATCCTGCGTTAATGTTAAAAAAGGGCTAGCAGGTATCCCCCATTTCGCCGCAGATGCGTAATCCTCTACAGGTCACCGGGTTCCTGGTCTGCTGGCGGCGGACAACGTCAATAGTGTAGGCTGCGTCAGAAGCGCCTACACTACTTATCGGCCGCAGGGAGTTTGATCCAGGTGAGAGCGGCCCCGATAACACAGTCATTGGCTGATATGCTGGACATGATCCACGAAGTGTACCGAAAACAGCGATGCAAGATCCCGTAATAGCACTGCTTAACTTTACCCCTGAAAGCTGGTGATGATACCCGCTGTATCTGTAAGTATCCCGCTAAAAAGAACCATTCACTTTTAGCGTTCTCCGACATACAGAATATGTTCCCGGAGGAGAGTGCCATGCGTAAGATCCGATTCACTGAGCACCAGTTCATCGCCGTTCTGAAGTTTGTCGAAGCAGACGTATGGAATATTTAACCCAAAAATCAGGTAATTTGATGCTGGTGGATGCAGACCATTTTAAGTCAGTTAATGATAAGCACGGCCATCACACATTTATTCTGGGTATGTTTTACCTATACTAGCGGAATGATGCTGATAAAAGAAAGCACTTACCGTCAAGGGCGGGATATGATCTTTTGCACATTATTTATAGCAAAAGGGTATGGCTATGGCAGAACAAATACGGATTGCAATTATCGTTAATCCTGAGCTTCCTGTTGGCTTAATTGCCAATACCAGCAGTGCTGTAGGGATTGGTTTAGCAGCAAAATTTCCGCAATTAGCGGGGACGGTATTGTCTGACTCGGGGGGTAATGAAATTGATGTTAGCTCAAAATTACCAGTACCTATTTTGCAGGCGAATGCTGCGCAGATGAGAGACGTATTGCTGAAAGCTTTAGCGGCCACTCATGAGCGGGCGATTGTGCCTTTCCCTGCATTTGCACGCTCGATGCACAGTTTTCAGGCTTATGAAGCGGTATTTCCGCTACGTTCCCTGGCTGATGAACAACTCGATGGTTTGGGATTGGTTGGGCCGGAGAAGTGGGTGCGTTCATTAACAGGCGCATTAAAACTCTTGCGCTAAATCGTCAGTATTATCATGTGAAAATAAACCATGTGAAAAATAAGCGGGTTCAGGAATTGCACCCGCTCTGGATTATTGACGCTACATTTGGTCACCGCTCATTGCATTAACTAATTTGATTTATCTGCAATTTATCACTGGCAACGCCATTGATGTATAACTCGCGATGTTCATGTTGTGGCAAGTTAATCGCCAACTCATGCCATGCGGGTTGATAGCTTCCCGTGCGTTCAAAAGTGATATCAATGCGGTGATTATCGGTCGTCACTTGCCAGCTCAACCACAATGCGCCCCCTTGCTGCCAACGGTGGCTCTCACCATCATCTTCAAATAGCATCCCGCTGGATTGGCCGCCTCCTTTGGTGGGATAAAGCGCCAGTTCGCGTTGGGTATCTTGCTCTGCATTCACGAAAGCGATACGGCGTGACAGTGGTAGTGCCGCACCCGCGCGCACCAGCAGAGGCAACCGCTCCAGCGGCGCATCTAAGGTGATTGTCTGCCCACCGCTGTACCACTGCCCGGTGTGGAAGCAGTACCAGCCGACGTGATTATCTGGTAAGTAAACCTCACGTAGACGTTGCCCAGACTCCACCACACTGGCGACCAGTAAGTCACGACCTAACATAAAGTCATCATTTTCTTTAAACGTGTTGCTATCATGCTCATGATCGAGGAATGTTGGGCGTAACATCGGTTCATCGTCATGGCTAGCCTGCCATTGCAGTGTATAAAAATAGGGCAGCAGACGATAGCGCAGCGCCATCGCATCGCGGATCATCGGAGTGGCAGCCGGATACATCCACGGCTCATTGACGGTGTTATCGTCATTCCATGAGTGGATGGTAAAGCGTGGATGCATTACGCCGTTTTGTACCCAGCGAATAAACAGCTCGGCTTCAGGTTTATCTCCGGAAAAACCACCGACATCATGACCCAAGTTGTATAACCCAGACAGGCTCATGCCCAGCCCCATGCGGATGTTATAGCGCAAGGTTTGCCAACTGGTGCGGTTATCGCCACTCCAGGTTTGGGCGTAGCGCTGCATTCCGGCACAACCGGAACGAGATATCAGATATGGGCGTATTTCTGGTGCGAATGCCTGTTGAGCTTCCATTGAGGCGCGCATCATCAGCAAAGGCATCACCGGTCTGATGTGTTTGATGGCAATGGATTCACCAAACCCATGACAACGCGCTTCGCCATCCCACACTTCATATTCGTTATTGTCATTCCAGGTTGAACCAATCCCCATTTCCAGCAATTGTTTGGTGACATTCTCCTGCCACCAATCCACGGTGTCCGGGTTGGTAAAATCAAGGTGAGAGCCTTCGTCATCCCAGAATGAAGAGCGTTCGGGTAGCCCGCTTTCACCATCGCGGATAAAGAGTTCGCGCTTGGCAACTTCTTGATACTTAGGGTGGTCTTGCAATAGACAAGGTTTGATATTGGCGGCCAACTTGATACCGGCTTGCAGGAATGCCTGACTCATCACTTTCGGCTGCGGCACCTTGTCGTAGTTCCAGTTAAAGACATAACGCTTATTGTTGATCGAGGTATAACCAGACGAAAGCTGGAACGAATCACATGGAATATCATGCTGTTGGCATAAAGTAATGAACTTTTGCAGTTGTACCTGCGCATCAGGAGCATCGGTGTAATGCATGGTGGAACCGCTGTAACCGAGGCTCCATTTGGGGCCAAATTGGGTTTTTCCGGTCAGGCGAACAAAGGTTTTGGTGACATCCAGCACTTTCGGGCCGAGGAACATATAGTAATCGAGATCGCCAGCTTCGGCCTGATAGCGGCGATAGGCCAGATGGTAGTTATCGATCTCATTGCCCAGGTCTAACCAGCAACTGCTGAGATTGTCATAAAACAGGCCAAAACTGACATCATTACGGCGGGTGATGGTAAACGGAATATGCTTGTAAAGTGGATCGGTGCTGGCGGCGTTATAGCCCATCGCATCTAAATTACGCATTTCAAAGCGACGGCCAGCGCGGTTAAGATCGCCGGCTTTTTCACCTAATCCATAGTATTGCTCATTGGGATAACGGCGCTGATAGTGAGCAATCGCTTCTCCTTGCGGGCTGAGTAGATAAGCACTGGTTGGTCTATCCGCTGCCAGTGGTTGCCATTCGCCTTGCTGATTTTTATATTCCCATTCTAAATATAACGGCTGGTGAATGGTGACTCGCAGACTGTTAGTGGTCACTATCAACCGGCTTTCGTGCTGCTCTAGTTGATAACCCGGCACAGAGAAGCCAGCCAAACTCAGGCGATCACGGCCAGACCACGGAACATCACCCTCTGGTGCGATGCTCCAGGTGCGGTTCAGTGCCAGCTTACCCTCTTTTTTAATCAATACCCGGCAGAGGTTTGGCTCTAATACATATAGACAAAATATATGTCGGTCATCGACCAGCAGTTCCAAATGGTCGGGGTATTTATTGATTAACTTCCAGTTTTTTAATGTTTTCATCACAGCTCATCTTTTGTTCTGGCAACAGCACCAGTGTACTGTCGCCGGGTTAATAGCATTAAGTCGCTGGTTGGGACTTGTTACGGCGTTCAGCGAACAGGGCAATCAGGAATACAGCACCAATCAAATCGAAGAAGCCCATCGCGATAAACAGCGGGTTAAAGCCGATGGTGTCGGACACGGCACCAATTAATAAAGTAAACAGGAAGCTGGCAATCCAGGCGGAGGAACCGCGTAGTCCATTGACGGTTGCTACCTGATTTTTATCAAATGAATCAACGACTAATGCACTTAACATGCAAGAGATAACCTGATGTCCGAAGCCACCAATAGAGATAAGGGCAATAGCCAGATAAGGGTTTTGGGTGATGGCGACGAACGCGAGTGAAACCATCATAAAGGCACCGGTGACTGAACTGGCCACCACCGAGTTGGTGCGGCTGCAACCAAACCATTTTTGATAAAGTTTGGTTAAGTAGCCACTGGCAACGCTGCCGATATCCGCCGCCAGGAAGGGCAACCAGGCAAACATGGCGATTTGTTTTAAGTCCATGCCGCGTTCGGTCGCTAAATAGAGAGGAACCCAGAAGCTAAACACCGCCCAGGCGGGTTCCGCCAGAAATGCAGGAATAGCAATGCCGTAGAATTTCTTGTTTTTACTGAGAATAGCTAATGATTTAAGGAACGGTAGCCGTGGCAATACTGGCTCATTGTCCTGATGAATTAGTTCAAACTCCTCTTTACTCAGATTAGGGTGAGTATCCGGAGAGTGATAAAAACGCCACCACAGCAGAACCCAAATCATCGCCAGCGCGCCGGAGAATAAAAATGCCCCTTGCCAGCCGAGGGCCACATGTGCAAGTACGATAATCGGTGGGGCCAGCATGGCACCGATAGAGAAGCCGACCCCTGCCCAGCCAGCAGCTATTGGCCGTTCTTTTTTCGGGAACCAGTCAGAAATCGCTTTGGCGTTAGCGGGGGTTGCGGCGGCTTCGGCGCTCCCCATAAAGAAGCGCAATACCGCTAATTGGAACCAGGTGCCCGCTCCGGCGTGCATCATGCACACCACAGCCCAAATACTGGCACAAATCAGGAACCCCATTTTTAAGCCAATGACATCGATCAACCAGCCACAGAGGGGTTGGAACACGGTGTAAGCTAGCTGAAAGGAGGCAACAATCCATGAATATTGCTCGGTGGTCATGTTGAGGCTGGTTTTTAGCTCAGGAGCCAGAATACCCAGTGAGTTGCGGGTAATATAGTTAACGGTCACCCCAAGTAAAAATAGCGCCAGCATCCACCAACGTAATGATTTTATTTTGCGTCGCCCGACAACTTTAGCCGATTGATTAATCTCAACACTCATCCAAGCCTCCTGGTGTTAGTCGGTAACAAATTAAACGGACTAACATATTGTTTTGGTATGATCTATTTTCAGTTATTAAGATTACGCTGAGTTTTAATGTGACTCCCTTCACAATAAAACGGCTATAAAAATATCAACTAATTGAAATTATTTAATTTTTATATTTTAATCTACATTAACTGGACTGATAAGTTTTTAAAATTGGTTTACCAAAACAAGGTAACTAGCTTAAATTGGCTTTAATACGCGTTTTTTTGAAAAAATTTTCATAAGGCGGATAATATTTCATCATTTATATTCAGAAACCGTCTGAATAGGCCATTCAGTAACAATGAAAATTTTTTCATTTGCTAATTTGAGAGAGATCACAAAATGAATGGAAAGCTAAAAATACAAGAAATAGCCAATCAAACCGGTCTTTCAATTAGCACTGTTTCACGCGTTTTAGCGGGTAAAGCGAATACCAGCGTGAAAGCCAAACAGCAAGTTATGGCTTATGCACAGGCGCAGGGGATTTTGCAGAACTTATCCCGCGGGCGGTTGATGCTAAATAACATTATGGTGTTCGCTCCCCATAGGGCTTTTGATGTACGAACCGATATTTTTTATTACAAGGTAATACAAGGGATTACGCAGGCAGTGAGCCAACATGAAGTGATGGTTCGGTACTGCGGTTTGTCGGAAACTCACAGTGATATCGCACTGTTTTTAGAAAAAATAACTAATCCGCAAACTGAGGCTGCGATCATTGTGGGCATTGATGATCCACGAATCCATGCGTTAGCCGCTGGAGTGAATAAGCCATCGGTATTAATCAATTGCCGTGATAATGAGATGTCATTAGATAGCGTTTCGCCCGACCATCAGTTGATCGGTGAGTTTTCTGCCAACTACCTGATTCAGCAAGGGCATCGGCGGATTTTGACCTTACAGTGCCTGCGTCGTAACACTATGGAACTGCGGGTGGTGGGGATTAAAGAGGCATTTGCTAGCCATAATATGAGTTTTGATGATAGCCAACATCTGGCCATCACTAATACCTTTGGCGCTGAAGAGTCAGAACAGGCAATCACCCAATTCTTCACGGCTTGCGAGGATAAAAACCTGTTACCCACGGCGATTTTAGCCGGTGGCGATTATATGGCAGTCGGTGCAGTAAACGCATTGAATAAATTGAATATTAACGTACCTGATAGGGTATCAGTGATGAGTATGGATGGTTTTAATCTGGCAGAAATTCATGATGTTCCACTGACAGCCGTGCATGTTCCCCGTGATGAGTTAGGTGCGGAAGCTATTCAGCTATTGCAGCGGCGTTTATTACGCCCTGATGCGCCATTCAGCAATACTTTATTGCAGGGGAAGCTGGTGGTGCGTTCCTCGGTAAAACAAATCAATCAGAAGAGAGTAATGCCTGCCGCGAATAAGTCGACTGATCAATTGTATGATTTGTAACACTGTAATAGTAGTAGCGAAAGTAATGAATATGTCCCTCATAAAGAGGCAGTTACCGCTATAGTTTACAGTTAGGTTTGTGCAGCTTACGACGCGCAAAAAGAGAAATAGGTATAAATGGGTTTTATATAAGACAAATGGGGATATCTTATACCTTATAGCACATTGAAATTAAGGATATTGCCGCATGGAATTTAAAGATTACTATGCCGTTATGGACGTGGAGCCAACCGCCTCTTTGAAAGAAATCAAGACGGCTTATCGCCGCTTGGCACGTAAATATCACCCAGATGTCAGCTCGGAAGTTGATGCCGAAAACAAGTTTAAGGAAGTTGCCGAGGCTTATGAAGTATTGAAAGATACCGAGCGGCGTGCAGAATATGATGAGCTCAGACTGCATCGTAACGACCCTCGTTTTTCTCAGCAACAAGCCGCTTATAACCCCGGTGGCCAGCAGTGGCACAGTGCGAGTGGCGATACTCACGACTTCTCAGATTTCTTTGAATCCTTCTTTGCCAACCGTGGATCGGCTGCGAATCATTCAACTCGACAATCTCGTGGTGTTCGCGGGCAGGATCTTGAGATGGAACTGCCAATCTTTTTAGAAGAAACGCTAACCGAGCAGACTCGTTCAATCTCTTACAAGATACCGAGTTACGACGCAGCAGGCCGTCCAGGGGCCGAAACAGCCAAGACCCTCAAAGTGAAAATTCCAGCCGGAGTGGGGGATGGCGAACGTATTCGGCTCAAAGGGCAGGGTGCTCCGGGATTGGGTGGTGGAGCCAATGGCGATCTGTTCTTGATTATCCGCATTGCACCGCACCCACTATTTGATGTTGATGGGTCGAATTTGCAATTAGTGGTGCCGTTAGCCCCGTGGGAAGCGGCGTTAGGGGGCAGTATCGAGATGCCAACCCTGAGCGGGAAAATCACCTTAACCATTCCGGCAGGTAGCCAAAGTGGTCAGAAATTACGCATCAAAGGCAAAGGGCTGGTCAGCAAAAAAGGAACCGGCGATCTGTACGCAATTCTTAAAATTGTGATGCCGCCGAAGCCGGATGAGAAAACGCGTGAACTCTGGGGGCAACTGTCCGAGCAAGTATCATTCAACCCACGGACTGGATGGGAGTAACAGATTATGGCTGAAGTAGAAATCACTTACACCGTGACTGAGTTATGCCAGTCCACGGGGATATTAGAAGATGAGCTTGTTGAGGTGGTCGGGCTGGGGGTTATCGTGCCACTAGACTCTGGCGCTACATGGTGGATTTTTGATGCTGATGCATTACATTGTCTGCAACGCGCTCAGCGGCTACAAAATGAGCTGGACCTAGACTGGTCTGGTGTTGCAATGGCGCTGACTTTACTGGATCAGATTGAACACTTAAAGAAAGAGAATGACCAGTTACGCAGGCAGTTAGATCGCTTTTTACATGTCTCTTAGCGCATTAATCGGGTTGGTTTTTCGCTCCGGCCAACCCGATTCAGATGATAAATCTATCGGAAACCGACTGAGTATTGCTGCTCTTATTGCGTCGGTGTATCGCGGTTCCCCCTCTTTCCCTTATTTATATTGAAAACAACGTATATTGAAAACACTATGTTGAGCCGCGGGCTAATACATTTATAAGCTACTGACCCCACCATCGACCCGCAATTCTGTTCCGACGACAAAACTGGACTCATCTGAGGCTAGAAAAACGGCTGCATGTGCCAGCTCAGTAGGCGTTCCCATCCGTTTAATCGGCACCAGTTGGCGAATTTGCTCAACTAATTTTTCGTGTTCGCTACCCGATAGTCCAAGTTTTTGCAGCGCAGGTGTTTGGGTCGGCCAGGGCTTAGCCCGTTCACACGTATCCCTTTCTCAGCCCATTCCCCCGATAAGGTACGAGCAAGAGAGAGTAAACCCGCTTTGCTGGCCGCATAGACACTACTTTGAGGCAAACCGATATGGACACTGGCGGAGCCACAAAGAATTACGGAGGAGGGATTGGCTAATAGCGGTAACAATGATTGCAAGAGGAAGAAAGGGCCTCTCAGATTGGTTGCCAGCACGCGGTCAACGCTCGCTTCATCCCAGTCTTCTATTGAATGGTGAGTAACATCACCTGCGTTAATATAGACGATATCCAGACGTGGCCATTGGGTTGAGAGTGTGGCAGCTAACTGATATTGATCGGTGATATTACTGGCGTCACTGTTAAGCAGCAAAACGTGCCCCCCGAGTACGTCTTGAGCAACTTGCAAGGCCGAGGCATTTCTGCCGGTAATCGCCACGGTAGCACCTTCAGCGATAAACTGGCGGGCAGTTTCCAATCCTATACCGCTGGTTCCTCCGGTAATTAATGCATATTTATTCTTCAAACGATTCATTGCCAGCCTTCCTATTGATAGAAATGGAAGACCATTTTTAATACAAAAGTATCTAAAGTATAGTAGGTTCCAATTTGATACTAATGATGCAACAGGAAAGCAATGACAGTCCATCAGCCCTCCCTTCTTAAAAATTTATCGTCACCAGCGACTTTATTGCCCGAAGAGAAATGTCCAATGGTGCAATTTGTTGAGCTTATTGCTGGCAAGTGGGCGATTCCAATCCTCTATCGCTTGATTGTTACAGATGCCCCCATTCGGTTCGGTGAGCTGCAACGTGCTATCGCCCCTATCACTCAAAAAGAGCTAACTCGCCAATTACGTGCGTTTGAACGGCGTGGTTTGGTGTATCGCAAGGTTTATGCAGAAGTGCCCCCGCGCGTTGAGTATGAAGTTACGGCGCTGGGCAAAACGTTACGAGCGACACTCGATTCATTGGCGCTGTGGATGAGAGAACATCACGAAGATCTCAGTCGTGCGGGGTAACCTTGTATCAAAAGGCTGGGGCAGGATGTTTAATTTTAGCAATTACGTTATCACTATCCGGATAAGGCATGTTATTTATACTACTTTTAAAAGGCTGTTCACTAAATAGGCAGTATCAATTGCTATATTAATAACATCTGGAGAAAGCATGAGTAAATTAACGGATTGCTGTTCAAATAACGACCACCCAAATGGACGTCGTGCTGTCCTAAAAGCGGCGCTGGGCATTACAGTAGCTGGTGTTATTGGAGGGGTTGGACTCGGGTTACCTCAAATAACCTATGCAGCAGCAATGACTCGAGAAGAACGAGATAAATTGACGCCAGATCAGATAATCGAAGGGTTAAAAGAAGGAAATAAGCGTTTTATCTCAGGAAAAATGCAACAGCACGACTATCTGGCACAAAAGCGGGCCAGTGCTGAAGGGCAATTCCCTACGGCAGTAATATTGAGCTGCATTGACTCCAGAGCGCCGGCAGAGATTGTTCTGGATACCGGGATTGGTGAAACATTTAATGCCAGGATTGCTGGTAACATCGCAAATGATGATTTATTGGGGAGCCTGGAATTTGCTTGCGCGGCAGCGGGGGCAAAAGTCATTTTAGTCATGGGTCATACAGCTTGTGGTGCGATAAAGGGCGCGATAGATAACGTTGAACTTGGGAATCTCACCGGCCTACTGCATAAAATTAAACCAGCTATCGACGCGACTCAATTTGAGGGGAGAAAAGTAGTAAAAATGGGAAGTATGTTGATGCCGTAGCGATAAATAATGTGCAAAACACAATTGATGATATACGAAAAAATAGCAAAGTAATCAGTGAATTAGAAAAAGAAGGCAAGGTTAAGATAGTCGGGAGCATGTATAACTTAAACGGTGGAAAAGTAGATTTCCTTATATAATAAACCCTACTTTCCCCCTTGATGTATTTCAAGGGGGAAAGTAGGGATATTTTCAGTTGCGAAGTTATTCTATGTATCTTGTTATTTTTTTTGTTTGTTCCTGAGTGTTGGTGATAATTAAAAATTGTGATTAGATAGTTTAAGTCAAAACGCATGATAATGCGGACATTGAACTACCAAGGTGACTGATAAGAACCTCTTAAATATAGTAGTTTGGAATATAACTCTGATAAAGCAATAAGTGAGTAATATGATTAATTGTAAAGCTAACGACATATAAATGTTATTGTTTTGCATTAGGTTTGAATATTATATTTTCCGCCACTAAATAATATTTATCGCTTGAGTTTTTTTGTTATTATTGTACTTTATTAAAACTGATTATTTGTTGTTTTTCAAATGAATAGAATTTACTTAAGCATTATAAATTATAATAACATTTTTTTAAGTATTATTTCATCACTAATATATTGTATGTTTGTATGGTTATTTAAAGTTTGTTATCTTGATATCGATATTATCTTTGGGTATCTCATTGAAACACCAGTGCAAAATTTAAATTAAAAGGCTATTTAACCATTAAATATAATTAAAATATATAATTTAATTTGTTTTATTCATTAAGTAAAAACAATAATAATCACTTGTTCCCTTATCACTTCTTTATTGTGATTAGTATTATAAATCGGATGAATATTGTTGAGGTCTCATATATGTATGTTGATACAGTCTCTGTTGTCTCTGGTAGTAAATTTATTGATATCAATGGGAAGGGTGTTATTGATTATGAAAAAGAGATGTCCTTAGACTGCTGTATGAACAAAATTCACTTTCATACACAAAAGTTGACGATCGATATTAATGAAAAGCAAAAAAGATTGGTTATGTGCTTATTCAATGATGTAAATAGAAAGCAGGACATCATAAAGGTTGTGTGGTACGAAAATCATAAAAGCATCTCTGATAATAACTATCATCAGCTAATTCATAAGTTTAGGGTGCATTTGAAAAACTCAGGCATTCCAGATGGAATTATAAAAACAATAAATAGATACGGACTAAGGTTAGACTCTGGAATATTGCGGACAGTAATGTCAAATAATACAAATGAGCGATTTGCAGGGTATGTCTAGTGTGCCATATTTTATTGTTCGCTTTTTTTGATTTTTCCTGACTATTTTTGAGAGGAAAGAGTGTTGTATTTATCAAGAGATATATCCATAACGCTCTTTCGTTTCTTTATTTTTAATATAAAGTATTTGATTGAATGGCTAATTATTTTTATTGTCATATATAATGTAGGGGCTGGGTTGAAAGGATTGCTGGTTAAAGATGAATTTGTACTTCCTGTATTATATGATGGCAATGTAGAAAGTGCTGAAGAGAAGAGCGAGATAGTTTTCGCTGTTGAAAAAATAAAAAAATTCGGAATGTTTACTAAAAAAACAAGTTAAAAAAAATGATAATTTTAATCGAGTAACTCCAGGTGACTACACGGGTGGAATAAGGCTATTAGGGACAATTAGTCATAGTGAAGAGATCAAGTCTATGGCTATTTTGGATGTGAATGGAGAGCATGAAACATATTATACCCACGATGTTTTTGACGAGGATACGACTAAAATAGTTAGGATATTATCCGGTCAGGTTATTATAGAGAGGGATGGGTCATACTATTCACTAAATATCCAATAATAAGGGCTATAGTATGTTTTTATTAAAACTTAACGTGGTTGTATTAACATTTATTTTTTCAATGGGGATAAAGTGTGCTGAGTTCTCTGTTTCATTTCGAGATGCAGATATAAAAGATTTTATTAATACGGTAAGCAAAAATACTAATAAGACCATTATCATAGACCCTCATGTTCAGGGGGTGGTTAGTGTTCGAAGTTATGAGTTATTGGATGAGGAGAAATACTATCAGTTCTTCCTCAATGTACTTGATGTTTATGGTTATGCAGTGGTTGAAATGCCACATAATATATTGAAAGTAATACCAGTAAAACGTGCGAAAGGATCAGTAATCACGAAACCAAAAGAAGATGGCGAACCACGCAGTGATGAGCTAATAAATAGAGTTATTCAACTTAAATATATATCATCAAAGAAGATCGCACCACTTTTACGCCAATTGAATGACAGTGGAGAACCAGGTGGTATTATTTATTATGAATCTTCTAATGTTATATTAATAACAGGTCGTGCCGCAGTGGTAAACCGTTTATATTCAATAATTAAGATGTTTGATCAACGAGATGATAGTGATATTGAGTTATACAAACTAAATTATGCCGTCGCCACTGATGTTATTAAATTGGTTAATGAAGTAATCAATCCAATGCATTCTACAAAGCAAGAACAGTATAGTCTTGGTAAAGCAATTGCCGACGAAAGAACTAACTCAATATTGGTGAGTGGTGATATTCATATTAGGAAAAAAGCCATTCAGTTGATGAAGCAACTTGATCAACAGCAGAATAGTTATGGAAATACCAACGTCATCTATATGAAGTATGCTCAGGCATCAAAGTTAGTGGATGTACTTAATGGCATTAGTCAGGGATTCCAAGGCGAGAAAAGAGACAAGTTAACAAATAAGCAGAGGGCGGGGGGATTTACAATAAGGGCACATGAACAAACGAATGCACTGGTTATTACCGCAGCGCCAGGGCTAATGAAAGAACTGAGCCAAGTCATCGATAAGTTAGATGTTCGGCGTGCTCAAGTATTGGTTGAAGCTATTATTGTTGAAACTCAAAATGGAGAAGGGCTTAATCTTGGTATTCAATGGGCTAACAAATTCTTAGGTGGTGTCAATTTTATCAAGAATTCTGGGGCTACAGCCAGTAGCAGTGAAAAGGGGATACCAATGATGATTGCCGGATTAACGGCAGGTTTCTATAAAGGAAACTGGGATGGCCTATTTAGCGCATTAGCAACTAATTCAAATAATAATATTCTTGCTACACCGAGTATTGTTACTCTTGACAATATGGAGGCTGAATTTAACGTAGGTCAAGAGGTTCCGGTACTGACATCAACGCAAACAACGGCGACAGATAAGGTATATAACTCGATATCAAGACAACCTGTAGGTGTAATGCTAAAGGTAAAACCACAGATAAATCAGGGTGATTCAGTCTTGCTTGAGATTAGGCAGGAGGTATCAAGTGTTGCTGATAGCACAGATACCAATACCAATAACTTAGGTTCTGTTTTTAATAAACGAGTGGTAAATAATGCCGTGCTAGTAAGAAGTGGGGAAACTGTTGTCGTTGGTGGATTATTAGATAAAAAAACCAATAGAATAATAAATAAAGTTCCATTTTTAGGCGATATTCCCTTGATTGGTGGTCTTTTCAGGCAAACTAAAGAAAAAGTTGAAAGAAGCAATCTTATTCTATTTATTAAGCCTACGATTTTAAGAGAGGTAGATGACTATAGTCTGGTAACCTCTGGTAAATATTCGGAATATAACGTAAGTAATAATAAAGAGTATTCTATAGCGGATGATATGAAATTAATTAATACGGCATTAAATTATGATATGGGTGTAAACTATGATGCTCTAACTGAACTTAGCAAGGATATAACTGATTTTTATACGCCGAGATGGGATTATGAACGATGAAAAGTATAACGATATTGCATTACCCCTGACATTTGACTGGGCAAGAGACAATGGTATTGTGTTACTTCCGATGGAGCGAGGATGTCAACTACTCTGCCGCCATTCCACTTCTCTGGATGCTATACTTGAAGGTAATAGGGTTGGCCAATATCCTATTGAATTAAAATTAGTTAGCGATGATGAGTTTAATAATAATCTTATTTTTTTATATCAAAAGAGTGCTGCGCAGTCATACCAAATTATAAATTCTATACATGATGATATTGATCTTTACTCTTTCGCGGGCGAGATATCTGCCCAGCAGGACTTGCTGAGCACAGATAATGAAGCACCTGTAATTAAGTTGATTAACACTATACTGATCGAAGCAATTAGAGAGCTGGCATCAGATATCCATATGGAATCTTTTGATAAAAAAATGATTATAAGGTTTAGGATCGATGGTGTATTAAAAAAGATATTAGAGTTGCAGCATCAGGTGGCGCTATTATTGGTTTCACGAATTAAGGTGATGGCAAAGCTAGATATTGCAGAAAAACGTATTCCGCAGGATGGTCGTATTACACTTAATTTAGTCAACAGAACTTTAGATGTGCGAGTTTCAGTTTTGCCGTCAAATCATGGAGAGCGTGTTGTTATGCGCTTATTAGATAAGAATAGTATCAAGTTGGATTTACACTCTTTAGGTATGTCTCTTGCCAATTGTACTGCCATGAAGGAGCTAGTTATTCGCCCTCACGGGATTATTCTGGTTGTCGGCCCTACTGGTGCGGGAAAAAGTACTACCTTATACGCAGCTTTAATGGGAATTGACTCGAATGAAAGAAATATTATGACTGTAGAGGATCCCATAGAGTTCGATATAGCAGGTATATCTCAGACACAAGTCAATTCAAAAATAGATATGACATTTGCACGCTGTTTGAGAGCGATGTTGCGGCAAGATCCTGATGTCGTGCTTATAGGAGAGATAAGGGATGTAGAAACCGCCCAAATAGCGGTACAAGCTTCACTTACGGGGCATCTGGTATTGTCAACGCTACATGCGAATAGTGCGATAGGTGCAGTAACCAGACTCAAAGACATGAATGTAGAGCCATTTATGTTATCAAGTTCATTACTGGCGGTTTTATCACAGCGGTTAGTGCGGAAATTATGTATAGCGTGTCGACAAGAATATGTATTTACGTCAGATGAACTACAACGTTTGAACGTTATCCGAGAAGGAGGTCTGACGGTTTCGGGATACCGAGCCTCCGGTTGTAATAAATGTAATTTAACAGGTTATCAGGGGCGAATTGCTTTACATGAACTCCTTATTATCAATAAAAATCTTCGAGAGGGTATTTATAAAGGATGCGGCGAGATAGAACTGGCTAATTTAGCACAAGAATCTATACGCAGTATCCAGCAAGATGGCGTAAATAAGGTTATTGCTGGGTTAACGACAATTGAAGAGGTGATAAGGATTAGTTTAGAGGACGAAAATGGCAGTATTTAAATATATAGCAATAGATAATAAAGGTATGGAGGTAAACGGTAATGTTGAGGCTGAAAATATACGAATAGCAAGATGTCTACTTTATAAAAAGAAACTATGTATTATAAAAATAAAGCTTTATTCTGACAATTCAATTTTAAAATTTAATAAATCCGTCAACAAAGAGGGCTTGGTACTTATAACGAGACAAATGGCTACATTAGTCAGTGCTAGTATGCCTTTAGATGAAGTGATGGATGTCATCGTAAAGCAGAACCCTAACAGTAAATTGACTAAAGTAGTTTGTGAAGTAAGAAAGAAAATCATTGAGGGGTATGCTTTCTCAGACGCATTGTCGCAATTCCCTGCTATATTCAGCCCAATCTACAAATCGTTGATTACAGCCGGGGAGTTATCAGGCCATTTAGGCATAGCACTTTCTCAATTAGCTGATTATATTGAGCAGAAACAGCAATTACAGAGGAAAGTAACTCAGGCACTCATTTACCCAGTCATTCTAATTTTAATGTCAATAATTGTTTCTATAACACTACTTGCTTTTGTTGTGCCTAATATAATCGAGCAGTTCGTATCTTCAGAAGAAGAATTACCTTTGTCCACCAGAGTGCTAATATTAATAAGTTATACTGTGAAGGAAAATCTCCTTGCAGCCTCAATAACTTTTTTTTCTTTTGGTGTTGGTATTAATCGTGCATTTAGAGTAAGTGAAGTGAGTTATCTTTGGCATCGATATTATTTAAAATTACCAATTTTAGGTAGGCTCAGCCTTGCTTTAAATATGTCTCGTTATTTAAGAACTCTAAGTATCCTTATTTCTAATGGGGTGCCTTTAGTAAAATCAATGAATGTGAGCAGTGCATTGATAAGTAATTATTATCTTAAAGAAAAATTACTTATCTCTACCCGATTGGTCTGCGAGGGATGCAGTCTTTCCTTTTCTTTAGAACGCTGTAGAGTTTTATCTCCTATGATCGTGCATATGATTACTTCAGGGGAGCGTAGTGGGAAATTGAATTCAATGTTAGAAAGAGTATCTCTGATTCAAGAAGATGAATTAACTGTGAGGATTAATTTTTTCATTGCCCTATTAGAACCTGTAATAATATTATTCATGGCGTCCTTTATATTTTTTATTATTCTGGCAATAATTCAGCCAATAATAGAAATTAATAATTTAATTATATGATTTTTAGAGGGATTATGACTGCTAAACTTGAGCATGGATTTACTTTGTTAGAAATTATGGTTGTTATAGTCATATTGGGTCTTCTTGCCAGCTTGACCATACCTAGTCTAATGTCTAATAAAAATAGAGCTGATCAACAAAAGGTATTAAGTGATATCGCTGCTATAGAGAATGCATTGGATATGTATAAACTAGATAATGGACATTACCCATTAGAGATACAAGGAATCAAGGCTTTGGTGTCAAAGCCTACAGTATTACCGGTTCCAAGGGACTATCCTCCTCATGGATATATTAGGCGTTTACCAAAAGATCCGTGGGGAAATGACTATCTAATGGTTAATCCAGGCAAGCATAGTCAAATTGATCTGTATTCAGCAGGCCCAGATAGGACTATGGAAACGGCTGATGATATAGGTAATTGGTAATTTATATTAACTTTTAATTATAAATAGGTTTTCTTTGCGAAAATACACTGGATTTACTCTGTTAGAGGTGATGGTTGCTTTGGCTATATTCGCCGTCTCCGGGATTAGTATTATGTATGTTGTTAATGAGCAATTAATAATGGTCAGAAACTTGGATAAAAAAATGATATGTTATTGGGGGGCAGATAACATTCTAACTGAAATGAAAATTAATGGAGTTAGACAGTCAGGAGAATGGTTGAAAGGGCGGGAAAGTATGGCTAACCGACAGTGGTATTGGCAGTCGAAAGAGGCTATATCCCATAATGAAAAGATCGGTATAATCATAATTGAAGTTCGTGAGTATGAGGGGGACGTTCCGCCATGTTCTTCACTTATGGGATATAGGGTTATCGATGGTTAGTCGTTTTTCCTATGGTTTTACTCTATTAGAGGCTTTACTGGCTATTATCATATTTACATTGATGAGTCTTACTGTCTACCAGTCCCTTTTGATTGTAACGAAAAGCAGTGCTACGATTAAAAATAAAACACATGAAACAAGAAAAATATTAGAAGTGATCGATACTATTGAACAAGACATTACTCATGTTACGAAATACTATCAAAAGACAGAGAGTCAGAACAAAGAAAGTCATCCTATTTATTTAGGGAGTGATAAGATAAATGAGGGTGTTAATGTTTATCTACTTAATCGTAAAAAAAATATTATTGATTTTATATCCCAATCCCAGACTGAAACTATCAGTTATAGATTTAAAAATAAAACATTAGAGAGAGTTGTTTATGTAAAATCAGAAAGGTTAAAACCAGATAAAGAGAAGGTTTCAATATTACTGGATGGCGTTAATGAGTTCAATATGCGAGTATATTATAATGGAAAGTGGCTTAATGAGTGGCGTGGTGGCGATGTTATACCCCAGGCTGTAGAGGTGATAATTAAGTTAAAAAATTACGGGTTATTACGGAGGGTGATTATTCCATTGAATTATAAGGAGAAAAATGAAACAGTATGGCATGGCCTTGTTTTTTGTTCTTTCTATCATTTTCTTAATGAACTCACTGGTTTATATATCACATAATTACTTATTGGATGTTAAATATTTCTCTGAAATATATAGGCGTAAACATGAAAGTAAATGGCCACTGTTGGCAGTTGAACATGTTTTTTTAAAGAGTGCAGTTAAAGATTTATCAAAAAAATATTATTATAATAGGTTGTTACGGTTGTTTAATTTATCTGATGTCATGAAGTTAAATGATAAAGAGTATAGAATAAAAATGGTAGATGATACCAACTGTTTTAATACCAACTCTTTACCACTGAGTTTAACGGGTAACAAGACGCTTATCGAAAGTTATCATTGGCAGGTTTTTAATAAATTGTTATTAGCCAGTGGCGTAAGTGAAAAAAAAACAAAAGACATTATTACTTTCATCATTGAACGTGTTTCTTTAATTAAAGAAAGTAATGATTTCTCGTTGGAGACAAGTCAATTAAGTAAGGAGAATATAATATATTATCTATCCTCACATAATGATGATATATATTCAAAGGTAGTGCCTATGCTATGCCATCGTAAGGATGATGAGCTTTTAATTAATATTAATAGCTTGGACATACGACACGTTAAATTTGTTAGGGCCATGCTGTTGAATATTATTAGCGAAAAAGATATTGAAAATTTAATATCATCAAGACCTGATGATGGTTGGAAAAGTAATTTATCTTTGTATAACTTTATTCATAACAGCTCATCAATATCAAAGGACGATATGAAAATTTTACAGAATATTATAATATCTGTATTTTTATCGGATAGGCACTATTCACGATTGTTATTATGGGCAGATGACTATGGTCATTATCAGTTGGTGAGTGATTTGCTCATTACTCGAGACGATATTACTGTTCTATCTCGAAGCTATATGAGTAAAGGATTATATCCTTGAGGAGGCATGACTTGCTTACAATTAGGTTAGGGAATACAGAATATGATCCTGTCTATTGGCGAGTGGATGCAAAGAATGATGATGAAATCAAATATGGTATATTGAGCAGTATATCAGAAATAAATAAACTTAATATATATTTAAAAAATTCGGTAAAAGTATTGGTGTCTTCAAGAAAAATAATTTTCCGTAAACTTACAATAACCAATGTCAAAGTTATAAGAAGTATTAGGTCCATTTCATTTGCCATAGAAAAGTCTATCGCAGATGATATAGATAAGTTTCATGTTAGTATCTTAAAATATGATGAGGAATTTCTGTATGTTGCTATTGTTGAACATGAATTGATGGAGTTATGGTTATATTTGTTAAGAACAAACGGTGTAATTATTGAAAGTTTAATACCTGATGTTTTAATTTTACCATTTATTAACGGTGAGTGGAGTGCAGTTAAGCTAGATGAGGAATGGATAGTAAGAAATAATGAGGTGTCAGGTTTTCTAGTTAGCGATGAACTGTTTGAGAAAATATATTCATTTTGGTATTCATCTACCCTAGTTAATATCATGAATGATTGTGATGTTAAAAATGTCAATTGGCGAGTTATACGAAATAAAGATCCACTGCATTTCATGGCTAAAGATATACAGAGCTGTAATAGTAGTTTACTGACTGGTAAGTATAAATTTCATGATGGGGCGGGTATCACTCATAGATATATATCCAGAGTTACGGGTTGGGGAGTGTTATTGTCGTTAATTATATGTTTGAATACATGGCATGACGGTTATAAAATAGCTCAAGCAACTGATATGTTAGATGTTTATTCTAATTTTTATTATAGCCAATTTCCTATTGTAAATGAAAGTGGAGATCTAAGTCGTAACGAATCTTCAGTGGACTTTATTAATCTGTTGAGTTATTTACTCGGTTATTTCGATGATAAAGACTTGGATATTGTTAGCTTTCATTTTAGTAAAGAAGATAAAGCGATTTTTTTCGATGTTGACCGTATTGATCCGAGTATGAAAATGGATTTTCCAGAATGGGCAGGTAATGAAAATGAAAAGATTAAAATATCTCAATCATATAATGAAAGTGGCAAAGATAGGGTGATTTTTAAGTATCCTTAGAAAATAAAGGAGGAAGGTATTAAATATCTCGTTATTAAAAATAGAAAGTCACTATTTATCTTGATTCTAATTATAACAGTTATTTTATTGTTCATGGTTGGTTTTTTTATGGATAACAATAATAATAAATTATTACAAGGTTATGATTTGTTAAATAATGAAATAATAAGACACTCAACCAGAGTGGAAAAGTTTAAACTAAAACCTATCTGCCATATCTACTTAGATGATGAGAGAAAGTACAGTATTCAGAAAAAAATATCTGAGTTACTTAGTTATCATAAGATTGCATTCGAGCTTATTTTTATATCCAGAAATAAGCTATCAATAAATATTGAATCTGCAATGTTCTCTGACCTGTTAGATATGCTAGAAGTTATTCTATATGACAAAGGAGTAGAACTTTATAAAGCAGATGTATATTGGCATGAAGACAGGGAGAAAGGGCATGTTATGGCTGATATCCTCTTAAATATAACAGCATGTTAAAAAGCCATGTGTGATAGTAGGTTGTTATATTAAACTATATATTAATCATGTTGTTAATTGACTCTGTTTTGAGTGGTAATTAGATATGTTTATTTTTATGGTATACTATTATGCTGCTTGAATGTTAATCCAATAAATATATCTCTAATTATGCCATTTTAGAAAGGCTATTATTCGGTATTTATACCATGTGATAACGTATTTTCGCTATTTATACAGTTATTTAATAAGGAAAGTATAACATAAATATACAGAATATTTTATGGCTGTTATTGTCAGGGGGGATAGTGTCGTCGTCGAACGATAAGCTTTCACTGTATTGTTATTTATACCGCCATATTTTATTTTGTTATAAAAATGCTATGGTAATAGGCTTTGCTATCTTATTTTTATGATGATTATATCTGGATTTTTTATTCTAAAATTCTTCTTTAAAATTGAAACCAACTTTCTGTTTCACTCGTGCTGATGGCTGTGAAATAACCTCTGCTATGAGGGCGCGAGCTCCTCTTTTCTTTAAATATCGCGCCAGATGTCTTGCTGCTACAGTTCCTCCTTCGCGAATAGTATTATCTGCATTAGGGTTTAAAACATAGTGTGGGTTTGTTGCGGTGGCAACTAATTCGACATCATGACTACTGAGAAAACGATCGGCTAAGGCAATAGTAATAATTTCTCCGCGTAGCTTGACGACGACATAAACTTCACCTCCTCTGCGGATCTTCAAGCGCCGCTGAATTATACCGGTGACGATTCGCCCTGCATGGGTAATGCTAGTATATTCATCGATTTCTTTATCACTTGGATCGGTTGGCATTTGGCTTGATTCATAATATGAGGCCCATAAAGCGGCCGTCCTACTTATATGTTGGTAAACAGATTCATTTTGCACAAGGCTGACGTTTGTGCCAGACGCAGATGCAAGCTCTTGCTCTATTGGGGTGGGTATTTCAATAATCTCCACTTCAAATGTTAATTCAGGATGAAGAACCCAATGGCCCTGCTCAAGAATACGTGGAATAGTTTCCTGATACGTATAATTATCGAGGTCTAACTCATATATACCAAGTAGCAATTGTTCTACTGCTTGTGGTGGCGATGCCGCTAATGGACTATCGTTACGGGTTAGATAATTAGCATAACTGAGTTGTGCATAATCAAATGCAGTTTTGAAATGCGTGGCGCTCTCTTGAGGAGATTGTAATGCCACTTGAGCGGTAACGCCTTGAATGAGTCGAGTCTCAATTTCTTTGTCTTTTACCTTACTGCCTGTATCGCCATTCTGAATTATTGAGTCGATGACCTCTCCAAAAAAATCAGCATTCCAAGTATCCAGATTACTGCCAAAAAGTAAGGTGAAATCAGTCAGTACTTCTAATGTCCATGTAATACAGGCTGGGCGAATTTGTCTAAGCTGGCGTGCTGATATGAGTGGATAGATTGAAACTCTACATGCTTTGGCTGTTGCTGGTAGCGAGATGGATTGCTTATTAAGGTTACTATAAATATAAATGAGGGACAGTTGAGCAGGTGTATCCTGTGGTATTTTGGCTGTTTCAGTTGGTGTTATTGGCACAGCTTCACCCGCAACATGTAAGGACTTTCCTTTATGATCATCCTGAAAATATTTAGATATATTATTTATAATTACATCTAGCTGATTACAACGGCCCTGCACAATGTAATTATATATATTTAAAAATGGGTTAGACCAACAAGCAACTTTTCCAAATCCATCTCTTTTAGACCAACTTTGCCCGCTGTCTGCCATCGCAATTGCCTTATTAATTATCAATGGTTCATCATTGTTTAAGTTTTTAATCGTAAGGGTTGCTGTGGTTTCATTCTCAGTGTCAAAGTTATAAGATATTAAAGGTGTTGCATGAATAGCCATTTCGTTAAATATTTCCATGTGCATGATCTGTATTTGATTACTGCTTATTTGAAATATCATTGCCAAGTTTTCAGTGTTATTATTTCTGTAGAACGATATCTCACTATTTCCTTCTAAGTTATCTATTATTATCTCATTCTTATTCACTGATACTATTAACTGGCTTCCTATGGTGACAATGAACTCTTCATTTTTAGTTTGAGTGTCAAAACTAAGTATTAACTGCTTATTAGGCAGTCGTTCTTCATGCCAAACCTCTCCAAATATCGCTGGAAGACTGAGATGCTGAGCATTTATTATTATACAGTTTAAATTACATTTTAGTCCTGACCATCCACTCGTTTTTATACTGCTTATTTCCTCGGTCATTCCTATTTTTAACAGCATGTTGTAGTCTATATTCTCCGTAAGCTCATAGAAGTTACCACCAAAATTATCACTTTCATATATTATCACTTGATTATTTTCGGGGACTGTTATTGATTCAATATTATCGTTTAAAACGGAAAGGACTTGAGTGTTATTTTTCATTCTTGATTTATTTTCATTGTATATATCTAATTCTCTTCCCGTGGATAAACAGATACCGTCACCAGTAAAGTTAGACAGTGAATAGAAGCAGCTGGCTGGCATTACTCTAAATGAACTGATTTCATCATTAAGACCAAGTTTGGCCAACTCGTCTATATTCATGTTTCTAGTTAGTTTGTATTTTATTCCGGAGTATTTATTATCTTTGTATACAATTGCTTCCATTCCAAAAGGAATCCTTATTGACGAAAATTTATCATTTAAATTCATGGGTAAATTTTTGATGTTGTCGCCTTGGTTCATGCATATGTGTTCACCATGATAGTTATCATCTTCATAAAAACAGATCTTGGGTTCATTAGATGATGCATTCTTTGATGTAAGAATGATAATTAACATGGATACTTCTAATATTTTCATTGTCATATATATCTCGCTATTGGTTTTATGTAATAACTATCACTTCTAGATTTATTTATGTTTGTGAGTGAGTGTCTTTTGGTGTTTTTTTTGTTACTTTAATTTATATAGCGATGATATATGAGAGGTTAAATGAGTGAAATAATAATTGGTGATATTCTATTTACACCAAAAAAGAGAGTGGTTAGTCGGAGTGGGAATGATACAAAAATAAGAAATAAAGAATCTGAAATTCTCACTTTACTTTGCCACCATTATCCTGACTCCATATCTCGCGAGGTAATTGAAAAGGAGATATGGACAGGAAGTTATGTGACCGATAATACTTTGACCCAAACGATCAGTAACTTGCGTAATGCCCTTGATGACAAAAACCATGAGTTAGTTATTACTATTCCCAAAAGGGTATAGTTTGGGGTGAAACCTAATTTTCTACCAGTGATACTCCTGTCATTAAAAACGTAGTGTTAGGCAATGTTGCAGGTGAGAGACGCAAATCGTTTCTCCGTGGTATTGATTTTTTTGATCTTAAGGTAACTCTGGCAACGCTATTATCTTGCTTCATTATTTTATTTTTATTGTCATATGATCATCATCAAGTGAAAGTGGTCGATGTTAAATCTTTACCCATCTTAATAAATTTGGATAAGGTTATTGATGCAAATTTTTTGTCTTCTTATCAACGTGAACCTTATGTTTTGTTAAAAAAGAGGGAGAATGGTGATTATATTGTTTGTCAGGTTTATGAGGGGGCTTTAGCATGCGAGAAAATATAATTGCACGATTTTTTGTGTGCGCTTTCATTGGTTGTATAACAGGGTGGGGGAGCGGGGCCTATTATTCATATTTACACCCAATGAAAGATATTGAAGGGTATTGGGAGATTAAGCATGTTTTAAATACATTAAAAGGTAAGTATCATATCTTCTCTCGGGTCAGTATTATGAGTCGAGACATAAACTCATCGGCTGATGTTTATGACAGTAATAACCTACTCGTTGCAAGACGCCATATTTTATTTAGTGTTGTCGATATTAAGAAAAACATTTTTGTTGGTAAGGTGTTATCTATGTCGATAATCAACGCAAATGATCAGCGTTTAAACTATTCTCTGAATACGCCCTATGATGTGAGCTATCCTATTTTTTATCGTTTAAACGCTAATACTCTTTTTTTGCAGCAATCCTTGGGGCACCCAGTGGATAGCCCCCGTTTACTAACACGCGTTGGTACATGATGTGTCCATTAGCATCTCTTTCCACCCGGATGGGTTACCGTAGTAGTGATTCGCTGGCAGAACACTTAATTTCCCTTGCGCGTCCTGCAATAAAAATGTCGGGAAGCCGTGTCCTGACACTTTTGCGAGCAAAGCGCGACTTTCAGCAATATGTTCTGCTGAGGTTTTTAGAGCCGCATTAAAGTTCTCGATAAACGTCTGGCTATCCAGTCCGATCTCAGTGGCAATGTCGACCAGAATAGGAACATCAGCAATACGGCGGCCTTCTATATAATGAGCTGTTTGAATACGATGGAGCATACTCACTCCGCGTCCGGCAAGCGCCTCCGCCGCCAGAATCGCGGCGATCGGTGGTGTAGAGTCCATGATCGCGGAGGTATCATTTAGTAGACGGTTAAAATAGTTGTCACCAAAAATCTGCCCGGTCAGTTCAGCAATACGTTTATCGTGAGGCATGACATAGCCACGCCACTGGCTATCGATCTGGCGGCGGTTCGGCCCCGACATCATGCCACCTGCGTGTAATTTAAGCGTCAGGTTTGGCATGTTTTGTGCCGCTTTTACCAATGGTGTTGCGCCATAACACCAACCGCATAGCGGGTCGAAAATATAGTGCAAAATTATACCGGACATCATGTGTTCCTTAATTCTTGTGCTTAAAGTGAAACTACTGCGGCCATTTCATTTCGTTTTTTAATACTTTGGCGCTGAGTTCCAAACTGGACTCGTCTTTCAGCTGAGGATAATGTTTTTTCATCGCAGCAATAAGTTCAGCGGAATTTTTGGCTTTAGGAATTTCTTTATTTAATGTAGTTAAATAGTTCTGGGTAAATGTCACTGATGCCAATGTTTGCGGTGCGTTATCCAGATAATGGCCTGGTACAACTGTCACTGGTTTTAAGGCTTTGATTTTTTCCAGTGTCGTCAGCCAATGCTGGCGTGACTCTGCTGTTTGGGTATCAGCAACCCACAGGTGGATATTACCGGATACCGCGACACCGCCAACCACCGCTTTTAATGAGGGTATCCAAACAAACGTTTTCTCAGGCGATGGCCCATCAAGGCCTTCAACTTCAATTTTTTGCCCATCGACGGTGAAACTCTTACCTTGCAATGCTTCAGGAACAATCACACTGCTCGGTGCATTTTCTTTCAGAATCGGTCCCCAATAGGCCAATTTTCCCTCTTTTGTTGCTTTAATTTCTTCAATTGTTTGCGGTGTTGCGATCACCTTGGCTTGAGGGAATGCCTTGGTGATGATATCCAAACCAAAATAGAAATCAGGATCAGCCTGACTAATATAAATAGTGGTGAGCTTTTTACCACTTTGTTGGATTTTTTTAATCAGCGCTTCAGCGTCATTGCGTTGAAATTGTGCGTCAATTAAGGCGACTTCAGTTTTGCCACTGATGATTTCAGACGAGACAGGGAAGATACTCTTCTCGCCCGGATTATAAACTTCCATTTTCAGTGGTTCAGCCGCGCTGGCGGTTGAGACGGCGGCGAATGTCGCCAGGCCAGCAAAGGTCATTTGTAATAGTGTTTTGTTAAACATATCGGTTTTCCTGAAGAGTGATTGGGTATGGGGTAGATAATAGATTGCATTAATTGATAGAAAAACCGGATAATAAGCAATTGTTTGTTGCTTAAATCGAGCTAATCATGGATAGAGTCACGGCTGCTGAGGTGTTTGTCGCGATTGTTGAACGCGGTAGTATGATTGCCGCTGCTGATGCATTGGCGATGTCACGGGCGATGGTGACCCGTTATCTGGCTGAGATGGAGCGATGGGCGGGAGCGCGGTTATTGCATCGGACAACGCGAAAACTGAGCCTGACCCATGCCGGTGAAGCAACTCTGGAACGCTGCCGCCAGATGCTTGAGTTCGCTCAGGATATGGCGGAGGGGCTTGAGCATGATGTGCTGAGTGGTTTGCTGCGTATCAGTTGTTCTCAGTCACTCGGGCAGAGCGCGCTGGTGATTGCGGTCACTGATTATTTGCGCCTTTATCCGCAAGTTGCTGTGGATTTGCAGATGAATAACCGTGCCATCAATCTGGTAGAGGAACGTATTGACCTCGCATTACGCATCACCAATGAGTTAGATCCTAACCTGATAGCCCGGCCACTTTCGACTTGTCATTCAGTGGTCTGCGCTGCGCCTGCCTACCTGTCACGGCAGGGCATTCCGCGAACACCCCCTGATCTGGCGGTACACAACTGCCTGACTTACTCTTATTTCGGCAAAAGTCTCTGGAATTTTGATTTGCAGGGAGAGAAATCAGTGGTCGCAGTGAGCGGCAATCTGTGTGCCAATGAGTCGGTGGTTTTACTGAATGGCGCTCTGGAAGGGGCGGGTATTAGTTTGCAACCCTGTTATTCTGCCGCACCCTATATCGCGAGTGGGGATTTGGTTCGGTTATTGCCGGATTATCAACCGCAGGCGATGGGTATTTACGGCATCTATACTTCGCGACGACAGATGCCAGCAGCATTGAGGACAATGTTAGATTTTCTGGTTGAGTGGTTTGCAACCAATCCCGGCTGGCTTAACTCTGCTTATCTGAAGCTGTAGCTGCTATGCCACTTGAAGTATGGCGGAATATAGGGTTATTGCTGCGTTATCCGCCAGCTACGATATAATCTTTTCCTCTTTTTCTACCAACTGCATCATGTCGGTTAATTAATCGTAACTGGCATTCTTTTGATCTGCCTGGGAGCTTGTATTATGCCTGTTGCGCTGCTGGCGTTGGCACTGTGTGCCTTTGCTATTGGGACTACCGAATTTGTCATTATGGGATTATTGCCTCAGGTGGCCGGTGATTTGCAGGTATCAATTCCAACGGCGGGTTGGTTAATCAGTGGTTATGCGCTGGGTGTTGCCATTGGTGCACCGATTATGGCGGTTTTGACGGCAAAACTGCCGCGTAAAAAGACACTGCTATTGTTAATGGTGATCTTTATCATCGGCAACCTGATGTGTGCGTTAGCCTACAGCTACGATTTCCTGATGTTGGCTCGGGTCATTACCGCCTTGTGTCATGGAGCCTTCTTTGGTATCGGTGCGGTGGTTGCTGCGAATCTGGTTGCACCCAACCGGCGGGCTTCTGCGGTGGCTTTAATGTTTACCGGTTTGACGTTGGCAAATGTGCTGGGTGTTCCGTTGGGGACAGCGCTAGGGCAGGCTTTTGGTTGGCGTTCCACATTTTGGGTGGTATCGGTTATCGGCCTGTTTTCACTGGCCGCACTGTACAGTAAGCTGCCATCGTCGCAACAGGAAGCACCGACCGAGTTACGCAAGGAGATAGCCGCTCTGCGTGGTGGTGGGATCTGGCTCTCTTTGTTAATGACGGTTTTTTTTGCTGCCGCGATGTTTGCTCTGTTTACCTATATCGCCCCTATTTTAACCGAAGTGACTCATGTATCAGAGCATGGTGTCAGTTGGACCTTGTTGTTGATGGGTGTTGGCCTGACACTCGGTAATATCGTCGGTGGCCGGTTAGCCGATTGGCGTCTTTCCGTCAGCCTGACCATGACATTTTTGTTGATTGCTCTCTTTTCTGTGCTGTTCAGTTGGACCAGCAGCTCCTGGCTGGCGGCGGAAGTGACGTTGTTCTTATGGTCAGCAGCGGCGTTTTCAGCAGTACCCGCTTTGCAAATTAACGTGGTTACTTATGGCAAGAAAGCGCCCAATCTTGTGTCGACGCTCAATATTGCTGCGTTTAATGTCGGTAATGCTTTGGGCGCATGGGTTGGCGGGGTGGTCATTGCTCAAGGGTTGGGGTTAACGGCTGTGCCGCTGGCGGCCGCCGCACTGGCGGTTATCGGCTTGTTGCTGTGCCTGTTTACCTTTTCCCGCGCTCGAGGGAGCAAGGAATAAATGCTAGTGGGCAATCACTGCCGCCAGACGATTCTGGAAAGTGACTGCCTGCTGTTTTAAGTGTTCGATAAAAGTATCGACTAATGCCGAGGATGGGCGGTGTATCGGTTGAATCAAGCTGATTGTAAAAGGAATTTCGATACTGAATGGCCGCACGCACACCCCTTCGCCAGCCCCTTTACTAATGTAATCCAGTGCCGTTAGTGGGTTGACTATTGAGACACCAACGCCTTCGCGTACCATGGCACAAATTGAGGCCGCACTGTGGGTTTCCATCACTAAGCGGCGATTGATCTTTTCATCGGTAAACAGGCTATCTAGTAGCTGCCGGTAACTGTCGGTGACCGACAAGCTGATAAAATTCTCCCCTGCAAAATCCTGTGGTGTCAGTACCGATTTGCTCTGCAATGGATGGTCATGGGGTAATACACAAACTTCATTAAGGGTCATCAGGGGATGGCGCACGGTTCCCGCCGGCGTCTGGGCGTTTTCCGTCAGGCCAAGGTCATGGCGCTGGGCCGAAAGCCACTCTTCCAATAAGGGGGACTCCTGCGGAATCACGTTCAGGCTCACTTCCGGGTATCTGTCCATAAAGGGCTTACATACCGCAGGCAGCAATGATTGAGAGAATACCGGCAGGCAGGCAATAGAAAGCTGTGCATGTTGGAATTGGCGAATCCCCTGTGCGGCCTGTTTAATACGATCAAGTCCGTAATAAGAGCGTTGGACCTCCTCAAAGAGCCGCAGCCCTTGCACCGTCGGATAAAGGCGGCCACGTACCCGATCAAACAGCCTGAGTTGCACCAATTGTTCAAACCGCGCCAACTCGCGGCTGACGGTAGGTTGTGACGTTTGCAGCAGTAACGCGGCTTCTGTCAGATTGCCGGTGGTCATGACACCATGAAAAATCTCGATTTGTCGTAGGGAAATGGCGGCCATCACAACACTCCAGCGTGGGCGACTGAAAAATATAACCCATATCATAAATGAATAGACTCAGGGTAAATAGATATTTTCATAACCCGCCACCGGTGGCTAATACTACGGTATCTGCGAAATCACGTTGGTTCGCCAAACATATTGATAGCTCGATTATGAGGGAATACCCATGCCGCGCGCACTTAACGATACCTCGACTGCACTCACCGCTCAGAATCTGATGGCATTACCCGCGCGTTTTGGCTGCCCGGTTTGGGCTTATGATGGCGATGTGATTGCTGAACGTATTAACCAATTACGCCAATTTGATGTTATCCGTTTCGCGCAAAAAGCCTGCTCGAATATTCATATTCTGCGATTGATGCGTGAGCAGGGTGTCAAAGTTGATTCAGTATCGCTGGGGGAGATTGAGCGAGCTATCTGTGCTGGCTTCCAACCGGGGCAGGAGCCTGCCGAGATTGTGTTTACCGCCGATCTGCTGGATGAAGCGACGTTATCACGAGTGACGGCGCTAGATATTCCGGTGAATGCCGGTTCAATCGACATGCTGGACCAATTGGGACAAACAAAGCGCGGTCATCCGGTGTGGTTACGGATCAATCCGGGTTTTGGTCATGGTCACAGCCAGAAAACCAATACCGGCGGTGAGAACAGTAAACACGGTATCTGGTATAAAGACTTGCCACAAGCCATTGAGAAGGTTCAGCAATATGGTTTGACGCTGATAGGTATTCATATGCACATTGGTTCTGGTGTGGACTATCAACATCTGGAACAAGTCTGTGATGCGATGGTGCAACAAGTGATCGCCCTTGGGCAGGATATCAGCGCGATTTCTGCGGGCGGTGGGTTATCGATTCCCTACCAGTTTGGTGATGCAGATAAGATTGATACCCAGCATTACTATGGCTTGTGGAATGATGCCAGAGAGAGAATTGCTGCTCATCTCGGCCACCCAGTCAGCCTTGAAATTGAACCGGGCCGCTTTTTGGTCGCAGAGTCAGGGGTGTTAATTGCACAGGTGCGGGCGGTGAAGAATATGGGCAATCGCCACTATGTGCTGGTCGATGCCGGATTCAATGATTTGATGCGTCCTGCGTTGTATGGCAGCTACCATCATATTTCACTGCTGCCTGCTGATGGGCGTGATCTGAATTCTGATCCATTGATTGATACGGTTATTGCTGGGCCGTTGTGCGAATCGGGTGATGTGTTCACGCAGGAAGCGGGGGGCGCACTGGAGACGCGTCAATTGCCAAACGCCCACATTGGCGATTATCTGGTCTTTCACGATACTGGCGCTTACGGTGCATCCATGTCTTCCAACTACAACAGTCGCCCGCTGTTACCGGAAGTGCTGTTTGAGCGAGGAGTGCCGCGCTTGATCCGCCGCCGCCAAACTATCGAAGAGCTTATTGCATTAGAATTGGTTTAATTTTACCGTCAGCTTTGACCGTAATATGGCCCTGGCACCACGGATTCGCGCAGTTTCAACTCGCCGATAAACGGTGCCAGTGGGTGTACTTCTTGGCCGGCAATCAGCTTCAACGCTTGGGTAATGGCCGCTTCAATCATCGCATCAATCGGCAGGTAAACGGTTGAAAGCGCGGGTTGTAGGTAGGGTGCGCTGGGTTCGTCATCAAAACCAAATAACGACACATCCTGCGGTAATCTTTTACCTGCCTGATTGAGCGCCTTCATTGCTCCGATGGTCATATCGTCATTGTTGGCAAACAGCGCGCTGAACGGGATATTGCGTGCTAATAACACCTGACATCCGTCATAACCCCCTGGCACGCTACTATCACCGTAGGCTATGAGATCCTTATCCAATGTAATTCCCTGCTCTGCCAGTGCCTGCTGATAACCGGCAAGGCGCGACTGTGCCGTCGGCGTGGTGATAGGGCCGGTGATACAGGCAATATCACGATGGCCTTGCTGGATAAGATAAGTGACGGCGTCAAAGGCGGCTTGTTGTTGCTCAAAAAACACACAGCGCTCGCGCAACTGTGGCAAATCGCGGTTAATCACCATCAACGGTGTTGGCAGGCTGGAAAGTAACTGCATTAAATCAGTTTCAGACATAAAACGGGTGTAGAGGATAATGGCGTCACAGCGTCGATCAGCCAGCAGCCTTACTGCTTGCTGCTCACCTTCCGGCGTATCATGGCCGTCGGTAACGATAAGATGTTTACCACTGGCTTCAGTCAGTTTTGCCGCACGGCGCAGCAGGCGGCCAAAATAGGGACCATCAAAATTGGAAACCACTAATCCAATGCTATTGGAGCTTTTATTCGCCAACGATTGCGCGAGAAAGTTCGGGCGATAACCCAGTTCATCCATCGCGTTGAACACCGCTTTTCGGGTGCTTTCTTTGACCTGACCGGTGCCATTGAGCACGCGGGAAACCGTGGCTTTTGAGACACCTGCACGCAAAGAGACATCCAACATCGTGACCATCAATGGTAAACCTCTTAGCTGGGTCGTAACTACCGGATATAGCGGCAGTTTAGCATAGCGCAGGCCGGGTTATCTTTGTTATCGATATATCTCAGTCATCTGTTGAGGGTTGTGGGCTGGCAACCGAGTGGCGGCGTACCAGTGTCGGGCTAAACATATTGGTAATTTCAGGCAGCGGCGTTTTATTGGCAAGCGCCAATGCCAGCTTTGCTGCTTGTGTTGCCATCGCCACCACGGGATAACGGATCGTGGTCAAGCGTGGGCGTAAATAACGCGAGATCAATACATCATCAAAGCCTATTAGTGAGATCTCCTGTGGCACTTCAATGCTGTTATCACTGAGAACAGAGAGTGCGCCAGCTGCCATTGAGTCGTTATAGCAGGTCACTGCGGTGAAATGTTTGCCGCGACCAAGTAGGTCGGTCATGGCATGTTCCCCGCCAATTTCATCCGGTGTGCCGTAGGCAATTAAACGATCATCGACTGGGATATCAAACTCTTTCAGTGCATCCAGATAGCCTTGCAGGCGATCAATGGCATCAGAAATCTGATGATTGGAGCAAATAATTGCGATTCGTTTATGCCCTTGCTGAATCAGATGCCGTGTTGCCAGCCAGGCACCATAGCGGTCATCCAGTGCCACACAGCGGGTTTCGAAACCGGGCAGGGTACGGTTAATCAATACCATTCCAGGGATTTGCTGCATTAATGAGGTTAGTTCTTCATCGGAAAGCTTTTTGGCGTGAACCACTAAGGCTGCGCAGCGATGGCGAATCAATTGCTCAATGGCCTGACGCTCTTTCTCTTCGTCATGGTAACCGTTACCAATTAGCAGGAAGTTACCTGTGGCATAAGCCACCTGTTCAACCGCTTTTACCATCGAACCAAAGAAGGGATCGGAGACATCAGAAACAATCATGCCGACGGTTTCTGTCGATTGTTGAGCCAGCGCGCGGGCATTGGCATTCGGGTGATACTGCAATTGTTCCATAGCGTTACCTACCGCCATGCGTGATGCTTCACTGGCCTTGGGGGAATTATTGATAACACGAGATACCGTCGCGACGGAAACACCCGCCAGCTTGGCAACATCCTTAATAGTGGCCATTTTTCTTCCAAAGATTTTCAGGGTAATCGCTTACATCACTCAGTTTTGCGGAAAAGAGCTGCGCCCGCAAGGGGGGAAGATCGCAACTTGATGAGAAAAACCAAAGAAATGGAAAATAGGGATATCACCTGTGGACGCGCGTTAGTATAAATCGGTTACATTCAGTCGACATGGTGCTTTGGTTTTATGGTGCAGTGAATACTATTTTAGGGGCGGTTAAATTGACAAAACTATATCCATCCCCTGGTTTGCCCACCGGCAACTACCAAGTTTAGGTGAGCAACTTACGCGGTAATAACGGTAATATAGCCTAATGAATTACAAACCTATTTCGCCATTTTGACATTGTTCACCACTGGTTACACTTTGCACGTAAATGTTGCGATTCAACGCTGGCTGTGATTTGGCTGAAACCGCTAAAGTGATCATCCCAGAGGTATTAATTGGTGAATAATCAACATACGCTGTGTGTTTGAAGCCAGTTTTTTATTTGCACCGACCTACGCAGATGCGTAGGTTTTTTTTTATTTTCTGTTTTCTCCCCTCGTTCTCAGCGTGATCTTAGCGATAAAACAGCCTCTCTTATAGTATTCTCTCCTTATCATATTCATCGACTTATAGAGAAATAGACATGGCTTACCGCTTGCTACGCACTCTTTTTCGTGGGTTATTTCGTGTCACCATTAAGGGGGTAACTGATCAGTTTTCCCATAAAAAACTGCTAATTACTCCTAATCATGTCTCTTTTCTCGACGGCGTATTACTGGTGCTTTTTTTGCCGATTAAGCCGGTATTCGCGGTCTATTCCAGTATTACTGACAGTTGGTATATGCGCAGGTTACGGCCTTATATCGATTTTGTCACACTGGACCCGACCAAGCCGATGGCCATTAAACATCTGGTGCGGATGGTAGAACAGGGGCGGCCGGTGGTGGTTTTTCCGGAAGGGCGTATCACCGTGACCGGATCATTGATGAAGATCTATGATGGCGCGGCATTTATTGCTGCCAAGTCAGGCGCAACCGTGGTGCCGATTCGCTTGGAAGGCCCAGAGTTCACGCGCTTTGGCCGCTTGAAGGACGTGCTCAACGTGCGTTGGTTTCCAAAAATAAGTATTCATGTGTTACCGGCCACCACCTTACCTATGCCACAAGCTCCACGCGCCCGCGATCGCCGGGTGCTGGCGGGTGAGCGCTTACATGCCATTATGATGGCGGCACGCATGGCTATCGTGCCACGCGAAACGCTATTTGAAGCATTGCTAGCCGCACAAACGCGCTATGGGCGCTTTAAACCCTGTATCGAAGATATCGCATTTAAAGAAGACAGTTATCAAACGCTGCTGAAAAAAACGCTCGGTGTCAGCCGAATACTGCAACGCTTCACCGCGCAAGGTGAGCATGTAGGGATGCTACTGCCGAATGCCACCATCACTGCGGCGGCGATTTTTGGTGCTTCGCTGCGGGGGCGTATTCCTGCGTTGCTAAATTACACCTCTGGAGCCAAAGGGCTGAAGAGTGCGATTACCGCCGCCTCGTTGAAAACCATTGTTACATCACGCCAGTTTTTAGAAAAAGGTAAGCTGACACATCTGCCAGAGCAAGTCACTGAGGCAAATTGGGTCTATCTGGAAGATTTAAAAGATACGGTTACGCTGGTTGATAAATTATGGATTTTACTGCATTTATGCTGCCCGCGTCGGGCAATGGTGCCACAACAAGCCAATGATAGTGCTTTGATTTTGTTTACCTCCGGTTCAGAAGGTAACCCGAAAGGCGTGGTACATTCTCACGCCAGTTTATTGGCAAACGTTGAGCAAATTCGCACTATTGCAGACTTTACACCGCGTGATCGTTTTATGTCGTCACTGCCGCTGTTTCATGCTTTTGGCCTGACTGTCGGTTTATTCACACCATTAATGACCGGCAGCCGGGTATTCCTTTATCCTAGCCCGCTGCATTATCGCATCGTTCCTGAACTGGTGTATGACCGCAACTGTACGGTGCTGTTTGGTACTTCAACCTTCCTCGGTAATTACGCCCGCTTCGCCCATCCGTATGATTTTGCCCGCTTGCGTTATGTGGTTGCCGGTGCGGAAAAACTGGCCGACAGTACCAAACAGATTTGGCAGGATAAGTTCGGGATTCGCATTCTCGAAGGGTATGGTGTTACCGAGTGTGCGCCGGTGGTGGCAATCAATGTGCCTATGGCGGCGAAAGTTAATACCGTTGGGCGAATTCTGCCGGGCATGGAGGCACGGCTAATTAAAGTACCGGGCATCGAGCAGGGTGGGCGTTTGCAATTACGTGGCCCCAATATTATGCGTGGCTACTTGCGGGTTGAGCATCCGGGGATATTGGAACAACCGGTGGCGGAGAATGCGCAGGGTGAACGCGAAGACGGTTGGTATGATACCGGCGATATTGTCACTCTTGACGATCAAGGATTCTGTGCGATTCGTGGCCGGATGAAGCGTTTTGCTAAGTTGGCCGGTGAGATGGTGTCGTTAGAAGGTGTCGAACAACTGGCACTGCGAGTTTCACCGCAGGGGCAACATGCAGCGGCGGCTAAAACTTGCAGTGCAAAAGGTGAGGCTTTGGTGCTGTTTACTACCGACAGCGATATTACCCGCGATCGCTTAATCAAAGCGGCGCGCGAGTGCGGTGTGCCGGAATTGGCGGTTCCCCGTGATATTCGGTTAGTGAAAACCTTGCCGTTGCTTGGCAGTGGCAAACCTGACTTTGTGACGTTAAGCAAGATGGCGGAAGATCCGGAGATGAGCGTATGAATCAGCAAGTATTAACTGACAAACCGTTGTTATCCCGAGGGATGGTTGCCGTCCTCTGCGCCCAGTTTTTTTCTGCTTTTGGCGATAATGCACTGCTATTTGCCACTCTGGCACTGATTAAGCAGCAGTTGTATCCCGACTGGAGCCAGCCGATTTTACAAATGGCTTTTGTCGCGACTTACATCATTCTTGCGCCGTTTGTCGGGCAAGTTGCTGACAGCTTTGCCAAAGGGCGGGTGATGATGTTCGCTAATGGCCTGAAATTGGCGGGGGCATTAGTGATCTGTTTTGGCCTGAACCCGTTTCTTGGCTACAGTCTGGTGGGGATAGGTGCTGCGGCCTATTCACCGGCTAAATACGGTATTTTGGGGGAGATTACCTCCGGCGAGCAGTTAGTGAAAGCTAACGGCATGATGGAAGCCTCCACCATTGCTGCCATTTTGTTGGGTTCGGTGGCCGGTGGTGTGCTGGCAGACTGGCATTTAATGGCAGCACTGGGTGTTTGTGCGCTGGTTTATGCCATTGCCGTGGTCGCTAATTTGTTTATTCCTCGGCTGAGCGCCGCACGCTCAGGTCGCTCATGGCAGCCGCGCGCGATGACAGGCAATTTCCTCTCCGCGTGCCAGATCCTCTGGCGGGATGGTGAAACGCGCTTCTCACTGGCGGGCACCAGTCTGTTCTGGGGCGCGGGGGTTACACTGCGCTTCCTGCTGGTCTTATGGGTGCCGGTGGCGCTAGGAATTGCTGATAACGCGACGCCAACCCTGTTAAATGCCATGGTAGCTGTCGGGATTGTGTTGGGGGCAGGGGCTGCGGCGCGCTTTGTAACACTCAAAACGGTGAAGCGTTGTTTACCGGCAGGGGTATTGATTGGTGTCGCTGTGGCTATTTTCTCACTGCAACACAGTATGCCAATGGCGTATTTGTTATTGATCATTATCGGGATCTTGGGTGGCTTCTTTGTGGTGCCGCTAAATGCCTTATTGCAGGAGCGCGGTAAAAATAGTGTCGGTGCGGGCAATGCCATTGCGGTGCAAAATCTCGGTGAAAACACCGCGATGTTGCTGATGCTGGGGTTGTACTCCGTGGTCGTCAAACTCGGTGTGCCAGTGGTGGCCGTCGGTATTGGTTTTGGCGTGATATTCGCTTTGGCAATTGCCTTGCTGTGGGGCTGGCAGTGGCGGCAACAGCGGCGTAAAGTCGCTAAATGATCCAGCAACATAAACGGAAGGCCGCATTAGCGGCCTTTGTGCTATTTAAATAGGGACAGAATTAAGGTGCAGGGAAGGTAAAGCGGGTGTGGATCTCTTCCAAGGCAGTGAGCACTTCCTGGCTGAGAATGACATCCTGACTATCAATATTACTTTTCAGTTGTGCCATCGAGGTGGCACCCAACAGGGTGCTGGCAACGAACGGTTGCTGGCGTACAAAAGCCAGTGCCATTTGAGCCGGATCCAGCCCGTAGCGTTGCGCCAGCGCAACATATTCAGCCACGGCTAATTGCGCTTGCGAGCCGGTATAGCGAGTAAAGCGGCTATACAAAGTATTACGCGCGCTAGCGGGTTGTGCCCCATTGAGATATTTGCCACTCAGAGTACCAAACGCCAAACTGGAATAGGCTAATAGCTCAACCCCTTCGTGCTGGCTGATTTCCGCCAGACCCACTTCAAAGCTGCGGTTAAGCAAACTGTAGGGGTTTTGAATCGAGACGATACGCGGTAAATCATGTTTATCTGCCAATTTCAGATAACGCATCACGCCCCAAGGTGTTTCATTTGATACGCCGATATAGCGGATTTTACCGGCGCGCACCTGCTCGTTCAGCGCTTCCAGCGTTTCCAGTAAGGTGACAGGTACCGTATTCTCGCTGTAACGATAATTAAGCTTACCGAAACAGTTGGTTTCCCGTTGCGGCCAATGTAACTGATAAAGATCGATATAGTCGGTATTGAGGCGTTTAAGGCTGTCTTCCAGCGCTTTACGGATGTTTTGTCGATCTAGTGCCATATTAGGGCGAATGGGTTGATCGTTACCCCGTGATGGCCCGGAGACTTTGCTGGCTAAAATGATTTTATCTCGGCTACCACGGGCTTTGATCCAGCTACCGATGTATTGCTCGGTTAAGCCCTGGGTTTCTGGCTTTGGCGGAACCGGATACATTTCTGCGGTATCGATCAGATTAATACCGGCTGCAACGGCATAATCCAGTTGCGCATGGGCATCGGCTTCACTGTTTTGTTCACCAAACGTCATGGTGCCCAGACCCAGCAGGCTGACTTCTAATGTACTGTGGGGGATACGATGATATTGCATTGCCGACCTTCCTTAATGTCTGAAATTGTCAGGCTAAGTCCAACCGCCTTACCCGACTATAACGAAGCGCTGCGGCAGGGGGAAGAGTGCCTGACAAAAGTACAGAAAAAGTGAGAAACGGGTGCAGTGAACCGCACCCGGTGGTCATTATGCTTTTTTATCAGTAGGTTTATTCTTTTTTCCGCGCATCAGGTTCAGGGTTTCAACACCCATTGAGAAGAACATGGCGAAATAAATGTAACCTTTTGGAATGTGGATCTGGAAACTTTCTAACATCAGCGTAAAGCCGACCAGAATCAGGAAAGAGAGTGCCAGCATCTTAACTGACGGGTGGCGATTGACAAACTCACCAATCGGCCTGGCAGCAAACATCATCACACCTACTGAGATAATCACCGCCGCCATCATAATAAACAGATGGTCTGACAGCCCAACCGCGGTTATCACAGAATCAAGGCTGAAGATGATATCCAGCAGCATAATTTGCACAATGGCGGCAAAGAACGAGTTAACATTACTGGTGTGTTCAGTATCGCTGCCCTCAATCGTCTCATGAATTTCTTTGCTGGCTTTCCAGATAAGGAATAGCCCCCCCAGCAGCAGGATTAAGTCCCGCATGGAGATACCATGACCAGCCACAGTAAACAGCGGTTCGGTCAAGCGGATAACCCAGGCAATTGAAGCCAGTAATGCCAAACGCATCAGCATCGCACCAGCCAAACCAATACGGCGGGCTTTGTTTTGCTGTGCTTTAGGTAATTTTGCGACCACTAAAGAAAGGAAAATAATATTGTCTATGCCAAGAACGATCTCGAGGATAGTCAGTGTACCTAGCGCCAACCAGGCATTTGGATCGGCAATCCATTCAAACATTGCGCCTTTTACCTTACGGAAACCCAGAAATATAAAAAGCGATTATACGCGTTTATTCATTAATCGGAATAACCAGATTTGTCTGTTAAAGCAAAAAGTGCCTAGCCAGCATCGGGCCGGTAAAGGTTTTCTTCAGATAAAAACCACGCGGTAAGGTCATGATCGGCTGACCGTGCTCGCCGATAGCCTCTGTCAGTGCGCGGCTATTAGCGGCTTTGGGCCTTAATTGTAGAACTTCGCCATGACGGGCTGTGATGCTTTCTACTTTGCCTAAAACGATAAGATCCATTAACTCTTCCCAATCGCGGCGCAGCAGCTCCTCTTCTTGCGCGCTGGGGCTCCACAGCAAGGGAGCACCGACCCGCCGTTGTGCTAAAGGAATCAGCCGCTCTCCTTCTACCGGCACCCATAAGACCCTGGCCAGTTTATGTCGAACATGGCTGCTTTCCCAAGTCACGCCGCTATTACCGGTTAGTGGGGCGACACAAACGAAAGTGGTTTCCAGTGGTTTGCCCTGAGCGCTGATAGGGATGGTTTTCAGCTCAATACCGATATCGGCAAAATCCTGTTCAGGTTTACTGCCCGCGCTGGCCCCGAGATAGAACTCCAGCAGCATACCCACCCAACCTTTTACCCGTTTTAAATCCGCCGGAATGTTCCAACCCGCTCTGGTTGCCAATTCGCCGAGAGTAAAACCTGATAATGCCTCAGCACGTTGAAAAAGTTGATGTTCATTAGTGGGTGGGGCTGGAGGCAGTGAATAAACAGACATTTGTCGAAACCTGTTAAAATTGGTTAAAAAATGAGCTGAATTAAAAGTGATGGTATATGTATTGTTGTTTAGGACAGTAGAAACTAATAATAGCATGATTTAACGTAAGTTTTCTGTCCTTTGGCTGGGGAGATCTTTTTATTTTGATTATCTTGTACACCTGCTGACAGTAACAATGAACAGGATCTTACACCTATTTATCCACAGATTTATGGGATAACCTCAGTAAATTGCGATCACTGGTTCAATTTACAGCCTTGACGACCGCTTTTTTTGCGAGTTTTACTCTTTTTTGCATAACTTCGATGCATTATCTGTGGATAAAAACCGCATTGCTGGATCTTTAGCCAACGTCAGATCCTAAACGGATATAGATCACATTTTTTCTCTGTGGAAACCTGTGGGAAACCTGTTATTTTGTTGAAATTAATCATTTATTTTTTCCGTTTATTTTTTTAGTTTTTTAACTTTAGAATGAGTTGTACCTGCCTTTCCCTGGAGTTCTGCACACCTATATCCACAGAAAAAGTGAATAAAATGGCGTGTGTAATCCTTTGGGTGTTCATAACTTTGCTAATATCTGTGAGTTATCCCAAAGTTATCAGGTCTGGCTGGCTGATAACCAGTGGTTTACCGCCTGTTGCTAGTGTGAAACAATCAGAGCATCTTTAAGTTTTAAGTTTTCGAGGTAGTCCGGTGATCGATGATGATGGCTACCGCCCGAACGTGGGTATCGTAATTTGTAATCGGCAGGGAGAAGTGTTGTGGGCGAGGCGTTACGGTCAGCACTCTTGGCAGTTTCCTCAAGGGGGGATAAACCCCGGTGAAACACCAGAACAGGCAATGTACCGTGAACTTTTTGAAGAAGTTGGACTGAATAAAAAGGACGTCCGAATTCTGGCTTCAACCCGTAACTGGTTGCGTTACAAATTACCCAAGCGTTTGGTGCGTTGGGATACAAAGCCGGTATGCATCGGCCAAAAAACAGCGATGGTTTCTACTACAGTTAATGTGTAATGAAGCCGATATCAACATGCAGCGTAGCAGTACCCCGGAATTTGATGGCTGGCGCTGGGTCAGTTATTGGTATCCGGTGCGTCAGGTGGTCTCTTTTAAACGTGATGTTTATCGTCGTGTGATGAAAGAGTTTGCTGCAACCGTAATGCCTGTGCAGGAGGTCGCTCCGCCACGAGTGCCGCCTGCGTATCGCCGTAAAAGAGGTTAAGTTAAGCCGATCATGCTGACGCGTTTGCGAGAAATAGTTGAGAAAGTGGCGATGGCAACCAGCCTAACGGATGCGTTAGAGCTATTGGTCAATGAAACCTGTCTGGCGATGGACACGGAAGTTTGCTCGATTTATCTGGCAGATAATGACCGCCGTTGTTACTACCTGATGGCGACACGGGGTTTGAAAAAGCCCCGTGGTCGCACCATTACATTGGCTTTTGACGAAGGGATCGTCGGGCTTGTGGGGCGTTTGGCCGAGCCAATAAACCTCGCTGATGCACAGAGCCACCCCAGCTTTAAATATGTGCCGCAAGTTAAAGAGGATCGCTTCCGGGCGTTTCTCGGGGTGCCTATTATCTATCGCCGCCAGTTGCTTGGTGTGCTGGTGGTGCAGCAACGTGAACATCGTCAGTTTGATGAGAGTGAAGAGTCGTTTATGGTCACGCTGGCAACACAGCTGGCAGGCATTCTTTCTCAATCTCAGCTTAATGCTATTTTTGGTCAATATCGTCAAACACGAATTCGCGCACTGGCTGCGGCTCCTGGTGTTGCGGTGGCTGAAGGCTGGCAGGATACTTCGCAACCTTCCCTCGATTTGGTTTATGAGGCTTCAACCCTTGATACCGCCCAAGAACGTGAACGCTTAACCCAGGCTTTGGAAGAGGCTGCGGCCGAATTCCGCCGCTTCAGTAAGCGCTTTGCTGCCAGCTCACAAAAAGAGAGCGCGGCGATTTTCGATCTCTATTCCCACTTGTTAAATGATGCTCGCCTCAAGCGTGAACTTTTCGCACAAATTGACACCGGTTCGGTCGCTGAATGGGCGGTAAAACAAGTCGTTGAGCAATTTGCTGCACAATTTGCCAGCCTGCAAGACACCTACATGCGCGAGCGTGCCAGTGATCTGCGGGCCTTAGGGCAGCGTTTGTTATTCCACCTCGATGACAGTACTTCCGGTGCCAGCCAATGGCCCGCACGTTTTATTCTGGTAGCTGATGAGCTGACTGCCACCCTATTGGCCGAAGTACCACAAGATCGTCTGGCCGGTGTGGTGGTACGCGACGGTGCGGCTAACTCGCACGCCGCCATTTTAGTGCGTGCAATGGGCATTCCGACCGTGATGGGGGCGGATATTCAGCCAGCGTTGCTCAATCAGCGGTTATTGATTGTTGATGGCTATCGTGGCGAGGTGCTGGTTGATCCTGAACCGGTGCTGGTCAAAGAGTATCAACGGCTGGTCACGGAAGAGATAGAACTTAGTAAACTGGCTGAAGATGATGTTGAACAGCCCGCAGCACTGAAAAGTGGCGAGCGGATACAAGTGTTGCTGAACGCCGGTCTTAGCCCGGAACATGAACAACTGTTGGGTGGGCGGGTTGATGGTGTGGGTCTTTACCGCACCGAAATCCCGTTTATGCTGCAAAGCGGTTTCCCGTCAGAAGAAGAGCAAGTTGCGCAGTATCAAGGCATGTTACAGCTATATCCCCACAAGCCGGTGACATTGCGAACGCTGGATATCGGCGCAGATAAGCAACTGCCTTATATGCCTATCAGCGAAGAAAACCCGTGTCTGGGATGGCGGGGGATTCGAGTCACACTCGATCAGCCTGAGATCTTCTTGATTCAGGTCAGGGCGATGCTGCGTGCCAATGCGGGAACCGGTAATCTGGGTATTTTATTGCCGATGATTACCAGCCTGGAAGAGGTCGATGAAGCGAAACGCCTGATTGACCGGGCAGGTCGTGAAGTGCAGGAAGTCCTCGGTTATGAGCTGCCACAACCTAAATTGGGCGTGATGATTGAAGTGCCCGCGATGATCTTTATGCTGCCTTATCTGAAATCTCGGGTCGATTTTATCTCGGTCGGCACCAACGATTTAACGCAATATCTATTGGCCGTGGACCGCAATAATACCCGTGTCGCTTCGCTGTATGACAACCTGCACCCGGCAATGCTACAAGTGCTCAAACATATTCTGACACAGGCAACCCAATCGGGTTTACAGGTGAGTCTGTGTGGCGAAATGGCCGGCGATCCGATGGGCGCATTGCTGCTGGTTGGTCTGGGGTATCGTAACCTCAGCATGAACGGGCGCAGCGTGGCACGCATCAAATATCTATTACGTAATATAGAGTTGGCCGATGCTGAGGCATTAGTCGAGCGAGTCTTGGCCGCGCAAATGACCACCGATGTGCGTCATTTAACCGCAGCATTTATGGAGCGTAGGGGCTTAGGCGGCTTGATCCGTGGCGGGAAGTAATGTTACAGAACTTTACCTAAGGGTGCTCCCCTGAGTGGCCCCAGCCTATGCTATTATGCGCAACCTATAGCCCTAACGGGCAGGAACAATAATTTCCATAAAACAATCAACATCGTGGTGATAGATGATCAATAGCTATCTGGCGTTTCCTAAATTCGATCCGGTCATTTTCTCGATTGGCCCGGTTTCACTCCATTGGTATGGCCTGATGTATCTGGTGGGTTTTGTCTTCGCGATGTGGTTAGCGGTTCGTCGGGCGAATAAACCCGGCAGCGGTTGGACCAAAGAAGAAGTCGAGAATCTGCTGTATGCTGGCTTCCTTGGCGTCTTTGTCGGCGGCCGTGTCGGTTATGTCTTGTTCTATAACCTGCCGATGTTCCTCGATAATCCACTTTATCTGTTTAAAGTATGGGATGGCGGCATGTCATTCCACGGTGGCTTGATCGGTGTCATTTGCGTCATGTTATGGTTCGCCCGCCGCACTAAACGTAACTTTTTCCAGGTGGCTGATTTCATTGCTCCTCTTATTCCTTTCGGCTTAGGGGCTGGGCGCTTGGGTAACTTTATTAATGGTGAGTTGTGGGGCCGGGTCACAACGGATACGCCGTGGGCGATGCTGTTCCCAACCTCCCGTAGCGAAGATATTGCGATGGTTGCGGCTGATCCGGCTAAATGGCAGGCGATATTCAATCAATACGGTGTATTGCCGCGTCATCCTTCACAACTGTATGAAATGATTCTTGAAGGGGTGGTGCTGTTTATTATCCTGAATCTATTTATCCGCAAGCCGCGTCCAATGGGCAGTGTTTCGGGCTTGTTCCTGATAGGTTATGGTGTGTTCCGTATTGTTGTGGAGTATTTCCGCCAGCCAGATGCACAACTCGGCTTGTTCGACGGCGTGATCAGCATGGGGCAGCTCCTGTCTGTGCCTATGATTCTGGCCGGTATTATTATGATGATTTGGGCGTATCGCCGCCCTGCGCAACAACTTTCGTGAGGTAATATGAAACAGTATCTGGATTTGATGAAAAAAGTGCTGGAAGAAGGCACCCCTAAAGCAGACCGTACCGGGACTGGGACGCTGTCGATTTTTGGGCATCAGATGCGTTTCAATTTACAAGACGGCTTTCCGTTGGTGACCACCAAGCGTTGCCATTTGCGTTCAATCATTCATGAGCTGTTATGGTTCCTTAATGGCGATACCAATATTGCTTATTTGAAAGAGAATAACGTCTCGATTTGGGATGAGTGGGCTGACGAGAACGGCTCCCTTGGCCCGGTTTATGGTAAGCAATGGCGCGCTTGGGGCGCTGCTGATGGTCGCCAGATTGACCAACTGAGTAACGTGGTCAAACAGTTAAAGCAAGATCCAGACTCTCGCCGTATCATCGTTTCGGCGTGGAATGTGGGCGAACTGGACCAAATGGCTTTGGCACCGTGTCATGCCTTCTTCCAGTTCTATGTTGCTGATGGAAAGCTGTCTTGCCAGTTGTATCAACGCTCTTGTGATGTGTTCCTCGGCTTGCCATTTAACATTGCCAGCTATGCCTTGTTGGTTCATATGATGGCGCAGCAATGTGATTTGGACGTTGGTGATTTCGTCTGGACGGGGGGCGATACGCACTTATACAGCAACCACATTGAGCAAACTCATCTGCAACTAAGCCGTGAGCCACGGGCATTGCCGAAACTTATCATCAAACGTAAACCCGATTCATTGTTTGATTATCGTTTCGACGATTTTGAAATTGAAGGGTATGACCCTCACCCTGGTATTAAAGCGCCGATTGCAATTTAGTCCTACACCGGAGCCACAATGGCTCCGGTTTACTTTTGAATATAATAACCTGCTGTTTCATTGCTAATATATTTCTCACCGCAATCTATTTCTTACGGCAATCTTTGACACGATAAAATATGCGAACCATGCCGCATAGAGTTTTGCATTTATGTATTTGTAAATAAAATTTTGCGTAACCCTTCCAGCTCTCGTTATTAGCCTATCGACCTAAAAATCCAGCCACGTAAACTCGTGGTATGAAAACGAACATAAGATTAAATAGAACACCTCTTACACAAGGTTATTCTATTGTAAAACAACAAGGTATCACCCTGATTGAACTGCTGTTGGTTATTGCTCTGGTTGGCAGTATGGCGGTATGGGCATCACAAAGTTGGCATCATTATCGTCAACGGGAAAGGCTAGCTGATAGCGCACGTCAATTACTGGGTTTCTTAACGCACTTACAGGCACAAGCTCATCGTAGTAACCGTACTGCATTATTATGGGTACAACAGAGTGGGCAAGGGTGCTTAGGTAGCGGAGATAAACCGATATTGCCCTGTTCTTTAACAACAAACACCGTATTTACTCCTCCTTATCCTGATGTCGTTATCTCGAGTTTGATGCAAAAAGAGATGGGTTTTTATGGTGTGCGTAACACTGCACAAGCAGGCAGCATCATACTGAGTAACCCAGTAGGGAGAATCCGTCTGGTAATCTCTGCCCGTGGGAGGATGAGGTTGTGTAGTGAGGGGAAAGCACTTGGCGGAATTCGTTTATGCCAAAAATAGTCAGAAAAGTTGGAATTCCTGCGATGGGTTTTTCTCTACCAGAAGTGATGCTGGCATTAAGTATTGGTAGTTTGATCGTGTTAAGTGCTACTCAGGTTTTTCCCAAATTACTCAAGCAAGTATCGATGCTACAACACCACTATCGTCTGGAGTTGGTGATGAGGCAGGTGATTGCTGTATTGGAAAAAGACATACACAGGGCGGGGTTTTGCCGCGGCGAGTGTTTGGGCAATGCTGTGACGACGGGAAATTATTTGGGCGAAATGAAGGATTCTTGCGTGATCGTAGCTTATGACCTCAACCGTAATGGCCGATGGGAGGGCGCGAAACATCAAGAATCCGAATATTTTGGCTATCGCCTGCGTAATCGGGCACTGGAAGGCCAGCGAGGTGAACTGAATTGTCATGGCAGTGGTTGGGAGCGGTTATTTGACCCGCAGGAAGTGACTGTAACGCATTTTTCAGTCAACTATCTATCCAGGCAACCTTCAGACACCGGCACGTTTTTCAGCGTTCGCCTGGCTGGGCAAAAGACAGGTAATCCTGCCATTCGTTATCAGATTACCCATCTCGTGCGCGGTAATAATTTATGAATCAGCAGTATGAGCGGGGGAGTAGTTCATTGGCTGCGGTGGTGGCACTTTTCACTCTTGGCCTGTTTGTGTTATCGGCTTCACAACGTCAGTTAGATAATATTCAGAAAATCACAATGGAAGAACAGCAGTATTTACGTGCTTATCAGCAGGCTGCTTCATCACTAAATTGGGGGGTGAGTCAATATTGGGCGGTGACAATACCTTGGCCAGCGGGTGCTGCATGGCATTGTATGGTACATCGGGGGTATGGCTTAACCGCCTGCATTAAGCCTTCATCACTGGCTGATTCTTTTATCCTAAGGGGTGAGAGCCTCCCCTTTGCGGGGAACTCACCTTTAATACTTTATCAACGCGTCAGCATGGATGCGGTCATCGAGCGTAAGGGTAGCTATCAATTAACTAAAGTGCCTAATGGATGGCTGGATTTTTGCCCGAACAAGGATGAACAATTTTGTCTTTATTAATCATCGCAACTCGAAACCAGCAACGGCCAGTGAGAAGGGGGATTAAATGCCAGCAGTGTCATCAATACGGATTTAGCTTACCTGAAGCCTTAGTTGCAGCGCTATTTTTCTCCATTTCATTACTGGGGTTGTTGCAATATCATCAGGCACTCTTACAGGGTTTTTCATCGTTATGGCAACAGCGTCAAGCCTGGACACTGCTTCATCAGCACATTGAAAGTGTGGTTTATGGGCGACCAGAAAAGGCGTTCAACGCTGAAATGAATCCTGATTGGCAGTACCGCCAGTTGATTGGCAGAACCGATGGCGAGTGTACTGAATTTAATTTTTCTCTCACCTTTAGGCAAAAACCGCGAGCGGAATTAAGCCGCTGGTTTTGTTCTGTGAGAGAGTGAATTCCCAGTTTTCCTAATGTTCGCTTTATTCAATCATTCACCGAAACTCCGTGTTTTGACATGATTGTTGCCGTAATCAATTCAATTTATCGCTGTATTCTTTGCTAAAGCGCCCAGCGAAGGTATGCGTTTATTTATAGGATGTTGCTTTACTATTCGGCCTGCCGCTGGTGTGGTGTTTTACACCTTAGCGACGTGTGCCGTCGCTAAGGGGGCTATTGCTTGCCAAGGTGCTCGCTGGCCCCTGGCTTCACCGGTTTATTCTCCGGCGCATTTGATGGATAACCGGCTTTTTATAGCCTCATTGGATTTGAAGCTTAAAATGCGACATTTAACTTTTTCTAACGGTTCTGAGTAGAAATTATCTTGCTGTGAATTATTTACAACAAATATGTCTCATCTATACGCAAGTCCGCATTCTCTGCGGGGAGAGAGGCTTTTGCATGGCTGATTTTCCAGGAAGCATCTGCTCCTGATCATAATGTAACCCCGCCCTCTGCCAACGACTCAGAAACTCCTCAATAACGTCGGGGTGACTGCCCAAGTGCAGGCGGACAAACGGGATTTTCTCTGCTTGATATTGGTTGAATAGGGATGCAGAAACCAGCGTACCTGTGGCGTAGAAGAGGTCATCTCGAAACTTATCAATACTGCTTAGCGATCCTTGATATATCTTCGGAATTTTGATCAACATGTAAGAGGTCGATGGCCCGACACATACACCATCATCCGGCCATCCCAGGGTTTCTTTCAGGTACGTTTGAACGAGCTTTTTCTGGCGCGTATAAAATAAGCCAGTCTCAATCGTCCAATCAGCCGCATCTGGCGTCTCAAGCCAGGCACACATAATCTCGGCGTTGTGGGTATTGGTATGGTAGCGATTTACCCACGATTCCCGGTTGAGTTGTCGTAACAACTTGGGCGATGTCGTGATAGCGGCAACCCCCATAGAATTACAACTAAATTGCTTGCCGAACGGTCTGGTCGCTATCCAGCGTTCGAACATCCCCGACTCAGCCAGCGCATTAATACCGCTGTTTTGATCAAAACTATTGAGGATCGATTTAAGATGATTAACAACAGGTACGCGTGGGTCGTGTACGCAATAGTAGGCATCGTCCAACAACAGATAGGCATCTTCTTGTAAGCACAGGTTTAATAAATATTGGGTAACCGTGGTTGGCCACTGTTTTCCTGTCGGGTTGTGTTGTGGGTTTGAGACGGCAAAAGCAATATGCTTGCCAGCGGCGCAAAGTTCATTAACGATATGCGCCCATTGTTCAAGGTCTGGAAGCCACCCGTTTTTGGGTTCGATAGGTAAGTAGGCGACTTCAAAACCGACATCTTTAAGAATTCCACGATAATCCCAGCCTGGGGTAGGAACAAGCGCTACTGGCGATAGATGGGGGTACTTCTCGCGTGCATAACGTATAGCCACCTTGGCCAGATCGTACATCGCCAGCCGTGTTGTCGTAGCAAAACAGCCAACATCAATGTCCAATTCACCAGGTGAAAGGCGGTCAGTTAGATGATGTTCACGCTCAATGAGTTGTCGCATAAAACTACGGTGCTTCTGGATTCCATAGCCACATTCCGCATATCCCATTTGCTCGCGTGATAATTTGAAAGTATTAATAAACTCAAGGAATTTTGGTGACACCCCGTTCCAGTGCTCACCTTTAGCAGCATACAAAACCGGGCCATGTGGCGCATTAGCATTTTGGTATTCGCCATATAGAATTTGTTCTGGTGAGCATTGACGTAGTTCATTTGAATCATTTTTTAGATGGTCTTCAGCGCCTTGGATATGACTGCGCAAGTGGGACGTGTAATCCGGAGAGTTGAACTTATCAAATGTTTTCGTAGGATTGATCATAGGAGCGCCTTGTATTGGGTAAAGGAACATTCAGCGAAGTAAAGGTAATATAAAGAGTAGGTGTGTATTTCGCTCAATGTGTTCACTAATGTCACTAACCTATGCCTAATTTTTATTGGTGTTAGTGAGAATTTATAAATTAATAGAATATTCAATATGTTAACTGAATGCCAAAAATATAATTTTCGCTCAATAAATGTGCCGATAATAATGTTATGCAGTTCAACTGACACTGTTGTAAATAATAGATAGTGATAAGTTTAGACCTCATTTTTGCTGAGGTGTAGGGATCATTCAAATCGGTAGAAGACGCCATGATGTCAGGCTGTATTGATAATAATATCAGTCATATTGATGAGTATGGGTGATTGCATTAACAATGGGATCTTGGTTTTTCTGAGAATCAGCCTTTCAACGGTCTAATCCTGAGAAAAGGGCTTGGACTATGGTCATCTTTTATATCCCTCTGGCTAGAGCGATTTTCTTTCAGGACTTGATATAGCGGGATAGTTTTGGCGAAATATCATTAATCGATAACATCATTGAATGGCAATAATTGTCCATCCAATTGTTGACCGAAGGCTGTCTGCCACTGACTTATCAACGCCAGCGCCAGCACATCTGAATTCTCTTATAGCACGTTCAAACTGTTCAATTGCGGTTCAATAGAGTGCGTATTTCGCGTTCCTATCGGATCTGGCTGCGTGGCACTTGGCTGGCACATAACCACCACTCAGTGGCAAGGGGTATGCCGATCCCACCTCCCCACGCAGCAATAATGGCATCCCATCTTGTCAAAGACTGAGCGGAAACGGTTGATTAACGCATAAAAATAAAACAGTGTTTTATAAAATTAGAGATATTGATCGGCCAATCCTTTTTATCTTTGCCACAGGTGCGCAATAACTGGCAAAAACACAAAGGTGTTCCCTCAGTCGTGGCGGTATGTTGCAGATATTCCCAGCATATTGCGGGGAAGATAACACGTGATGTCTGTGGCTATGGGGATGGCAACAATGAAAACACGTAAAATAGGCTTATCTAACTATCTTGCCTACGGTTCTGGGGATTTTCTCGGTGCGGGTACCACGGCACTTACTGCTGCCTGGCTACTGTATTTCTATACTACGTTCTGTGGGCTAAGCCCAATCGAAGCCACCTTTATCTTTGCGATGGCAAGGGTGCTCGATGCCATTGTCAGCCCGTTGATGGGGTATCTGACGGACAACTTTGGTTCTACCTGGCTGGGTAAACGCTTCGGCCGTCGTAAGTTTTTTATCCTGCTCGGTATTCCATTGGTCTTTAGCTATAGCCTGATGTGGGTCGGCGATATGAGTTACTGGTACTACCTGCTGACCTACCTTTTCTTTGATGTGGTCTACACCATGATCCTTGTGCCATATGAAACACTGGTGCCGGAGATGACTGATGACTTCAAGCAGAAGACCAAATTCTCCGGTGCGCGTATTGCGTTGGCACAATTATCGGCCATTCTTGCCGCGTTTTTGCCGGGTATTCTGCTCAGTTACTTTGGCAAAGATAATGCCGTTTCATTTTTCTACTCCAGCTTAGTGTTTTCGATCATCTGCGCCATTGTGTTGACGCTAGTCTATTTCTTCACTTGGGAACGGCCTGCGGAGCAAAAATCTGCCGCTGCGCTGGAGGCCGAGAAACAGAAACTCACGCTGATCCAGAGCCTGAAACGGCTGTACGTTGAGCTGTCTTCCACCCTGCGTATCCGTATTTTTCGTCAGCATTTGGGGATGTATCTAGGTGGTTATATTGCACAGGACGTTTTCAATGCGGTATTCACCTATTATGTGGTGTTCGTGTTGATGCAAAGTGCCTCCACTGCCTCCAACCTGATGGGGGTCATGGCCATCATGCAATTCGTCGCGGTGATCGCCATGATCCCGCTGTGTATCCGCTTTGGTCCCGCCCCTTCTTACCGCATGGTGGTTGTACTGTTCGGGATGGGAACCCTCTCCTACGTCGTGCTGTATTACGCTAACCTCAGTGATGTGTTCTCTTTGTTGTTGCTGGTTTCTGGCCTTGCCGGTTTAGGGCGTGGTGGTATCAACTACGTACCCTGGAACATCTATACCTATATCGCCGATGTTGACGAAGTGGTCACTGGCCAACGTCGTGAAGGTATCTTTGCCGGCATAATGACTCTAACCCGTAAGGCATCGCAGGCCGGTGCGGTGATTCTGGTTGGCATCATCTTGCAGCTGTCAGGGTTTGTTTCCGGTCAAGGCCAGCAGACACCCGAAGTTAGCCAGTCCATTTTGATGATTCTAAGCATTGGTACTCTGGCCGTTTTGGCAGTTGGTTTCACGGTCTCGCTACGTTTCAAACTCAACCTGGCCACCCACAATGTGCTGCGTCAGGAAACTGAAAAAATGCGTATTGCGGGTAATGTCGTACCCGCCAACATCACGCCACAGGCGCGTGCTACTGTCGAAATGTTGGCAGGAATGCCCTATGAATCGCTGTGGGGGAACAACAATATTGGCTACCTTAACCGCAATAAACCTGCTGCATTGCCATTACCTAATGGTATTCCAGAGCAACAAACGGCGGACAGCCTGACACATTAACCTTAACGTTCAAGAGGACATCGCTATGTTGGTATATCCCGTAAAAGACAGCCCGTTACTGCGCCAGCCAGCGCGTTTTATCAGCCGTCAGGCGTTACATCAATTGATTGGCCGCTTGGTGGATAATTTGATCAATATCACGGATGAAACTGGTGAGTTCCTGCTGCGTCTTGACGATGGTCGTGTGATCGATACCAAAGGTTGGGGCGGTTGGGAGTGGACGCACGGTATCGGCTTATACGGCATTAACCAGTATTACCGCCAGACCGGCGACCTAAAAATGCGAGCCATTATTGACGACTGGTTCACTGCGCGCTTTAGCGAGGGTACGCCCACTAAAAATGTCAATACGGTCTGCCCGTTTCTTACTCTCGCCTACCGTTATGAGGAAACAGGCGATGCCCGCTGGTTACCTTATCTGGAGCATTGGGCAGATTGGCTGATGTACGACATGCCACGAACAGAGCGAGGGGGGATGCAGCACGTCACTTTGGCGGAAGAGAACCATCAGCAACTGTGGGACGATACACTGATGATGAGTGTGTTACCGCTGGCCAAAATAGGAAAACTGCTGAACCGGCCGCAGTATGTGGAGGAGGCTAAGTATCAGTTTTTGATCCACGTTCAGTACTTGATGGAACGAGAAAGCGGTTTGTGGTTTCACGGATGGAGCTTCGAAGGGAAACATAACTTTGCCAACGCCCGTTGGGCACGCGGTAACAGTTGGCTGACCATCGTCATCCCTGAGTTTCTCGAACTGCTGGATCTACCGGCACACGATGCCACACATCGCTTCCTGGTCCAGGTATTGGAGAGCCAGGTGGCGGCGTTGGCGCAATGCCAGCACCACAGTGGCTTGTGGCACACGCTGCTGGATGATCCTGAATCATATCTGGAGTCCTCCTCCTCTGCCGGTTTTGCTTTCGGCATCCTAAAGGCGGTACGCAAACGCTACATTGATGGCAAGTATCTGGTGGTCGCGGAGAAAGCGCTACAGGGCGTGGTTAAACAGATCAATGCTGACGGTGAGCTGATGCAAGTCTCGTTCGGTACTGCAATGGGCAAAAACGCAGACTACTACCGCCAGATACCCCTCACCTCCATGCCTTATGGCCAGGCGATGGCCATTCTATGCTTGGTGGAGTATCTGCACGTTTATTTGTGACAGCAACGAGGGCCGTTACCGTAGCCGCACGATGGGAAAATAGAAAAGACTTAAGTCGTGAAGACTTTTTAACTTGCCCGTGTATCTGTGGATGCCGAATCCTCGATGACAACCTCTTTGACGGGGAGATTAATTACTCCCTTGGAGGGCCAATCTCTTAAGCCGGGTGAATTGAACAAGGCCGGAACTGCCGGTCACCAAAGAACCCGGAACCTCTTGCGATGCTCTGCCTCGTTCACCATTGCTTACTTATTATTACCAGAGCCACTGTGCCCGCGGCATGATTGCCGTGTCTACGATCGTGCGCTTTGGTCAATGCCAATCGGCTAATCCCTGCAACGGATTTTGTCACCTCGGCGTGACGATAACCCTGCGGGGCTTTGCCGTGCAAAATTAGCCCGCCTCAGGTTAATTTTTTTTCTGTAAAAATAAGGCGTATCGCGGTGATGCTTTCAAGAAAAAGGAATGGATTAAATGATAAGTCAGATAGTCAATAGCACCAATATACGACGTTTAAGTAATACCTATCGCTAACGTGTTATCTATTTCGCATGACCTCAGCATAAAGCAATACAGCCTCTTGTTGGTTAACACCAAGATCAGCAAATATATTTTCCTTTCTAATCATTCCTCACACTGATTTAAACACATTGTTTAATCGCCGCTCAGCTTAAAAAACTGTCGATATCACCATCTATAAATATTGTTAATCAGTTAAACCGACTATGACATTCCTGCCATAAAAAGCCCGTCCCTGGCACTGAGAGAAAGGTATAAAACGCTCAAATGCGTAACATTGATATAAATTAACAAAATACAACCCATTAATTAACAAATGGTGCCCCACAACATCTGCGGAGAAATATTCCATGACAATAATAAGAAAATCTATGTATATCAACGGGAAATTTATTGCCCATGACAGTGATAAATGGATTGACGTGTTCAATCCGGCCACTGAGCAGCGCTTGGCGCAGATCCCTGAAGGTACAGCAGAAGAGGCTGAAGCGGCTATTAAGGCCGCCAAAGCAGCCCAACCGGCCTGGGAAGCACTACCCGCCGTGGAGCGCGGTGTCTGGCTGCATAAAATAGCATCGGCTGTCAGAGCGCGTGAGGCCGAACTTACTCAAACCATTATCGCAGAAGGCGGGAAAACGCATGGATTGGCACAAACCGAAGTGCTCTTCACCGCCGATTATTTGGATTACATGGCTGAATGGGCGCGTCGTTATGAAGGTGAAATAGTACAAAGCGATCGTCCAAATGAACATATTTTTGTGTTTAAAAAAGCCATTGGCGTCACTGTTGGTATTTTGCCGTGGAATTTTCCGTTCTTCTTGATTGCGCGCAAAGCCGCCCCTGCCTTGATCACCGGGAATACCATTGTGATCAAACCTAGCGAATTAACCCCGCTGAGTGCCATTATTTTTACCGAGATCCTACATGAAATCGGCCTGCCAAAAGGTGTCTTCAATTTGGTTACTGGCTATGGCCCGGTGGTGGGGCAAGCCCTGGCATCGCATGAAGATGTCGGCATGATCAGTTTAACCGGCAGCCTTACCGCTGGCGTCCAGACACTGCTTGCCAGCGCTCCAAATGTCACTAAAGTCTCTCTCGAATTAGGCGGTAAAGCGCCGGCTATTGTGATGGCGGATGCTGATCTGGATTTGGCCGTAAAAGCTATTGTTAGTTCGCGAGTGATTAACACCGGGCAGGTCTGTAATTGTGCTGAACGTGTTTATGTCCAACAGGGGGTCTACGATGCTTTTATGTCAAAATTGCTGGTTGCTTTCAAACAAGTGAAATTTGGTGATCCGTCACAGCAACGTGAGCTTGATATGGGACCATTGATCTCTGAAGCCGCCCTTCAGCGGGTCGAAGAAAAAGTGGCTAAGGCCGTCAGTGAAGGTGCTCAGGTTGTATTCGGTGGCAAGCGAGAGCAACGAACAGGCTACTTCTTTCAGCCAACAGTATTGAGCCACGTCCGCCAGGAGATGGCTATCATGCATGAGGAGATCTTCGGCCCGGTATTGCCAATCACCACCTTCGATACTCTGGATGAAGTGATTGGTATGGCAAATGACAGTGACTATGGCCTGACATCCTCTATCTTCACGCAAAATATTAATGTCGCCATGAGCGCGATCAAGCATCTGAAATTTGGTGAGACCTACGTTAATCGTGAGAATTTTGAAGCCATGCAAGGTTTTCATGCCGGATGGCGCAAATCGGGTATTGGTGGGGCTGATGGTCGGCATGGCCTGGAAGAATATCTGCAAACGCATGTCGTTTATATGCAATACCAATAAACCACACTCTTTGATACCCCGTTAATTGCAACAAATTAGCGGGGTAAACAGGAAAGGTCGGAAATGAAAGTTGCCCTGTTTATCCCTTGTTTTATCGATGCTTTTTACCCAAAAGTGGGTATTGCCACACTCGAATTACTTGAGCGTCTGGGCTGTGAGGTTGATTATCCTATGCAACAGACCTGTTGTGGACAGCCGATGGCCAACAGTGGCTGTGCCAGTGATGCTGCGGGTACTGAAGCCTTATTTGTCAGTAATTTTAGCGATTATGATTATATTGTTGGCCCTTCAGCCAGTTGTGTACACCATATTCGCGAGCACCTTACTGCAATTGAACAAAGCCCTGAAACACGCCGCGTTCGTCGCAATGTCTGGGAGTTGGTTGAGTTCTTACATGACGTACTCAAGGTGCAAGACTTTCCCTGGGCGAATTTCCCTCACAAAGTCGGGTTACATAACAGTTGCTCGGCACTGCGTGGCATCAAACATGCCAGCATTTCTGAAGTTGACGATGTGCATTTCTCCAAGCCAATGGCGCTACTGAACAAAGTCAACGGTATTGATTTCGTGATGCCAGAAAGACCTGATGAGTGCTGTGGTTTTGGTGGAACTTTCAGTGTCACCGAAGCCCCCGTCTCCGCGAAAATGGGCTATGACAAAGTGACTGACCACCACAATGTCGGCGCTGAATATATTGTGTCAGCAGACATGTCTTGCCTTATGCACCAAAACGGGTGTGCAAAGCGTATGGGGCTAAATATGAAATTTATCCATATTGCCCAGATTCTCAATGGCGACAGTGCCTGAGGAGTGACCATGAAAGCAATTGATCATGTCAAAGGTTCTCGCGTATTTTTGGCGACCACTGAACATCAGGCATTTCTTGATAACCGTCTGTGGGGTTTGCGTAAAAAACGTGATGCCCAAATGAAAGCCACTCCTGAATGGCAGACCCTGCGTACATTGGCATCAGAAATAAAAGAGCATACGCTGACTCATCTTGATCATTACCTTGAGATGTTTGAGCGCAACGCATTGGCTAACGGAGTGAAAGTTCACTGGGCAAAGGATGCCGCATCACACAATCACATCGTCCACCAAATTCTCTCTCAACATCAGGTAAAAACGCTGGTAAAAAGCAAGTCGATGCTGACTGAAGAGTGTGAGATGCGTCCGTATCTCGAACAGCGCGGTATTGAGGTGGTTGAAACTGACCTCGGCGAACGGATACAGCAGCTGGATGATGAAATGCCGAGCCATATCGTTATCCCGGCAGTACATAAACTGGCGCGAGATGTATCCAAAGTATTTGCCCGGACTTTGCACACTGACCCGAATAATACCGACCCTTACTATCTTGCCGAACAGCAACGTGAAACCACCCGGCCACTGATTTTAAGCGCAACAGCAGGAATGACGGGCTGTAATTTTGCGGTTGCTGAAACCGGCAGTATCACGGTATGCACTAATGAAGGTAATGCAGACCTCAGCGCAAATGTGCCGAACCTGCATATTGTCTCAATGGGCATTGAGAAAGTGGTGCCTCGGATGGACGATTTGGCTGTTTTCATACGGTTACTGTCACGTAGCGCACTGGGTTCGCCCATTACCCAGTACACCTCCCATTTCCGTGGGCCGCGTCAAGGCGGTGAGATGCACGTTATTTTGGTGGATAATGGCCGTAGCGCGCGGCTGGCAATGACGGATTTCTGGTACTCGCTAAAATGTATCCGTTGTAGCGCGTGCATGAATACCTGCCCGGTATATCGTCGCAGTGGGGGGATCAGTTATGGCGCAGTCTATTCCGGGCCGATAGGGGCTATCATCAATCCAAGTATGGATCTGAAGAAATACAGCACGTTGCCCTTTGCTTCGACACTCAACGGCAGTTGTACTCAGGTTTGCCCCGTTCGTATTAACATTCATGAACAGATCTATAAATGGCGTGAAATTGTCGCCGCAAATAATAAGCTCCCCTTTGCCAAGAAAAGTGCCATGAAAGCGGCGGGTAAAGTCATGGCTAATCCAGTGCTTTACCGCAAAATGCTCAATACTGCCAACACTCTGTTGCCTAAAATCCCTCGATTCATTCTCTATAACCCACTAAATGCTTGGGGGGAGGAGCGTGAAGTGCCCGAGTCTCCACAGAAAACATTCCATAGTTGGTTCGCCGAACGACAGAAACCAGGAGATAAAAATGAGTGATCGCAGCGAAATCTTGAACGCGGTGAAACAACATATGATCCCGGCAACGCCACTGCCTGCTATTCCTACATTTTCGCCAGACACACTTGGTTCATCTCATGAATTTGGTGAAATGCTCAAAATCATGGGGGGAATATGGGATACCACATTTATTCATACACAACCGGATGATGCCGCTTTAACTCGCTATATTACGGAATTGTTTGCCGCAGACGCTTGCGTTTGCTCTGCGGTTGCCGGTATCACGGGAAATCGTGAAATTACTATTAATACCGTACCTTCATCACTCAAAGATATTGATGTAGCGATTGTTCGTGGGCGGTTTGGTGTCGCTGAAACGGGGTCAGTATTTCTCAGTGAGGAGGAGTTATGTGTGAACTCACTGGGGTACCTGGCTCAACATCTGGTGGTGTTACTGGATATTGCCACTATTGTCCCTGATCTGCATGTAGCCTATCGTAACCGCGCATTTTTTGATGCCAAATATGCCGTATTAGTGACTGGCCCTTCGGCAACCGCCGATATTGAAGGGGTATTAATTTTCGGTGCTCAAGGTGTAAGAAGCTTGCGGGTGATCGCCTTAGGTCACGACGCGATAGCCTAATTAACCGGGCAACGCGATATTTCCCCTCCACCTTTCGCCAATATCCATAAGGCCCAGATGGATATTCCGATAACCCCATACCACTTCACACCTCAGCCACGTTTGTTATCAATCCAGTCAGGCGAGATACCGCCTGCCCGGTTGATGAGCACACTCCAATGGTTATCGCCGCAACTGCCGCTTATTAACACCTTTCGTCGTCTTTGGCACCGCCCTCGAAAGGCCACGGAAAATGAAGTGTACAAATATATCCAAGGCAATTGGCGTTAACTCATTATCACGTTAGAGTATTAACCGTCAGGAACCCTGCTCAACGTCATTGGCGTTGTCGGTAGACAGACAACATCGCTGCTTCAAGTTGGAAGGGGATATGTGTAAATAAGTTAACTGAA
>NZ_ACCB01000018.1 GCF_000173735.1 Yersinia aldovae ATCC 35236 | reverse complement strand
CGCTCACTAACCCGAATCACTTACTGGCCGTTGACCTTAAAATGAATAGACTCATCGGGATTAATGAGCCTCGTCCTTGAGGCTCACCCTGCGGGCTAGCATAAATGCTGTACAAATCGGTTCCCTACCGATTTGTAGGCCACTTGCTGCCTACCTGCAACTCCAATGACTTTGGGTATACATGGAGCGAATGGAAATCATCATTAAAATAGACAAATACTGTATAAATACCCATACTATTATAGTATAAATTTTCAGGCGTAATTGTTGCAGTCAGTTTGGATGCGGACAGCGCACAGAAACCGGAGCGTACACCATGACATTGTAAATCATGACTACGTGAGGATTTCGAGCACTGCCCAAGTTCAAAATGACAAATAAAATAGCCTGTACAGACTGCTGACAAACTTCGACAACTCGATCTTGCAAGGTGAAGGCAGGCAGAAGAGTAAAGCGTCCGCGCCAGGGAAGGCGCGGTTCGAGCCTACAAGGATGTATTTACGGCGTCTTTACGATCTGCCTGTTTTCACCGATACGGGCACTTGGTCATTAACCTCCTGTACATTATTTCATTTAAAGGTATACCGTGGTGCAAACTCGTCAGGGCTTCCTGCTCACCCGCCACTGGCGCGATACGCAGGCTGGCACCGAAGTTGAATTCTGGTTAGCCACCGATGAAGGGCCGCAGCACGTCAGGCTGCCACCTCAACCTTCAGTGGCCTTTATCCCGGCCGAGCAACGGCAACGGGCTGAAACCGTGCTGCGTGACGAACGCCGTTGGCAACTGCGCCCCCTTGAATTGACCGACTTTCATCAACGCCCGGTGCTGGGCCTCTATTGTACTCAACATCGCCAATTGATGCGGCTGGAAAAGCGGCTCAGAGAGAGCGGCGTAAACGTCTATGAAGCTGATATCCGCCCGCCGGAGCGTTTCCTGATGGAACGGTTTATCACCGCGCCGGTGTGGTTTAGCGGTGAAGATAATGGCAACGGCCCACTGCTCAACACCCAAATGAAACCGGCTGATGACTACCGCCCAACCTTGAAGCTGCTGTCGCTGGATATTGAAACCAGCGAACACGGCGAGCTTTACTGTATCGGGCTGGAAGGATGCGGCCAACGGCAGGTTTATATGTTGGGGCCACCCAATGGCAACAAAGCCGATGAAGCGGCACTGGATTTCAAACTGGAATATGTCGCCAGCCGCCCGTTGTTATTGGAAAAACTCAACCACTGGCTGGAACTGCATGATCCCGATGCCATTATCGGCTGGAATCTGGTGCAATTCGATTTGCGTGTTCTGCAAAAACATGCTGAACGCTATCAAATCCCACTGCGCTTTGGTCGCGATGGTAGCCTACTGGAGTGGCGGGAACACGGTTTTAAGCAAGGGCACTTTTTTGCGTCTGCTGCCGGGCGGTTGATTATCGACGGCATTGAAGCGCTCAAATCCGCCACCTGGAACTTCCCGTCGTTCAGCCTCGAATCGGTGTCGCAAACCTTATTGGGCGAAGGTAAAGCCAGTGATAGCCCCTATCAGCGGATGGACGAAATCAATCAACGTTTCGCCCATGATAAACCGGCGCTGGCGCGTTATAACCTAAAAGACTGTGAACTGGTAACGCGGATTTTTGCTAAAACCGAGCTGCTCAGTTTCCTGCTGGAACGCTCGACAGTGACCGGATTAGCCGCCGATCGCAGTGGCGGATCAGTCGCGGCGTTCACGCATCTTTATATGCCACGCATGCACCGCATCGGCTATGTCGCTCCCAATTTAGGTGAGTTGCCGGAAGAGCACAGCCCCGGTGGTTTTGTGATGGATTCCCAGCCCGGCTTATACGACTCGGTATTGGTGCTCGACTATAAAAGCCTGTACCCGTCGATTATTCGCACCTTTTTAATTGATCCGGTAGGCCTGGTGGCGGGCATGGCTCAGCCCGATGAACAGCACTCGGTGCCGGGGTTTCGCGGAGCCTGGTTCTCCCGCGAGAAACATTGTTTGCCCGCTATCGTGAATCAGATCTGGCAAGGGCGTGAAGCCGCTAAACGCCAGCAAAACAAGCCGTTATCACAAGCGCTGAAGATCATTATGAACGCGTTTTACGGCGTACTCGGCTCCAGTGGTTGCCGCTTTTTCGATCCCAGGCTGGCATCATCGATCACGCTACGCGGCCACGATATCATGCGTCAGACCCGTGAATTGATTGAAGCACAAGGCTATCAGGTGATTTATGGCGATACCGACTCCACCTTTGTCTGGCTGAAAAACGCCCACAGCGAAGAACAGGCATCAGTGATTGGTAAAGCGTTGGTACGCCAAGTCAATCAATGGTGGAAAGCGCATATACAACAAACCTTTAATCTGCCCTGCGCACTGGAGTTGGAATTTGAAACCCACTACCGGCGCTTTTTGATGCCCACCATTCGCGGCGCGGAGCAAGGCAGTAAAAAGCGCTATGCTGGCTTGATTTCAACCCCGAATGGCGATCAAATGGTGTACAAAGGGCTGGAAACCGTGCGTACTGATTGGACTCCGCTGGCTCAGCAGTTCCAACGGGAGCTGTATCTGCGGATTTTCCAGCGCCAGCCTTATCAGGATTATGTGCGGGATTACGTGGCACGCACGCTCAATGGCGAATTGGACGAGCAGTTAATTTACCGCAAACGCCTGCGTCGGCGGTTGGATGATTATCAGCGCAATGTTCCGCCCCATGCCAGAGCCGCACGCCTGGCTGATGATTTCAATCGTAAGCTGGGCCGCCCGTTACAATATCAAAATGGGGGTTGGATAAGCTATGTCATGACCACCGCAGGCCCTGAGCCATTAGAAACCCGGCAATCGCCCATTGATTACGATCACTACCTAACACGTCAGTTACAACCGGTAGCAGACGCTATACTTCCTTTTATGCATGATGACTTTACCACCTTGGTAACGGGCCAAATGGGGTTATTTTAATCGTAATGATGTTGTTTGCGGGTGACGAAACGCTCGCCTTCCATTACCATAGCGCCCTTGCCAAAATTCGCATCAATCACATTGACATAACCGCCAGTCGAATACTCCGAGCAATCGGATTCTGCCTGTGAATGTTCCATTTTCAGACAGACTCTTAGGCCGTAGCGCCTGCGCGGAGGGTAAACTATTGCCAGTAGTTTTATTATGTTTAGCTGTTATGAATTATATATAACTAGATAATTTTAAAGCATTTAATTAACTATCCAACAAAAAAATCGAGCCGATAATTTATGCCTTTTACACTTGGTCAACGCTGGATCAGCGATACAGAAAGCGAACTTGGATTGGGTACCGTCGTTGCCATCGACGTCCGCATGGTCACCTTACTGTTCCCCGCAACCGGTGAAAACCGCCTTTACGCCAGAAATGATTCGCCAATCACCCGGGTCATGTTCAATCCGGGCGATACCATCACCCACCATGAAAGCTGGCAGTTGAAAGTGGAAGAGGTGTCCGAGGAGAATGGGCTGATTACCTATATCGGCACCCGTTTGGACACCGAGGAAACCGGCGTTTCCATGCGTGAAGTTTTGCTCGATAGCAAACTGACATTCAGTAAACCGCAAGACAGGCTCTTTGCCGGTCAAATTGACCGCATGGATCGCTTTGCCTTGCGTTTTCGCGCCCGTAAATATCAAAGTGAGCAATTTCGCCTGCCCTGGAGTGGCCTGCGCGGTATCCGTGCCAGCCTGATCCCACACCAATTACATATCGCTTATGAAGTGGGTCAACGCCACGCGCCACGCGTCTTGCTAGCCGATGAAGTGGGTTTGGGTAAAACCATCGAAGCGGGGATGATTATCCATCAGCAACTGTTGTCAGGCCGTGCTGAACGTATCCTCATTGTCGTGCCGGAAAGCCTGCAACATCAATGGTTGGTCGAAATGTTGCGCCGTTTCAACCTGCGCTTCTCGCTGTTTGATGACAGCCGCTATTCCGAAGCTCTGCAAGACAGTTCTAACCCGTTTGAAACCGAACAAATGGTTATCTGCTCATTGGATTTTGTACGCCGTAACAAACAGCGCTTAGAGCAACTGGCGGATGCCTCCTGGGATCTGCTGGTGGTGGATGAAGCCCATCATCTGGCATGGAGCGAAGATGCCCCAAGCCGTGAATACCAAGTGATTGAACAATTGGCAGAGAATATCCCAGGTGTGCTGCTATTAACCGCAACACCCGAGCAGTTGGGCCAGCAGAGCCACTTTGCTCGTTTGCGTTTGCTCGACCCGGATCGCTTCCATGATTACGAAGAGTTCATCAATGAACAGCAAAAATACCGCCCGATCGCCGATGCAGTAACGCTGTTGATCGGCGGTGAGCGTTTGGCAGATGACAAACTGAATCTCTTGAGCGAACTCATTGATGAGCAGGATATCGAACCGCTGCTGAAAGCCGCCAACAGCCAAAGTGAGGATAGCGAAGCCGCGCGCCGTGAGCTGGTAACCATGCTGATGGACCGCCACGGCACCAGCCGCGTGCTATTCCGTAACACCCGTAATGGGGTGAAAGGCTTCCCGCACCGCGTCTTGCACCAAATCAAGCTGCCGCTGCCGACGCAGTACCAGACCGCAATCAAAGTCTCCAGCATCATGAGCGCCAAGAAAACGCTGGAAGCGCGCGCAAAAGACATGCTTTATCCAGAGCAAATCTATCAGGAGTTTGAAGGCGAAAATGCCACCTGGTGGAACTTTGATCCACGCGTTGAATGGCTGCTCAACTATCTGATTGCCAACCGTAATGAGAAAGTGCTGGTTATCTGTGCGCAAGCCGCTACCGCCTTGCAGTTGGAACAAGTATTGCGTGAGCGTGAAGCTATCCGTGCGGCGGTGTTCCACGAGGGCTTATCGCTAATTGAACGTGACCGCGCGGCAGCCTATTTTGCCTCTGAAGAAGATGGCGCGCAGGTGTTATTGTGTTCAGAAATCGGCTCTGAAGGACGTAACTTCCAGTTTGCCTGCCAGTTGGTGATGTTTGACCTGCCATTTAACCCAGATCTGCTGGAGCAGCGTATTGGCCGCCTGGACAGGATAGGCCAGAACCGTGAAATTCAGATAATGGTGCCCTATCTGGAAAATACCGCGCAGGCGGTGCTGGTGCGCTGGTATCACGAAGGCCTGGATGCTTTCGAACACACCTGTCCGACCGGTCGTACCATCTATGACAGTGGCTATCAGGCGCTGATTGGCTATTTGGCAACGCCAAATGAGCAGGAAGGGTTGGACGAATTTATCCACACCTGCCGTCAACAGCACGAAGGGCTGAAACTTCAGTTGGAACAAGGGCGTGACCGTTTGCTGGAAATGCACTCCAATGGTGGCGAACATGGGCAAGAATTGGCACAAATCATTGCGGATCAGGACAACGACGTCAATTTAGTCAGTTTTGCCCTGAATCTGTTCGATATAGTTGGGATCAATCAAGAAGATCGCAGTGACAACCTGATCATTCTTACACCATCCGATCACATGCTGGTACCGGACTTCCCAGGGTTGCCGCAAGATGGCTGCACGGTAACCTTTGATCGCGAACAAGCGTTATCACGAGAAGATGCCCAATTTGTAAGCTGGGAACATCCGATCATCCGTAACGGTCTGGATCTGATCCTCTCCGGCGACACCGGTAGCTGCGCGGTTTCTTTATTAAAAAACAAAGCATTGCCGGTCGGTACGTTGCTCGCAGAATTGGTTTACGTGGTCGAAGCCCAGGCACCAAAACACCTGCAACTGACCCGTTTCTTGCCCCCAACCCCAGTGCGGATGCTGATGGACAGGAACGGCACTAACCTCGCGGGGCAGGTTGAATTTGAAACCTTTAACCGCCAGTTGAATGCAGTAAACCGCCATACTTCCAGCAAGTTGGTCAATGCAGTGCAGCAAGAAGTTCACGCTATGTTGCAACAAGCAGAAGCGCTGGTTGAAGAGCAAGCACGGTTACTGATTGACACTGCCAAACATGAAGCAGATGACAGCCTGAGCACCGAACTGGCACGTCTTGAAGCGCTAAAAGCGGTTAACCCAAACATTCGTGATGACGAAATAGAAACGCTGGAACATAACCGTAAACTGGTGTTAGAGAATCTCAATCAAGCGGGCTGGCGTCTGGATGCTATCCGTCTGGTCGTGGTCACTCACCAGTAATTCTCGTGATAGCCGTTCTCTGAAATAAAACCGGGCATAACGCCCGGTTTTCTGTTTGCTCCTACGGTGTTGTTAACCCGCTCTTAGCCTTCGTTTACCGCAGACTTTGCCTGACGGTACTTGCGCACTATTCGTAAAATTGGGGGTAAAATCAACACCGTGACTGCCAGTACCAGCAAGGTTTGTGCAATGGCACTGGACCACAAAATAGTGTAGCTACCGTTGCTGATAGATAGCGCGCGACGTAGGTTCTGCTCCAGCATCTCTCCCAAGACAAAACCCAAAATCAACGGCGACATCGGGAAATTCATTTTCCTGAGGAAATAGCCAAATACACCTAATCCAACCATTAACATCAGATCAAACGTCGTACTGTGTACCGCATAAACACCTACTGCGGAAATGGCCGCAATGGTGGGCACCAGGAACCAAAGGGGGACGGTTAACATGCGGGTGAAGAAGCCGACCAACGGCAAATTCATTAGCAATAATATCACGTTGGCTATCAGCAACGAGGCGATTAATCCCCAAACGATATCCGGCTGTTCAGTGAACATTGCTGGCCCTGGTGTAATATTATATAAGGTCAATGCCCCCATCATGACTGCCGTAGTACCAGAACCGGGAACCCCCAAGGTGAGCATTGGAATAAAGGAACCGCAGGCCGAAGCGTTATTCGCCGCCTCCGGCGCAGCAACACCACGAATATCTCCTTTACCGAAACTGTCACTGTTACCGCTGATGCGCTTCTCGGTCATGTAGGTCAGCGCACTGGCGATGGTAGCCCCAGCCCCTGGCAAGATCCCCACAAAGAAACCAATCACCGAGGAGCGTAACGTTGGCCCGACACACTGTGCCGCTTCTTTACGATTGAACATCAGGCGGCCGGTTTTACGCACCAGTTTCTGGCCGGTACTGGTACTTTCCAGCATCAATAAAATTTCACTGACCGAGAATAGCCCGATAACCACAACGATAAATTGGATCCCATCAGACAGGTGGACGCTGTCGAATGTGAAACGATAAACACCGGTATTGGCGTCAACGCCGACCGTTGCTAACCCCAATCCGATGAGCGCGGCAAGCAAAGATTTTAACGGGTTTTGGCTCATCATGCTGCCAAGACAGGCAATGGCGAAGACCATCAACGCAAAATATTCTGATGGACCGAACGCCAGTGACCACCTTGCCAACAGTGGGGCAAACAGAATGATCCCTCCGATAGCTAATATTGACCCTACAAATGAGCTGACGGCGGAAATGGATAATGCCACACCCGCACGGCCTTGCTGTGCCATCGGGTAGCCATCAAGGGCGGTCATGATAGCGGCCGCATCACCGGGAACATTAAGTAATATCGATGAGATACGCCCACCATATTCACAACCAATATAAACCGTTGCCAGTAAAATTAAGGCGGACTCAGCCGGTAGTTTGAGGGCAAAAGCCAGTGGCAGCAAAATAGCCACGCCATTGATCGGCCCCAGCCCCGGCAGTAAGCCGACAATTGTGCCAATAAAGCAGCCGATCAGCGCAATCATCAGATTTTGTGGTGTTAACGCCACCTCAAATCCTTGCGATAAATACATCCAAGTTTCCATCACAGCCTCGTTAGTTCAGCCAAACGCCAAGCGGTAGGGTGACATCAAGTAAATAATCAAAGGCATAGAACAGTGAAATGCCTAATACTGCGCCAGAGAGTGCAGCAACCCAGATTTTTGCCTCAAATAACAAGGCGATACTAAAGGTCAGCAACGCAGTCGCCAGCGGGAAACCAAGCCATTCAAATCCCCAGGCATAAAGCACCAACGTAATGACCATCACGAGCAGACGGTGCAATACTTTGGCGTGCGGCCACGGAATAATGTCAGGTTTACGTAGCAGTAATAACACCGCACAAAGTGTCATTAATGCCAGAATTGCCATTGGGAAAGGGCGAGGACCCAGCGGCTCATAGGTATACTCACTTTGTATGCCCCAGCCGATAAATAAGCCGCTAATACAAAGCAGTATCCAGATACCGGCGAAAATACGATCGCTCATGAGATTTCCTCTAAATTACTTGGCAAGACCGAATGCTTTTGCCTGTTCACGATATTGCGTGACCTGATTTTTGACATAAGCATCCAGCGCTTTACCGGTCATGTTGAACTCAAACAGACCACGCAGATCGCGCTGTTTTTTGAACTCTTCAGTTTGCATTAAGGTGTTGAAAGTATCAGTCCACCATTGGTACTCGGCGTCGCTGACTTTCGGCCCAAGATAGAAGCCACGAATAATGGGCCAGACTAAATTAAAGCCTTGCTCTTTCGCCGTCGGGATATCAGCCAGTTGGCCGGGCAGACGTTGCTCTGCATAGACGGCCAATACCCGTATTTTGTCGCCCGAGAGATAAGGCACCATTTCACTTAAATCACCGGACACGGCCTGGATATGATTGCCTAATAATGCAGTGACCGGTTCACCACCACCTTCAAAAGCCACATAGCGCATTTTGTGGGGATCGACGCCCACTTCGCGCGCCAGCAGCGCGGTTTTCATCCAGTCCTGACTCCCAATGGAAGCTCCTGCGCCAAAGACCACGCTGTTAGGATCTTGTTTAAACGCAGCCATCAGATCTTTTAAAGTTTTATGGGGGGAATCAGCACGAACAGCAATCATGCCGTAATCGGTGCCGATGGCGGCCAGCCATTTCACATCGTCAACGCTATAACGACCAAACTTATTTTGTGCCAGATTAAGCAAAGACCCCCCGGAGAAAGCGACAACCGTGCCGAATTCCGCAGGACGTTGCGCCACAATAGCGTTATAGGCAACAGCCCCAACGCCACCTGGCATGTAGGTGACCCGCATCGGGCGGTCAATAGCTTTAGTCTCTTGAAGAGAAACTTGAATCAGCTTACAGGTGAGGTCAAAACCGCCACCGGGTTTAGCCGGAGCGATACATTCTGTTCTGCCAGGTGCGTCAACAGCCTGCGCTAATGGTGCAGCCAGCATCAGAATAGAAGCGGCCAAAGTGCAGATAACTATTCTTTTCATATTATTCTCTCATTATTTTCTTATAAATTGTGAGCCTTCACACGATTGCGAGGTTACTGAATTGTTAATAGATTAACCTTTCAGTTACCTTTCAGTGGGAAGGAAAAAGTACAGGATGTGATATGCGTCTCTTGTTAGTAGAAGATCACCCCGAGTTATCTCACTGGTTGCAGAAAGCACTGACTCATGCAGGCTTTGCTGTGGATGTGGCAAATGATGGCGTGGCCGCAGACCACTTGCTGCAAAATGAAAATTACGCATTAGTGGTATTGGATGTGGCATTACCACGCCTGAATGGATTGGAACTGCTGGCGCGCTTACGTAAACGTGGGCAAACCTTACCGGTCTTGTTATTAACCGCCAGAACAGAAGTGGCAGATCGAGTGAAAGGGTTGAATCAGGGGGCCGATGATTATTTGACGAAACCATTCGAACTGGATGAGCTGGAAGCACGCATACGTGCGCTATTGCGTCGCAGCATCGGCGAAACCACACAGACAATTCAGTTTGGTGATTTGACTTATCACGATGAAGGCTATTTTCTATTATCTAACAAGCCGTTAGCACTGACGCCACGAGAGTCCGCAGTCCTAACCTCACTGATACATCGCCGTGGCAGGCCGGTGGCCAAGCAGCAATTGTTTGAACAGATATTTACCTTAGCGGACGAGGCGAATCCAGAAAGTATTGAACTGTATGTACATCGGGTTCGCAAGAAGTTGTACGGCAGTAACGTTGTTATTCAGACCTTACGTGGCCTGGGCTACAGTCTGGAATGTGTCGATGGGGCACTCTAATGTGATTACGACTCGCTGGTTTAAAGCTCCACGCTCGCTGTTTCATCAGTTGCTGCTGTTTTTTGGTGTACCGCTGCTGATTTTGGGCGGAATTTCAATTTATACCCATTATATCAGTGCCATGAATGCGGCAACGCTGGCTTATGATCGCACGCTCTTAGCATCAGCACGAACAGTCGCGGAACGGTTGGTGGTGCGTCATGGGCAGTTGGAGGTTGATGTCCCCTACATTGTGCTGGATAGCTTTGAGCGGAATATGAATGATCGGCTCTACTATCAGGTGATCACGCCAGAAGGCAAAAGTATTGCGGGTTATAATGACCTCCCCCCCTTCCCTCCCACGACACCGCGATCCCTCCTCTACCCAGCATTAGTGCATTTTTATGACGCTGAATATCAAGGTAAACCAATACGGGTGGCCGCGCTTTATCAGCCAATCAACGAATCAGGCGTCATGGGGATGGCAATGGTGTTGGTCGCGGAAACACTGGCTTCACGTCATGATTTAGCGCAACAGATCATGGTATCGGCACTCTTGACCCAAGGAGCGCTAGTCCTATTGACGCTGGTAATGGCTTATATCCTGCTGAAAGGTATTCTCAAACCATTACGTAAACTGTCCGGCCTGATGTTGCGGCGCGATCCCGGTGAACTGACGCCGATCCCTAAGATTTTACCGTGGTCAGAAATGGAACCGCTGCTATTGGCATTTAATCGCTATATTGAGCGCTTACGCGAAATGGTGGCACGGCAGGGGCGTTTCAGTGCTGATGCCTCTCATCAACTGCGCACCCCGCTGGCAGTGCTGAAAACACAGGTGGCGGTTGCGCTGGCCTGTGAGGAACCGCAGCAATGGCGCGAAAGTTTATTGGCGATGCGCGAAACCCTGGATCACACCATTTCGCTGACGGACCGCTTATTGCAGCTATCACGAATGAAAGTACATGAACGCAGGCTACAACCCGTCAATCTCGCGCCGTTATTGCGGGATGCTTGCTTCGCACACCTTGCTCAGGCTCGCAGCAAACAGATAGATCTGGGTTATGAGGGGGAATCGGAGTGCTGGGTTGATGGTGATGCTTTGTTGTTAACTGAATTGTGTGACAACTTGCTAGATAACGCCTTGAAATATACGCCAAAACTAGGTGTGGTGACGGCTCGATTGATGATAAAGCGTGAGGCTGGGCACTGTTTACTTGAAATTGAAGACAGTGGCCCCGGTATCGCACAAGATGAAGTGGCGCTAGCGCTGATCCCTTTTCACCGACTCGATAATGTGGGTCAGCATCCGGGGGCTGGCTTGGGGTTAGCATTGGTAAAAGATATTACGACTTACCATAAGACCCGCCCTGAGTTATTACACAGTGAGTTACTCGGCGGGCTAAGGGTGCGAATTCGTTTTAGTCTATGCCTTAGATAAGGCCGCCTAACCACCAGCGCCCGTATTTTCATACTCCGGCTAACACACCATTGCCGTTTGGCTAAAGTCACTAATGAAGCAATTCCAACGATTCTGAAGTATTCGTCATTTTCCCCATCACAAAAGCCAAATTAGCGGCAGCAACCAAAGATGCGGCATGAGCGTCAGTGCGCATTTGTTGCGCATTCAACAACCCATTAGCCGCTTCGTTGGCAACTGTTATGGTGCCGACACCATTGCGATAAGACTCCAGTGCGGCGTCATAGGTAATAAACGAGGTTTTCACCAGCGTTAATGCCGCCTGATTAGTTTCAAGCGCAGAGCGTAAGGTATTAGCCGCCACCACAATTTCGCGCACCGCCAATTCCTGTGTTTTCTTAAACCCTTCAGCAGCAACCGCAGCGCGAGATTCCGCCTCTTTCACCCGTGCGGCACGTATCCCGCCATCATAAAGAGGAACACTGACACCGACCAAAATACTGGAAGATGAAGTTTGTGGGCTAATACCCGGCAGGCCCTGAATATCAAAATGCCCATCACCGCTTGCCACCGCCCCGGCCAGATAGACTTTCGGCAAGAAATCAGCTTCTGTTGCTTTGATACCCGCCTTAGCCGCCTCGACCGCCGCATAGCTGGCTAACACATCTGGCCGCTGGGAGAGAGCCAGTCGAATCATCTGTTCGGTTGGTGCGCTCATCCCATCCGGTAAAGCACGGTCTTCGGCATAAGCGACTTTAATATCCAATGAGGGAGAAACCCCCATTGCGCCCAATAATGCTTGATAAGCATCACGTTCAGTACCCTTAGCCACCACACGACGTAACTCTGACTGCGCAACCTGCTGGCGTGCCAGTGCGACTTCAACTGTCGTCGCGATACCATTCTTGCGCCGTTCCTCGGCAGCATCTTGAATCTTTAGGCTATTTTTCAGTGTTTGTTCTGCTATCTGGTGCTGAGTTTGTGCAGCACCGTATTGGAAATACGTGCGAGTAACATCGTAGATTAGCTTCTGGTGCATCCCATTAAAGGTCACATTGGCGGCATAAGAAGTCTGTTTAGCAGCATCCAGTAACGCGCTGCGCTGACCGAAATCGAAGATAAGCCACTGTAATGCCAAGGCAGGAACCACTGCGCTCCCGCTGGTTTTCAAATCCTTTTCGTTGCCGATGGCATAAGGTAAAGGCGTGGTCGTACGCTGATAACCTCCAATCACACTGGCAGAAATTATGGGTAAAAATATCACCTCCCCCATTCCGACCGCCAGTGCTGCCTGCCGCGCCTGCTGCCAGGCAATGCGGGTCTCGGGATTCTGGCTCTGGGCGATATCAATCAATTCAGGCAACGAATAGCTATGCTCGCTTTTTAGGCTGGGCGGCGGTGATAATTCCGCTACCAGCGGGTTCGCCGGCACAGAAAAGTGACCGCCGCCCATCGAAGCGCTGGCATTCCCATCAGGTGTCCAGGGTTCGGAGTAAGATGTTGGTGCAAGATCCAAGCTGTCAGTAGCACAACCGGCGATCAACATGCTCAAACTCAATAACGAGCAAGTCAGGCATTTTTTGGCTATCCGGGCCGTCAGTACAGCGTGCGTCATCATGTCATCCAATTCCCAGAAGTTCCTCAAGCCGCTTTATACGTTGTTGAATAGTCAGATCAATCGGCGATAAATCTTGCCGTGATGGTTCGCTATTCGCTCCTTGCTCATCCGATAATGTCGCGGAACCGCTACCTGTCGAGAGGCGACGCAGTTGTGCCACATCAGAGGCCGACTTTTCCGTCGGTAGAAACAGCACCGGGCACAACTTACCCATCTCTGCCAGTATGGCCTGTAAGCGCGCACACTCTTCTCGCGAGGGGCGCAATTGTGCGGGTTCAAAGGGGATCAGTGCCAACTCTTCTTGCGCGCAGGTGATCTCCGCCTCGACCGTTGTCGCTTCTCTAAGCGCCGCAGGCCGGGCATCGGGCGCTAATGTGGCCAGGTTTGTCAGCCCCTTCAAGGCCTGACTAATATGGACTCGCACCGCATCTGCAACCGCCACCGGCCACAGTCGGGTGAAAATCAAATACACCACCAGATTACCCAACAAAATACCCAGCACCCTATCCAGAGCCACGCCCAGATCGGTGCTTGGCCCGAAGCCTTGTAATACCGTCAGCAGGAAAGCCAGCCCGACCTGTACACCGGCATAGGCAATACGTTCACTGCCACATGACACCCAAGCGGCCAAGAGAATGCAACCAAATACCAGCGCCATTAATTGCCCGATATCGTTCATATGGGGAATGATAAAGATAATCGACAGCACTCCCATCAATGCCCCGATCAAACAACCAATAATCCGCAAGACTAGTTTATGTACCGTCTCACCGGTAGTTCCAAGTGCGGCAACATAGCAAGTGATCATGGCGGTATGAATGTCCTGCCAATCCAATGCAGTGTAGATCAGGTAACAAATCAGTGCCGCAGCGGTAGTTTTCAGGGCAAACTGCTGATGAACAGGGTTGGTTAGTGCATCTGCGGCAAAGAAGGTGGATTTCGGGGCATTCAGGTCTTGCCCATTATCGGCAGTTGCCAGTGCTGTCAGCGCGTTGCGGATTTCATTGATTTCATCGCAGATATCGTCAATGGTGAAGTGAGGGGTAAGCGTGGTATGACCAGCAGCAATATCCTGCGCTGCATCACTACAGTAGGCCGCCAGCTCAAGGCGCGCATTTTCCGGTGAGGTCGCAGGTAAAGCCAAGGTTGCCAACAATAACCGGTAACTGCTTTTTACGGCACTTTCAAGCCAGACCGCTTCAGCCGCAGGCCGCAGATGAAAAATACGTACAAACAGCGCCCGTTGCTGATGCGTTTTTTGCCCTTCTTGTAGCAATTCTTTTACCCTCGTCATAGTGGCAGCATCAGGTTGTCGCAATGCCTCGGCCACCGTCACTAATCGCTCGGATAGACTGTAGCGCAATAAGCGCTGCGGCATTCGGCCAAAGAAAAGGTTAAAAACAATCAGCAGCAACATCGGCGAAACAGCCATTAACCAGGCATACAGCAACCCCCGTGTTGCCACTTCCCCCAAGGGGATGTTACTCAGTAACGTCATCACAAACGCGATAACCAGCGCAATAATGCTGCCAACCGGGCCGAGTTTGCTGGCCGAACCGAGATAGAGAAATAAAAATGAGCTGACAATCAAGGCCGCCATGCGCAGTGGTGCGGCTTCCAACGTGAAGTGGATAAGCAGAAATACCAAGCCGACGACCATCGACACCAGTATGGTGATCGCAACCGCCATCACCATGCTCTCGACGCCATCCGGTTTCATCACGAAAAGAATGAGATAACAGCTTATCGCGGATTCAGGGATGCCATATATCATGGCGATCATCGCCATCAAGGCACACAACGCGGCAACCCGCCACGCCATAGCCACCCGGCCTGGGAAATAGGCTAAATCCGCTTTTGCCTGACGGAGTATGCCGCCAAGCGTACCGTCAGCAACCCTCGTCATTTCGCACGATAACCACAGCAGTCGCCCCGATTCGCATCAGGTCCTCCGGCGGTTTTTCCAGGCTGATTCTCACAGGAAAGCGCTGGACAACACGCACCCAGTTTAATGATTTCGGTACATAAGGCAGGCCACGCGGGATATTCAACATATCTTCAGAACTCACGCCCCAGCCAATCCCCTCGACCCGCCCCTGAATGACACGCTGCCTGTCAGCCATAACATAGACGGTAGCGCAATCCCCCACCTTGATATGCTTCAACTCCGTTTCGCGGAAAAATGCCACAGCATGCCAATGTTCGGTATTGATAAGCGTAAAAATAGCCTGATCCGGGATGACAAACTCCCCGGCAGAGACAATCAACCCGACAACCCGGCCATCGTGAGGCGCACGAATTTGTGTATTGGCCAGTTCCCGTTCAGCAATAGCCAGTGCCGCGCGGCGCGCCACCACCAGCGCTTCAGCAGCGGCGGTGCTGCTGACCAATGCCTCAGCGGCAAATGACTGTTTTAATGCCTGTTTTAGGCTGACTTCGGCATCATGTTTCGCCGTCACGGCATCATCTACCTGCTGGGCGGTGACATAGCCTTTGGGGAGCAGCGGTTGTAAGCGAGCCAACGTCTGAGTGGCTAATTTGAGATTGGCTTGCGCCCGAACAATCTGTTCATTGGTAATTGCTGCGTTGGACTGCTCTGCGATCACGGTGCGTCGCTGGGTATCGCGGGCAGCTTCTGCCATTTTCAACTCAGCCTGCGCTTGCTCGACTCGCAAACGGTAAAGGTTCGGCTCAATGGAAAACAACAAATCGCCACGCCGGACTTTGCTGTTCTCCTCCACATTGACTGAAATGATACGGCCTGGAACCGAGCTGGCAATATGCACCACGCTCGCTCCCAGTTCGGCATCTTCAGATAACGGATTCAGTGTGGTCTGCCGCACAGACAGCCAACCAAAAATCACGGCGGCAGCAATGATAACGCCAGCAACAATCAGCGCCAGTTGCCGCTTGCGCCCACTCCCTTGTAGTTTATTCATATTCATCATTCATCGCGTAAACAGTAACAGGGAACAGATGAATGCCACAGCAAGCGCCAGGCAGACATACACCAACAACCGCAACGGCAGCACCTCATCAATACCGGCACGAATAAACAGAACACGAGCAATCACCGCCGTGATTATTCCGATAAAAGCGCAAGCCATCCAGGAAGGGAAATAGGAACCCACTAGCGAAAATGAGGGCGCCGCAGCACCTGAGCAACCACTCAGGGCGATAGCCGATAACAGAACCCATATCCCACACCATAAATTCTGCTTTGCACAACTTAACAACCTGAAGAAAAACCACGGCTGCTTCCTAAGGGAAGTCATATTATTCATTGAACAACCTCAATTAACTGGCGCCACCCTACCAGAAGTCAGGGTTTGTCATCATAAAAAACCGCTAATGATCACTTCCCAGCGTATTTTTGAAAATTTGCCCATATTTCATAATGACTCTAAATGCTTTATCTGGCTGGGCTACAAGTTGGATATCATCCAGAGGATTGCCATCAACCACAATCAGATCAGCCAACGCGCCATTTTCCACCACACCTAATTTCCCGGGATAAGGGTTTCTCGGGCCAGAAAAAGCACAAAGTTCAGCGTTAATACAGGTCGCCATCTTGAGAATTTCAAGCGGTGAATACCACCGCGTCAACTTGGCTAATTGTGCCCCTTGCCGGGTTGCCAGCCGGGCATCAAATAGTTGCCTTCTACTAATACCCGCAACCCGTCTCGTAGTTTGTCTGAAACGCCATCAAAAACGCGAACATTAATAAAAGCCATCACGCGCACCGCATTAGCAGCAATATCTCTTTTTTGTGGTTTTGCTCCCGGTACAGCCGCTGCAACAGCCGCTGCCGTGATAGGTGTTGATTGCGCCGCTTTCTGGGAAAATACGGTATTGATGCGTACAAACGCCGGGCTATTACAGAGGCAACCTTCGCCATGAGTAGGGGGGAGCTGAATTAATGGCATGTGAGACATAGCGTTCTCCTTTGTGAGCAGCCCCGAATAAACAAGCTGAGGGCGCGCACTCGATCATAGAACAAATTCTCTCGTAACAACTTATTTTTATGACAAAAATGAACCCGAAATAGTGATAGAACGCTTATCCTGACCTGATAATACCGATAACCCTGTATTTATTGTTTGCCCGGACGCGTTGGTGTACTGGCCTAACAATAACAGCGGTTTAACCCCCATCACGCTAACGGTAAATCTTAACGCTGGGTATTCACCGCTATCAGTTTTATCTTTGTCACCGGAGTTTATTGCTTCAATAGCGTTAGTTGCCTGTGGTTCTCAATAGAATTGCATGGGATGGCAAGAGAAATTTTGGTCTATCTAATATGATGCCAAAGTTAGATTAATAAAGTACATTCATTATTAATACGCGCCCTTACTTTAAGAATTATGCTCGGTTAATATCTGAAACAGACTTACTTTTAAATGTTATTATAGCTTATTAGATAAATACCCATTTATAATAAGTGGCTTTAGATATACACCTGATAGTAATAGAAAAATCTTACATTGAACTTCATGTAGGAAAAATCCCACATAAAGTTCTCTTGTGTTCCCATATATAAAGTATGTTACATGATGTTTAATAGCCCATCAGGTTTGTAACTTAGATTAACGCATGGTGTCACAAATGTACCTCTTGTAATTTAATCCAGCACAACTGGATGTAGCAATAAACTTGCTGTGATAGCAATATAGTATGTGCTTGTTTTATTAGTAAAGAACTATTAAATCAATCATATTACCTCTTGAGTATAGGTGTTAATACCGACGAGCCTTAATATGACTGTTTTTATCTATTGCTAATAAACATTCAATCACAGACTTCAGTCACAACAACTTCACCATTTCTATGGCGGATCTCCCGTATTTGATACATCGGAGTAATGCCGTTTAATTCATAAATAAAAATACAAATAAGCACCGTTTGTTATTTTATTATTAATTATTGACTTATAGAGCATAAATAAGTATGAGCTTACATCGCGTATCATCACTGCATCAAACAAAACAGTTAAATAAAGCCAGAATTTCTAAATCAGTAGTCTGGGCAAATATTGTCATCCAGACCATATTTCCTTTGAGTATTGCTTTTACCCCTGCGGTAATGGCGGCAGAAAACGTCGAAGGCTCGGGCGAGACACAGCATTCTGCCTCACAAGCTGAACAGTCTACCGCCGATGCAGCAACACGTTTAGCATCAATATTATCGGAGGGTGATTCAGCCAAACAAGCGAGTTCCATTGCGCGCGGTGCCGCCACCAGTGCCGGTAATGAAGCATTGCAAAAGTGGTTTAATCAGTTTGGTAGTGCGAAAGTACAACTCAATCTGGATGAAAAATTGAGCCTAAAAGGTAGTCAGTTAGATGTGTTGCTGCCACTGACCGATAGCCCAGATTTGCTTACCTTTACTCAGTTGGGTGGCCGTTATATTGATGACCGCGTGACATTGAACTTTGGGTTGGGCCAGCGTCATTTCTTTGCACAGCAAATGCTGGGCTACAACCTGTTTATTGATCATGATGCAAGTTATAGCCATACCCGTATTGGCGTCGGTGCTGAATATGGTCGTGATTTTATTAATCTGTCAGCTAACGGTTATTTTGGTGTCAGTGGTTGGAAGAATTCGCCAGATCTGGATAAGTATGATGAAAAAGTCGCAAACGGCTTTGATTTACGCAGTGAAGCTTATTTACCAGCGTTGCCACAATTGGGGGGTAAGCTGATATATGAGCAATATTTTGGTGATGAAGTTGGCTTGTTTGGTGTAGATAACCGTCAGAAAAACCCTCTTGCGGTCACTATGGGGGTGAATTATACCCCAATTCCTTTATTTACTGTCGGTGTCGACCATAAAATGGGACGCGCAGGAATGAATGACACCCGCTTTAATCTTGGTTTTAACTACGCATTTGGCACCCCTTTGGCAAATCAGCTCGACTCTGATGCAGTCGCAATTAAGCGTAGCCTCATTGGTAGTCGCTATAATCTGGTGGATCGTAATAATCAGATTGTTATGAAATACCGCAAGCAGAATAAGGTTACCCTAGAGTTACCAGGGCGTGTTAATGGTGCTGCAAGACAAACAATGCCATTAGTGGCAAACGCCACGGCACAGCAAGGTATTGACCGTATTGAATGGGAAGCCAGTGCCTTGACGCTCGCGGGTGGGAAAATAACCGGTAGCGGCAATAATTGGCAGATAACATTACCAAACTATCTGTCTGGTGGTGAGGGTAATAACACTTATCGTATTAGTGCTATCGCTTACGATACCTTGGGTAATGCTTCTCCCGTTGCTTACAGCGATATCGTGGTAGATAGCTATGGTGTGAATACTGATGCTTCTGGCCTGACAGCGTCACCCGCTTCTCTGCCGGCAAATGCCGTCGCGAGCAGTGTTATTGAACTTAATATTAAGGACAATAATAACCAACCGATTACGGGTATTGCCGATCAACTGGCATTCTCTCTTGAATTGGCACAATTGCCTGAGTCGAAACGCGCCAGAGTGGCACGTTCCGCGCCATTGGAAAGTGTCGAACATTCGATAACGCCAATCAGCGAGCCAGCACCGGGGGTTTATCAGGCCACGCTCACCGCAGGCAGTAAACCACAACTGGTTAATATCAGCGCTCTGATTAATGGTGTGCCATTAAGTGATGTGAAAACTAAAGTGACCATGACTGCCGATGAGGGCACCGCGACTATACAAGAGAACAGTCTGGAAATTGTGACCAATGGTAGCGTTGCGGATAATGTGACAACCAACCAGGTGAAAGCGGTCGTTGTTGACGCTTATGGCAATAAATTATCCGGTGTTGACGTCAATTTCACCGTTGATACCAATGCTAATATTGTTGCGACGACAGCGAGTGATAAGCAAGGGATAGCAACTGCGACTATCACCAGTTCTAAGACTGATAGCTACACCGTTAAAGCCGAACTGAACGGTGAAACACAGCAGGTTGATGTGAACTTTATCGCCGATGTTGGCAGTGCCACTCTGGATGGCAGCGCTGAGCATAAACTACAGTTGGTTACTGATGGTCAACCTGCCGATGGTGCCAGCGCCAATGAGGTAAAACTGACGGTGGTAGATAAGTTCGGTAACACCGTGCCTAATGTCAATGTGGCTTTCAGCACAGTTAGCAATGCAACTATCAGTGAATTTACCACTACCGATGCTCAGGGTGTCGCAACAGCGAAAATCATCAGCACCAAGGCGGGTAACTATACGGTAACAGCAAGCCTTAATGGGATGGAACAAACGGTAGAGGTAAACTTTATCGTTGATACCACCACAGCAGCCATTACCGCTGATAACTTTACCGTGGAAGTGAATGGTCAAACCGCAGGTAGCGGTACTAACAAAGTACAAGCCATCGTGCTGGACAAACTGGGGAATCCCGTCCCTAACATGACCGTGACTTTCAATGCGACCAATGGTGTAACGGTAAAAAACGCGTCAGTCCAAACAGATACTGATGGTAAAGCAGTAACCGACCTCACCATGACCAATGTGGGTGGTACTATCAGTACGGTAACCGCGGCGATGACTAACCCTGCCGGGGTAAGCAGTTCTCATGATAAAGAGGTGACGTTCTATCCTGATTTCGCTAAAGCAACACTGAATACGCCGGTGAATGCTTATAGCGGCTTCAATGCTAGCAGTGGTTTCCCAACTACTGGGTTTAAAAACGCCAACTTCCAATTAGCACCACATGGCAGTGTTGCCAATAATAGCGATTATGAGTGGGCCAGCAGTGATACTAACATCAGTGTCAGCGCCTCAGGTTTGGTTAATCTTGACAATTACCCTACTGGAACAGTAACCATTACAGCCACCTGGAAACAAGATAAGAGTAAAGTATTCACTTATCAGTTTGCGTTAAACTCCTGGGTAGGCCAATTTAACGCCACCTCCGTAACTTGGGCTGCTGCCAATAGTGCATGTATTGCTGACGGGATGAGATTACCTGCAAGTAGTGAGCTGTCGACCGGTGGGACAACCCGCAGTATCGGGACTTTCTTTGGTGAATGGGGGAATCTGAATAATTATCCTGATTTCCCTTCTGCATCAATTATGTGGACGTCAACCAGTGGTGAAGATTTCCATCCGAACACCGGGGTATCACATGCTGGCGGTAACTCAACGTTACCTTATATGTGCGTAAGATAATCGGTCTATTAGACTAACGCCCTTTTAGCGTTAGTCTGCCGTTAAAAGATTAAGCGGCTATCAGATTCGTCAGTTCCAAAGCCAGTGGGTAACCCCGCTGGCTTTTTTGCAGGGGATGGGGCCAGTAAATATATTAGTTTGAATACTCGCTGGTCCCTCAGTACTCACCTGCTATTAGATATGGGTTATGAACCGCCCCGGCTTTCTTGGGGAGTTTTTGAACCCGTTGTTCACGCAGCCAGATCTTTGCCAGCCTGTGAAGCAGGTTAGCTCGTATGCTGCAAGGGTTGGAAAATCAAGCGGTCTATGACTTCGTTCGTGAACATCCGGGGATATGTGCGTTAGAGCACGATGGATTTGTATCCTACGATAAGGTAGATGAGGGGGCATCCATCCTAAATGATTGCTCTGAAAAATATAAATCCCGCAATTTAAATAAAGCACAAGATTATCCTATGCTTTATTTTATAGTTACCCAAGGGCTGATTTATTGTTTTAAGAGTTAACTTGCCAGCTCATCATACTGAAAATCAATGCTTAATTTCATATTCTCAACATTCAGCTTCACTTCACAACTACGCCATGCAGGACGCCCATTGGTCAGATCATTTTCAACATAGTAGTTGCGCAGTTGAATCAAACAATCCATTAATTCACTGTCTGTCTGCGGATTTTCGGGGGAAAACCAGTCCTTATTGCCTTCATTGTCAACATAATCAAACAATAACTTGGCGTGATCATTTTCAGGTGATAGCTCAGCATTCAGTAAAATTACTTTTGCCTTTTCTGGTGCCTCATTGTAAAGAACACCACCAATACGTACATACAAATCATTTTCTATTGACATGATTATTTACCGCCGTGAGTATTCTTATACGTTTCTCTGACAGGCCTGTCATTACCAATCTGATATTCTACAGTAAATTTATCAGGTCTTGTACTATCTGCAGAGTACGTTGGATTTATTTTCACTTTAACAGGCTTGCCATCTTCCAATGCCTTAGCCCAGCTATTCTCCATCTTTTTCCATACTCCCTTGTTCAGGTTTGCATCCATCGGAACAAGATTAAGCTTTTCTCCCGGCCCATCAAAGATGCTAGCGAGCAAATGTCCGCCTTCATCACCAGAATCACCACTTTTCCCAGCCTTACGTTGCTGATAGGTATTACGATCTTTGGTCATCGCTGTAAGGTCGGCTTCGACCATCTTTACCCGGCCTTGATCATCGGTATGATAGATTTTATTTCCATCAACTTTATAAATTGTATTGGGACCAGGCTTGTTCAGCGATTTGCTCCAACTGCCTTTTTCACCAGCTTTTATTTCTACCACTTTCAATTCTTTCGTTGACACAGCTTTCAGCTTATCAAGCTGTTTTAACGAAACTGCTCCGCTTTTTTTGGCACCAAGTAAGGCGCCAACAGCAATTGCAGCACCGGCAGTTTGCTTATTCAGCACCTGCTCAAATCCTTTATCCGCATCACCGCCTAAATCTTTAGCTGTTTTCGCAAAGCCTTCAACATTTCCGTTGTAAATTCCGCCAGCCGCCAGCAAACGACCCGCAGACTTGCTGTTAATCGTACGGAAGGCTTGTGGTTCTGGCAAATCCGGCGCAGAAGCACGTACCAAACGCTGAACTTGTGTTGCCCGTGGTTTGCCTCCCGAGCGCCGATAATCCCTTCGACTCACCGACTTACTGTATTCAGTAGTAATGCTTTTCGCACCATCAAAACGAAAAGCAAGCGGATCGGTGCAAATCAGCACACCTTCTTCATTGATGTGAAAGAGCTTTGCAGGGCCATGCATATCACTCAACATGACTACGTCACCGGAAAACACCATTTTTTCCAGTTTCTCTTTTTCACGCGACCCGCGAGAGGAAGCCTGGGTATGGTGAGATCGGCTTTCACGCATGTTAATAATATAACGACTGGTATGGTAACCATCATCAAACTCATACTCACGGCAAATCCGTGACCAGCCCGCATATGCACTGACTATACGTTCATAATCTTCGGGTGGAAGATTATCTCTTGATAGGTTGTACAGATAGATACCCGGCAGACTGAGGCTCATTTCAATACCTTCCGAAATGAGTCATGGTACAAGGCTTGAATGGGCAGATATGTAGCGGGACTGGTGTCAGTGGTGATATTATCGTGGATACTCATCGTTCCCTCAGTGTTAACCATCCATTAGATATGGATTAACACTAACACACTCAGAATGCAGAGAAAATAAACAAATATCGCCATTAAGTTACGCAGCTAACACCTTGTTGCCAATACTTCCTGTTGGAGTCAATAATAAGGTTGAAGCACTCCGTTTACCCTAAGTCCATATGGCGTCATTTTATCAACGTATCAAGATAATCAGCCCATTTTTGCAGCCAGACCTTACACTCTACCTCGTAGCGGTAGAGGTCATAGGTGCCTTCAATACCCTTACGGGAGTGGCCTGGAATGGCCTCAGCAACCTCACTGGGGCACCCAAGACGCCCCAAGCCAGTACGAACAGTTCGGCGTAGGTCATGCGGTGTCCAGTGGGGGATATCAATCATCTGGTCTAGCTTACGTAATCGGTTTGAGCTTTCGTTTAGAAAGTGTTGCGAAATAGGTCGATTTGTTCTTTTGGCTTCAAATAGATAGTTTTTCGGCGTTGAACACATGGCGTCAATAAACACTATGGCTTGGCTGGGAAGTTGTACATGCCGCTCACTGCCTGTTTTGGTGTCTTTTAGATGAATAGTACCTTTAACGAGATCAACGTTTTCCCAAGCCATCTCGCAGACTTCACCGGTACGACAACCAGTCAACAAAGTTAACAAAGTTAACAGTAGGACATTCTTAGGATATTTTGATTGAGGTAACCAATGCAAAAATTGGGTTAACTCATCTTCAGATAACACCCGCTTACCTGATTGTGAAGTCAGTTTTATCTTAGTTTGCTGCATACCAGACTTCGCCAACAATGCGGGGTTAGCGAAATTTTCATCAAACCGCCCTAATCCTAAAGCGAATTCATAGGCTGAACACAACTCACGAAGAAGTATCCCTCCAATACGTTAGCACCACGTTGAATGACTGCCATCACAATATCGATGACATCTTTTCTTGTGATATCCTTAGCTATCGTTCCACCAATTTTATCGACAACATCTTTAATCAGAATACGACGGACAGCTTCTTGCCCAGCTTTCTTTCCTGCGCCGGGAAAAATTTTGCCATCTTTCCCATGCCGGTCTTCAATGCACTGGGTCAGGTAAAGTTCAACCAGATCTCTGACAGTAAAGGCTGCTTGTTGAGCAGCCAACTCGACTTGATGTTTTTGTTGTTTTTCCGCTTTGATTTCAGTTGCAGGGCAGTGTCCCTCATTCTTAATTTGCTTGAGGTCTTGGAGTTTAGATCTCGCTTGTGCAAGGGTGACGTTGGGAAAGTGACCGATCTTAGTTTGAGTGAGCTTGTGAGTTAAGGGGCTGGTATAACGATAGAAAAAGGTTTTAACACCCGTAGCGCCACAGGTAGCCGTAATCCTCGGTTTTCACCCGTGTCAGCTTTGTCTTTGTCACCGGGTTTCATCGCTTCAATGGCTTTGATGGCTTTGATGGCTTTGATGGACAGTGGTTTTTTCAGTAATGGATGTATTCGAGCATGGTACACAATATGTTGACTTATTATGCCACAGGCAATGATAAAGCTACATTTCGACCTACAGTAAAGTGTAGGTTTTAATGGTTTTTAGTGGGATTTAATGAGACGACAAGAGACGGCACGTTAAAATTAAAAACATATAAAATTAAATAATTAAACCCATAAACCTCATAAATAACAGGTAGAAATAGGTATATATGATTGTTTTGTATCAGGATAAGCACATCATCGTTATCAATAAACCCAGTGGTTTGCTTTCTGTCCCCGGTCGCGCGCCAGAGAATAAAGACAGCGTGATGACCCGCATTCAGGCTGATTACCCTACAGCAGAATCTGTTCACCGGCTGGATATGGCAACCAGTGGTGTGATTGTGGTGGCGCTAACCAAAGCGGCCGAACGTGAAATTAAACGCCAGTTCCGCGAACGTGAACCGAAAAAGTGTTATATCGCCCGTGTATGGGGGCATTTGGCGCAAGATGAGGGGGTGATTGACTTGCCTTTAATCTGCGACTGGCCAAATCGACCGAAACAGAAAGTCTGTTATGAAACAGGTAAGTCGGCACAAACCGAATATCTGGTGCTGTCACGAGATGAAGATGGCAGCACACGGGTGAAGCTATCGCCTATCACCGGCCGCTCACACCAATTACGCGTCCATATGCTGGCAATGGGTCACCCGATCCTTGGCGATGGCTTCTATGCTCATCCCGAGGCTAAAGCAATGGCATCCCGATTGCAGTTACATGCTCAAGAGTTATGTATTACTCATCCAGAGTTTGGCACGGTAATGCATTTTAAATGCGAACCCGAGTTTTGATTTTTTCAGTAACAGATCAACTCAGAATCAAACCAGATCGGAACATAAGCTTCGATCTGGTTTTGGCTTTTCTGAAACAATAACCCTTATTTAAAACCCTGCTCACGCTTGATCAAATCATACGCAGCTTGAATCTCTTGGGCTTTTTGCTTCGCCATTTCCATCATTTCTGGTGGCAAACCTTTTGCTACCAACTTATCAGGATGATGCTCACCCATTAACTTACGGTAAGCACGCTTGATGGTCACACTGTCATCAGTGCTGTTCACCCCCAGCACCTTACAGGCATCTGCCAACGTTGGGCCATTTGACGCTTGTTGGTAGCCGCCCTGAGAGTATCCTCCCTGCTGCCCCTGCCAAGCGCCTCCACCGCCAAATTGACGCCCCCCTTCAATCATGCTCAGGAACTGATCAAATTGACCACGGGAGATCCCCAGCTCTTCAGCAATGACATACAACACCTGCCGTTCATTGGGATGCAAAGAACCGTCAGCAAATGCGGCCTGTAACTGAATTTCCAGAAACATCCGAATTAAATCAAAACGGCCAAAGCAGACAGCGCGCAATTCCTGCAACCTTTCACGTAACGGAAAACCACTCTCTTTCCCTTCGCGGAACGCTTGTTGTGCGGCTGTGCGAGCCTCACCATGCAATTGCATTCGATCCATCAATTGGCTGGCGAGTTGAATATCAACTTCCGTAACACGCCCTTTGGCCTTGGTTAAATGCCCCATGACCTGAAAAGTGGTGCGGAAAAAAATTAATTGTCGTGTTTGTTGATCGGCAAAATAGCCGCGGCGCTTCGTGCTTCGCACCCTGTCTACCATATGGCCGACAAGCAACCCCAGTACCACACCCCAGAAACCAGCACCGGACATTAAGCCCAATACCAGACCGAGCAGTTTTCCCCAATACCGCATATACTCCTCAATTCATCATGCCGTCAGTCAAAATTTGCATTATCATACTCGGCATTCAGCTCAGCGCCTAACAACGAGACGTGTAAACGGCCGGATTTAACACTAGCGCAACTGTGATGAGTAATATAGTCTCAGACCGTTTGCCGGCATGATGCCCCCCGATGACGGAACACCGAAACCGCGTATGAAAAAAAGATTCCCAACACTGCTGGCCACATTGATATGGACGGCACTATATAGCCAGCAATCGCTGGCCGGACTCGCTGAGCAATGTATGCTCGGCGTACCTACCTATGATGAGCCATTGGTCACAGGCGATCCTAATCAGCTACCGGTGCGCATTAATGCGGATAAAACCGAAGCTAATTATCCGGATAACGCCCTGTTTACTGGCAATGTTATTGTCCAACAAGGTAACAGCACCCTGACCGCTAACCAGGTTAAACTGACACAGGTGCAGAAACCCGGTGAGGCAATCCCGTTGCGTACGGTCACCGCCACCGGCGACGTTAATTACGACGATCCACAAATCAAGCTGAAAGGCCCGAAAGGCTGGTCCAACTTGAATACCAAAGACACTGATATGGATAAAGGCAAATATCAGATGGTCGGTCGTCAAGGTCGCGGTGATGCAGATTTAATGAAATTGCGCGGCAAAAACCGCTACACCATTTTGGAAAACGGGACATTCACCTCTTGTCTACCGGGTGATAATAGCTGGAGCGTTGTCGGCTCCGAAGTTATTCATGACCGCGAAGAAGAAGTGGCAGAAATCTGGAATGCCCGCTTTAAAATTGGCAAAGTGCCAGTATTCTACAGCCCCTATATGCAACTGCCGGTCGGCGATAAACGTCGCTCGGGTTTCTTGATCCCCAATGCAAAATACACCAGTAATAACGGCTTCGAATTTATGCTGCCGTACTACTGGAACATCGCACCAAACTTCGATGCCACCATTACTCCGCATTATATGGAGCGGCGTGGTATGCAGTGGCAGAATGAGTTCCGCTACCTGCTGGCACCGGGTTCCGGCACGATGGCATTGGACTGGCTACCGAGTGACCGCTTATATCACGGGCAAGATGGCAAAGAAGACGACCCTACCCGCTGGTTATACTACTGGGGTCATTCCGGCGTAATGGATAAAGTTTGGCGTTTCAACATCGACTATACCAAAGTCAGTGATCCAGATTACTTTACTGATTTAACCTCGCAATACGGCTCGACCACTGACGGCTATGCCACACAAATCTTCAGTGTGGGTTATGCTGACCAAAACTGGGATGCGACTTTGGCCTCCAAGCAGTTCCAGGTCTTTACCAACGCTGGCAACAGTAACGCCTATCGTGCCCAGCCACAGTTGGACATGAACTACTATAAAAATGATGTCGGCCCGTTTGATATGCATGTTTATGGTCAGGCGGTCAAATTCACCAGTGTGAATCCGGATAACCCACAAGCCAGCCGTTTCCATGTCGAACCCACCATTAGCCTGCCATTATCCAACGGTTGGGGCAGCCTGAATACCGAAGCCAAACTGCTGGCAACCCACTATCAGCAGGATATTCCAAACGGTTTTGCCAGCTACTATAAAACGCAAAATCCAAACGAAACCGTACCTGATTTAAAAGATTCGGTTAACCGCGTAATGCCACAATTCAAAGTGGATGGCAAAGTGGTATTCGATCGGCCAATGGACTGGAGCAAAGGCTTTACCCAAACGCTCGAACCACGCGTACAATACCTCTACGTGCCTTACCGCAATCAGGATGATATCTATATTTACGATACCACGCTGATGCAGTCTGACTACTCGGGCTTGTTCCGTGATCGTACCTACAGCGGCCTGGATCGCATTGCTTCTGCAAATCAGGTGACCACCGGTTTAACCTCACGCATTTATGATGATGCACTGATTGAACGTTTTAACGTTTCGGTAGGTCAAATCTACTACTTTAGTCGTTCACGGACCGGTAGTAGTGAAGCTATTGATAACAGTGATGATACTGGTAGTTTGGTTTGGGCAGGTGATTCATTCTGGCGCATCAGTGATCAACTGGGCCTGAAAGGTGGTGCACAGTATGATACCCGACTGGGCAGCCTGACGCAGGGCAATGCCATCTTCGAGTACAGAAAAGATGCCGAACGGTTGATTCAATTGAATTACCGTTATGCCAGCCCGGAATATATTCAGGCAGCAGTGCCAAATGTGAAAAACCCTGGTTATCAGCAGGGTATTTCTCAGGTAGGTGCAACTGCCAGTTGGCCGGTGGCTGACCGCTGGGCAGTGGTCGGTGCTTATTATTACGATACCAAAGCCAATCAACCCGCCAGCCAGTTAGTAGGCGTACAATACAACACCTGCTGTTGGGCGATAAACTTGGGTTATGAACGTAAAATCACTGGCTGGAATTCAACAGGTGAAACCAGTAAGTATGACAATAGAGTCAGTTTCAATATTGAATTACGTGGTTTGAGTAGCGACCACAACCTGGGTACCGCACAAATGCTGCGCTCAGGTATTCTGCCTTATCAAAGTGCTTTCTGATACTGTGTAACACACTGAATACAGTGAATTTTAACCCGCGATAGCGGATTACATAAATGGAAAAGGTATGAAGAACTGGAGAACGCTTATTCTCGGATTGGTCGTCTGTGCCAATACCGCGTTCGCAGCACCGCAAGAAGTTGATAAAGTTGCCGCCGTGGTCGATAACGGCGTCGTTCTACAAAGTGATGTCGATGGCTTGTTACAATCAGTAAAACTGAACGCACAACAGTCCGGGCAACAGGTTCCAGATGATGCGACATTGCGCCATCAAATTCTTGAGCGTCTGATCATGGATAATATCCAATTACAGATGGCGAAAAAGATGGGTATAACTATCAGTGATGAAGCACTGGATAAAGCTATTGCTGATATCGCTGCGCAAAACCGGATGACTGCGGCGCAAATGCGTAGCCGTTTGGCTGCTGATGGTTTGAACTACGACACTTACCGCGAGCAGATCCGCAAAGAAATGCTGACATCGGAAGTGCGCAACAACGAAGTGCGTCGTCGGATAACTATTCTGCCGCAGGAAGTAGAATCTCTGGCCAAACAAGTGGGTAACCAAACCAGTGGTGACGCGGAACTGAACCTTAGCCACATCCTGATCCCCCTGCCAGAGAATCCATCCCAGCAGCAAGTTGATCAGGCTGAAGATCTGGCTAAAAGACTGGTGACCGAGATTAAAGGCGGCGCTGATTTTGGTAAATTAGCGATTGCCAACTCCGCAGACTCTCAGGCACTGAAAGGTGGTCAGATGGGCTGGGGCAAATTACAAGAGTTGCCATCACTGTTCGCTGAAAGACTGCAATCAGCTAATAAAGGTGATGTGGTCGGCCCTATCCGTTCTGGCGTGGGTTTCCACATTCTGAAAGTCAATGATATCCGTGGTGCAGATAAAACGGTTTCAGTGACTGAAGTTCACGCCCGCCACATCTTGCTAAAACCGTCACCGGTGATGACCGATGATCAGGCTCGTGCCAAGTTGACAGCGGCGGCAGCGGACATTAAGAGCGGTAAAAGCAGTTTTGCGACAATTGCCAAAGAGATTTCTCAGGATCCAGGTTCAGCGATGCAAGGCGGTGATCTGGGTTGGGCCTCACCCGATATTTATGATCCCGCATTCCGTGATGCTGTAATGAAGCTGAGTAAAGGCGAAATCAGTGCGCCGGTTCACTCCTCATTCGGCTGGCACTTAATTCAGCTCGTCGATACCCGTCAGGTAGATAAAACAGATGCGGCGCAGAAAGACAAGGCGTACCGTATGCTCTTTAGCCGCAAGTTTGCTGAAGAAGCTCAAACCTGGATGCAAGAGCAGCGTGCCGCTGCTTATGTGAAAATTCTTGATGGTAGTGATGCAAAACCACAATAATCGTATCGTTATTACCCCCGGCGAACCTGCCGGGGTTGGCCCGGATTTAGTCATCGAGCTGGCACAGCAGGATTGGCCTGTCGAGCTAGTGGTGTGTGCTGATCCAATCTTGCTAGCTGAACGTGCTAAAAAACTTAACCTGCCATTACAGCTACATGAATATCAGCAACATAAACCCGCGTTGCCACAACGCGCGGGGTCACTGACTATCTTGCCAGTGAACACAGCCACTGAGGTGACAGAAGGTCAGCTTGATGTCAAAAACAGCCACTATGTAGTAGAGACGCTGGCTAGAGCCTGTGATGGGGCAATCAGTGGCGAATTTGCCGCATTGGTTACCGGCCCGGTACAAAAAAGTATTATTAATGATGCAGGCATCCCATTTATCGGGCATACCGAATTTTTTGCTGATCGCAGCCTCTGCTCGCGGGTAGTGATGATGTTGGCGACAGAAGAGCTACGCGTTGCTCTGGCTACAACTCACCTGCCGTTGTTTGAAGTACCGGGTGCAATTACTCAGGCCAGCTTGCATGAAGTGATCACTATTCTTGACCGTGACCTGAAAACCAAATTTGGCATTAAGCGGCCGCAAATCTATGTCTGTGGGCTTAATCCACATGCGGGCGAAGGTGGTCACATGGGCCACGAAGAGATCGATACCATTATTCCCGCGTTGGATGCCCTGCGCCAACAAGGGATTAACCTTATCGGTCCCCTACCGGCAGATACACTATTTCAGCCTAAATATCTGCAACATGCAGATGCCGTCCTCGCGATGTATCATGATCAAGGGCTGCCAGTGCTGAAATATCAAGGATTTGGTCGGGCAGTCAATATCACTCTCGGTTTACCTTTTATCCGCACTTCTGTGGATCACGGTACCGCTTTAGAACTCGCCGCAACCGGTACTGCCGATGTTGGTAGTTTCATTACGGCATTAAATTTAGCCATTAAAATGATAAATAACAGCAATGAATAATAGAGTCCACCAAGGGCACTTTGCCCGCAAACGCTTTGGACAAAACTTTTTAAACGATCAGTTTGTCATCGACAGCATTGTCTCCGCTATTCACCCGGTTCCCGGTGAAGCAGTGGTTGAAATTGGCCCCGGCTTAGGTGCGTTAACAGAACCCGTCGCGGCACGAATGGATCATATGACGGTGATCGAGTTGGATCGCGATCTGGCGGCGCGGTTGGCCAGCCACCCACAACTGAAAGATAAGCTGACTATCCATCAAGAAGATGCGATGAAAATCAACTTTTCCGAGTTGGCGGAGCAGGCAGGGCAGTCGTTACGGGTGTTTGGTAACTTGCCATACAACATCTCAACGCCGCTAATGTTCCATCTTTTCAGCTATACTAATGCTATTCACGACATGCATTTCATGTTGCAAAAAGAGGTTGTTAACCGCTTGGTTGCCGGCCCTAACAGTAAAGCTTATGGTCGTCTTACAGTCATGGCGCAATACTATTGCAACGTCATTCCTGTGCTGGAAGTACCGCCAACGGCATTTACCCCAGCCCCTAAAGTTGACTCCGCAGTGGTACGCCTTATCCCGCATGTGAACATGCCAAATCCGGTGGGTGATGTGCGGATGCTTACCCGTATTACTACACAAGCTTTCAACCAGCGCAGAAAAACCGTGCGTAACAGCTTGGGTGATTTATTCACCTCAGAGCAGCTAATCGAATTAGGTATTGACCCAATACTGCGGGCAGAGAATATTTCGGTAGCGCAGTACTGTAAGCTGGCAAACTGGCTTTCAGCTCAATCGACATCGCAAGAATAAGCAGGAGCACGCTATGATTGAACAGCCCCGCGTTTGTGTACAGGTGCAAAGTATCTATGTGGAAACCCAATCGATACCTGAAGAGGAGCGTTTCGTCTTCGCCTATACTGTGACGATTCGTAATCTGGGCCGTTCAAAGGTGCAACTGATTGGCCGCTATTGGTTAATTACCAATAGCAATGGCCGCCAAACTGAAGTTCAGGGTGAAGGGGTTATCGGCGAGCAGCCGTTGATCCTGCCAGGTAATGAGTTCCAATACACCAGCGGCGCGGTTCTGGAAACGCCTCTGGGTACCATGGAAGGGCATTATGAGATGGTTGACCACCTCGGTCAGGCTTTCCGTACTGCGATTCCGGTGTTCCGTTTAGCGATCCCAGCACTGATCCATTAACCTGACCTATCAATTATGTCTACTTATCTTATTGGCGATGTTCATGGCTGCCTTGATGAATTGCTGGCGCTACTCGCGCAAGTCAACTTCGATCCGCAGCAAGATACATTATGGCTAACCGGCGATTTAGTCGCCCGTGGCCCCGCTTCACTGGATGTCTTGCGCTATGTACGCTCATTAGGGCCATCGGTTCGCATGGTGCTGGGTAACCACGACATACATTTACTGGCGGTGTACGCGGGTATTAGCCGCAATAAACCCAAAGATCATATTACGCCCTTACTTGAAGCACCTGACGCTGATGAGCTGATTAATTGGCTGCGTCGCCAGCCAGTATTACAAGTCGATGATAATTTAAAAATAATCATGGCTCATGCGGGTATCTCACCACAATGGGATATCGAAACGGCCCAAATGTGCGCGCGTGAAGTAGAGGCGGTATTAAGCAGTGACAGCTATCCGTTGTTTCTCGACGCCATGTATGGCGATATGCCAAATAACTGGTCTCCAGAGCTATCCGGGCTGGCGCGTTTACGGTTTAGCACCAATGCACTGACCCGGATGCGCTATTGTTTCCCTAACGGGCAACTGGATATGATCTGTAAAGATACGCCAGAAAATGCCCCAGCCCCACTCAAGCCGTGGTTTGATCTACCAAGACGCGTCTCCCCTGAGTATTCAATTATTTTTGGTCACTGGGCATCACTGGAAGGTAAAGGTGTCCCTGAGGGCATTTATGGGCTGGATACCGGTTGCTGCTGGGGAGGCGATTTAACGCTGTTACGCTGGGAAGATAAACGTTATTTCACGCAACATGCTTTTAAAGTCGAGGCTGAAATAACCAACGCTGATGAAATAGCCGCAGCAGCAAAAGATCCCACTAGTTACTTGTAATATATAAATAACCAGGCACTAAGGATTAAAAAAAGCCTGTTAATAAACAGGCTTTTAAATTTTAGATGGCAGCAACAATTAGCGTCTCTCAAGGATCTCGAAGCAATAACTGTGCGAATTCGCGTTATCTGCATCGTGGAACTCACTGAAGGTACTTTCCCATTCATCAGGCTCATAATCAGGGAAATGGGTATCGCCCCCCACCTCAGCATCAATATGTGTAAGATACATACGATTAGCGCGGCCTAAAAATTGCTTATAGACACGCCCGCCCCCCATCACCATGACTTCTTCTGTATCGCCAGCTAAAGTGAGCGCTTGCTCAATTGAGCTTGCCCACGTCACTCGGTCATCAGTTCCAGGTTGGCTGCTAATAACAATATTCAACCGCCCCGGTAGCGGGCGACCAATTGATTCGAAGGTCTTACGCCCCATAATTACCGGTTTATTTAGCGTATTACGTTTGAACCAGGCTAAATCAGCCGGTAAGTGCCACGGCATGGCGTTTTCCATACCAATAATGCGATCCGCTGCCAACGCAGCGATCAGGCTGATAATCATGTTTAAACCCTGTAGGCTGCAAGAGCCAGTACCGAAAAATTGCTCACACTATACGTAAAGCCTAATCAAGCGTCGATAGCGATAAGCAGGCTAATCACACATATAAGATTGCTCTTAGCCCGAGACAATAACAGAGAAGAAAAAAAACCTTATACACCAGGACGTTTGCGATATAACCATAATCCTGGCAAAGATAAACCGATCGACAACGCACCAACGATAAATGACGCTTTCAAGAAATTGGTCACCATAGTAGACATCAATTCCTCGCTGTAGCCTAGGTGAGAAATTTCCACCACGGATATCATCGCGGTATAGGCTGAAATCCCAGGAAACATCGGAATGACGGCGGCAACAGTGAAAACTTTTGGGTGTGCCAGCAACCAACGTGACCAGTTGATTCCTATCACTCCGATCAATATTGAAGCGAGTAATGAAGCCATTTCGATATTCATGCCGAAATGAATCATCAGCATACGCGAGCCATGACCAACCGCCCCCAAGAGTGCGCAATAACGTAATGCTCGCACCGGCACATTAAAAACCATCGCAAAACCCAGCGCCGGAATAGCGGCCAGCACCATGTCTTGTAGTAATGCCCAGAGTAAACTCACGACCACCCCCGCAATCCCCACAGTGCCATTGCGAATATCACCCCAATGCAGGTTGATAACGTTAATAAGCTTGCCATAGCCCAGCGGGCCAGGCCGGTATTAACATGCCCTTTAAACATATCGGCGACCGCATTGATCAACGGAAAACCTGGCACTAATAACAACACGCTAGCGGCCATCGCCACACTGGATGCCTCATGGAAAAACGGTAAGCGCATTAACAGCCCAGAAACAGAGGTCGCGACAAAAGCGGTGATACAAAAATTAATCAGCGGATTCATATGACGAGCCGTCAGGCTCTGGCGCACAAACATCGCCAGCCCACTAGCCAAAAAAGTGATGGAAAACGCATCCCAACCGCCACCATTTAACTTGCTAAAACAGCCACATGATAAGGCAACCATCACCACTACCAACCAACGTGGGTAACGCAAAGGCTTGATATGCTCAAAGCGTTTTTCCACATCTTTTGCATCCAACAAACGATGTTCCGCCATGATCACAATATGCTGTACCTCCGTCACAACATGCATATTGATACCACGGTCAGTATTTTTGCGGGTGGATGTCAGGCAATTCCCCTGACTAATGGTGGTCAGCACCACTGCGTTAGCCGAAATAGAACTCTCCACGCTGTCCATGCCCAGCGCCATCCCAAGCCGCGCGGACAACTGCTCAACCAGCATACTTTCTGCCCCATGCTGCAACAACAAGAGTGCGCATTTGATGCACAACCGCGTAATTTCTCGCTGCTGTTGATGCGAAACATTACTGCTTATTACATTGTCCAGGTTCATATTTGTGCATCACTATCCGTCAAAAAGGAAAAAATCGCTTTAACCCCATCACTACAAACAACCAAACTGCCGTAAATAACCAATAAGAATAATGCGAGAAAAGCTCAGTGGCGTTATCATCGCCAGAACGCACCATTCTCAATCGGTAATTCTGATGCTTGAAACTTCTTTGTTCGTCGCGACCCTGGCTACATTGGGAATGCTCTCCCCCGGCCCGGATTTCTTTCTGGTGATCAAAAATGCGGCCCGCTATCGCCGCCCTGCTGCAATGATGACAGCGCTCGGCGTCATTTTGGGTGTTGCCACCCATATGTCTTATTGCGTGGCTGGCCTGGCAGTGGTTATTACCACCACGCCGTGGCTGTTCAATTTTCTGAAATATGCCGGAGCCTGCTATTTGATCTGGATTGGTATTCAGGCGCTGCTGTCGCGTGGCGAAAGTAAACTCAGCATCGACAACACCACGCTATCCCCCATCACACTGAAAGCCGCATTTTGGCAGGGATACCTTTGCAATCTATTGAATCCCAAAGCGACTCTCTTCTTCCTCGCCGTTTTCACACAAATATTACAGATTAACTCTGGCGTGGGTGAAAACTGTGGTACGCCTCAATCATTTGGGTACTTGCCGTTATCTGGTGGCCGCTGCTGGTGATTTTAATCCAAAGTGCGCCAGTGCGCCGTGGTTTGGCAAAAGCACAAAAAGTTGTCGATAAATTACTGGGTGGACTATTAATTGGGTTGGGTATCAAAGTCGCTTTAAGCTAGTTAAACCGGCGGTGAGCCGCCGGACTATAAGCTACTCCTCACAACCCGCATGAACATTGATCTTCACCAATGTTGTTTATAAACAATACTATCGTTTATGAATAATACTTCTGCGCATAAGAAACACTGTATCGGCGAGTAAAAAGCGCGATTTTATAAATAATAAGCATAAAAAAGGGCGATGTTTCCATCGCCCGCAGACTGCTGACAAACCTCGACGACTCGATCTCAGGTGGTGAGGACAGGCAGAAGAGTAAAGCGTCCGCGTCAGGGATGGCGCGGCTCGAGCCATCAGGGACGATTTTACGGCGTCTTTACGATCTGCCTGTCCTCACCGCTGCGAGCACTTTGTCAATAAACTCAGGGCGATGTCACCATCGCCCTGCTATTTATGCCGAAGATTAACCTTTCATCTTCTTAATCTTGGCATGCATTTCTTGCACTGAAGTCACTTGCTCGGTAGGGTCCGCATTCAGCGCCATTGCCGTGGCAAAGCCACCATTCAAAGTGGTGTCGTAATGCACTTTATATTGCAGCGCACTGCGGCGGATCAGTTTGGAGTCTTCAATCGCCTGACGCCCGGCCGTGGTATTCACAATATAAGTGTATTCACCATTCTTGATACGGTCCTGAATGTGTGGACGGCCTTCATGCACCTTGTTGACCAGACGTGGATTTATCCCAGCCTCGCCCAACACCACCGCAGTGCCGTGCGTGGCATCCAGTTCAAAGCCCTGTTTTAGCAACTTCGCTGCTAAGTCAACGACCCGATGCTTATCGCCCTCGCGCACGGATAACAGCGCACGACCACTCTTTTTCATACCAGATTGACTGCCCAGCATCGCTTTAGAGAAAGCTTCGGCAAAGGTACGACCAACCCCCATAACTTCACCGGTAGAGCGCATTTCTGGCCCTAAAATCGGATCGACACCGGGGAATTTATTGAATGGCAGCACCACTTCTTTGACCGAATAGTAAGGCGGAATAATCTCTTCCAGAACACCTTGCTGTGCCAATGTCTGCCCCACCATCACGCGGGCGGCAATTTTTGCCAGTGGCATCCCAGTGGCTTTAGACACGAATGGCACAGTACGGGCGGCTCGCGGGTTAACCTCAATCAGGTAAACCTCATTGTTCTTCACCGCAAATTGCACGTTCATCAAGCCGCGAACACACAACTCAAAGGCCAGTTTTTCCACTTGCTGGCGCATCACATCCTGAATTTCTTTACTCAGAGTGTAAGCGGGCAATGAACAGGCTGAGTCACCGGAGTGAACCCCTGCTTGCTCGATGTGCTCCATAATGCCGCCAATCAACACACGCTCACCGTCACAAATGGCATCCACATCGACTTCTACCGCATCATCAAGGAAGCGATCCAGCAGCACTGGCGCATCATTTGACACACTGACAGCATTTTGGAAGTAACGGCGCAGGTCAACTTCGTCATAGACGATTTCCATTGCGCGGCCACCCAACACATAAGAGGGGCGAACCACTAGCGGATAACCCAGACCTGCCGCTTTTTCAACTGCTTGCTCGATAGTCGCTACCGTGGCGTTAGCCGGTTGTTTCAGACCCAAACGGTTTACCGCCTGTTGGAAACGCTCGCGGTCTTCGGCGCGATCAATCGCATCCGGGCTGGTACCGATAATCGGCACACCGGCAGCTTCCAATTCACGGGCCAATTTCAATGGCGTCTGGCCACCGTATTGCACGATAACGCCTTGTGGCTTCTCGATACGCACGATTTCCAGCACATCTTCCAGTGTGACTGACTCAAAGTAGAGGCGATCAGAGGTATCGTAGTCAGTCGAAACCGTCTCAGGGTTACAGTTCACCATGATGGTCTCATAACCGTCTTCACGCAGCGCCAGTGACGCGTGTACGCAGCAATAGTCGAATTCAATCCCCTGACCAATACGGTTCGGCCCACCACCCAGCACCATAATTTTCGGGCGGTCACGGGTTGGGTTGGATTCACACTCTTCCTCGTAGGTTGAATACATATAGGCGGTATCAGTCGAAAATTCAGCCGCACAGGTATCAACGCGTTTGTAAACCGGATGCAAGCCGTGCTTGTAACGCAATTTGCGCACTTCACCTTCCGTTGCGCCCACCAGTTTTGCCAGTCGGGAGTCAGCGAAACCTTTGCGCTTCAACTGGCGCATGAATTCAGTATTCAAGCCATTAATACCGCACTCCGCTACACTCTCTTCCAGCCGGACCAGCTCTTCAATCTGCACCAGGAACCAGCGGTCTACATTGGTCAGATTGAAAACACCATCAACTGACATACCAGCACGGAAAGCATCGGCGATATACCAGATACGGTCAGAACCCGCTTCTTTCAGTTCGCGGCGAATTTTGGTCAGCGCTTCCGGATCATCTAAACTCACTTTCGGGTCAAAACCGGTCGCACCCACTTCCAATCCGCGCAGTGCTTTTTGCAGTGATTCCTGCAAAGTGCGGCCAATCGCCATTACTTCGCCGACGGACTTCATCTGGGTGGTCAGGCGGTCATTGGCACCAGCAAACTTTTCGAAGTTAAACCGCGGAATTTTAGTCACAACGTAGTCGATGGATGGCTCAAAAGAGGCCGGCGTGCGGCCACCAGTGATGTCATTCATCAATTCATCCAGCGTATAACCCACGGCCAGCTTGGCGGCAATCTTGGCAATCGGGAAGCCGGTGGCTTTAGAGGCCAGAGCGGAGGAGCGAGACACGCGTGGGTTCATTTCAATAATAATCAAACGGCCATTTTTCGGGTTAACCGAGAACTGCACGTTGGAGCCACCGGTTTCTACGCCGATTTCACGCAGCACGGCCATCGAGGCATTACGCATAATTTGGTATTCTTTGTCGGTCAGCGTCTGAGCCGGTGCCACAGTGATGGAATCACCGGTATGGATGCCCATCGCATCGAAGTTTTCAATTGAGCAGACGATGATGCAGTTGTCGTTTTTATCACGCACAACTTCCATCTCATACTCTTTCCAGCCAATCAGTGACTCATCGATCAACAACTCTTTAGTGGGTGATAAATCCAGCCCGCGTTCGCAGATCTCTTCAAACTCTTCGCGGTTATACGCGATGCCGCCACCGGAGCCACCCATAGTAAAGGATGGGCGGATAATACAGGGGAAGCCGACATCAGCCGCAACAGCCAGCGCTTCTTCCATGTTATGTGCAATACCTGAACGCGCAGTATCCAAACCAATTTTCTTCATCGCAATATCAAAACGACGGCGGTCTTCGGCTTTATCAATAGCATCGGCGGTGGCACCAATCATGGTGACACCGAATTCAGCCAGCACTCCTTGACGCTCCAATTCTAGTGCGCAGTTCAGTGCGGTTTGGCCGCCCATAGTTGGCAATACTGCGTCTGGGCGCTCTTTTTCAATGATTTTGCGCACCACTTCCCAGTGAATCGGCTCGATATAAGTTGCATCAGCCATTTCCGGGTCAGTCATGATTGTGGCAGGATTAGAGTTTACCAAGATAACGCGGTAACCCTCTTCACGCAGCGCTTTACAAGCCTGAGCACCGGAGTAGTCAAACTCACAGGCCTGGCCGATAACAATCGGGCCAGCGCCCAGAATCAGGATGCTTTTTATATCTGTACGTTTTGGCATGGTTTGACGCTCCTGATTATTTATTGGTATGGCTAGCGGTGGCGCGATAAGCTTCAATCAGCTCAATAAAATGATCGAACAGTGGGGCTGCATCGTGCGGGCCTGGGCTGGCTTCCGGATGTCCCTGGAAGCTGAAAGCGGCTTTATCGGTACGGTGAATCCCTTGCAGGGAACCATCAAATAAGGACACATGCGTAGTGCGCAGGTTGGATGGCAATGAGGTTTCATCTACCGCAAAACCGTGGTTCTGCGCGGTGATCATCACGCAATTGGCATCCAAATCTTTCACCGGATGGTTACCACCGTGGTGACCAAACTTCATTTTTACCGTTTTGGCACCACTGGCGAGTGCCAGTAATTGGTGGCCTAAGCAAATGCCGAATACCGGAATGTCGGTTTCCAGAAAACGTTTAATGGCAGCGATAGCATAATCACATGGCTCAGGGTCGCCCGGACCGTTGGATAAGAAGATACCATCCGGATTGAGTTTCAAAACTTCTTCCGCCGGAGTCTGTGCCGGAACGACTGTCAGACGGCAACCTCGGTCCACCAACATGCGCAGGATATTGCGTTTCACGCCATAATCGTAAGCCACTACATGGAACGGCAAATCTTCTGGTTGCTTCGCCGCCGGTAGGTCGCCTTCCAGTGTCCAACTGCCTTGCAGCCAGTCATAACGCTCTTGGGTGGTGACTTCTTTTGCCAAATCCATTCCCTTCAAGCCGGGGAATGCTTTCGCTTTTTCTAGCGCCAATGCGGCATCAGACAAGTCACCCACAATAATGCAGCCGTTTTGTGCCCCTTTCTCACGCAGCAAACGCGTCAGCTTGCGGGTATCAATATCCGCAATCGCCACAATGTTGTGACGTTTGAGATACTCAGCCAAGCCTTCTTCATTACGGTAGTTGCTGGCAATCAATGGCAGGTCGCGAATAACCAGACCTTGGGCGTGTACTGCGGAGGATTCTTCATCGGAGGCATTGGTGCCGACATTGCCGATATGAGGATAAGTAAGAGTAACGATCTGGCGGGAGTAGGAAGGATCAGTGAGGATTTCTTGATAACCGGTCATCGACGTATTGAAGACCACTTCCCCCACTGCCGTACCCTCTGCCCCGATGGCCCGACCGTGAAATTGGGTTCCGTCTTCGAGAACCAATAGCGCTGACTTAATCAAAACATCCTCCAGGGGAATAAACAGTCACATTACTTGCATATTAATTCACATCTAGCGATCTAAATCAATGCAAAAACCGCTCTCAAAGCTAATTTTTGGCAAATTGGGCGCATTTTAATGATGGGTGACGCTTTTGTCTAGCCAAAGTGCCATTTTTTCTCTGTTTTTTACCGTTTTCATTAAATTGAGTGGTTTATCGAGGTAAAAACACAAGCTAACTTAACATAGTAAACGGTTGCGAGGGTGAGTCATCAAGAAATATCGTTTTGCGGCAGTGAAAACAAGATATAGCGATTAATGGAGAGCTTTAGAGGGTTAAAATACCATAAAACATGATAAAATAGATGTCATAAATAAAAAACACACAAAATACCCATTTAAGTAATAAAACAAAAAAGGACAATAAAATATTGCCCTATTATCAAACCATTATGATACAAAATCACCACATCGCTGATTTTACTTTATACCGTTAAAGTTCGTTCAGATTCAGTACATCACGCATGTCAAACAAGCCATTATCACGCTCAGAGACCCAAAGGGCTGATTTAACCGCGCCATTGGCAAAAGTCATACGACTGGTGGCTTTATGAGTGATCTCAACCCGCTCGCCAATATCAGCAAACATGGCGGTATGCTCCCCGACGATATCGCCAGCACGTACGGTCGCGAAACCGATAGTCCCTGGTTTGCGCTCACCGGTATGGCCTTCACGGCTATAAACCGCGCAATCCTTCAATGACCAGCCTAACGAATCGGCAATTGCTTCGCCCATCGCCAAAGCAGTACCTGACGGCGCATCCACTTTATGGCGATGATGCGCTTCAATAATTTCAATATCGGTGTAATCACCCATCACTTTGGCCGCCTTCTCAAGCAGCTTAAGCACCACATTGACCCCAACACTAAAGTTAGCCGCGAATACGATGCCGATATCAGCCGTAGCCTCTTGGATAGCAGCCTTACCTGCCTCATCAAAGCCAGTGGTACCAATCACCATCGCTTTGCGCCACTTACGGCAAATGGCTAAATGTTCCAGCGTGCCTTCAGGGCGGGTAAAGTCGATCAAAACATCGAAATGATCCGTTACCTTGGATACATCATCGCTTACCGTGACATTCAACATACCAATACCGGCCAACTCGCCCGCATCACTGCCGACCAAAGTAGAACCTACTCGCTCAATGGCGGCTCCCAGCACCACACCTTCGCTCTGTGCCACGGCCTGAATAAGTTGCCGTCCCATGCGCCCACCCGCACCAACCACAGCAATTCGAATTGTTGAATCAGTCATAAACCCTCTTAATATTGTGTCATCTATCCTGAGCAGGGTTCAGATTAGCTGCCCGTTAAGGACTCTGCCAGCCTATTTAATCTGTATTAGAAAAAAATGATATACGCTCGTTTTTATCAGTGAAACCTCTCATTACCTTACACAACCTTATTCAATCCGTTATCTGATGAATTTCAGTGAGATAAAAATGCCATATTCAATTCGATACGGATCATAACGCTTAATTTCTCACCGTATAGTTATTTCGCATACTCATGCAGTTGTAACGATATACAGCCATAAAAAAAGCAGCCACTGCGGCTGCTTTTTAACACTGAATTCACACATGAGTTAGTCGATCTGCTTCACATCAACACGCAACTCTTTAGGGACTTCAAAGACAATACTCTCTTCGCGCCCCGTCAGCTCAATTGACTCGCCAGCACCGAGCGCTTGCAAGCGTGCAATCACTTGTTGCACCAGAATATCCGGTGCAGATGCTCCAGCAGTGACGCCTATGCGTGCCGCGCCGTGCAGCCAGGCGTCCTGAATATCAGCAGCAGAATCAATCAGATAAGCAGGTTTACCCATCCGCTGGGCCAGTTCAGCCAAACGGTTGGAGTTAGACGAGTTTTTCGAACCAACCACCAGGACAACATCGGCATCATTGGCGAGATCACGTACCGCTTCTTGCCGGTTAGTGGTGGCATAACAGATATCATCTTTACGCGGGCCGACTATCTTTGGAAAACGCTGATGCAAAGCATCGATAATCGCTGAAGTATCGTCAACAGACAAAGTGGTCTGCGTCATAAAGCACAGATTACTCTCATCTTTAACCTTCAACTGCCAGACATCATTAGGTGACTCGACCAGATACATTCCCCCTTGTGGGTTACTGTATTGCCCCATCGTCCCTTCCACTTCTGGGTGCCCCGCGTGGCCAATCAGAATGGCTTCTTTACCCTTACGGCTGGCACGCGCAACCTCCATATGGACTTTGGTCACTAATGGGCAGGTGGCGTCAAACAGCATAGTCAATTTACGCGCACGGGCTTCGGCACGGACCGCCTGCGACACGCCGTGAGCCGAGAAAATCAAAATGGAGCCATCGGGCACCTCTGAGATTTCCTCAATAAAGATAGCTCCGCGGCCACGTAAGCTGTCGACCACGTAGCGGTTATGCACCACTTCGTGACGCACATAGATTGGCGCGCCATACATTTCAATGGCGCGTTCAACAATACTGATAGCCCGATCAACCCCGGCACAAAAGCCGCGTGGATTAGCCAGCAATATCTGCATGTATTACCTCCTGTCGGGGGTCAATCTCCAGCACTTCAATGTCAAAGCTGACGATGTGCCCAGCCAACGGGTGATTAAAATCAACAGTAATCGACTCTTCTGCAACTTCCCGCACCACACCTGGCATTTCACTGCCGTCACGAGTGGTAAACAACATGATAGTCCCGGCATCAGGAACACCGGTTTGCGCAAAATCGCGCTGTGTAAAGTACTGAATCAAATCAGGGCTTTCCACACCAAAGGCATCCTCAGGCTGCAAGCTAAAAGTGTGCTTGTCACCTACCTTTAAGCCTATCAACTGTTGCTCCAGCGCATCGGAAAGGCTGTTATCACCTAACCGAAATAACGCGGGTTTCCCATGAATATGGGTCGATTCTGCCGTAGAGCCATCTTCCAGCTTCAAAGTGAAATGCACCAATACGGCACTATTTTCTTTTACTTGATAGCCTTGTTCTTGCTCTAACATCTCACTCACCTTTGTCTATCGCCGTTTTCTCAGCCGGGCTTAAAAAGCCTTCGAATATCACCAACGCAGCACCGATACAAATTGCTATATCAGCGATGTTAAATGTTGGGAAATGCCAGCCGTTGACGTGGAAATCAATAAAGTCGATCACTGCGCCATGCACCATGCGATCGAACAGATTACCTAATGCGCCACCGATAATCAGGGCATAAGCGCAGTTCAGCAGACGCTGTTTTGCAGTAGAGCGATACATCAGCACCATCAATACTATAGAGATGCCGATAGCGACTCCTGCAAAGAACCAACGTTGCCAACCACTTTTATCTGCCAGAAAGCTAAATGCCGCGCCAAAATTCTGTGCGTAGGTCAGGTTGAAAAAAGGGATTAGCGGGATTGATTCATACAAGGCAAAGTGGGTCATGACCCACTGTTTGCTGCCAAGATCGAGAATTATCACCGCTACCGCCAGCCACAACCAGCGTAATCCGGTCGAACACATCGATTTACTCATCAGGCGAACTTACGCTCTTCACCGTTACCGGCTACGTTAGTGACACAGCGGCCGCACAGTTCTGCATGTTCCGCTACCAAACCGACGTCTTGAGTATAATGCCAGCAACGCGGGCACTTCTCACCGTCAGCCTTATTAAAGGTAATTTCAACCCGGCAATCAGTTCGCTTTGCTGGGCATCATCACCCGCCTCAGCATAGGCGGCCACTTTCGCAGCCGAGGTCAGCAAGACAAAACGCAGCTCATCTTGCAAACTGTTCAAACGTGCCGCCAGCTCAGGCTCCGCGAACAGGGTGACTGCCGCTTCCAATGAACCACCAATGCGCTTATCACTGCGGGCCTGTTCCAATACTTTGTTTACTTCGCCACGTACTTTCAGTAGCTCGGCCCAAAAAGTATCGTTCATCCCCTCATCACCAGCCAAGCCAAACAGACCGTCATACCACTCTTCTGTGAAGACGTATTGCGGACGTTCACCTGGCAGTTGATTCCAGATTTCATCTGCGGTGAAGGACATGATTGGAGCCATCCAGCGAACCAAAGCTTCAGCAATATGGAACAGCGCGGTCTGACAGCTACGACGTGCAACGCTGTCGCCTTTCGCGGTGTACTGACGGTCTTTAATGATATCGAGGTAGAAAGAACCCATCTCAACTGAACAGAACTGCATCAGGCGCTGCACTACCAAGTGGAAGTCGTAGTTTTCGTACGCTGCCATAATCTCGGCTTGCGCCGCTTGCGCACGGCCTACAGCCCAGCGGTCTACCACCACCATCTCTTCTGGTTTCACCTGATCCAACGCCGGATCAAATCCATTCAGGTTAGCCAGCAAGAAGCGCGCAGTGTTACGGATACGACGGTACGAGTCAGCAGAGCGTTTCAGAATCTCATCCGAAACAGCAATCTCGCCAGTATAATCAGTTGATGCCACCCACAGGCGCAGGATGTCGCCACCCAATTTATTCATCACATCTTGCGGGCTGATGGTGTTACCGATGGATTTGGACATTTTACGCCCCTGACCATCCACGGTGAAACCATGAGTCAACACCTGACGATAAGGCGCTTTACCCTTCATCGCAGTCGCAATCATCAGTGACGACATAAACCAACCACGGTGCTGGTCAGAACCTTCCAGATACATATCTGGGCTATGACCACCAAACTCTGGGCGATCGTCAACCACGGAGGAATGAGTTGAGCCGGAATCGAACCATACATCCAAGGTGTCTGGTACTTTGACGTAATCGGCGGCATCCGCACCCAAAATTTCCGCAGTGTCCAGATCCCACCAGGCCTGAATACCGTCTTGCTCTACACGCTTGGCAACTTCTTCCATTAGCTCAGTGCTGCGTGGATGAAGCGCTTCCGTCTCTTTATGCACAAACAGAGACATTGGCACACCCCAGGTACGCTGGCGCGAAATACACCAGTCTGGGCGGTTTGCCACCATGGTTTCGATACGCGCCTGGCCCCAATCGGGGATCCACTGCACGCCTTTGATCTCTTCCAACGACTGCTTACGCAAACCTTTTTGATCCATGCTGATAAACCACTGCGGTGTGGCACGGAAGATGATCGGTGTTTTGTGACGCCAGCAGCACGGGTAGCTGTGAACCAGTTTTTCAACTTTCAGCAATGCGCCTTTTTCGCGCAGCAACTCAACAATGATGTCATTAGCTTTAAAGACAAACAGGCCGTCCAGCGTTGGGTAAGTCCCTGCCAGATAGCAACCGTTCGGGCCAACCGGGTTGGCCACTTCCAGACCGTATTTCTGGCCGATAACAAAGTCATCTGGGCCGTGGCCTGGTGCGGTATGAACTGCGCCAGTACCAGCATCCAGTGTGACATGATCGCCCAAGATTGCTGGAACATCGAAGCCCATAAACGGGTGATTGAAGCGCAGCAGTTCCAGATCAGAACCTTTGCAGCTACCCAATACCGTCCACTCAGCAATGCCAGCGCGCTTCATGACACTCTCAACCAGATCTTCTGCCAGAATCAGGCATTCACCTTCAATCTGTACCAACTGATAAATGTATTCGGCGTTCAGTGAGATTGCGCGGTTTGCAGGCAAGGTCCACGGCGTGGTGGTCCAGATAACCAGTGAAATCGGGCCATTAGCATTAGCTACGCCAAATTTGGCACTCACTGCGGCTGAATCGACGGCATTAAAGCGCACATCAATGGAAGGCGAGGTTTTGTCGTAATATTCGACTTCAGCTTCAGCCAGTGACGAACCGCAATCGGTACACCAATGCACCGGCTTCGCACCTTTGTGCAGATGACCGTTATCAATGATTTTGCTTAATGCACGAATGATGTTGGCTTCAGTTTTGAAATCCATCGTCAGGTAAGGATGGTCCCAATCGCCCAACACACCCAAGCGGATGAAATCTTTCTTCTGGCCTTCAACCTGTTCAGCGGCATATTTACGGCAGGCGGTACGGAATTCTGCGGCGCTGACTTTGTCGCCCGGCTTGCCAATTAACTGTTCAACTTTTAACTCGATCGGCAGGCCGTGGCAGTCCCAACCTGGAATATAAGGTGAGTCATAGCCAGCCATTCCTTTCGATTTAATAATAATATCTTTGAGAATTTTGTTAACAGAGTGACCAATGTGAATGTTGCCGTTCGCATAAGGAGGGCCATCGTGCAAAATAAAGGTCTTTTTACCTTTCTTGGCCGCACGAATAATCCCGTACAGATCCTGCTCATACCAACGTTTCAGCATGTCAGGTTCACGCTTAGCCAGATCGCCGCGCATCGGGAACCCTGTTTCAGGCAAGTTCAGGGTATTCTTATAGTCACTCATTAGATTCTCGGTTCCGTTTCGGCTAGAAATATTAAACCGGTGTCTTTAGCCCGAAAAAGGTTCGGGCCGTCACCACATCATTGGCGATTTGCTGCTTTAGGGCATCGAGCGAAGCAAAACGCTGTTCGTTGCGCAGTTTTGCGCAGAGCACCACATCAATATGACGCCCATAAAGATCCATTGTGACATCAAGCAGATGAACCTCAAGCTGCTGGCGAACACCCGCAACCGTGGGCCGGGTACCAATATTGGCCACACCGGGTAATGGCTTTGGACCCAAGCCATAAACATCAACTGCATACACTCCTTTCACCGGAGCGACTAAACGTTTTAACGGCAGGTTCGCCGTGGGGAAGCCAATCGTCCGCCCCAGTTCATCACCGTGAACGACACGGCCGGAAATACTGTATGGGTGACCAAGCAGGGTTTCTGCCAATGCCAAATCGTCATTATGAAGCGCCTGACGGATCGCAGTACTGCTAATGCGCAGCCCACCATCACAAAAGCTGTCAGTGCTGATAACATCAAAACCAAATTCAGCACCCGCTTGCTGTAGTAGCTGAAAATCCCCCTGACGCCCTGCGCCAAAGCGAAAATCATCGCCCACGGTTAAAAACTTAACACCCAACTTCTCTACCAGCAACTGAGCAACGAAAGCTTGCGCAGTAATAGCTGCAAAACGCGGATCAAATTTAACACACAATAAATAGTCAACACCGACTTCGGCCAGGTATCTGGCTTTATCGCGTAAACGCGTTAGTCGAGCCGGTGCTTTATCCGCTGCAAACAATTCCAGTGGTTGCGGTTCAAATATCATTACCATAACAGGCAGCCCCAAACGTAGACCTTCACGCTTTAGTTGCTCCAGTAAGGCTTGATGCCCACGATGGACACCATCAAAGTTACCGATAGTTAGCACGCAACCATGGTGGCGTGCCCGGATATTATGTATACCGCGAATTAGCTCCATAGCTGGCTCAAAACAGTGGAAATCGCCGGATTATACCTTGTACAGCGGTTAAGGTTAACCCGCGATTGGCACCTTTAATCGAAAGTCATACCATTTTGCCAATAATATGCAGGTAAAACCCCTTTTACTGAGTTTATCCTGTAGAATACGCACGCCGTTGAATACAGAAGCAGGCTGAGATTTTTACAAGAACCACCGTCAAATCCCTTCGAGGCAGTGAACTGTGGAATTTTCTTTCGAAAGACTGTATTCCGCAGCGCGAAGCTGGTAAAATCCCGCTCCATCACAACGTAGCAAGTGCCGCCCGTACAAACGGCGCTTATTTGCACAAATCCATTGACAAACGAAGGCTAAAAGGGCATATTCCTCGGCCTTTGAATTGTCCTCAATAGAATATATTTGGGAGTTGGACCTTGGCTAATATCAAATCAGCTAAGAAACGCGCCGTACAGTCTGAGAAACGCCGCAAGCATAATGCTAGCCGTCGCTCAATGGTGCGTACCTTCATTAAGAAGGTGTATGCGGCAATTGCAGCTGGCGATAAAGACGCAGCGCAAAAAGCATTTAATGAAATGCAACCAATCGTGGATCGTCAGTCCTGTAAAGGTCTGATCCACAAAAACAAAGCAGCGCGTCATAAGTCTAACTTAGTAGCGCAAATCAACGCAATGCAGTAATTGCATTACGTCGATTGCTTAGTAAAAAGACCGGCTTAGGCCGGTTTTTTTATATCCTTTTTTTGGATTATTTATCATTTAGCCACTTCATGTTCAACCCTGCCTATACCTTATAAACTTAAAAATGCATAAAACCGCCAGAGAGACAAATCGGTTGCGAACCGATTTTAACCACATTTAGCCTCTCCCACCGGTTAAGGCTGATGAGTTTACTTATGATAATATTCAGGATAACCAATTGATTTTGACTAAAAGTATCAGAAAACAGGTTTAAACAGGGCTTGCAGTGGCCTCGCAGAAGCGAGGCCCAAGAATAGGCGGAGTCACGATGACAGCCAACTCATCTGTAGTTTGAAAGACAGCGGGTATATTTAGCCGCTAAAAAGTGCGGAAAAATCTTTGTTACAAACCCGCTGTACTGCTGGATGCTGGATCATACGTTCAGCAAAAATCACGTAATACTCTTCCACCACACTATCCAGACGACCAATTTCAACAATGTTGTCATCTTTAGCGTAGGTATCAGCTGCATACATGGTGGGTGCGACAAAAATAACATTATGATAAATAGCAAAAGCATTCATCAACGCAGCGTCATCGAACTCCCCCAGAATCTCTACCTGTATACCTTTACTGTTAATCCAGTTAAGCAATTTACGCCCTAGCATTGAGCGACGACCGGGGATCAATAATTTCTTTTGCTGCAAACAGGCCGGGAAAGGTAAATCTGGAATGGGCTGACGGCAATAGAAACTCACGCTGCACTCCCCCAATTTGACCGAGAACAACCCTTCTTGCTGGCTGGAATCAACCGGGCAATCAGAGAGGATCATATCCAGCTTATGCTGACTCAACTGCTCCAGCAGCATTTCATGGGTTGATTCGAAACAACGCAGATGAATCTTTTCATGGTCAGCCACAGCGGTTTCTAACACCTGGCTGACTAAACGTTTCGATAAAGCATCTGCAACACCGACATCAAATAACAGGTTCGACTCTTTGCGATAATTTACGATATCCAGCATTTCGTGGCTGAGCATAAACATTTTGTCGGCATAGCGAAAAACCAGTTGCCCAAGTTCAGAGGGAACCAACCCTCGCCCCTGCCGCTTAAATAACTTACCGCCGAGCCGCTCTTCCAGTGCTTTGATCTGACCGGTAATCGTTTGCGGTGTCAGGAATAGTGCTTCTGCCGCACCCACGACTGAACCGGCCTTACAAACCTGCCAAAAGTAAAAAAGATGATTGAAATTGATATGTGACATTCGCATATTGTTATCTCCTTAACATGCCGCAGGGCCAGATATATGGCTCCGTCCACGACAAACCGTCCCTGTTCTATATCCGTCATAGTTCAGGTGCAGGTGTGTTGGCGGCTTTCGCTAACCCGAATCACTTGCTCATCGTGATTAACAAGCCTCAAGCAAACTCATCCTACGGGCTAGCATAAATGCGCTTCAAATCGGCTCATCAGCGATTTATCTCTGCTTTACCACCTTCCTGCATCGTGAAATCTATGGGTATAAGACCTACACCAACTGTAAGTCAGGCGTTTCCAAACAAAACCGCCGGTGTCATTACCTTCACACCGGCGGTATTAAAATACCATCAGTATAATGGCTGATTAATTCACTGCTTTTCGATTCGCGGGCAATGCCAGACGCAATAAGCTGTAACCGACAAGCGCCGCGGCGGTAGATCCTAATAATATGCCCAACTTAGAGTAGGTGAGCAAAGCAACATCCGCACCTTCGAATGCCAGTGAAGCGATAAATATCGACATGGTGAAACCAATCCCACACAGCACCGACACTGCAAAAATCTGCTTAAAGTTTATCGCGTCAGGCAGTTTAGCAATCCCCAGCTTAACCGCGAGCCAACTAAAGAGGAAGATCCCCAATGGCTTACCGATAAACAGGCCAGCCGCAATCCCCATCGGCAACAATGATGTTAGCCCGGATAGAGAAACGCCCTGCAATGACACCCCCGCATTGGCAAATGCAAACAATGGCAGAATCAAATAGGCCACCCACGGGTGCAAACCATGCTCCAGTGACTCCGAAGGCGAGCGCTTATCTTTCGTGTGAAGCGGTATCATAAAGCCAACAATCACACCGGCTAAGGTCGCATGTACGCCTGATTTAAGGATGCAGACCCACAGCACTAACCCGACCAGTAGATAGGCTGATGTCTTCCCAACCCCGCGCCAGTTCATATATGCCAGTAGCGCAATGGCCGCAGCAGCTAAACCTAAGGCTAATAGCGAAACCTCATGGGTATAAAACAGTGCGATAATAACGATAACGCCCAAGTCATCAATAATGGCTAATGCCAGTAAAAAGACTTTCAGGCTGGTTGGCACTCGGTTCCCCAGTAATGCCATGACACCCAGTGCAAAAGCAATATCAGTTGCAGCCGGAATTGCCCACCCTTGGCGGGTAATCTCATCAGCCCCATTAAACAGTAAATAAATCAGCGCCGGAGCCAACATACCGCCTAAGGCAGCAATGGCCGGAAAAACCGCTTTATCACGCCCTGCTAATGAACCTTCCATCAGTTCGCGCTTAACTTCCAAGCCGACAACCAGGAAGAATATCGCCATTAGGCCATCATTGATCCATAGCAACAGCGGCTTACTGATATCCAGTGATGCTATTTTTACCGATACCGGTACATCCAGAAATGATTGATAAAGCCCATGCAATGAGCTGTTAGCCATAAATAAGGCGACGACGGCGGCGAAAATTAAAATCAGGCCGCCCGCAGCCTCTTGGCGTAAAAATTGACGAATCATGTTTGTCACAATGAGTAACTCCTTACATCGGACGGTGAGCTGCTGCCCGGCAAATCAATGCATGAATTTTAGGATATTCCTTAACTCGAAAAAAGTCGTTTTTATTGCGCTTAATGCTCGAAAAAACCGAGTAATAAGTGATTCACATCACATTATGTTGCGCAGGTGAGATGAAAAAAATCCCCGATGTTTATCGAGGATTTTTTATTTTCTCTGCTTTATTAGCCAGTTAGCGACTAATTAGCGAGTCAGGTCGTCAAAAAACTTCTTCACGCCATCAAGGAAGCTCTTCGAACGCGGGCTATTCTTCTCACCCGCAGCGCCGACAAAGCTTTGTTCCAACTCACGCAGCAGTTGTTTCTGTTTTTCGTTCAAGTGGACTGGCGTCTCGACCACAACGCGGCACAGTAAGTCGCCCTGAGCACCACCACGCACAGATTTAACCCCTTTACCACGCATCCGGAACAGTTTGCCGGTTTGAGTTTCCGCAGGTACTTTCAGCTTAACACGACCATCCAACGTCGGGACTTCAATCTCGCCGCCCAAGGCTGCCATCGCAAAGTTGATTGGCACTTCACAATACAGGTTATTGCCTTCTCGTTCGAAGATTGGATGCGCTTTAACTTGCACCTGAACGTACAAATCACCTGATGAAGCACCGTGTTCGCCTGCTTCACCTTCGCCACTTAAGCGAATGCGGTCACCGGTATCTACACCTGCCGGGATCTTGACCGACAGCGTTTTGGCTTTCTCAACGCGGCCATTTCCTCGACATTTGTTGCACGGGTCTTTAATGATTTGACCACGGCCATGACAATGAGGACATGCCTGCTGTACGGTGAAGAACCCTTGGCGCATCTGCACCTGGCCGTGGCCGTGGCAGGTAGGACAAGTCACCGGAGAACTGCCCGGTTTTGCGCCACTACCGTGGCAAACGTCACACTCATCCAGCGTTGGGATGCGGATCTCTTTGGTCACGCCGCGTACCGCTTCTTCCAGTGTCAAATCCATGTTGTAGCGCAGATCCGAACCACGGGAAGCACGTTGTTGCCGACGGCCACCACCAAAAATATCACCGAAAACATCACCGAAGATATCGGTGAAATCAGCACCGCCACCGCCACCAAAACCACCACCGCCCATACCACCTTGTTCAAAGGCTGCGTGACCGTATTGATCGTATGCCGCACGCTTTTGTGGGTCGGTCAGAATTTCGTAGGCTTCTTTAACTTCTTTGAAATTTTCACCGGTATCGTTCTCATCCTGATTACGGTCCGGATGGTACTTTACTGCCAGGCGTTTATAGGCCTTTTTGATTTCACGTTCATCAGCGTCTTTTTTAACGCCTAAAACCTCGTAATAATCTCTCTTCGCCATTCTCTTTTTTTCCTACCCTTAACATGCGTGCACGGGCGTAGAGTTTCCTCGACGCCCGTGCTGGTTTCCAGCAACAGTAAGGCCTACCACTGCTGTGCCCGCTTAAGGGCGATTATTTTTTGTCTTTCACTTCTTCGAATTCGGCGTCTACCACGTCGTCTTCTTTCTTGGCACTGGTATCGCCAGCATCACCGCCTGCGGCAGCTTGCTGCTGCTGAGCCATTTCCAGCAATTTGCCAGAAACCTGCACCAGAGCCTGAGTTTTCGCTTCGATTTCTGCTTTGTCTTCGCCTTTCAACGTGACTTCCAGCGCTTTCATCGCATCTTCGATAGCTGTTTTGTCATCGGCTGGCAGTTTGTCGCCGGCTTCTTCCAACTGTTTACGCGTACCGTGAATCAGATGGTCAGCCTGGTTACGTGTTTGCACCAGCTCTTCAAACTTACGGTCTGTTTCAGCGTTAGCTTCAGCATCGCGTACCATTTTCTGGATCTCTTCCTCGTTCAGACCAGAAGATGCCTTGATGGTTATCTTCTGCTCACGACCGGTATTTTTGTCTTTAGCAGACACATGTAAAATACCGTCGGCGTCGATGTCGAAGGTCACTTCGATTTGCGCCATGCCGCGAGGGGCTGCCTGAATACCATCCAGGTTGAACTGGCCCAGAGACTTGTTATCCTGAGCACGTTTACGCTCACCCTGTAGCACATGGATGGTTACCGCAGACTGGTTATCTTCCGCAGTAGAGAACACCTGACTGTGCTTGGTTGGGATAGTGGTGTTTTTGGTGATAAGCGGAGTCATCACACCACCCATAGTTTCAATACCCAGTGACAGTGGAGTGACGTCCAACAACAGAACGTCTTTCACTTCACCAGACAGAACACCCCCCTGCACTGCCGCACCAATCGCTACAGCTTCATCTGGGTTCACGTCTTTACGTGGTTCTTTACCGAAGAAATCAGACACTTTCTTCTGAACCATCGGCATACGAGTCTGACCACCGACCAGGATAACGTCCTGGATATCGGAAACAGACAAGCCAGCATCTTGTAAAGCCACTTTCAACGGTTCAATCGAACGGTTAACCAGATCTTCTACCAGTGACTCCAACTTAGCGCGGGTCACTTTGATGTTCATGTGTTTTGGACCGCTGCCATCCGCCGTGATGTACGGCAGGTTAACGTCGGTCTGTTGAGCTGAAGACAGCTCAATTTTCGCTTTTTCAGCGGCTTCTTTCAGACGCTGCATTGCCAGTGGATCAGTACGCAGATCCATACCCTGGTCTTTCTTGAATTCTTCAACCAGATAGTTGATCAGACGGCTATCGAAGTCTTCACCACCCAAGTGGGTATCACCGTTGGTTGCCAGAACTTCAAAGGTTTTTTCGCCATCAACTTCGTCGATTTCGATAATAGAGATATCGAAAGTACCACCACCGAGGTCATAAACCGCGATAGTACGGTTACCGACTTCTTTATCCAGACCGTAGGCCAGTGCCGCTGCGGTTGGTTCGTTGATGATACGTTTTACTTCCAGACCTGCGATACGACCAGCATCTTTGGTTGCCTGACGCTGAGCATCGTTGAAGTAGGCCGGTACAGTGATAACCGCTTCAGTTACTGGTTCACCCAGGAAATCTTCAGCCGTTTTCTTCATTTTCTTCAGCACTTCAGCAGAAATCTGCGGTGGTGCAACTTTTTGGCCTTTTACTTCAACCCAAGCATCGCCGTTGTCAGCTGCCACGATTTTGTACGGCATGATATCTTTATCACGCTGTACTTCTTCGTCCTGGAAACGACGGCCAATCAAACGTTTGATAGCAAACAGTGTGTTTTGTGGGTTAGTGATAGCCTGACGTTTAGCCGGTTGACCAACCAGAATTTCACCATCTTGGGTATACGCGATAATAGAAGGCGTGGTGCGATCGCCTTCGCTGTTTTCCAGCACGCGTGCTTTATTACCATCCATAATTGCTACACAAGAGTTGGTAGTACCCAAGTCGATACCAATAATTTTACCCATCTAAAACGCCTCCACTAAAAAGTCATATTCGGTCAAGTTACTAATCTATATGTGGGCGGAATGTTTATTTTCAACTGCCCGTATCTGCATAATCAATTTTTCCATGCTCAATATTTCACTAAAGCATGTGTCCGCTGATCCACGATTAGTCCCTGCGGTTGGGAATAAGATGGGGCCACGAAACTCAGCATCAAGGGGGAAGATGAAAAAAAATTACTTTTTATCACCCTCAAGATCATTGTTTCCAAGCGCAGGGATCATTATGATGCCGCGCGCACTGAGGGAATAGACGACTTTTTAGTCATTCAGGCGCTTTATACTTATTCGGATATTTATCCATTATTTTTAGCAATCTGTTATTGCAGAGGACTTATGAACACCACCAAGTTGGCGAATCCTGGCCCGTTAGGCCTGATGGGTTTTGGGATGACAACCGTCTTGCTCAACCTGCACAACGCAGGCTTCTTCCCCCTGACCTCTGTTATTTTGAGTATGGGGATTTTTTACGGTGGTCTGGCACAAATTCTGGCAGGGATGCTGGAGTATAAAAAAGGCAATACCTTTGCCGCGACCGCGTTTACCTCCTATGGTGCATTCTGGCTGAGTCTGGTCGGCCTGCTGATGTTGCCTAAAATGGGGTTGGCAGAAGCCACGGATGCACAATTCCTCGGTGTTTACTTGGGTCTGTGGGGCATCTTCACGCTGTTTATGTTCTTTGGCACCCTGCCTGCTAACCGCGCCTTGCAATTTGTGTTCGGTAGCTTGACGGTGCTGTTTGCGCTGCTGGCTGTCGGTAACTTCACCGGTAATCATACCTTGCTGGTTTTTGCTGGTTTTGAAGGCATCATCTGTGGCGTCAGCGCAATCTATTTAGCAATGGCGGAAGTATTGAACGAACAATATGGCCGTACCGTGCTGCCGATTGGCGAACCAAGCCCGACATTGAAAGTGCAAACCGCCGCTTAATCGCGGTGTATTGTTACTCACTGCTGTAACTAAATGACAAAAAAGCCCTGCAATTTAAATATGCAGGGCTTTTTTTATTTATCATGACAATGAATTCATCACCAGTAGCGTCATATTCTTGTCAGCCCTTAACTCCGCACAGGAACCGTATTAGCCGCTGCGGGCACCGGCTTTGCTTCACTGTTCAGATCATTATGCAGATAAATCCCTAGCAATAATCCCACCAGCGATAACAACAGCATATAATATGCCGGTGCCATCGGCGTTACCTTCATGAGCAAGGTCACGATAATCGGTGTCAGGCCGCCAAAAATCGCATAAGCCACATTGTATGAGAACGAGATTCCAGTAAAACGAACCTCTGCTGGGAAAGCGCGCACCATCACATACGGCACAGCGCCGACAATACCCACACAGAATCCTGCCATCATATAATGCGTAAAGAGTTGGCTCGGATCAGTCAAATTGCTGTGATAGAACAACCATGTTGATACTGCCAGCATCAGGCTGCCAACAATAAAGGTCTTGCTGGCACCGAAGCGGTCAATCACCAAACCGGCAATCACACAGCCAAACACCAGTGCCACAATCGCCAGACTATTTGCCTGCAATGCCAGCGCGGGCAGTACACCGAACTGTTTTTGCAAATAAGTAGGGGTCATCAGAATAACCACCACGATCCCGGCCGACAGCAACCAGGTCAGTAACATGCAAACAAACACTTCTTTCTTATGATTAACCACCACGGATTTCAGAGGTAACTCTTCAGCCAGAGCCTTACGCGCCTGCATCTCTTTAAAAATAGGCGTTTCCTGCAACCAGCGGCGTAAGTACATGGCAAATAAGCCAAATATTCCGCCAAGGAAGAACGGTACGCGCCAACCGCCATCCAGAATAGCCTGATGACTCAGCGTGGTATTCATCGCTGTGGCGACCAGCGACCCCAGCAAGATACCTGCCGTTAAACCGGCGGTTAAGGTGCCACAGGCAATGCCAATACGCCTGCGCGGTACGTGTTCCGCCACAAAAACCCATGCACCGGGAACTTCGCCACCGATTGCCGCACCTTGCAACACGCGCATAAGTAGCAGTAATAATGGTGCTGCAATGCCGATGGAAGCATAGGTTGGCAACATACCGATGGCCAGTGTTGGCAATGCCATCAACAGAATACTGAGGGTAAACATCTTCTTACGGCCAACTAAATCACCAAAGTGCGCCATGATAATGCCGCCCAGTGGGCGAGCGAGATAGCCGGCGGCAAAGATACCGAATGTCTGCACCTGACGTAACCACTCGGGCATATCTACCGGGAAGAAAAGGTCACCGATGACCGCTGCGAAGAAGACGAAAATAATGAAATCATAAAACTCTAGCGCTCCACCTAATGCGGCAAGAGTGAGAGTTTTGTAATCTTGCCTATTCAAGCGACGATTAGGATTATGTTGTTGGGCAACATGAGGTTGCGGTGAGTCGACTTGAGATGAGCTATGTTCTTGAGGCATATGACACCGTAATAAACCAGAGTAGGGGAAGAAAAATTGTTTCAACTATTTGTAAAGTAAATATGACTATACCGTACAAAATTCCTCACACCGTTAGAATAGTGACTTATGTTGCAAAAAAATTTAATTTAGTTTTTTATATCGATAAGCGCACTCTTAGGACGAAAAGCAGCTACTACTGCGCTGTTGGTCTCGACATAAGGCCCATCCAGCAATTGAATGCAATAAGGCACGCTGGCAAAGATACCGGCCACCACCACTTTCGACTCGGCGTCTTTCACGCCTTCCAGCGTCTCTTTGATTGATTTAGGCTGCCCCGGCAAGTTGATGATCAATGCCTGCTTGCGGATAACCCCTACCTGACGGGATAAAATAGCGGTAGGCACAAAATGAAGGCTGATTTGCCGCATTTGCTCACCAAAGCCCGGCATCTGCCGATCAGCGATAGCCAGAGTGGCATCAGGCGTCACATCACGCCGCGCCGGGCCGGTTCCGCCGGTGGTTAACACCAGGTGGCAGCCCATTTCATCCACCAATTCACACAACGTTTGTTCAATTAATGTCTGCTCATCGGGTATCAGGCGCGTTTCGATGTAAAAAGGCGTGGTCAACGCACTTGCCAGCCATGCTTCTAACGCCGGAATCCCTTTATCCTGATAAACCCCACTGGATGCGCGGTCTGAAACCGACACTAAACCTATCCGTAATGTATTCATGCGACCACCTCAACAAAATGTCCTATATCGTGTATGAATAATATCATAGCCAAACCACAAACCTCCCTTGATGGCAGGCAATAAAAAAGGCGGCTTACGCCACCTTTTCGTCAAACACTGCCCGCATCACTCAAATTACAGCAGGTCAGAGATCATTTTCTCAAGTTTACCCTGATCGATTGCAAACTTACGGATACCGTCAGCCAGCTTATCAATCGCCATTGGGTCCTGATTGTGCTGCCAGTAGAATTCAGCTTCAGTCAGTGGGGCTGGTTTAGCCTGAACTTCGCCGGTGTAAACCAGTTTACGCTCAACCGAGCCTTCGCTTTCTGCCAGCTCTTTTAGCAATGATGGTGCGATAGTCAGGCGGTCACAACCGGCCAGCTCGATGATCTCACCCAGATTACGGAAGCTTGCGCCCATTACCACGGTGCTATAGCCGTGTTTTTTGTAATACTGGTAAATCTCGGTCACGGAAACCACACCGGGATCTTCATGTGGCGCGAACTCTTTTTTGTCGCCATTGGCTTTGTACCAGTCAAGAATACGGCCAACAAACGGTGAAATCAGGAACACACCGGCTTCAGCACAAGCACGCGCTTGAGCAAAGGAGAATAGCAGCGTCAGGTTACAGTTAATGCCTTCTTTTTCCAACTGCTCTGCGGCACGGATACCCTGCCAGGTTGAGGCCAGCTTGATCAGAATACGGTCATTACTGATACCGGCTTCGTTATACATTTTGATCAAACGCTTGGCTTTCGCCACGCTGGCAACAGTGTCATAAGAGAGACGGGCATCAACTTCAGTAGAAATGCGGCCGGGGATCAGTTTTAGAATTTCTAAACCGATATTCACAGCCAGTTTGTCAGTGGCATCAACGATCTGCTGGGCATGACTGCTGCTTTGTTCGCGCGCCCAGGCAATAGCTTCATCGATCAATTTGCGGTATTCAGGGATCTGAGCTGCATTCAGAATCAATGATGGGTTGGTGGTCGCATCTTGCGGCTGATACAATTTCATCGCCGCGATATCCCCGGTATCTGCTACTACAGTGGTGATTTGACGTAGGGAAGTAAGTTTATCGGTCATGTTGTCGTTTCTCATCGTTTGTGCATGAACTTTTGGCATTTCGCATAACTTTTAATATGTTACAGAAAAGTAGCGGCGATTTCGAAGCCCTGCCTTTGTTCTGATAATAACATGCGTAAGCCTTGGTGCAAGGCAGTTAAACTGTTTAAAAAAAACGCAAAACAGTCATCTGCAATTAGCAACCGTTTTCGCCAATTGAAACAACCGGAAAGCATCAGGTTAATAGCAATTTCGTCCATTCTTATCGTGCTGAGACGATTTAGCTAAACGCTATCATCACCGACAATTCAATCTATGCCTAAGGCCTATTCGCTTGTAAGTAGGCTGCAAACAACCCTACAACGTCAAGTACGATAGGGATACCTATTTTAGCAATCGCTCAATCTCCTTTTTGCTAGCACACACTTTTTGCTACAGTGTCTTTTTTGGAAAAGCAGGATGCCGTTATGCTTATTATTATCTCTCCGGCCAAAACCCTTGATTATCAAAGTCCGTTGGCAACCAAGAAGTTTACGCAGCCAGAAATGTTGGATAAGTCACAACAGCTTATCGAGATCTGCCGTGAGCTAACACCTGCCCAAATCAGCAGCCTGATGGGCATTAGCGATAAACTGGCAGGCTTAAATGCCGCACGGTTCAGCGAATGGCAACCCCATTTTACACCTGAGAATGCGCGTCAGGCGATTTTGGCTTTTAAAGGTGATGTCTATACCGGTATGCAGGCACAGGATTTCAGTGCTGCCGATTTTGATTTTGCTCAACAGCATCTGCGAATGCTTTCAGGTTTGTACGGCCTATTGCGCCCACTGGATCTAATGCAACCATATCGTCTGGAAATGGGGATCAAACTGGCGAATCCACGCGGTAAAGACCTCTATTCATTCTGGGGTGAGCAGATAACCGAGAAACTCAATCAAGCCCTTGATCAGCAAGGTGATAACATACTGATTAATCTGGCTTCTGATGAATATTTTAAAGCCGTGAAACCTGCAAAACTGGCCGGTTCACTGATTAAACCGGTATTTTTGGATGAGAAAAATAGCAAATACAAAATCATCAGTTTCTATGCCAAGAAAGCCCGTGGCCTGATGAGCCGCTTTATTATTCAGAATAAATTGACCAAACCAGAGCAACTGGTTGATTTCAATCTGGAAGGCTATGAGTTTGATGCCGGGTTGTCGGCAAAAAATGAACTGGTATTTAAGCGCGCTGAGCTGCGCTGATCTTCGTTGCTACAGCTTCTAACCGATCAATTTAAAAAGGCTACAGCCCTTTTAAATTTGGTATGCGAAGGGTTTAACGCACCGAGGGGCACTCCGGTGGCTCACGCCACTACGACCCCAACGGCACGCTTCCCTTCGTTCTACTTCTTTACAAAGAGTGCCCTGTTACTTTGGCAAAGCCATCAAGAAAGTGCGTAATTGCGCAAAATCAGCCGGTAAATCATGGGATAGCAACGGTAACTTCGCCCGGATAGCCAGTGGTTTTGGCAGCGGTAATTCCTGCCCGAGAACCGCCTCCACGCTCTCTTTAAATTTTGCCGGATGCGCAGTGCCGATGAACAAACCGAACTCACCGTCCTGTAACTGATCACGCAAGACACGGTAAGCAATGGCGGCATGAGGCTCTGAGATATAACCCAGTTTTGCCAGCTCGCGCATCGTTTCTTTAGTCACGTCATCGCTCACTGCGCCGTGGCACAAATCCTTCAGTTGCCAGATTTTGCGACGATATAGCTCCTCTACTCGCGGCCAGTTATTCGGTTGGCTCACATCCATCGCATTTGATAATGTCGCCACCGTCGGTTTCGGCTGCCACTCGCCGCTCACCAGAAAGCGCGGTACGGTATCATTGGCATTGGTGGCGGCGATAAAGCGTTTTACCGGTAAACCTAATGATTTTGCCAGCAGGCCGGCAGTCAAATCACCGAAATTGCCGCTTGGTACCGAGATAACCAGTTGATTACGCGCTTCTTGTGGCAACTGGGCCACCGCTTCAAAGTAATAACAGATTTGCGCCAGCAGGCGGCTGATATTGATTGAGTTAGCGGAATTAAGGCTCAGTTCCTGTTTCAGCTCTTCATCGTCAAAGGCTTGTTTTACCAACGCCTGACAAGCATCAAAATCGCCTTCAATCGCTACTGTGTGAATATTTCCGCCCAGCGTACAGAACAGCTTCTCCTGCAACGGGCTGATTTTGCCACGCGGATAGAGGATAACCACCCGTACATTTTTCAGGCCGTAGAACGCATGAGCCACCGCCGCGCCAGTGTCACCGGAGGTTGCGGTCAGGATAGTCACCGGCTGATCGCCCGCCACTTCTGCCAACATCTGCGCCATAAAACGTGCGCCAAAATCTTTAAACGCCAGTGTCGGGCCGTGGAACAGCTCCAGCGCGGCGATATCATTTTCAACGTGCGCGATTGGGGCTGGGAATTCAAAAGCCGCCTGAACGCGTTTGGTTAACACTTCTGGCGCGATTTCATTACCAATAAACGCAGACAAAATACGGCTGCTGCGCGTGACAAAATCCAGATCCAGCAGTTTATCAATCTCAGTCAGTTCAAACTCTGGCAATTCAAGTGGAAAAAATAGCCCTTGCTGTTTGCCCAAGCCCTGTTTGATCGCTTGCGCGAAGCTGACCTGTTCGTTGTGATCTTTAAGGTTGTACAGTTTCATGCGTTATCCCAGTAGTCGTGCGCCTGCGGTATCCAGACGGCAAATATGAACAAAACCTTCGTCGTTTTGCAGGTAATGATTTTGTAACCAGCCCGCCATGCGCTGCGCGGTATCCATATCGTCACACACGGCAAACAGCGTCGGGCCGGAGCCGGAAATGCCACAGGCCAATGCGCCAATATCCTGTGCGGCCTGACGTGCCGCCGCAAAGCCTGGCAGCAATTGGGTACGATAAGGCTCCGCAATAACATCTTTCATCATTTTAGCGGCTAAATCGGGTTGTTGAGTGTGGCAGGCGTGAATGAACCCAGCCAGATTTCGCCCATGAGCAATGCAATCCTGCCGCCGATACTGCGCCGGTAAGATAGCGCGCGCCTCAGCGGTAGAAACTTTAATGCCCGGATACGCCATCACCCACAGCCAGTCATCAAAACCGGGGACGTTCTGGCTAATATAGCTATCCTGCTCAAGGATTAACTGCATCCCACCCAGATAGCAAGGTGCGACATTATCATAATGGACACTGCCGGAGACACGCCCTTCCAGTTCGCCCATCAAGCCAAGTAGCGTGACCTTATCCAGTGGCTTGCCACAGAATTCGTTCATCGCCATTAGCCCGGCCACTACAGAGCAGGCGCTGGAACCCAGCCCTGAACCGATTGGCATATTCTTTTCCAGCACCATTGCCACTGGGATTTCTTTGCCCATTTCCTGACAAAAACGCGCCCAACACTGATAAACGATATTCTCTTTTGGATCATCAGGCAGTTTGCTGACAAAGCGGCCCTCGTTGCGCAGACTGAAACGGTCTGCGGCGATCACGCTGACGCAATCACCAAGCAAAGTACCATCAACCGGCGAAACCGCTGCACCCAGCACATCGAATCCGACGCTGACATTGCCAATCGATGCCGGAGCATAGATTTTAACCATATTTAAACTCCCAACTTCCATGATAATGTGCGTAAAAGATCGGCGAATACCCCAGCAGCCGTCACGTCATTACCGGCACCATAACCGCGTAACACCAACGGAATCGGCTGATAATAGTGGGTATAGAAAGCCAAGGCATTCTCACCATTTTTAACTTTATACAACGGATCATTACCATCCACAGCATCCATTCGCACGAGACAACGCCCCTCTTCGATGACGCCAACATAACGCAGCACTTTGCCCTGCTCCGCCGCATTCGTTACCAAACGAGTAAATTCGGCATCCAGTGATGGCAAGCGCGCCAGGAAGCTGTCTACATCGCCTGAAGCATCAAAATCTGCTGGCAATACTGATTCAACTTCAATATCAGCCAGCTCAAGTTTGTACCCTGCCTCACGGGCCAGAATCAACAATTTACGCGCAACATCCATGCCAGAGAGGTCATCGCGTGGGTCAGGTTCGGTATATCCCATCGCCTTGGCTTGCAAAGTGGCTTCCGACAATGTCATTCCTTCATCCAGCTTGCCGAAGATAAAGGACAGTGACCCGGACAGAATGCCAGAAAAACGCATCAGTTCGTCACCCGCATTAAGCAGATTCTGTAAGTTTTCAATCACTGGCAGGCCCGCACCGACGTTGGTGTCATACAAGAATTTGCGACATGACTTCGCTGCTGCCGCACGCATCTGACGGTAGTAATTCATTGATGAGGTATTGGCTTTCTTGTTTGGTGTCACGACGTGGAAACCATCGGCCAGGAAGTCGGCATATTGATCCGCCACCGCCTGACTGGAAGTACAGTCGACAATCACCGGATTGAGCAAGTGATACTCTTTTACCAAACGGATCAGGCGGCTTAAGTTAAACGGCTCCTGCACTTCAGCCAGCTCCTGACGCCAGTTATCCAAGGCAATGCCGTGGACATTAGTCAGCATCGCTTTAGAGTTGGCGATACCACAAACGCGCAAATCGATATGGCGCTGTTTCAACCACGGCTGCTGACGATAGATTTGTTCGATCAATGCCCCACCAACGCCACCGACGCCGATAACAAACACTTCAATCACTTGATCGGTGTTAAACAACATCTGATGGCAGACCCGCACGCCGGTAGTGACCGCATCGTTACTGACCACCACCGAAATAGAGCGCTCAGAGGAGCCTTGGGCAATGGCAATAATATTGATATTGGCACGAGCCAGCGCCGAGAAGAAGCGAGCCGAGATGCCGCGTAAAGTGCGCATACCATCGCCGACCACCGAAATAATCGCCAAATGTTCAATCACATCCAACGGCTCCAGTACGCCGTCTTTGAGTTCCAGATAAAACTCTTCATCCAAGGCTTTGCGGGCATGTAACAACTCCCCTTGTGGCACACAGAAGCTAATGCTGTATTCAGAAGAGGACTGGGTTATCAGCACCACCGAGATACCGCTGCGCGACATTACGGCAAAGACGCGGGCGGCCATCCCGACCATGCCTTTCATGCCCGGCCCGGAAACATTGATCATCGCCATATTATTCAGGTTGGTAATGCCTTTAACCGGGAAACCGTCGTCGCTGCTTTCGCCGCCAATCAGCGTGCCGGGCGCTTGTGGATTAGAGGTGTTTTTTATCAGGCAAGGGATGTGGAATTGGGCGATAGGAGCGATAGTGCGGGGGTGGAGAACCGAAGCGCCAAAATAGGAAAGCTCCATCGCTTCCTGATATGACATCGATTTTAATAATCGGGCATCAGGTACCACGCGTGGATCACAAGTATAAACCCCGTCCACATCAGTCCAGATCTCACAACAGTCAGCACGCAAACAGGCAGCCAACACCGCGGCGGAGTAATCAGACCCGTTACGCCCCAACACCACCAGCTCACCTTTATCATTACCGGCAGTGAAGCCCGCCATCAAGATAATATGGTCAGCCGGAATGCCGCTGGAACCGATACGGCGGGTCGATTCAGTGATATCTACGGTGGATTCGAGATAGTGCCCCTGGGCCAGCAGTTTCTCTACCGGATTAATCACGGTCACCGGATAGCCTTTCGCCTGAAATACCGCTTCCATAATGGCGATAGAGAGCTTCTCACCACGGCAGATGATAGCGGCATTGATGCTATCAGGACACTGCCCCAGCAGTGAAATTCCGTGCAACAGTTGCTTGAGCTGCGCAACCTCATGCCCTACCAAGTCTTTCAAACGCGCATAGTCAAAGCCCGGTTGCGCATCAGCCAAGCCACGCAATAACTCGGCGAAAATCCGCTCGGCATCACTGATATTCGGCGAGATATCTTGTCCGGCAACCATTTTGTCGATCATCGCCACCAAGTGATTGGTAATTTTAGCGGGAGCGGATAGCACCGTAGCGACTTGTCCCTGACGCGCATTACTTTCAATGATATCGGCAACACGCATAAAGCGTTCTGCATTTGCAACTGAGGTCCCGCCAAATTTCAGCACTCGCATTTCTTATTTTCTCCCGCTTTCGCGCTATTTTTATCGCAAACTTTGTTGCAAATATTTGATTTAAAAAAAAAGCCCGCACTGTCTAGGTGCGGGCTTTTTTCTGTTGTTTCCTGTACGCGTCAGCCCGCCCCGTAACCTGTGGTTTCGGTGGTGGTAATAATTGTTGTATTCAGGCTGATGTATCGCATGTCTTCTGTCTGTCTCATAAATAAAGCTGTCTCTCTATTGGTTAAAGCAATCGCTCCCTCAAGTCAAATTTTTTCACCGGTAAAACGATGAGAACAAGCTAACCCATTTCGGGAAATCCTCTAATAAAAGAGGAATTGTCAGCAATCACATTACAAAATAAACGCAAAAAACCAGAGGATAACCCTAAAAAACAACACTTATTCAGGATAATGCACTTATGGATTTTTTTTCTAACTTTTTGACAGAAATGCCCCTGAGAGTCGGAAAATATCAAACTATAGCGCAATCTGAGTTAACGGATAATTGCCACCTGTTCGCTCTTTTTATGTTCTCGTGGTTAAAAAAACAACAATAAGTAAACATCTGGCAAATATCTTTACATTTCCATAACATCAACAATAATTCTTCTTATGCTTTCAGCTGAAATAGACGGCTGAGAAGGAAAAGAGGGTGACGGCGGCGGCGGTGAAAGAATATTGATTTTAAACAATAAAAATCAATGGATTAGAAAAATCTTTTTTTTGTTACGCCTAATGCTTAATTTTTAATATTAATAACACTGAATCGATCACATAATTTAACCAACTATCGCTTAAGCTGGTATTCTTGTAAGTCTTTTTCACAAAAGTGTTAACGTGCTACAATTGAATTTGATATATGTCAACAAAGCGTAGTTTTGTTGGGTGGTAGATTCGGCTCACACTGTTATATTGCTGTTAATAGGGTTAGGATATGCGCCGCTTTTGTCACCTTTGGGGCTGTAGGGAGTAACACCCCGACCAAGCTAGTGATGTTGTTGACGTTGATGGAAAGTACATCAAGAACGCGTTTACGTACTTTAGTCATGTGATGAACGGGATGACGAGTAACTAGTCAATAAAAATCCTAATATAACAAAGACTTCTGTACTTCCTATTTCTATTTTGTTGGCAATTTTAGGTAGCAAACATGCAGACCCCGCACATTCTGATCGTAGAAGACGAGATAGTTACTCGTAACACCCTGAAGAGCATTTTCGAGGCGGAAGGCTATGTTGTTCATGAGGCCAATGATGGCGCAGAAATGCACCACATTTTGTCTGAGAATGATATCAACTTAGTTATCATGGACATCAATCTGCCGGGTAAAAATGGCCTGCTGCTGGCACGAGAACTTCGTGAACAAGCAAGTGTTGCCCTAATGTTCCTGACCGGTCGTGATAATGAAGTAGATAAGATCCTTGGCTTGGAAATTGGTGCCGATGACTACATCACCAAACCTTTCAATCCGCGTGAATTGACCATCCGCGCACGCAACCTGCTATCTCGCACCATGAACCTGGGCAGCGTAGGTGAAGAGCGTCGTCTGGTTGAGAGTTATAAATTCAATGGCTGGGAGCTGGATATCAACAGCCGCTCACTGATAAGCCCTACTGGCGAACATTACAAACTGCCACGTAGTGAGTTCCGTGCCATGCTGCATTTCTGTGAAAATCCGGGCAAAATTCAATCCCGTGGCGAATTGCTGAAGAAAATGACTGGCCGTGAGCTAAAACCTCATGACCGCACCGTCGACGTGACTATCCGTCGTATTCGTAAGCATTTCGAATCTACTCCTGACACACCAGAAATCATTGCCACTATCCACGGTGAAGGTTATCGTTTCTGTGGTGACCTGGAAGAGTAAGCCGCTGAACTGACACATCGACAATAAAAGGCCAGCACGCAAATGCTGGCTTTTTTATTGCCCATTCTCAGCCAAATAATGTTATTGCCACGGCATAATGGGTACAGCACTGATCGCATTTTTTGGCGAGCCGTCAACCACACGGTCTGAATAGGTAAGGTAGATCAACGTATTACGTTTCTGATCGTAGAAACGCACCACTTGTAGCTTTTTGAAGACCAACGATGTGCGCTTCTGGAAAACCACCGTACCGTCAGATTTTTTATTCTTAATTTTGTCATTTAACTCAATCGGCCCGACCTGCTGGCAAGAGATTGCAGCATCAGATGTATCTTCCGCCAACCCCAGACCACCTTTGATACCCCCGGTTTTAGCCCGGCTGATATAACAAGTTACATTTTTAACATCAGGGTCATCGAAGGCTTCAACCACGATTTTATGATCAGGCCCTAGCAGTTTAAAAACGGTATCTACCGAGCCAATTTCCTCTGCATGGGCAGTTATTGCCCCAAAAGAAAGCAAGCAACCAAGGAATATCCAACTTTTTTTCATACACTTACTCCATTCCATTGAATAATCTGATTCAACATTAACTATTTGTACTAATAATAAAATATTTGTTAAAAAGCCTTTTTATAAATCTTAGGCTTATTTTTAACGCACTGCACCACTAAATTCTTAAGCAGTCGGGAGCAAAAAAAGTTGCTACTATGCGCCGGAGCTATTCTTTTCATATGACTAATACCCTAAATTTAGGTCGTTTTACGAGGAAGATCTATGGATCAAGCCAGTATCATTCGTGATTTGCTTAGCTGGCTAGAAAGTCACTTAGACCAGCCTTTGGCACTGGACAATGTTGCTGCGAAAGCAGGCTATTCGAAATGGCATTTGCAACGTATGTTCAAGGAAGTCACCGGGAATGCTATCGGTGCTTATATCCGTGCCAGAAGGTTATCAAAAGCCGCCGTAGCGTTACGTTTAACCAGCCGCCCTATTCTCGATATTGCCCTGCAATATCGTTTTGATTCACAGCAAACTTTTACCCGTGCTTTTAAAAAGCAGTTTGTGCAAACGCCCGCACTGTATCGTCGGGCTGAAGATTGGCATTCGGCGGGGATCTGTCCACCTATCCGGTTGGGGGCTTATACCTTACCTCAACCTGAATTTGTGACGTTGCCTGAACAGCATCTGATAGGTATAACTCAAAGCTATTCGTGTACTCTTGAGCAAATTTCAACCTATCGTGCTGAATTTCGACTACATTTTTGGCAGCAATATCTCGGTGATGTCGATCACTTGCCCCCCGTACTCTACGGCTTACATCACTCACGCCCCAATCAGGAGAAAGATGATGAGCAAGAGATTTTCTACACTACAGCGATTGAGCCTCAGCATGTTCCATGCAATGTGCAGGAAGGTCAACCGGTCATCTTACAGGGTGGCGAGTATGTGCAGTTCACCTACGATGGACCGTTGGAAGGGCTACAGAACTTCATCCTGACACTGTATGGCACCTGCCTGCCGCAGTTAGGGCTAACTCGCCGACGTGGCTATGATATCGAACGTTTCTACCCACAGGGGAAGCCTGTCGAACGGCCTCCGACCCTGTTCAAATGTGAGTATCTTATTCCTGTTCGGCGTTAGCGCTGTAACTCATCAAGTGCTGGCATATCCAAATGGGCGGTATCGCCAGCACTTTCAATCACCCAGCCAGAGGCCAACCACGGGCTTTCCTGATAATCCACCCGCGACAGCGAGCAGTTGCGCAAACGTAGACGCCGTTCAGCATGAGCGGGTAACCCAAGCAGGGTACTCAGCAGACATCCCAACGCCATACCATGACTCACCAGCAATGGCTTACTTCCGGCGGGTAACGCCAGGCAGCTATTCAGCGCCGCGTGCATCCGCCCCCCCAGCTCGGTCATCGACTCACCTTCCGGGATACGCCCGCCTTCAGTGCCATTGACCATCTGCTTGCGCCATTGCTCTTCTTCTGACGTTAAGCTTTCAATCGGACGCGTTTCCAGCACCCCCATATTCAGCTCACGCAGGCGCGAGTCTGTCTGCATGGTTAGCCCACAGGCATCAGCAATGATTTTCGCCGTCTGCTGTGTGCGCCCAAGGTCGCTGCTAATAATATGGGTGATACCCTGGCTACGAACCCGTTGCGCGACCAACTGAGCCTGACGTATACCGATATCAGTCAGAGGGCTGTCTGATTGGCCCTGAATGCGGCGTGCTGCGTTCCAGACGGTTTCGCCGTGGCGCACGAGATATACCTGTAACATGTCATTTTTCCGTTATACTGCGTGAAATAAACCCAAAGCCTATTTCAATAGATTATTAAGAGTAGCGAGACTCATTATGTACCATGTTGTTGCCGCAACTACCAACCCTGCAAAGATTCAGGCTATTGGCCTCGCGTTTGACGACGTTTATGGCGTGGGTCAATATCGCATTGAAGGTGTCAATGTCGACAGCGGCGTTCCTCTGCAACCCCTCGGCAGTACTGAAACTCGCACCGGTGCCCGCCAGCGGGTTGCCAATGCACGTCAGGTTCGCCCTGAGGCAGATTTTTGGGTTGGGATTGAAGCCGGCATTGAAGATAATATGACCTTTGCATGGATAGTAATTGAACACTTGCAGAACCGAGGTGAGTCTCGTTCTGCCAGCTTGATGCTGCCTGACATTATATTGCAAGGGATTCACCAAGGCCGTGAGCTGGGCGACGAAATGGCAGTTTTAACCGGTATTGAAAATGTAAAACAGAAAGGCGGTGCCATCGGCATCTTTACCGACGGTAAATTAACCCGCACCCGTGTTTACCACCAAGCGTTACTGTTGGCGCTAGTGCCATTTCACAATGAGATCTACCAACACCGCCACGCAAGCAATACCCTATAGATTTCAACGTGCAGGAAGGTAGCCGGTTATTTTTTATCTGCCAATAGTTGGGCCTCGAGCCAGTTTTTCAGCTGCGGTGGGGCCGTCTTCAAACTGTTAGAGCCACGAGTGATAGTTGCAATCCCTGCGCCTAACTGGTTTTTCAGTTCACGCTGGCTCAACTCCCCGCGCATTAACTCCTCAATAATTCGCACCCGTGTCCCCAGTGCAGTGCGTTCATCAGGCGTCAACATCAATTGCAGCAACGGTAAATGAAGATCTTGCGCAATGGCATTTTGCAGTAGCGCAATGAAGCTCAACCAATGCTGGTTGTCTTCAGCGGATAACGCCGGATCTGGCGCAAGAGAAGGATCAACCGGGTTAGGGATACCCGATATATTTTTTTCGTCAGCCGGCAGATCATCGGTCAGTCGTCGTTTTGTCATCATATATACCCAAGGTACTATTTAACTAGTACGAGAGCATACCATAATGCCAGATATTCCCAAAAGAGTTGGCGTTTGCGAGCTACCAGCCAACAGCCGGCAACGTCAAGGACGAAGGCATATCCTCAAAGTCATTGGCGTTGCGGCAAGGCAGCAAGCGAGCAAATCCCGATGAGCTTACACAAGTAAGTGATTCGGGTGCGAGAGCGCCGCTAACACCGCCGCGGCGTCAAGGCCGCAGGGTTTACCCAAAGTCATTGGCGTTGCGGCAAGGCAGCAAGCGAGCAAATCCCGATGAACTTACACAAGTAAGTGATTCGGGTGCGAGAGCGCCGCTAACAACGCCGCGGCGTCAAGGCCGCAGGGAATCAGTAGCGCCTTTGCCATTCAGCATCACTCAGCACCTTCGCTGGGCGATTCATAAAGTGCCGATAAAAAGCATCGTAAGCCAGTACGTTTTTCACATAGCCACGGGTTTCAGAGAACGGGATACTTTCGATAAAAGCTACGGCATCCACCTGCCCGCCGCTATTTCCCAACCAAGTATTAACCCGTGATGGGCCTGCATTGTAGGCGGCACTGGATAAGATGCGGTTACGGCCAAACTGCTGATAAACCTCTTCCAGATAACTGGTGCCAATCTGTATGTTGGTTACCGGATCAAGTAACTGGCTGCTATTGACATAACCACCGATATTATTGAGTTTTACCGTATGTTCAGCGGTGCGTGGCATCACTTGCATTAACCCTGCCGCCCCAACCGGTGACTGTGCTTTGGGGTTCCAGGCGCTTTCCTGACGGGCAATCGCCATCGCATAGCTTGGTGTGATCCCCTTACCTTCGGTCGCCTGATGGAACTCTTTCGGCCAGGCCAGCGGGAAGCGCTCTTCCAGATGATCCCACAGTTTAGCGACAATGGTTGCCTGAACACTGAGATCCGCCCACTTCTGATTAAAGGCGTAACGTGCCAGTGCTTCCTGCTCAGGCTTGCTACGGCTTGCCACCAGATAACTCCACTCGTTGCGCGCCAGATTATCCATATTCCAGTACATCAACTCACGTACTCGGGCAATTTCAGGGCGCTGCGCCAGCGAAGCATCCGGTTTAGTCGCGACTTCAACATTAATCGGGTACGGCACACCCAGTTTTTGCGCGGCGACCATCGGATAGAAGCCACGCTCTTGCATCAGGCTGCGCAGAATGGCTTCGCCCTCGGCTTTCTTACCTTGATCTAATAATAAAGAAGCACGCCAGTAGCGCCACTCATCTTTACTTTGTGCCTCTGCGGGCAAACGCGCCAACCACGCCGCTAACCCTTGGCGGTCACCCGTTCCCAGCGACATGCGGATACGGCGCTCCAGCAATGAAGTAGAATGGCTACGTAAAGTCACTTGATCGCGCCACTTAGCTTGGTCATAAGTCGCATCATTGCCCATCAAACGCCAGGCGACCGTTTCTTCCAGCTCAAGCTTCTCGCTGTCACTCATTTTTTGCAGCCGCGCCAATGTGGGGATCATTGCCCGCGCGTTTTCTACGTCCTGCCGCGCTAAACGGGTAAAAGCAATGGTGGTTGCGGAACGGGTGAAGTCAGTCGGCCCAACGGTACGGGCAAAGCTCTCAACGCTGGTTGGATCACTTTGCAATTTCGCCAGTGCCGTTCCCATCGTTTGGTAATCCGCTGGCAGTTGTTTGAGTAAATAACTCACCAGACTGGCATTGCCCTCTTTCAGCGCGAGCTTCATGCGTGCCAATGTTAACAGTGGCGTCTGATGCCCGGCTTGCTGCCAGACACTGAATAATTTATCGCAACTGCCCGGTAATGCCTGACCGTTCAGCCAGATCTCGCTGGCACCATCCCAAGCCACTTGCTGTTCGCCAGTAGCCCATTTGGCATAGTAATAATTACACCGCGCGGCCACCGGTTTTGGTGCCTGCGGGCTGAATGTGAGCAATCCGCGCCAATCTTCACGGCGGGCCAGTTCATTAACAAAACGGGATGGCAGTGAACGTGCTGGCGGCAAAGTGGGGTTGCGGCTCATAAAATCATTCACTTGGGCCGCGCTTACCTGACTCAGGTCTTGCGTCAGCTGACGATATTCCAGATAAGGGTACAGGGGATAATCACGCAACGTCGGCATCAGTTGCATCACAGTATCCATTTGATTACTGTCCCACGCCTGTTTAACTTGCTGATAGCGTTGCCGTTGGGCATCAATGGAGTCAGCGAATGCCCCCCCTGAAGTCGTCACCAAACACACGCCAATCGCCAGATATCGCCACTTGTCCATACTTACTGTTTCCTCACTGGTTGTTGGCTACTGCACTTTACTTAATTGCACCGTCAGTATGTTGCTTACCGCAACCTCTGATTAGCATACGCCCCATTAGTTCCGGCAGCAGAACATACTAACGAAGAGTTTCACCTGATAGCCAGCAATTACATTGGGTAATAGGAGCGGAGATCTAATCATTCGGTGTTATCACGCAAACGGTCCGGCCGACTCGTCCTTTCCCATAAGATTACCTATAGAATAGTTCGCTCTGTAACTACTTACTATTCACAAGGTTACCCATAATATGTTGCCAAATGTTTCTATTTTATTATCTCAGATCAAGGCACTCTTTTGATAAAAACCTACTATCCTTGCTTAATATAACTATGTTGTTGTAAATATATCCTTCAAAATATTTCTTTGCTTTTTTATAAAAATCAAATAATTAAGGAAAACACTTTTCACTGAGTTTTTTCACGCTAGAAAATGAAGAAATGTATTTTCTCTGCGCCGTACCGACCAATGAAACGGATAGATAGATTTTAGATTTATTAATTTTTAAGAAGGCTCTTTCAATGCAAAACTCATCAGACCATAAATCTGCCTCCCCGCCCCCAGAGGGTAAGGCCTGGTATCAACTTACAGCGGAAGAATCTTTGCAGCATTTGAATAGCAGCGAAGAAGGATTAAGCCAACAAGAGGCAAAAGAGCGCCTTAAACAATACGGGCCGAACGCCCTACCCGCCAAAAAAAGTAAAGCATCCACTGCTGCAATTCTTAGCCCATTTTAATGATGTTCTGATTTATATCCTGCTGGCGGCAGCCTTGGTTAAAGGGCTGATGGGCCACGCGGTTGATACCATCATCATCCTGTGTGTTGCGGTTATTAATGCATTAATTGGGTATGTTCAGGAAAATAAAGCCGAAAAGTCGCTGAAAAGCATCCAGAATATGCTGTCCAGTAAAGCAGTGGTCATCCGTGACGGCAGTGCGCAAACCATAGAAGCACAGAATTTGGTGCCAGGAGATATCGTCACATTAAAGCCCGGCGATAAGATCCCAGCAGACCTGCGGTTATTGGAAGCGCACAATCTTCAGATTGAAGAGGCTATCCTGACCGGCGAGTCCACGGTGGTTGAGAAGCAAATCGGCGTGATTGAGAACGAGTCGGTGATTGGCGATCGCAAAAACTTGCTGTTCTCAGGAACGACCATCAGTGCCGGTACCGCAAAAGGCTTGGTGATTGCCAGTGGCGGTGATACCGAACTGGGGCATATCAACCAGATGATGTCAGAGGTTGAATCGACGCGTACCCCGCTGTTGCAACAGATGGACCGCTTGGGTAAAGCGATTTTCATCCTGATTCTGGTGATGATGGCCTTCTTGTTTGTCTTTGCGTTTATCCTGCGCGACCTGCCGGTTAATGAGCTGTTGCTGGCCTTGATAAGCCTGGCGGTAGCCTCGGTGCCAGAAGGCTTACCGGCTATTATTTCGATCATCCTCTCCCTGGGTGTGCAAGCGATGGCGCGCAACCGCGCGATTATCCGCAAACTGCCAACGGTAGAAACCTTAGGTGCCATGACGGTTGTCTGCTCCGATAAAACCGGCACACTGACGATGAACGAAATGACCGTTAAAGCGGTGATTCTGGCAGACCATTGCTATCGCGTAGAAGGCGAAAGCTACGAACCGGTTGGTAACATCTATCCAGAAGGGAGTGACCAGCAAGCCTCACTTGATACCAACGGCACGTTAAAGACATTTATCACTGCGGTGAATTTGTGTAATGACAGCCAAATTCAGAAGAACGAGCAAGGTCATTGGGCCATTACGGGTGGCCCGACTGAAGGAGCGTTGAAAGTGCTGGCCGCGAAATCAGGTATTGATTTGGGTCAGGTCACTCAACACGGCAAAATTCCTTTTGATTCTGCCTATAAATACATGGCCACCAGCCATCAGGTTCAATCGGATAACAGCATCTTCCTGACCGGCGCGCCGGATGTGTTGTTCACCTTCTGCCAACAGGAACTGACAGCTAACGGCGTTGCGCCATTCCGTCGTGATTACTGGGAAGCCGAAATGGCCCGCTACGCCAGGCAGGGCTTGCGCATGGTAGCAGCAGCCTTCCGCCCAACAGAACAACCTGTCAGTGAGTTGGAGCACAGTGATATCCAGCAGGGCATGGTGTTTGTTGGTATCGCTGGCATGATGGACCCACCACGTCCTGAGGCCATCGACGCCATAGCGACCTGCCAACAGGCTGGTATTCGCGTGAAAATGATCACCGGCGACCATCAGGAAACCGCGATGGCGATTGGTGCCATGCTGGGAATTGGTAATGGTAAAGACTCCATTACCGGCGGCCAGCTAGAGCATATGGACGATAACGAACTGGCACAAGCGGCAGTGCGTTATGATATTTTCGCCCGTACCAGCCCGGAACATAAACTGCGTCTGGTGAAAGCATTGCAAGATAAAGGCGAAATTGTCGGGATGACCGGCGATGGCGTGAACGATGCTCCGGCGCTGAAACAGGCCGATGTCGGTATCGCGATGGGGATCAAAGGCACTGAGGTGACAAAAGAAGCCGCCGATATGGTGCTGTCAGACGATAACTTCGCGACCATTGCCAGCGCGGTTGAAGAAGGCCGTCGTGTCTACGATAACCTGAAAAAACCATTCTGTTTGTGTTACCGACCAACCTGGCGCAAGGGCTGTTAATCATCTTCGCTATTCTGGTTGGCGCGGTTATTCCGTTAACGCCACTGCAAATCCTGTGGATAAACATGGCAACCTCTACCACGCTTTCATTCGGTTTAGCATTTGAGCCGGCAGAAAGAGGCATTATGCGCCGCAACCCGCGTGACCCATCAAAACATGTGTTAGACGGCCATGCCATCTGGCGCATCGCGTTTGTCGGCACCCTGATTGCGTGCAGTGCTTTCGCCCTGGAAGCCTACATGGAGCCACGCGGATATAGCACTGAGTTTATCCGTACTGTGCTGATGCAAACATTGGTTACTGCGCAGTGGATTTACATGTTTAACTGCCGTGTGATGGACCGCTTCCCACTGAACAAAGAAGTCTTTGTTAACAAGGGACTGTGGTTGGTTTCTGGTGTACTGGTCGTACTCCAGTTAGCCATCATCTATCTGCCGTTTATGAATACCGCATTCGGTACCGAGCCATTACCGGCTTATTACTGGGGCATCACGCTGTTAGTTTCTATCGCGATTTTCATTATCGTAGAAATTGAGAAATGGATTATCGGTCGCTTTAAACGCGCATCGAATCCTGTCTGAGAGTCATTATCTATACCCTAAATAGTTCGAGTTACACAAAGGTGGCAACGAAGAGAATCCCCACGCGCTGGCTAAAGTCAAGTGACTGGGGCGAACCAAGGCAGCCAACGCAGATGCAACTTGAAGTATAACGGCTCTATAGTGACTAAAGCCCGGCCCTCAAACCGGGTTAATGAGATGGTCACCCCCACCCTGTGAGCGGTAAGCTGACAGGGTTTTCTTTTGGAGAGATCATCATGCAAAACGTTACGCTCATCGGCATCGATCTTGGTAAGAATTCATTCCATATTCATTGCCAGGAAAAACACGGCAACCCATTATTACGCAAGAAGTTTTCTCGTACTCAACTCA
>NZ_ACCB01000019.1 GCF_000173735.1 Yersinia aldovae ATCC 35236 | reverse complement strand
CCCTGCGGCTTCAAGGACGAAGGGCATAACCGTAAAGAGGTTTAGCCGTGTCCCGTACAATAATGTTGATCCCTACCGGCACCAGCGTTGGTTTAACCAGCGTCAGCTTGGGTGTCATCCGCTCTATGGAGCAAAAAGGTGTGCGCCTGAGCGTATTCAAGCCAATCGCTCAGCCGCGTGCTGGTGATAATGCACCTGACCAAACCACCACTATCATTCGTGCCAACTCCAGCATAACTGCTGCCGAGCCGCTGAATATGGGTTATGTGGAAACCTTGCTGAGTTCTAACCAGCAAGATGTGTTGATGGAAGAGATTGTTGCCCGTTATCACGAAAATACCAAAGACGCAGAAGTGATTCTGGTTGAAGGCTTGGTGCCAACACGCAAACATCAGTTTGCCAATGCACTGAACTATGAAATTGCCAAAACCCTGAATGCTGAAATCGTCTTTGTTATTGCTCTGGGTAATGATTCACCAGACCAATTGAAAGAGCGCATTGAACTGGCTCGTTCCAGTTTCGGTGGCAGCAAAAATAAAAACATCACCGGTGTCATCATTAACAAACTAAACGCACCCGTTGATGAGCAAGGCCGTACCCGCCCTGACCTGTCTGAAATCTTTGATGATTCCACCAAGGCCAGTGTGGCGAGCATCGATCCAACACAGCTGTTTGCCAACAGCCCGCTGCCGGTTCTGGGTTGCGTGCCATGGAGCTTCGAGCTGATTGCGACCCGTGCGATTGATATGTGTAAGCACCTGAATGCGCGCATTATTAACGAAGGCGATATCAGAACACGCCGCGTTAAATCGGTGACATTCTGTGCGCGCAGTATCCCACACATGCTGGAACACTTCCGCCCAGGCTCTCTACTGGTGACCTCAGCAGACCGCCCAGACGTGTTGGTCTCTGCTTGTTTGGCAGCCATGAATGGCGTTGAAATCGGTGCCATTTTGCTGACTGGCGGCTATGAGATTGATAAGCCAATCGAAAAACTGTGTGAACGTGCTTTCGCAACTGGCCTGCCAGTCTTTATGGTGGATACCAACACCTGGCAGACTTCTCTGAGCTTGCAAAGCTTTAATCTGGAAGTGCCAGCAGATGACCATGAACGTGTTGAAAAGCTGCAAAACTATGTTGCCAGCCATATCAACGGTGAGTGGATTGACTCACTGAGTGCCGCTTCTGAGCGTTCGCGTCGCCTGTCACCACCGGCATTCCGTTATGAGCTGACCGAACTGGCACGTAAAGCGGGCAAGCGTATCGTACTGCCAGAAGGTGATGAGCCACGTACGGTTAAAGCCGCCTCTATCTGTGCTGAACGTGGTATCGCGACTTGCGTACTGCTGGGTAATCCGGAAGAGATCCAACGTGTTGCTGCGGCTCAAGGTGTTGAGCTGGGTAAAGGCGTTGAAATCATCGATCCGGTCGCCGTGCGTGAGCAATATGTTCCACGTCTGGTTGAGCTGCGTAAGAGCAAAGGCATGACCGAAGTGGTTGCTCGCGAGCAACTGGAAGACAACGTGGTGCTCGGCACCCTGATGCTGGAAAAAGGCGAAGTTGACGGCCTGGTGTCTGGCGCAGTTCATACCACGGCGAACACTATCCGCCCACCGTTGCAGTTGATCAAAACCGCACCGGGCAGCTCACTGGTCTCTTCTGTATTCTTCATGCTGCTGCCTGACCAGGTTCTGGTTTACGGTGACTGCGCGATTAACCCAGACCCAACGGCTGAGCAACTGTCAGAAATTGCTATCCAGTCAGCTGATTCCGCTGCGGCATTCGGTATCGAACCGCGTGTAGCGATGATCTCTTACTCCACCGGCAATTCTGGTGCAGGTAGCGATGTCGAAAAAGTGCGTGAAGCGACCCGCCTGGCACAGGAAAAACGCCCAGATCTGATCATCGATGGTCCGTTGCAGTATGACGCGGCAATCATGGCAGATGTGGCAAAATCCAAAGCACCTAACTCGCCAGTTGCCGGTAAAGCGACCGTGTTCATCTTCCCTGATTTGAACACCGGTAACACCACCTATAAAGCGGTACAACGTTCTGCCGACCTGATCTCTATCGGGCCGATGCTGCAAGGTATGCGCAAGCCAGTTAACGACTTGTCTCGTGGTGCATTGGTAGACGATATCGTCTATACCGTGGCGCTGACCGCAATTCAATCAGCTCAGGCTGACGCTAGCGCATCTTAATTTCACGATTAAGTCTGTATAAGAAACACCAACGCCAGCCTCGTGCTGGCGTTTTTATTGCGAGTTTTTTATTGTATTAGGGCAAAAATAGGCACAAAAAAACCGCCATAAAGACGGTTTTTCTGCGCTGGTCCGGTAAGCGGCCTTTCCAGCAGGTTTGTATTGCCGTTGTAACGCAAGCACACTCTCGTGCTGAGTATATTGTCTCGCTTGTGGTTGATTGTCAAATGCTGAACAACTCACTATTGGTGTACAATCGCGCTGGGCCTTTTCGCCGCCCTAAGCAAGCGGGCATCGGTTTAAGGAAAGGAGTTCCAACGGCCGTAAACACAGGCACACTCTCGTGCTTGTATTCACGGCAGTGTCGCCGATGGTGCTGGCGTGAAGCGGTCTAAGCATGGACCGCACAATGAAACGATACTTTTGTATTGTGCTCGTTGTATTTGGTGCGTTGTTAACATCCTGGAATGGGGGTTGGAGTATTTTCAACAACTCAATCACGGTAATCATCAACACATCTGGCAAGTAAAATAGGTAGCTGCCCTTCGGGGCGGCTTTCCTTTAAAGCGTGGCTCTATCTTCAAGTGCTTTGCCGCGGTTCAAATTTATAGCTGAAATTTTGGCTCAAAGACTCGCCATCGTCATCATTACCCAACAGTTCAATTAGCATCTTACCGGCTTCTTTACCCATTTTTTTGTAATCAATACGCATTGAAGTCAATGTCGGATAGGTTTGATCACAACTGTCAGAACCATCTAAACACGCCACCGCAATGCCACTGGGGATTTTCAACAGCCGCCGCTGGCATTCAAATAACACGCCGAGCGCGATATCTTCATGGCTGCATATCACCGCATCCAGTTCCGGCTGGCGCTGGAGTATTTCAGTCAGCGCATAGCGGCCAAACTGCAAACTGGCCGTCTCAGGGGTGGTGACGGTTTGATCGGCATTTTTGTAATGCTCTAACATCGCTTTATGCCAACCATTCAACTGCTGACGTTGCAGGCGGTTATCCATATGCGCACCAATAAAACCAATATGCTGGTAACCCCGATCCAGCAAATGGTGACTCAATTCATAGGCTGACTCAAAAAAAGCCGCTTCAAGGGTGATTTTGGCCCCTTTGAAATAGGAGCCGACCACGTTAACCGTCGGGATATTGGCGCGTTCCAGCAATTGATAGGTTTTATCCGCCAGCTGTGAACCAAATATCACTACAGCGGCTGGGTTACTTTGCAGCAAGGTCATCAGTATTTCAGCTTCTTTGCGCTGATTATATTCGTGGCAACCCAGCAATAACTGGAACTCATTTTTATTCAGAATCTGTTGCAGCGCCTGCATAAATCGGGAACTGGCTTTGTCCGTTAATGACGGAATCAAAACAGCGACAGTATCGCTGTGACCGGATGCTAATGCCCCAGCTGCGCGGTTAGGAATATAACCAAGAGTTTCAACCGCTTGCTCTATTTTCTCACGTAATTTATCTGAAACCTGCTCCGGCGTTCGCAGCGCTCTGGAAACAGTCATCGACCCTACCCCGGCGTAATTCGCCACATCCGATAGAGTGACCCGCCCGGTATTACGGCGCTTGCGCGTTTTTTCCATGCTGAGTTCCTGCCTGATTAAAATTTCTTGTCTCTATAAAACAAGCTATTCCGAGTTGGTTCCGACAATACAGTGCATTGTATATGGCTTATCTGGAGATAGCCAAAGGCTCTGATACAACAAATGATAGCGCTATCACAAATTTTGATAGCGCTATCAGGTAGCGCTATCAATTGAGATATTCATCACATTAATGCTAACGATAACTATCTACTCTCAGGTCAACAGTCATCGGGAGCAATAAATATCATGTTAAAAACACTGTTAACTTCAGACGTCATTCAGGTGGTTAACCAGGCCAAAGACTGGCGTGATGCCATCGCGATTTCATGTCAGCCACTTATTGATAATGGCTCGATTGAAGCCCGTTATGTCGAGGCAATTTATCGCTCCCATGAGGCAATCGGCCCTTACTACGTGGTCGGCCCCGGCATCGCGATGCCACATGCCCGCCCGGAAGAAGGTGCCAATAAACTCTCTCTGGCCTTAACCGTCATCACCGAGGGCGTCACTTTCAATGCGGAAGGTAACGATCCGGTCAAACTGCTCATAGTGTTAGCCGCGACAGACAGCACTAGCCATATTGAGGCTATTTCTCAACTCGCTCAGTTGTTCGATAACGATAACGATGTACAAGCCTTACTTAATGCCAAAACGCAGCAGGATATCTTATCCGTTATCGCGCGTTATTAATCTCAGCATTCAGTTTGGATAATAATTTCAAGGGGAAATAAAATGAAAATTACAGTGGTTTGCGGTAATGGCTTAGGTACCAGCCTGATGATGGAAATTAGCATCAAAAGCATTCTGAAAGAGCTGGCGGTTAACGCTGAAGTGGATCATGTGGATCTGGGTTCTGCCAAAGGCACGCCTAGCGATATCTTTATCGGCACCAAAGACATAGCAGAACAACTGGTGGCTCAGGCGGTTGGTGGCAAAATTGTTGCATTGGATAACATGATTGACAAGAAAGCCATGAAAGAACGTTTGTCTGTAGCATTAACTGAATTAGGCGCGCTGTAAGCGGAGGCTGGCATGGATTTCTTTCGTTTCTTAATGAGTGATGTTCTCTCCGAACCGGCAGTACTGGTGGGCCTGATTGCCTTAATCGGCCTGATTGCCCAGAAAAAACCGGTCACGGAGTGCATTAAAGGCACCGTAAAAACCATTATGGGTTTTGTGATTTTAGGTGCCGGTGCGGGCCTGGTGGTTTCATCTCTGGGTGATTTCGCCAACATCTTCCAACATGCATTTGGTATTCAGGGTGTTGTGCCAAATAACGAAGCCATTGTGTCCGTGGCACAAAAGAGTTTCGGTAAAGAAATGGCGATGATTATGTTCTTCGCTATGGTTATCAATATCCTGATTGCTCGCTTTACGCCGTGGAAATTCATCTTCCTGACCGGTCATCACACGTTGTTTATGTCGATGATGGTGGCGGTAATTCTTGCCACCGCTGGGATCAGTGGTGTAACTCTGATTGTGATTGGCTCGCTGGTCGTTGGGGTTGCGATGGTGTTCTTCCCGGCCATTGCTCACCCATACATGAAGAAAGTCACCGGTTCAGATGATGTGGCAATCGGCCACTTCTCTACTCTATCTTATGTTTTGGCGGGTTTTATCGGCAGTAAGTTTGGTAATAAAGAGCATTCGACTGAAGACATGAATGTGCCAAAAAGCCTGCTATTCCTACGTGATACACCGGTCGCTATTTCCTTTACCATGTGTATCATTTTCATCGTCACCTGCCTGTTTGCTGGGCCGGAAGCGGTTAAAAACCTGAGCGGTGGTAAAAACTGGTTCATGTTCTCACTGATGCAATCCATTACTTTCGCCGCAGGTGTGTACATCATCTTGCAAGGTGTGCGTATGGTTATTGCCGAGATCGTACCGGCCTTCAAAGGAATTTCCGACAAATTAGTGCCTAATGCTAAACCGGCGCTGGATTGCCCAGTGGTGTTCCCTTACGCCCCGAATGCGGTTCTGGTTGGCTTCCTGAGCAGCTTTGCCGCAGGTCTTATCGGTATGTTCGCGCTGTATTTGATGAACATGACTGTCATTATCCCAGGTGTTGTGCCCCACTTCTTCGTCGGCGCGGCCGCTGGGGTGTTCGGTAATGCAACCGGTGGGCGTCGTGGTGCTATCTTGGGTGCCTTTGCTCAAGGCTTGCTGATTACTTTCCTGCCAGTATTCCTGCTGCCAGTATTGGGTGATATCGGTTTTGCTAATACGACATTCAGTGATGCTGACTTCGGCGCGCTGGGTATTTTACTGGGTATTATCGTAAAATAATCAGTGAGATAGTTGAAAAATACACAAAGCCCCTGATAAGGGGCTTTTTGATGGCTGAAGGAGATTAATCTTCGCGCGGTGTGATTTTACCGTAATCCTGCTCATTATTGCGAGTCAGCCACAGAGACAGCGCTTTCAGAGAATCCGGTGTAAACTCATCACAACGCGCGGTTATCTCCTCTGGCACCATCCAACATACCTCATCAATCTCCTCTGGCTGCAAAGCAAATGGGCCATGAGATACACAACTGAACAACCCGCCCCATACCCGGCAACACTCTTCTTCGAAGTAAAACAAACCGTGTTCAGCAAACGGAACACCAGCGATACCTAATTCTTCCTCCGCCTCGCGCCGGGCAGACTCAAGGTAATTTTCACCACTTTGCACCACACCACCGGCGGTAGCATCGAGTTTACCGGGATAAAAATCTTTGCACTCGGTGCGACGTTGTACCAGAATCTTCCCCATTCCATCATGTACCACAATGTAGGTGGCACGGTGGCGTAGCCGTTGAGCTCTCATTTGTTGACGACTGGATTGAGCAATCACTTCATTTTGCTCATCAACAATATCAACCCACTCGATGACTGCTGCTGGACTTTGCTCCACCATCCTCTGAAACCTTCTCTCTGGGCGCGGTGATACTCGCGCAATTGTTTAGGGTAACTAACTATTTATAATGATTTTTTAAATTTAACTGAGCGATTGGCTCATCGTTATGTAGGGTCAGAACCTCTAAAGCCCCCTTGTCAAACATACCGTAACTCGCCGGGTATCCACCTTTGGGAATACTGGCTGATCCTGGGTTAAAACAGACCACATCGCCCTGCCACTCCGCTTGTGGCAAGTGTGTATGACCATAGACCAAGATATCCCCACGATGCAACGGAGGAAGTGAGCCTGGATGATATAGGTGACCATGCGTCAAGAATAGGCGTGTTTCTGGCATAATAATCTGCTGCCAGCCAGCCATTATAGGAAACTCCAGTAGCATCTGATCGACTTCACTGTCGCAATTGCCACGTACAGCAATAATTTTTTCCTTATAAGAATTAAGACACTCCGCCACTTCTGCGGGCTGGTAACCGACAGGTAAGGCATTTCGTGGCCCGTGGTTAAGCAAATCCCCCAACAGCACCAGCCATTGAGCACCACTGCGGCCAAAAGTAGCCAGAACTTTTTCAGTTGCGGGCAACGAACCATGCAGGTCGGAAGCAAACATTAACTTCATGATATCGTCTTCTCTCTGTCCAAATCTCAGCATATTCCGGCGATAACAACCGCCACAATGTTTAATAAGAGCTAAAAGAGGAACATTCTACCATCCAATCTGTCGGATTAATCCGATGAAAAGCGCTATCTTTCATGAGAAAAATTTATCACAAAATATACGCAGACATGATAAAAAATGCCTGCGCAAACATATAAGGGGTTATGGCTATGACAATAGCGGTACAGGCTGAGAGACTAACTCATCTAGCGTCATCGAACTGAATAAATATCCCTGCATTGCATCAATAGAGCTACCCATGAGTTGCGCAGCCTCATCCTGATTCTCGACACCGACGACAATGACACCAAGGCAATATTTTTTGATATTACTGATCAGGATGGGAAACGTATTTTTATTGTGTTGCCAAAAGAAATATTTGTCTATTTTGACGTATTCAAAGATATTGGCAGTGACCGCATTTAGTGTAGAACCACCACTGCCTAAGTTATCCAGCCAGAGTGGATAAAGTTTAGACAACTCACGTAATAATGGGTTATTCATACCATCGGATAAATTGGAAAAACTCTCCGTGATTTCCAACCGTAAGAACGGCATTTCATCCAGTATTTGGCGTATATTGGCATCTCTCACAATCACGCCAGCCAAATCGAAATCAATATTAATCGAAAGAAAAACATGATGGGTGATAAACCAATCACTGTAGGCCTTTACGACGCGTAACTGGTCGCAGAATAAATCGGTCTTTCCGTCAACATCGAGTTCTTTAATAAACCGTACTGTATCTATTGCTAAATCGACCGATTTAGCTGAAAACCGACTTAATAACTCTGCTGCCAATAAGCTGCCGTCTTGCTTATGTATAGGTTCACACACATAAGAACAATTAACTTCGATATTTAGCTTCATGCGCACCTGGAAAAGTGTAGAGACAACAAAGAGATCGCTACCCGACCTCCGCCGGAGGATTTATAAGCCACCGCGAGTTTGCTATAAAACACTCAATAGTTATAAAGCGTCGAACGTCACAGGGTTAAAGACGCAAACAACCTCTCTTCCATTCAGATGAGTACGATTACTCTAGCAGACATCGATGAACTCAGTGTTTTAAAAGTATTCAAACTGTGGCCAATAACCATGTTCGTGATCAGAAACAATAGAGAGAACTCTACGACCTGGAACCAGCTATTTCCTGAACACTCATTACTCTATTAATCGGACAGATGAAGGGTTTTATTTAGCTATTATTTTTTATTTTCATTAAATGCCATAACACGCAAGAATCTCTCTTTAGATTAAAAAATTAACTCAGAATGTGCTCAGTATCGTAGGAGAAGAGCGTAGGTTAGCCTATGCTGGAAGAAGAACCAGACTGCCGTCCGTGAAGTTGCAGGTAGGCATCGAGCAAACAACAAATAGGTCGTGAACTGATTTGAACGCTGGTTACAGCGACCTTGCAGAGACCCCCTGCGGTTTCAAGTATGAAGGGGATAAATGGAGATTGGCTATGCGTATATTAATAACCGGAGCTACTGGACTCATCGGGCGAAATCTGACCGTTTTCCTTTTGTCGCAAGCCCATCAAGTCACTGTACTGACCCGCGATATTCAGCGGGCAAGCCATGCACTCGGTGCGCAAGTCACCTGCTGGTCAACCCTCAATGATAAACACGATCTTAATGATTTTGATGCGGTGATCAACCTGGCAGGTGAGCCCATTGCCGAAAAACGTTGGACGGTGCAACACAAAGAGATCCTCTGCCAAAGCCGCTGGCAAATAACCGAGAAACTCACCACGTTAATAAAAGCCAGCAGTGAGCCACCGGCAGTATTTATCTCAGGTTCAGCCATCGGATTTTATGGCGATCAAGGCCAGGCTTTGGTTACCGAAGAAGAGACTCCGCATGATGAATTTACTCATCAATTGTGCGAGCGTTGGGAAAATCTGGCAAGCGCCGCAGAGAGCGAAAACACCCGGGTTTGCTTGCTGCGTACCGGTATTGTGTTAGCACCGCACGGTGGTGCCTTGGCTAAAATGGTGCCCCTGATCCGCCTTGGCTTGGGTGGCCCGATTGGTGATGGCCGCCAATATCTGCCGTGGATTCATATCGATGACATGGTGCATGGCATCTATTATTTGCTTACTACTCATAATCTTAGCGGCCCATTCAATATGGTTTCGCCTTATCCGGTACATAACGAACAATTTATTGCTACTTTGGCTGAGGTTTTGGATAGACCTGCGGTTATTCGCACACCTGCGGCTGCAATTCGTTTATTGCTGGGAGAATCTGCCGCATTGGTATTAGGTGGGCAGCGAGCGATACCGAAACGATTGGAGGAGGCCGGTTTTGCTTTTCGCTATTTCGAACTAGAAGAGGCGCTGCGTAATGTATTGAACAAACCAGCGCCCTGACAAAATTATAAAATTCAATTGGTGCTCAACCGATAGGGTTAATGACTAAGTACCCGCTGCGGTAAAACAGGTCGATCGTAAAGACGCCATAAATAGCTCGAGCTGCGCTATCCGTGGCACGAGCACTTTATTTCACTGCCAGCCCTCACCTTGCAGATAGCGTCATTGCCGCTTGTCAGCGGCCCCAGACACTCCTTCACAAGGGAATATCTGGGGTTAATTAAAAATCAAGCTGCAATAAATGGACTTTGGCTTTGAAGAAAAGTTGGAGGTTGCTGGACAGCCGGTATATTTGGAACAATGGACATTGCTAGCTGACTATTATCTGCTGATTTTTCCGGCATAATTGCCATAGAATCCCTCAATAAATGGAGGTCACCCGCTATTATTGGACTAATACCCGAATGGAAAGAGAACATCTGTTCACTCTGTTTTTCATCTCGACTGTAGTAATTATATACATTCACTTTTTGCTGTGAGTCTTTCCTTACAAAAATTAACGTATTACCCTGCCGAGAAGACGACCATTGTTCCAGTTTGCTATCTTTAAAAATAACTTTATTGGTACCATGTAAATCAACAATTTTAGTTATTCCATTACCAAGCTCAATAATATAAGTATCATTCCCCTCTCCACCTTCAAGAATATTGTCACCACCTAAACTGCACAGAAGATCATCTCCATCTCCACCGCTCAACCTGTCATTCCCCTGCCCGCTGTATAACTCGTCATTACCGTCACCGCCTTTGAGCCAATTGTTTCCTGCTGTTACCGAAATAATGTCATTACCCTCACCACCATTGATGGTATGACCACGACCACTTAAATCAGTAGCAGTATCGTTACCTTTACCCATTTCTAACGCATTATTGGACAGATGGTAATCTATAGGGATAATGATATTATCATCACCCTCAGTCACATTAACCTCAGTTGGCGATGCCTCTATAATTTCATAGCCTGCTCCTTTATCCTCAATATAAAAAATGGTTTTATTCTTATCAATCAGGGTAATTGGTTTTTTTCCATTGGTAGAGGAAAGGCTACTACACCTAAATAATTCAACAGTGAGATAGTCTTCTTTTTTATATTTGTGAGCTATTCCAATTACCCAAGCAGACGTATTATTTATTAATTGTAGATCATAACCACTGACGTCATCAAAGACTAATGTAATGGTAGAGTCATCGACTGAATCACTCTTCTGATTAATATAACCATGACTATGACTATGACTATGACTATGACTATGACTATGACTATGATATGTTTTATCAAAAAATGATCGTTCTGATTTTTTTAACTTTATTTATTCCTAATTTAGCATTTCTTATTTTAGTGAAATCAGTAGGATAAGCATCCTTTACATCAAGATGGCGATTTTTTGAAGAACCACAATAAATCGTAAGTATATTGCCATTGATTTTATCAGTCAGTACAGTACTGGTAATATTTATAACATCATTCCCACCTTCGGTTGATACACTATCTCCAGCCCCTAAATTCATAAAGTGATCATTATAAGAGGTTCCATTAAATGAATCCACAGTATATTCACTGCCCATTAGTGAAGGTTTTACAAAAGAGGGTAAGTCAATTTTTGACTGGTCAATCCACATATTATCACCATCAATTCGTATAACCTTAGCTGGCTCATTCGGAGAAATAACATTATCTACCTGAGAGTTATAGATGGCGTTAAAATTAAATAATGATTCTGCTACTACAATTTCAGAACTCAATTCCTCTGGCCATTCAGGGAATAGAATAAAATTATCCTTGGTACTGAAAATATAATTATGATTTAATGTTTTTTTATCTCTATCAGCATTGGTCATATATACTTTTTCTAAAACAATGTTTGTGATAGAACTATTTCTATCCAATGCAACAATAACGTCATTACCTATTATTTTAAGCGATTTTATTTCATTAATGTTGAATTCAAGTCTTATATTGCTAACTTCATTTTGATCAATTTCTTTTATAAAAATAGTTTTATCTCTTCCATCTTCAGAAAAAATAATATAGGTATCAATTCCTTTCCCCCCAATAGCTTTACCTTCCGATAATACTATAATATCATTACCTTCTCCACCTTTAATCCTATCATAGCCGCCACCACCATGAAGATAGTTATCACCGTCAGTCCCTTCAATATCATCCTCTGCGCCAGATTGGCCGATAGCATTTTCGATATTATGCAGTGTTGCTACCTTTTTTTTAGTAACTTTATCGGTCACATAACCTTCTTGGAGATTTACGTGATACCCATTATTAGAGAAACGTCCTTGCGGCGTAAAAATAGTATCGCTGCCACCTTGTCCATCTAAATAATTAGGTTCGTTATTCAATCGAGCAGAGAGTTCAAAACTAACTTCGTTGGTTAAGAAAAAATTATCATTCTTTGAGCCACCTATAAATATGTTTACCCCACCTCTGACATCAAAACTGTTTGATACACCATCTTCAGCGACACAAACATTAAAACCACCGCCGAGATCATAATATACACTTCCACTATTATGTTCATTTTTAGTTACGGGCATTGCTTCACTCTTTAAACCACCAGTGTATTGGGTTACATATTGTTGAGAGCTATCGTCACCATTAGTTCCAACCTCAATGATGGATGTTTTATATGTTCTTATTGAACTAAAATGTCGTTTAGAAAGAAGCGGGTGATTGTTGAATAAATCAATATTTTTAATAATGGCATCATTTTTAGCATGTCGTTTATTAGGGTTCAGCGTATTTATCTCTATAATGTCAAAATCATCAGTATTTCCTGTTTTTTCCAATTATAAAGTTCAGCCGCTGTTAAAAAACGCCTGTTATTACGCATAATTAAAAATCGCTCAAGGGATGCGATAGTTGTATCTTTCGATACACTCTCACTAATTTCAGCGTCAGACTTAAAATTACCCCAATCCAAATCATTAAAACTGTCCAAACGGCTTAACTCTTGCGAAATTTTACTCGAGGAACTGCCAGAACTGTATCCAGCGGATACAGCAAAGTCCCGTCCAACCTTTAGCTCCTTAATTTTCGCCTTCACAAGTTCGTGATCTATTTTATACACATATGTATACATTATCTCTCGAGATTTATCATACTCTTCATCGGCGCAAATGTAATTATCTGCCCCCATAGGTCTTATTCTGCTAGTGAACATATCTCTGGAAAATTTCAGCCTATTATCATTCATACTTTTCTCTATAAGTTTCTCAGTAATATCCACCCCTGGACTTCCAGTCATAAATATATTTAACCCCGCTGAAGCGATTTCCCCAGTAGACAGTTTTATTTCCCGTTTAAGATATTCCACTTGTCGTACAGCATTATATATCCCCCCAACGACCATAAGAGTAACGCCAGCGGTGATACCAACTGGGCCAGCAACACTCAGCCCTATAGCTAATGCTATCCCCGTTGCAATGCTCACAGCAGCTCCAATTACGGCCAGAGTGCCATTCACTATATAGTCTATTTTTAAATCAGGATTGGTTTCTTGCCCAGCTTTTATAAAATTATCGATAGACTCATGAATATCAAAACCGGAAGAAAGAAAATTCAATGCAGCGACAGTATGTTTTGCTCCTTTAGCGGCAACTTTAAATACAGCACGCCTCGTTATAGAGCTTGTCGACGACATTTTCTTAGAAAAGAATTTAGCCACGTTGTAAGCAACTGGTTGCAGTGTATCTGCGCCGAAATCAACGATTATGGCACTCCAACTGATATGTAAGTTTTTTCTTATTTCATTACTTTCTTCCACCATTATATTTGGATCTTGCAGTTTTTGTATCATACCTATTGTAGATATGGCTAATTTTGCCATAGCAAAAGTTTGAGAAACAGTTCCTACTTTTTGGCCAAAGGATTGGAAACGGCTTGATTGGGCTGTAACCTGAGTTAATCTATCCCACAGTTTTTGCTGGGTATTACCATTTGAATCAACAGATAAATTAATCGCAGTCAGATATCGCTCCGCATCCTGCCTCACCTTAGGATCAGAGTGAGCATTCAGTAAATTGTTATTATTATCTTTACTATCCAATAAGCCCTTAATCACCTTAACTGACTGTTGTTGTTCAACAGATGTTTGATCAGAAAATGAATAAAACTCATTTATTAAAAAGGGGTCAAAACGGACCGTTGCTTGCCAGTCAGGATTATTTGCTACAATATCAGTGGTAAGAAGCTTACCATCCAGCACTGCCCCCATATCATAAAGAGTGCTAAAGGCTATTTTTTGTTGGTTGAAAAATGTATTACCCAGTTCGACTAACCGTTGCCTTTCTGTTATTAAATTTTGTTGGTAAAGTTTCTTGAGTGGTAAACCTGAGCCACCAATATTACCATCAGAGAAATCCCAAAAGTATAGCTTAAAATTTCGTGCAGATTGTGCCTTAGTATTATCTACAACATAGCCTTCTATAAATGAAGATGCTTTTTTATTAACCTCACGTTTATCTATACCATAAAAAGTACTCTCACCACCTTCTGTATCATAAATAGAGCAAGAGTAGTTATCTCCTATTTTTTCAACGGAGATATTTAGCAAAGTATCATCAACCATAAATTGATAATAACCAATATCAAATTCTGGGATACCGGTAAATCCCCCATCAGGAAGCTGATGACGAACATCTTCGTATTGAAGTTCACTTAATGCATTAAATTTATTATTAAAGTTATCTAATTGTATGCTTTCATCATCTGATATGATCCCTTGCGCCTTGAGGTAGCATAATTCAAGGTGTATAGATAATTGTTGTTTAAACTGGGCCAAGTCTCCTTTGGAGGATGCATATAAATATGCAGCACCTAAGTCTAGTTGTTTTTTCTGTCCAGCGGCGAAATCTGTAGAGAGTGTTAAGAATTGATTAAGCATAAATGGTGGCTTAATTCCCATTTGGCCAGCCAGATTGACTGACTTTAAATACTTATCGGCTTTATCAATATGATGTTGCTTGCATATTGCTAATGCTGCCTTGGCGGCTAATTTTTCAAACTGTGGGTTATTGGCACTTGCTTGCTGCAATTCAGATAATTCCAGCCGCGTTTGTAAATAAAAATCAGAGTCAGTTATCATTCTCAAAATATCACGACTATCTAATACATCATGATTTAAGTTAAAAAATTCAGCAAGTGACGTTTTACTCTCAGCACATAGTTCCGTTATTAATATTCTTTTTCCACTAATCGATCTAATATATCAATAACCTTTTTAGTTCGTGAACTAAGCGACTCTAACTCGAATTTATATACTGCTATTTCACTGTACGTTTCTGTTTTAACCGCTTCTGGAGAAAATAAGGTGGTGGATTTTTTAACTACACCTTTAGTTAAATCAATATCCATGACTGATGGATTATCATTTTTGTAGTTTATTAACATATTGATATTATATCGTAGATCTTTTACAGCACTATCAAAGCTATCAGCAGGGATATGGATATTAAATTTATTATCCACAGCCGTTACCTCTATCACTACGTTTTTAACCCGCCATTCCCCTGATACTCTTTTTTCAAGAGAATAGTCAATCACTTTTGCCGTAGACTTTGATGGTAAATCAAAGATGATTTTATTTTCTTTTAATGATTTGACAATATAGGCTTGCTCACCCTCTTGTGCTTGTTTCCATATGCTATTATCTTGACGCGGTCTATCATCACCTTCAAATAGACTATAACCAACACTAATCTCCATATTTTTAAGTTTTTCTTCTGAAAAACCATATAGAACTCCTATCGGTATGCCTTTCGTTTTAGAGTTAGGTATAGTATTGGGCATACGCAGAAAATCAAATACACCCTGTTCAAAATCTGCATGACTATTATATTGTTTTGCCCCAAAATTTGGATCAAAAAAAGTCCAATGAGTATTATTATTACTATCTATGATGACAGATATTGCCATAGCGTGATTAGGCGAACTAATAGTTATATAGCTATTTTTCTTAACATCGGCTAAATCATTAATCAATAAGTTAAGTTTCCTGCTACCTTCAAAATAATCATTTTTCATCCGAGTACGTCTGGTTTCTGCATCACCATAGCCAACAATGAGCAACCCCCTATCTTGTAAATAACCTCCATAAACGTTGTTTGAACGAACCTTTTCACTATTAATTGCAACACCCAGCATCTCGCCAAATATGTTTGAAGTTACCTTATCTACCTTACTAGCCAGATACTGCCCATTTTCTTCTTTAACACTATTGCCATTCATATGTTGTTTGGCTAAATTATCTATTATAGCGCTAATTAAATATATTTTATTCTTACCCTTTTCTCGTGAATTACTTATTGATTTTTTAAAATCATTATCGTCACTTACTATATATTTTCCAATAACATCTATTAAGTCGTTGTTGGATATTTTCCCTGCTATCGACCTCTCATGTATCTCTTGCGTAAATGCATAAACATCCACAATAGCATTAATTTTTTTATTATTTTTCAGAACGGAAATCACCCCTTTAAGATCACCATCTATACTTTGATAGTTTATTTTTATATTTTGGCTGTTATGTATTGTTTGTATTCTTTCTAACTCAGTATAAAGAAACTGTCTATCATACTGCATAAGTATCTTTGCCGTTATATTATCAAGATCTCCACTTACTATCTGAGCATTCCCTTTATAACTATTAATTGCCTTTAACATAAATTCAAAATACTTTTTACCACCGCCAGAACCATTACGTTCCGCAGCTATAAATTCTGCAGATAATGCGTAACATAACCCTGTAGTAAGCCTTTCGGCAGCAACTGCATCTCCTGGCGTAACGGAGTAATAGTTTATTTCATAAATTGATTTCTTAATTTTGGTGAGTAAATCACGGCTTTGAGAAAACTCAAAAGAATAGTTTATTTCAAATGACATATATATCCCCCATGTTAAATTTTATGTTTAAAATTACATAATTGTAATTGAAATAATATCAATAAACATAAGGAAAATATAATTACAAAGTATTTATAACATTATATAAATATTTATTAACCAATAAATAATTGAAATAAGACACAAGTAAATATGGAAATATATAATTAATGGATGACTGCGAAAGGATTATTAAAACCAGAGGTTGCGGGATAGCTCGATTGACTACCCCGCCAAAAAGGTTACTTCAATACACCAGAAAGGAACTGCTGCAAACGGGGACTTTTAGGATGGCCAAACAGCTCGGCGGGCGGGCCTTCTTCTTCAATTAGCCCTTTGTGCAAAAAGATAACATGGCTGGAAACATGGCGGGCGAACTCCATTTCATGGGTGACTACCACCATCGTTTTGCCCTCTTCAGCCAGTTTCTGCATAATGCGCAATACTTCACCGACCAACTCAGGGTCTAGCGCGGAGGTAGGTTCATCAAACAATAAGACATCCGGCTCCATTGCTAAGGCACGCGCAATAGAAACACGCTGTTGCTGACCACCTGACAGGTGCACAGGGTATTTGGCACGCGCGCGCTCATCAATCCCCACCTTATCCAGATAACGAATGGCTCGCTCTTTAGCCACTGGCTTACTTAATCCCAACACTTGTACCGGCGCTTCCATCACGTTTTCCAACACCGTCATATGGCTCCACAAATTAAAGTGTTGGAACACCATCGTCAGACGAGTACGCAACAATTGCAGCTCTTTTTTATCAAAGACTTTTAGCTGCCCGTCTTTATCACGTACCAACCGGATATTCTGATTATTAACACTAATAGAGCCTTCACTGGGTTTTTCCAAAAAGTTAATACAGCGTAAAAAGGTACTTTTCCCCGAGCCGGATGAGCCAATAATAGAGATAACATCTCCTGCCTTCGCTGACAGCGATACACCTTTTAATACCTCGTGCTCCCCATAATGTTTATGCAATTCAGTTACAGACAGTTTGGTTTCAGCGATTTTAGTTTCTAAAGTATTAGTCATAATATCTCCATACTTAATGCGATGCCTGAGGTTTTATATGGGCCAGCCAACGTTTTTCTGCCTGGCGGAACAGGCTAATTAACGTATAGGAGATAATCAGATAAAGTACGGCAGCAATACCAAATGCATAAAACGGCTGATAAGTTGCAGCGTTAATATCGCGTGCTATTTTCAGTATATCCGGCACTGTCGCAGTAAAAGCCAGCGCCGTAGAATGCAGCATTAAAATGACTTCATTACTGTAGGCCGGTAAAGCAATACGCAGTGCGGAAGGTAAAATAATACAGCGATACAGTTTAAAACGTGAAAATCCATAGGCTCTGGCGGCTTCTATTTCACCGTGTGGCACTGCACGAATAGCACCCGCAAAGATTTCTGTAGTATAAGCACAGGTATTCAGTGTGAGAGCTAAAATAGTGCAATTCAATCCACTGCGGAAAAAGGCATTTAGCAGGTCATTGCCTCGGATAATCTCCAAACTGTATACGCCAGAATATAACACCAATAATTGTACATATAATGGCGTGCCGCGAAAGATATAGGTAAAAACCAGACAGGTAAACGGACCCAGCGCCGCTCATCAACCCGAGCTACCGCTAATGGGATGGCCACTAACCCCCCCATCACTACCGAGGAAATGAGTAACCACAATGTAATAGCCACACCTGTAAAGCGGTAACCATCACTCCAAAGCAGTGCTTGCCAGTATTGATGTAGAATATCAATCATAGCTCAGCCCTCTTCACCCCGTGGGAATAACGCCGCTCCAACCACAGCAGCACTCCGTTCGATAGTGTAGTGAAAATCAGGTAAACCGCCCCAGCCACTAAAGCAAAGAAGAAAGGTTGATATGTCCCCTTGCCGGCTAACTGTGTGGCTTTGACCACATCATTCAAACCCAGAATAGAAACCAGCGCTGTCGCTTTAAGGATAACCTGCCAGTTATTACCGATACCAGGTAAGGCATAACGCATCATGGCAGGAAACATAATTCTGCGAAAAATCTGGCTGGATGTGAAACCAAATGCAATGGCAGCTTCAATTTGCCCTCGAGGAACCGCCATATAAGCACCGCGGAAAGTTTCAGTGAAATAGGCACCATAAATAAAGCCAAGAGTAATTATCCCGGCAGAGAGAGGGTCAATATTGATTTGTGCAAAACCAAAGAATTCAGTAATGCTATTTAGGGTTATCTGCAAACCGTAAAAGATCAGTAGCATCAAGACCAAATCAGGCACACCGCGGATCAACGTGGTGTAGCACTCAAATAAACCAGATAACAGCCGGTTTGATGATAGCTTTCCTCCGGCACCCATCAGGCCGATAACCACCGAAAGCAGCACTGAACTCAGTGCCAGTTCCAGTGTCACCAGCGCACCCTCAAATATCAGTTTCGAATATCCATCCAGCATCTGGGTTATCCTATTTTACTGAGTAAGGAGTCTGGTTAATGACTTTGGGTTGCCCCATAACAGCCCCTGCCCAATTTAGGCAGAGGCGGTTACAGCAAACGGAATTAACCGCCGTAAACATCAAAATCGAAATATTTTTTCGCGAGCTTATCGTAAGTGCCATCTTTGCGCATTTCTGCAAAGGCTTTATCCAGCGCGGCTTTCAGTTCTACGTCATCTTTACGCAGCCCCATCCCCGTACCGACACCAAAGAATTCATCATTTTTAACTGATGGGCCAGCGAAGGCATACCCTTTACCTGCCGCTTGTTTCAGGAAACCTTCACTCGCTGCAACTTCATCCTGGAATGCTGCGTCAATGCGGCCTGAGGCTAAATCAGCATAAATCAGATCCTGATTTTGGTAGGCAACAACATCAATCCCTTTTGGCTGCCACTCAGCATTGGCATAGGCTTCCTGAGTCGAACCTTGTAATACCCCAACACGCTTACCTTTTAAGGCGACGAGTGTTGGCTCAACTTTGCTGCCTTGCGTCGCGATCAAGCGAGAGTTAGCAGCGAAAAGTTTGTCTGTAAAGGCAATTTCTTTTTGGCGTTTCTCAGTGATAGAGAGCGAGGAGATAATGGCATCAATTTTTTTAGCTTTCAGTGATGGGATTAAGGCGTCGAAATCACTTTCTACAAAAGTGCATTTAGTATCAATACGTTTGCATAACTCTTTCGCTATATCGATATCAAAACCCACCAACTCACCGCTGGCATTTTTAGATTCAAAAGGCGCGTAAGTAGGATCAGTTCCAATTTTGACATCTTTTGGAATAGCAGCAAAAGCACTGCTCGCAGCAGCTAGTGCTAATACCAAAGGAAGGACAAACATCTTCTTATTCATACGTAACCCTCAAATTGATTTTCGATGTCACAAAGCGCGCTAGATTTCTATACAAGCCCGAGCTGTCATAAATCAATTTGCACTAATCATGCCAGTAATCGTCTGGAAGGAAACTCTGTTCCGCCCAGCTATTTTCTTGCACTATCATCACTAAAATCGATAAACGCGAAGGCATCAGATTGTAAACAGAAACCCAATACGCAATTCATGCCACAGTACGCAAGGTGAAACAGGATCATTGTGGTGCATAATCCGCCTCATTTCAGTGCGATGTTGCACAAATGTATCAAATTAGTGAGAAATGTTAACTGTGACCTTGCCAACGGATAAATAGATCGGTAGGGAGTTCGATATCGAATTGATCGACGATACGATTGACTGTCTGATCAACAATATCCTGAATAGTTTGTGGTTGATGATAGAACGCGGGCATAGGCGGCATAATGACAGCACCCAGTTCAGCAGCCTGTACCATTAGACGCAAATGGCCCAGATGTAGCGGGGTTTCGCGCACGCAAAGTACCAGTGGGCGGCGCTCTTTGAGTATCACATCGGCAGCTCGAGTCAGTAAACCGTCCGTATAACTATGAACAATGCCAGATAATGTTTTGATTGAACAAGGTAAAATGACCATACCACAGGTCTTGAATGAACCTGAGGAGATACAGGCTGCGATATCGCGTGAATCGTGGACGACATCAGCCATTGCCTGCACATCTTTAACACTGAATTCGGTTTCCAGCGCCAACGTCTGACGCGCCGCATTACTGAGAATCAGATGAGTTTCCACCCCCTCGACCTGCTGCAACACCTGCAAGAGCCGCACACCATAAATGGCTCCGCTGGCACCACTGATGCCGATAATAAGTCGTTTCATGGAAAACTGCCCCTCGCGCTGGCATTGCACTTTTTAACTAAAGCACAATATGAAGAAATATCGGCAAACTTTGCCGCATCAAGTAGGGATTAGCAAGTCATGCTTCCGTATCTTATATCCAATAAATTTCAAGATACAGGCAAGCTGAAAGGCATATAACAAAAAAGGTGCACCGCGCCGAAACGTAGGTTGCACCTTTTTGATTCAAACTCTCTTTCCAGCGGTGGCAGCACACAGCCTCTGCCACCTACGGATGTAACTTGGGGTATCAGCCCTCGTTATGCATCTCCAGATTTTCTGCTTCGTTATGATTACGTAATGCCTGCGCATCATCGTTACGTAACGACTCAAGATACTCCAGATAGCTCTGATCTACGTCTTTAGTGACGTAAATACCGTCAAAAACCGAGCACTCGAACTGGATGATATCTGGGTTATCTTCGCGAACTGCCTCGATAAGGTCACTAAGATCCTGAAAAATTAGCTCATCAGCACCAATCAACTTACAGATTTCATCCACTTCGCGGCCATGTGCAATCAACTCATTGGCACTTGGCATATCGATGCCGTACACATTCGGAAAACGGATTTCCGGTGCGGCAGAGGCAAAATAAACTTTTTTTGCACCAGCCTCGCGCGCCATCTCGACAATCTGTTCTGATGTGGTTCCACGCACGATGGAATCATCCACTAATAACACGTTCTTACCACGGAATTCGGCGCGGTTGGCATTCAGTTTACGACGTACAGATTTACGGCGTTCCTGCTGCCCCGGCATGATAAAGGTACGACCCACATAGCGATTTTTTACAAAACCCTGGCGGTACGGTTTATCCAGAATACGGGCAATTTCCAGCGCGATGTCACAGGAAGTCTCTGGGATAGGAATAACCACATCAATATCCAAGTCTTCCCACTGCTTAGCAATTTTAACACCCAACTTCTGGCCCATGCGCACGCGGGCGCTGTAGACAGAAATTTTATCGATAAATGAGTCAGGACGGGCAAAATAAACGTACTCAAACAAGCACGGATTGTATTTTGGGTTCTCAGCGCATTGGCGGGTGAACAACTGGCCTTTTTCGGTGATATACACCGCTTCACCCGGAGCGACATCGCGCAGGAACTCAAAGCCCAATGTATCCAGTGCCACACTTTCAGACGCCACCATATACTCACTGCGGCCATCTGCCAGCGTACGTTTACCGATAACCAATGGGCGGATACCATTAGGATCGCGGAAAGCAACCATACCGTGGCCGATAATCATCGCGACACAAGCATAAGCTCCACGAATCAATTGGTGCATTGCAGCCACAGCCGCAAAGATGTTGTCAGATTCCAGCGGGTAATGCTGGAAACGGTCCAATTCACTGGCAAAAATATTCAGTAAAATCTCCGAGTCAGACGTGGTATTCACATGACGGCGAGAAACTTCGAATAGTTTTTTTCTCAGTTGGTGAGCGTTGGTCAGATTACCGTTATGCGCCAGGGTAATGCCGAACGGTGAGTTAACATAGAAGGGTTGAGCTTCAGAGGCACTTGAACTGCCTGCGGTCGGGTAACGAACATGGCCAATTCCCATATTCCCCTGCAAGCGCAGCATATGCCGGGTTTCAAATACATCCTTTACCAAGCCGTTTGCTTTGCGCAGACGGAACCCATTATGGGCATCAATAGTAACGATGCCCGCAGCATCCTGACCTCGGTGCTGAAGCACCGTCAACGCATCATAAATCGACTGGTTTACCGGTGTAAAACCGGCGATACCGACAATACCGCACATGTTGTCTTTTCCTCATAAGCCGCTCCGAATCGGTAATTGATTCGGCAAGAAACTCGACGTGCTCTGCAGGTAGTCAAAGAACCACCTGATGATATAACTGAACTGCGGGATCAATTGTGACTGCTTCCAGTCGGCACTTTGTGAAAAACCGGTAAACGTATCCAGAAAGAACAACATGGCGGAGACAATCAGTACGCCGCGCAATGCGCCAAAACAGACGCCCAGCACCCGGTCAGTTCCTGATAACCCAGTACGTTCTACCAATGAACCAATCACATAGTTAACAATCGCCCCGACGATCAATGTCGCGATGAACAAAATGCCGATGGCAATTCCGTTGCGAACAACTTCATCTTCAAAACGGGTGAAGTAGATAGCAAGATAAGTGTAGAAATGACTGGCAACAAAAAACGCACATCCCCATGTTACAAGTGATAATGCTTCACGGACAAAACCTCGGATCAAACTGACCAATGCAGAAAATCCGATAATCCCTATTATGACGTAATCAATCCAGACCATGACTATTCCAATGACGAAATCACCGCTACATCCTGTTCGCGGCGAATTCTAACAGAAAAAGAAAACGTTTGCGTAGGGCTTTTCCGACCCAGCAACAAATTAAAGTGCGGCGATTTTAAAAACAACAATCGCCGCACAAATGAAGCCACTAAAACCGCATGGACTCGGACAACCTAATACCCCAATCCTTAACGCGCCGTGCCATAAGGCTTCACTTGCCCATTCAGCCCACTTAATGAATTAAGCTCTGGCAAGGCCGATTGCAGTTTCGGTTTTGACGCATCCGGCCCGACAAATACGCGAGTTATCTGGCCCTGAACGGGTGTTGCAGGCACGGTAAATGCCCGGTGGCCCGACAGACGCAGTGTTGCCACAATTTCATTTACTTTAGCGGCGTTCTTCAGCGCGCCTAACTGAACCACATATGCCTGCCCAACCGGTGCTTTTTCTTCCACTACCGGTTTGGTTTCTGGCTGAACGTCCGGTTTAACTTCAGGTTTAACCTCTGGTTTAGGTTTTACTTCCTGCGGTTTTTTCTCTGCCGGAGTGGGTTTAATTTCAACCGGTTTCTTCTCGACAGGTTTCACCTCAACCGGCTTACTTTGCAGCGGTGGTGGTGTCACTATCGTCGGCTCTGCGGGTAGATTACCGGCATCATTCGCGGCCTGAGAACCCGAATTATCTTTCGGCGGTTCCACCGCTTGCGCAGCACCTTCCGGTGGAGCAATAGGCAGAGGTTGGCTGACTGGCCCAACCGCATCAATCTCCTGGCTATCGCCCGGTTTTGGCACTAATGGGATGGCTGCGAACTCATCCTCATAATGCTTTTTTTTACCATCCAGTAGCCCCGGCAGCACAATCACGCCCAAGGCCACCAGAATGATGGTTCCGACTAAACGGTTCTGGAACTTACTTGCCACTCGCACTCCCCAATTCAATGCCTTGATAAACTCACGCTGTTACAAATCCATTGCCGCCATCACATGGGCAACAGTATGGAAAGAGCCACAGACAATGACGACATCCTGTCGTTCCGAATCTTGCATGGCCTGACGCCAGGCCGTTGCTACATCGCTAAACTGACGAGACACCATCAGATGATCGGCTAGCTGCTGCGCAGTCGCCCCACGCGGCCCTTCCAGCGGCGCGCAATACCATTCATCAACCTGCTCGGATAAGCACGCCAGCGTACCACCAATATCTTTATCTGAGAGCATCCCGACCACGGCTCGTACTTTACCCCGTTTCGGCAAATGGGCCAGCTTATCGGTCAGATAGCGAGCCGCATGTGGATTATGAGCCACATCCAGAATCAGCAAGGGTTGCTCACTGACTATCTGAAAACGCCCTGGCAAACTTGCGGCCATCAGCCCTTGTCGGATAACCTCATCACTCAATGGCAAGCCGGAGTAATGCAGCACCGCCAACGCAGTAGCTGCATTGGCTAACGGTACATTAGGTAATGGCAGGTTAGCCCATTGATGGTCAACACACTGCCAGCTCCAACTGTTTTTTTGCTGACTTAATGGCTCCTGCTGACTAAATTGCCACGTATCATCGCGGCGATACAGTTTTGCCCCCAGCTCTGCGGCAACATCCGCAATTGACTGCGGCATATCTGGCTCGCCCACGACGGCAGGCTTACCTGCGCGGAACACGCCCGCTTTTTCGCGGCCAATGCTCTCACGCGAGAATCCAAGCCAGTCAGTATGGTCTATTGCGATACTGGTGATAGCCGCCACATCAGAATCAACAATATTGGTCGCATCCAACCGCCCACCCAGCCCTACTTCGAGGATCACCACATCAAGCTTAGCCTGCTTAAATAATTGCAGCGCAGATAAGGTACCAAATTCAAAGTAAGTCAGCGAGATACCGGCACGACCGGCTTCGATTTGTGCAAAGGAGTGGCTATGTTCCGCCTCAGATAATTCTTGCCCCTGAATGCGAACGCGCTCGGTATAACTCAAAAGATGAGGTGAACTGTAAACGCCGACTCGCAGGCCAGCCGCGAGCAAGATTGATTCCAGCGTACAGCAGGTGGTGCCTTTGCCATTGGTACCTGCAACGGTAAAGACTTTGGGGGCAGGTTTAAGCAAGTCCAAACGCTCAGCAACCTGTTTAACACGTTCCAAACCCAGCTCAATGGGCTGAGAATGCAAACGTTCAAGATAGTCAAGCCACGCGGCCAAAGGCGACGTGGCTTGGGGAATTTGATGATTGTCCATGAGTCCCACCACTGGCCTTTATACCCATCATACTTCAAGCTGCATATGCGTTGGCTGCTTTCATTCACCCGAATCATTGACTGGCGTCGACTCATCAGGATTATGAGCCTCCTCTGAGGCTCACCCTGCGGGCCAGCTCAAGCGTTGTTCAAACCGCTCTCCGACCGATTTGTCACTCAATTGCCGCCTTCCTGCAACTCGACATATTTTGGATAAACATTTTCTTTTTTAAAGCGACAAATGCTCAAGCTACAACAATGCACAGTAATCGGACACCACCGTATTAGGGTGATGCCCGTTAGGTTAATCAGGCATCAGCTTGATTGTCTGTCGTAACAGCATCGGCTTTGACTTCAACCGCGCTTGGCTGCGACTGATGAGTCAATTTAGACAAGATGCTCGCCAGTGTCTGGCGCATCACCGGACGACGAACGATCATGTCGATCGCACCTTTCTCAATCAAAAACTCACTGCGCTGGAAGCCCGGCGGTAGTTTCTCGCGTACGGTCTGCTCAATAACCCGAGGGCCGGCAAAACCGATCAGCGCCTTTGGCTCCGCAATATTGATATCACCCAACATTGCCAGACTGGCAGAAACGCCACCCATAGTAGGATCGGTCAGCACGGAAATATAGGGTAAACCGCGCTCTTGCATTTTAGCCAGTGCTGCACTGGTTTTTGCCATTTGCATCAATGACATCAGTGCTTCTTGCATACGTGCGCCGCCACTGGAAGAGAAACAGACCAACGGGCAATTATCTTCCAGTGCCTGTTCAACTGCGCGAACAAAGCGAGCGCCCACAACAGATGCCATTGAACCGCCCATAAAGGCAAATTCAAATGAGACGGCAACGATAGGCATCCTCTCTAAAGTCCCTTTCATCGCGACCAGAGCATCTTTCTCGCCCGTCTCTTTTTGTGCAGCAGCGAGGCGATCTTTATACTTTTTGGAATCCTTGAATTTCAGGAGATCCTTCGGCTCCAGTTCGCTACCCAATTCAACTTCACTGCCTTCATCCAATAGCATATGTAGCCGTGCTCGGGCTGTCATTCGCATATGATGATCACACTTAGGACAAACTTCCAGATTACGCTCCAGCTCGGCACGATAAAGTACCTGGCCACAGCTATCACATTTTGTCCACACCCCTTCAGGAATACTCGCTTTACGGGTTTGTGTGATGTTGCTTTTGTTAAGAATTCGTTCAATCCAGCTCATCGATGACCTTTCTGTTTGAACCTGGCTGTTGCCAGTTCGCTGTTCATGCTTTAACCATCTCCCTGAAAACCCCCCAATAAAAAATGCCTAAGATATACACCAATACGGCGTAACTAAGGCACTTAACTCGGGTTGTCCGCAGGAACAGACCATAAATGTTACTCATTAAACCATATTGGCTCGACAGTGTAGATAAAAAACTGGTCGAACCCGCAGCTTAGGCAACGTTTTTACTGATTTTTCTGACGCGCTGCTGCCCGCCGATGCCGCCAAACCTCGAATACACCCGGCAAGATTGACACCACGATAATAGCGACAATCAGCAATTTCAGATTATCCTGAACAAAAGGCATGTTGCCAAACCAGTAGCCAGCATAGGTGAATAACAGTACCCATACCAACGCGCCAATCACGTTATAGGCTGCAAAGTGGCGGTAGGACATTTTACCCATTCCGGCGACGAAGGGGGCAAATGTACGGATAATTGGAACAAAACGCGCAAGAACAATCGCTTTTCCACCGTGTTTTTCGTAAAACTGATGGGTTTTATCAAGATAGCTGCGACGAAAAATTTTGGAATCCGGATTACTGAACAGTTTTTCACCGAAAACCCGACCAATAGTATAATTAATAGCATCACCGAGAATAGCAGCAACCACCATCAAGGCAACCATCATATGCACATTGAGATCATTAGACGGTAATGATGCCAGCGCACCTGCCACAAACAGCAAAGAGTCACCAGGCAGGAACGGAGTGACCACCAACCCGGTTTCACAGAATAAAATCAGGAATAAAATGGCATAAACCCAGATACCATATTGCGCCACCAGTTCAGCCAGATGGACATCAATATGCAGAATAAAATCAATAACGAAACGTATAAATTCCATAAATACTCTCAAGTCATAAACGTAACGAATATCTCACCAGATGAATGAGATTAGCTGAACTTCCTTAGGTATTCCTTAGCCTGAAGTCTGCCTCAACTCAAACCTATTATTCGCCACGATCTATCATTTTAATAAACTCAATCATCCGCCAGAAACAGCGGTCCCATCGGTACTTTTGGTAAACCAAAGTGTTCAGGATAGTCGACCGAGACTAAATAAAGCCCTTCTGATTTCGCGGTTGCAGCGGCGCGCGTTCTATCTTTGAGTGCCAGCAACTGAGCCATCCAGGTCACATCTTGATTACCGCAGCCAACTTCAATCAAACTTCCCACGATATTGCGCACCATGTGGTGAACGAATGCGTTGGCCTTGATATCTATCACGATATACGCGCCGTGTCGGGTAACTTTGATATGTTTTACATTTCGCCACGGCGTGCGGGACTGACATTGTACTGCGCGGAACGAGGTAAAGTCATGCTCACCCAGTAAGCACTGCGCGGCCTGTTTCATCTTTTCGGCGTCCAGCGGCATATAGCAATGGGTCACCCCTTGCGCCAATACCGCCGGGCGATAACGATGATTGAAAATAATGTAACGATAACGCCGTGCGGTGGCGCTAAAGCGTGCGTGAAAATCATTATCGACGGTTTTCACCCAACGCACTGCAATATCTGGCGGCAAATGGGTATTCACGCCCATAGTCCAGGCCGCATCTTTACGCACTGCGTGAGTAACAAAATGTACCACCTGCCCGGTGGCATGAACTCCGGTGTCCGTGCGGCCCGCACAGAAAACACCAATAGGTTCATTGGCCACTTTCGACAACGCAGCCTCCAGGCTAGACTGTACGCTCACGACATCCAACTGCCGTTGCCAGCCAAAATAGCGGCTACCGTTATATTCAATACCCAATGCAATTTTCAGCCCGGCATTCTTAGCCGTTTCTTGCTCAACGAACGTATCTTGCTGAGCCAACTCAAGTTCGGACATCAGTATAGTTGCTCCTGCAACAGGCGCTCCGCCGTTTCAATTGCCATCAACGCACCGCCAAAACGAATGTTGTCGGCCACTGACCAGAACTGCAAAATTTCCGGAATACCGTAGTCATTACGCACACAGCCGATACTCAACACATCGCTGCCAGAGGCATCACTGACCTGAGTGGGGTAGTCATCTTCTTCAGATAACTGAATATCTTCGCAATTTTCCAGTTCGCTGCGGGCTTCATCAGACGACATTGGGCGCAGCGCTTCCAGATGTACCACCTGTGCCTGACCATAAAATACTGGCGACTGAATACAGTTCACTGAGATAGGTAAACCTCCGTCCTGCAATACTTTACGTACCTGATCCACTAAGCGGCGCTCTTCACGCACACTGCCCTCGCCATCCGCCAGCAGCGGTAAGACGTTAAATGCCAGTTGCTTGGGGAAGAAACCCGGTTCGGCAGGAATACCATTCAATAATTTCGCACTTTGCCCTGCCAGGTCATCCACAGCGGTTTTACCGTATGCGGAGGCGGAAATCAGCGCGGTGACATGTAATCGGGATAAACCGGCTTGCTCGGTCAGCGGTTTAATTGCTGTCAATAATTGGCAGGTTAAGCTATCGGCTACCGCCACAATATTGCGATTGCGGTATTCCGCCAGCACTTGTGGATTCACACTTGGCACCACCAGCGGCACATCCGGCTCCATTGCGAACAAGCCGCTGCTGTCGATGACCAGACAACCCGCATTTGCCGCTTCTTCGGCATATTGCTGCGAGGCTTCATGCCCCGCGACAAAAAAGGCTAACTGGGCTTGGGACCAGTCAAACTCGGCGGCATTTTCAACCAGCAGACTTTTGCCGTTAAAACGCACGGTCGCACCGGCACTGCGCTCACTGGCCAGTGGATACAATTCACCAACTGGGAACTGGCGCTCATTTAGCAGCTCCAGCAAGGCTTCACCTACTGCGCCCGTTGCTCCTAACAGAGCAATATTCCAGCCGTCAGACATGTTGGTTTTCTCCACAATGATTCATTGAATTACAAGGATTTATACAAATACAAACAGGCGGTAGAACACCGCCTAATAATCAATATGTTATCGGCTTATCGTCACTGAGTACTAAACCCTAACGCCTGCAACAGCTCCGCACTGGCAGCGTCATCGCACTGGACACAAAGTGATGACCATTCGCGCCGTTCCTGATAGTGCTTACGCAACCGGTCAAACTCACCGCGAATGCCAGCAACACGGCGCAATGGCGCATCATCGCGGCGCACATCATACACTAAGTGCATCAATCGTTTTAATTTGCCTTCATCCAGCGCACCATTGAGGCGCACATGACTGAATTCAGGCGATGGTAGCAATGAAGCCAGTTCGACCGATTGCGGTTGCCCCAAATGCTGACTAAAGGCTTCAAACACTTGTGTCGTCCCTCGAGCCTTACCCTCCAGCGTATAACCTGCAATATGTGGCGTACCGATATCGACACGAGCTAGCAACGGCAACGATAGCTCCGGTTCCGGCTCCCAGACATCCAGTACCACGCTGAGTTTTTTACCTTGCTCCAGCGCCTTTAACAGTGCGGCGTTATCCACCACCGCACCACGGCAGGCGTTGATCAGAATACGGCCATCGGGCAGTGCTGCCAGTAATGCGTCGTCGGCCATGTGCACACTTTGGTAAACACCGCTTTTATTTAGCGGAGTATGGAAAGTAAGTACATCGGCTTCACGCACCAGTTTTTCCAACGGCCAGAAAGTTTCGTTATCACCACGATCGGCACGCGGAGGATCGCACAATAACGTGCGAACGCCCAGCGCTTGCAGGCGTGCATTCAGCCGCGAACCGACATTACCGACGCCGATAATACCAACCGTTTTATCACGTAACTGGAAGTTGTCACGTTCAGCCATCATCATCAACGCAGAAAAGACATACTCAACGACGGCAATCGCGTTGCAACCAGGAGCCGCAGAGAAGCCAATGCCTTGCTGTCGTAGCCAGTTGTCATCGACATGATCGGTACCGGCAGTCGCCGTGCCCACAAAGCCAATTGAGGTGCCTTGCAGCAACGCTTCGTTCACTTTGGTCACCGAGCGCACCATCAGGGCATCGGCGTCAGCCAGGGCATCGCGGGGAATTGGCCGCCCCGGTACCGCCTGTACATGACCTAAACGCCGGAATAGCTCATCGGCATACGGCATATTCTCATCGACCAGAATTTTCACTTTGTTCTCCGGCAGTTTACTGCCCCATAAAGTAGGCGTTCAGTATATACCCAAAGCGTTTAGAGTTGCAGCCAACACCCTGCGGCGTCAAGGGCGCAAGGGATTGTATCGGCGAAAACGTTCTGGCGTAGTCCCTGCGATTTGTTGGAACATGGCGATAAAAGCGGATGCCGAGCTATAACCCACATCCAGCGCCACACTTTGTACGGTTTTCCCTTGTTCTAACAACGAAATAGCATGGAGAAAGCGTAACCGCTGCCGCCACTCGCTAAACGCCATGCCTAACTCTTGCTGGCAGCGGCGCGATAAGGTGCGCTCAGTGGTATAAACCCGTTTGGCCCAGAGTGCCAGCGAGGTGTTATCCGAGGGGCAGCGCTCTAATGCCGCCAAAATGGGCGACAGCAGTTTGTCTTGCGAGGTCGGCAGATAGGTGCGCTGTACTGGTGAGACTCGGAGCTGATCAATCAAAACGCGCGCTAAGCGTATATCCTGTTCACTCTCCGGCATCAATAAACCACGGGAGAAGCAATCCTCGACAATGGCATTAAAAATTGGGCTAACATTCAGCAGGCAGGCAGAATCCGGTAACTCATCGCAAAATTCCAACGCAATATCAATGGCGCGAAACTGCATCGGCTTACGGTTATAGCTGGAATGCTCCACTCCGGCAGGTATCCAAACGCTGAATTCCGGTGGAGCGAGAAAGCGCTGACCAGAGATACTCATAGCCACCACACCTGATTTTACGCAAATCAATTGCCCGTAGGGATGGGTGTGTGGCAGGAATTCAGTATTGGCATTAAATTCTTCACAGCGAAAAGACAACCTCGGCACAACCGTGTTTATCACCGCAGGGAAAGAGGGTTCAGTCATCGTAAGCTATCTCCTGTAAAAGTAATTCTCGCCGAAATTGTCCTAATTACAGCAATTATTGTCTGGTTATCAGTATATAGAATAAATCAGACAACTGTAGACTACGTCACATATTATTTAGATGAGAATTATTACCATGAATGCACTATTCCCCTTGTTTGCGGTGATCATCTGGTCAATCAATGCCGTTGTCAGCAAGGTTTCTGCTACTGCCATTGACCCTGCCGCAATCTCGTTTTACCGCTGGCTGCTGGCGTTATTGACACTCACCCCTTTTCTATTGATGGGGGTTATCCGCAACTGGCAGGCAGTCCGTATTTATTGGTGGAAACTAATGATTCTCGGTCTGTTGGGTATGGTGCTGTATCAAAGCCTGGCTTACTACGCAGCCCACAGTGTCAGTGCGCTATTTATGGGTATTCTCAGTTCACTCATTCCGCTGCTCACTGTGCTTATCAGTATTTTGCTATTACGGGTAGTGCCCACCATCGGCATAGCACTGGGTAGCGTGCTGTCACTGGGAGGATTAGTGTGGCTGGTCAGCGCGGGGAACCCGGCAGAGCTACTGCAACATGGCATTGGCAAAGGTGAATTAATGATGCTGGCCGCCTCGATGTCTTATGCCCTTTACGGCGTATTGACTAAGCGCTGGTCGATTCCGCTCCCTAACTGGCAATCTCTTTATATGCAAATCGTCTTCGGCGTAGTGCTGTTATTGCCTAATTTTCTTATAGCTTCGGATGTACAACTGACCGCGCAGAATATCCCATTAGTGTTATTTGCCGGAATTCCGGCCTCAATTATGGCACCTTATTTATGGATTCAGGGAGTGATGCGCTTAGGGGCAAATACCGCGTCTATCTTTATGAACCTGACACCGGTCTTTACTGCCATCATTGCGGTAACCTTACTGCATGAGCAATTGCACAGCTACCACCTGATTGGCGGTAGCATAACCCTTGCGGGGGTGATATTAGCCCAGCGCCTGCGCACGCCGTTACGAAGAGCCGTTACGCCGTAAAAACAAGCTTGGGGCCAATTATGGCGTTAATCTGCGGGAATATCGTGCGATGAAATGCGGCGATTTATACACATCTCGCCGCCTCTAAACTGCACATTTCAGTGGCGGACTTACTGCACCTGGGACACGACTGCCCTTTATTTGACGTTGTCGGCCATCTGATTTCAATGTGTACTTTTCAATCAGACAAAAAACCCGGCATATAAATGTGCCGGGTTAGACGATAAAAACGTTAAATCAGAAAGTGGCCAGCCACATGCGCAGTTTCATGCCCCAATAGCTGGTCCAGCCGCTGGTGTTTTGCACCATGTTACCTTGATAGAGGATGACCAGAGTCGGTGTAACACCTATTTGCCAGCGCGCCGATAACTCGCCACGGGGGTCATTAATCACCGGCAACTGATAGCCTTTTTTCGCCAGCCAGCGCTCGAGCTGTGGAGCCTCGCCGGAGCGCAGGGCCACCGTCAGTACATTCTCCCCTTCCTTAACCAACTGATTGACACTGGGAGTCGTGAATTTACAGACACCACACCAGGTCGCCCAGAAGTAGATAAGCAGCGGTTTCTCCTGGCTCATCTCCTTGAGCGAAACCGTCTGCCCCGCCAGCGTTTGTAATGGCACATCGCCCCAATCAGCCGGTACCTGCGGGCTACGTAGCCAGTCCATACCCAAAGAGACTGCCGCGATCAGTAGCAGTAAAATAACCAGTTCTTTGCCCCAACGTTTTAATCGATTCATTTACCCGCCTGTGCCAGTTGCTGTTTCACCATTTCCTCCAGTTGCTCATAGGAAATCGCTCCTGGCACTATCTGATTGCCAATCAAGGTCGCAGGGGTGCCCTGGATACCCAGTTGATCGGCCAGTTTCAGGTTAGTGCGCAAAACATCGAAGCTCTGCTCGCTCAATGGAGCTGGCGTAACGCCGGTTTTTTCTGCGCCGCAGCAAGACTATCAGCATCATGGAACCCTTTTTTCGCCATCAAACGCTGATGGAAGGCCATAAATTGATTCGGATGCTGTTGCCATAAGGTCAGTGCTAGTCGGGCGCTGGTCACCGAGCTTTCTCCCTTAAACGGCAGAGGTTTTATCACCACCGCCAACTGAGGGTACTCTTTCACGATTCTTTCCAGCAACGGATCGAATGTTTTACAGAATGGGCAGTTGTAATCAGTAAATGAAACCAGTGTCAGTACAGGTACGGCGGCGCCGAAACGTGGGCTTCCGGGGTCCTGAAACAGCACCTGTTTATTGGCGGCGATAAACTGATCCAGTTGCTGCCCTTGTACCTCATTGGCTTGTTGCTGCAACGCGTTAATGGATTGTTCAAGAATATCGGGATTAGCTACCATCGTTTCACGAATTAACGCTTTAATCCGCAGCTCCTGCTCTGGAGTAAAAGGAGCTGCCGCCCAAAGCGGAGTAGAGGTCAGCGCGAACAACAAAACCATTATAATTTTCATTCTTTATTTCCTTTAGCATCGGCCAAAACGTTCAATAGCACGTCACGCTCCAACAATGGCGAGAGCACGGTGCCCTGCGGCTGCTGTGGCCCATAAATTTGATTGAAGGGGATGGCGACACTGTCACGTTGCCGTAAAAATTCGGTAATTTCAGCCGACGGACGCGTCCAGTCACCGCGTAACGCCACCACATCTGGCGCTTGCAGAGCCTGTTGAACATCATCGCGCATCAGCACATTGATTTTGTTAACTTTACAGGTCACACACCAATCGGCGGTGACATCGACAAATACCCGCTTATGCTCCAGCAATGCTTTCTTAATGGCAGATTCGCTCAGCGGTTGCCAATTAACATTGTCATGCAGTGGCTTACGCCATAAATTGGCAGTCAACGAACCGGTCAACAGCCCTCCCCCTACAACCAATACGCAGAGCAAACTGACAATGGCTGCGACACGGGGACCATAGCGCCAACCAATAGCCAGCAACAGCGCCACCAAGAGTATCGCCCCCATAATCAATACACTTGACCAACCAATGTGGCTGCTCATCAGGCTCAGTAACCATAAGCTGGAGGCCAACATCAGCCCCCCCATAGCAATGCGCAGATGGTTCATCCAACGGCCAGGCCGAGGCAGGCACAGCGCCAGTTTTGGCCAGGTGGCAATCGCCAGCCACGGCAGGCTCATCCCAACACCGAGGGCAGTAAATATCCCCCATAATGCCGGTAAAGGCGCAGCCAGTGCGAAGGCCACCGCGGTGCCAAGGAACGGGGCAGAACAAGGTGTTGCCAGCAAGGTCGCCAACGCCCCTTGCCAGAAGTGCCCCGCCATGCCGCGCGCGCCTGATTTCTCCACACGGGGAGCAGCAATGCGGGTATTAAACGAAGAAGAGAGCTGGATTTCGAATAAACCGAACAAGTTGGCGGTAAACAGGGCGGTGACCAGCGCCATAAAACCGATAAACCACGGGTTCTGGAACTGTATTCCCCAGCCAAGGGCATGATTACCAAGGCGTAACGCGGTCATCAGCAATGCTAACAACCAAAATGAGGTTACAATCCCAGCGGAAGAGGCCATAAACTGCCAGCGCACCTGACGACGACTTTGCTGCTCAGTCTGAAGAATCGATCCCAGTTTCATCGCCAATACCGGCAACACGCAAGGCATCAGATTGAGGATAAGCCCCCCCATCAGCGCCATCAGCACCCAAGACCAGAAGGTGGCGGATGACTGTGGCAAGGTAAGCGCAGGCCCAATAGTGACGCTGGCCTCCTGCGCCAGGCCGCCATCGGTAATCACCATTGTCAGCCGCTTACCAAGCAGGTCTGCACTCTCTTCTCCCCAGCCATCGGTTGCCGGGACCCGCACCGATAACTGGTTACCCAGCACCGTCACGATCGGCTTACCAAGATCGGCGTCCTCCAGCGTATCAAAGAACAATTCAGGCTGTTGCCAACCCTCATTACGCTGTGCCAGAACTTGCAATTCACTGTGACCAAAACCGGCCTGAATCTGTTTGGTCAACGCATCAGCGATGGGCACCTGCCCCATTGCCTGCGCAAAATCGTGCTCAAATTGCTGCAAATTCTCAGTATTTGTCGCCGCAGACAAGTCGAGGCTAAAGGGGTAGTCAGTCAAAATGCAGACATTACTACAAGTTGAGAGCGTTAATGTGCCACTGAGCGTTTTGGGTACGTTGGCGGAAATCACGATGGGCAGCACCGCTTGCTCATGATAGCCCTGCGTTGAAATCCCAGAAACATCAAAACGTTGCGGTACCGGCCAGAACCATTTGACCGCGTTAAGTGGGGGTTCCCATTGGATGGTCGGTGCAATCCCCCCTTCCCCTGGTGAACGCCAGTAGGTCTTCCAGCCTTTTTCCAGCTTAACGGTAAGTAACAGACGGGTTTCACCACCGAGAGCGGATTCAGCACGAATACGAACCTGAGCATGGTCATTTTGTGGGCTGACCAACCAGCCGCTATCCGCCGCCCACAGGGTCGGCATCCATAGCAGCAACAGGCAGAACAAGGCTGCCTTGCGTAAATTGAGCATGACTTTCTCCGAGAATAAAACAATCACAGCAATGGGTGAATCGCTGTAGTTATTCATTTAATACAGTAAGTTATGGTGCACAGTTAGTTAAAGTCTGTGGCTATTCTCGGAAAATACATAATCGCAGATGCACCCGTAAACCACTGGGTGAGATGACTCTGGGTGGCGGGAACCTCATGCTGGCCGGGATGATTGGCACTAATAGCAGGAGTAATAACCCAAGAGAGAATATGGCTAATTCAAACAGTACGGGGGGAGACGCCAGTAAGGATTTGGCGCTCAACTCACAAGGTGCCGGGGATTCGTCTAAATCGGCAATGAGTTGTGAAGATGATGTCAGGGTAAGGTTTTGTACCAACGCGTGCAGGCTGGCAATGCGTTGTGTCATACAAACCAGTATGACCAGGCAAGCCAGACAGAGGAACCACTTTGCAGCGCGTTGTTGTTTAACCATTATCGTTGTTTAATCATCTTAAAATTGTTAAATCATTTCCATTCAATCCTGAACGCCCATCTTAGCGGCATAATCAGGATTATCAACGTTTGTACCTAAACAATTACCCAATAAGACAGTTAATGACAAACTCATTTATTTAAAAAATATGATATTGCCGATGCATTTACAGGTATTATATTGTAGGTCTGTGCCCCGCACCGGGTATTCCTTTATTTCTTCCACAGCGAAGGACTGGTTATATGCAACCTTTGAACGGCCCGGGAGTTCACATTGCCAATAATAGCAATGTCGCACCGACTAAAATGCCCCATCAGGGGCCAGTGGAAGATCAAGCACTTACGCCGGCACAGCGCACCACGCTGGAGAAGCTGATCGTGCGGATTATGGCACTCAGCCCGACCAAATCTGCTGAGATCTGGGCCGCCCTACGCCATGATTTATCCCTTAGCAGTACCAGCGAGATTCTGGCACGCCATTTCCAACCAGCGGAACAATTGCTGCAAAATCGTCTGTCGCAGGTGCAGGAAAATCACGCTAATCACCAGCTGCGCCAGCAATTGACTGAACTGTTGCCGCAAGGCAATAACCGGCAGGCGGTGAGCGATTTCATCCGCCAGCAATTTGGTCATACGGTGCTAAGCCAATTAAGCCACACTGAATTGCAACAAGTTCTGATAATGCTGCAATCCGGAACGCTGAATATTCCACAACCACAACTGACAACCATAACCGACAGGCCATTATTGCCCGGGGAGCATCAGCATATCCAATCATTGGTGGCGAAACTCAGTGCCGCAACCGGTGAATCGCCAGCAAAAATCTGGCAAGCGCTGTTTGAGATGATTGGCGTGAAAAACGCAGCGCCACTGCCAGCACGTCATTTCCAGATACTCAGCCAGTTCTTACAGACTAAAACCGCGCTCAGTCAGCAAACAGCCCCGACGCTGATTAACCTGCAAACAGCGCTAAAGCAGCCTGTTGACACGCAGGAACAGCAACTGTTGATTGATTTCAGCCAAAAACGTTTTCAGGCTACCCTGACCACGCCGCTGACCCAGGCGCAGTTGAACGATATTATCAATGTGCTGTTTGCCGCCCGACTAGACCGGGCAAATTCGGCCCAGCGCCTGGAAGAAGAACCACACCCCGTTCAACCATTGATTAATCCACTGATTGTTGCACTGCCAGAATCGTTACAGTCGTTATTGCAAAAACCGTCACTGATATTCGTTTCACTGATTATTGTGATAATTTTTTTGCTGGCCCTGTTTCTCTGAACAAACCCCAAACTGGCTCAGGTCACCTCTTGAGCCAGTCGCTACGATAACAAGCCCCATCCTACCAGCGCGCTCCAGAGCAGAAATGGCAGCGAGTAAGCATGGAATTTCAACCAGATTGCGGGTTCATTGGCCATTCTTAGCGCAATCAGATTTGCCATTGAACCCAAGGCAAAACCAAAACCACCAATATTGACCGCATAAGCTACCAGCGCGCTGGATGGCAAATAATTGAGCAATAAGATCGTGGCTGGCACATTACTGATGAGTTGTGACAAACCGATACCCATCACATAACTTGCTGATATAGAAAGCATTTTAACTTCGCCAAATAACGATTGCAAGACGGGTAATTCAGTCAGTAATCGCACATCAATAAACATCGCTATAAAGACGACAATCAAGCTCCAGTCGATAGCCAGCAATACCCGCCGCGCCAGCAGTAACAAACCGGTAAAAACCAGCAACAAACCATAGCCAGCCCACCCCAGATCCACGCTGATAACAAAGATGACATAAAGCGCCAGACAACTCAGCAGTAAGGAGAATTGGTAGGGGTAAAGTGGGCTTGTCGCCTGTTTAACTATTTTTCGCGCAGGGAAGCTCCACCAGGTAACGGCCAGCAGTGTCAACAAAATCACGCCTGTAAGAGGTGCCATCTGGCGGGTAAAACCAATAAATGACAATCCAGAGCGGCTCCACAACAAAATATTTTGCGGGTTACCAATTGGCGTTAATAGTGATCCTGCATTCACGGCTAATGCAGAGAAAATAATCAGGCGAGAAACAGGAACCGACGATATCTTTTTCAGCGTTAAAATTAATGGAATTAGGATAAACAGCGCCACATCATTAGTGAGAAAAGATGACAATAGCGCTGCTGACAATACCAAAAACAGCGCCAGATACCGTTCGGTATGTAATGTATTAATAATCTTCCGACCGATAAAATCGAAGTAGCCACTGACCTCGACACCTTTTGTCAGTAACATCAGTCCCAGTAACGTAACAATGGTGGTCCAATCAATAAACTGTGAAAATGCCGAAATCTTTGTTGGCGTTAACACCGTTAGGACAATGCCTAAAATCAACAAAATATGCAGCAGGCGGTCTTTCAAAAAAGGCCTGAAAACAGTTTTTACTGCACGATGAGTAGTCGCGAATAGTGTCATCAAAAAATCTACAAATAGCAGGGCTGACAAATAGAAGGCCACGTTAGCGCAGCCTATTGTTTTATGCCAGCCCCTATTCTCTGCTTCTGGCTAAATCGGGAGCCTGTTACTTCAAACTAGATCTGAGTATTCTTTTTCATCGCCTTTCTAAAATCATCCATTGAACAAAATCCTTTCGCATCAATCGGGCACCCTTCAATTTCCAGCGTGACACGTTTTGCTGGTTTCTGCCGTGTCAGTGGCGTTTTATTACGAATTTGCTCAGTGGAGAGATAGATATATTCAATCTTCATCATATTTTTATTTTGTTTAATATCTTTCCAGCGTTCAAATACCACCTTGCCACTGATTGGCGTTCTCTCATATTGGTCTGGCAGTTGATACTCTTTAGTTTTGAGTGCAGCCAGCAGTGAAGCGATATTCGAATCATGACCGACTAACACAGCCAACTTCGCCTTTTGTGCTGCTAATTCATTGGGCGTTTTTTCACCTATAGGGTCCAGCGCAGCACCAATGAAACTCACCAGTTTTTCAGCGGCATTATCGGCGATAGTCGGTGAGCCGAATAACGTCTCGTGGTAGAGATTTTTGATATCGATTAACTTACGCCACTCTTCTGGAGTCTGAATTCGCCCCCATGCCACATCTTTAACCGGGAAACCCTCGTAATATTGCAGCATAAAGGCATCTGAGGCACCCGTGCCTAATCTCAATGGGCCGGTGATCCCTGGTTCTTTATTCTGCACTAAGACGATATTCGTCGGCTGGGTGCTCCAGTCACATTTTTTATCCACCAGACAAGCAGGAGAATTTTTGTAATCCAGTACTCTGGACAATAAATCATAATTAGGCTGTAAACGTTTATTTAAACCTTCCACCCCACCCGACCCAGCATGTTGATTAATAGATGCCAATGCTTTCTCTTTAAACTCTGGCGTTACATCCAATGTGATTATTGGGTTAAATACCGGATCCATCTTGCCAATCTCTTTCTGATGAGTCACCGGAACATTACAGCCGGGGAATGCGCCAAATAAGAAATGCTGCGCTGTATCGATGGTTCTTGGCAAACTATTCGCATAGGTAAATACGGTGCTCGTTACCGGGCATCCCGTTGCTTTCAGTAATTTGCTATCAACCAGCCACTCGCGGAAATACCCGCCCATCATCTCCTCAAGCTCTGCCCCTTTCGGTGTTAAATAGCCACCGGGCGTAGTCCACTGTGGCCATTTATCCGGCGTAGCACTCGAAAGTATATCGCCATAATTTACCAAAGGCGCTCGAATGCCATGTCTGCTCATCACTAATACTTGTTCAAGCTGATAGTTGTCACTCTTATCTTGAGCAAGGACACTGGTTGAGGTTGGTAAGAGTAATGCTAATACTGTCAGGGTATATGCCGTATTTATTTTTATCATCCTAATCTCCGTCATCCTATTGATTATCATGGTATAAAATAGATAGAAGAATAATACATTTTCAGATTGCCACAGATTTATTACAACAAACATGATAGCTATAGATAATAGGTTTAGTTGGAGTCTTGTCACAGTTCTACTCATTACTTATGCCGACAAATCTTAGTGTTTCTGCATAGTTGAGTTTTTATCCACAATCAGTACGAGTATTTGTACAGGAATAAACTAATGAAAATTTTGGGCCTTATTGGTGGTATGAGTTGGGAATCAACTATCCCCTATTACCGGGTGATCAACCAGCAGATTAAAGAACAACTTGGCGGGTTACATAGCGCAAAAATCATTCTCTACAGTGTAGATTTTCATGAGATTGAACAGCTTCAGGCTAAAGGTGATTGGCATACAGCGGCTCAAGTGTTGGCTGATGCCGCAGTTTCATTAAAACATGCTGGAGCAGAGGTTATTGTCGTGTGTACGAATACCATGCACAAAGTAGCTGATGATATCGAAACAGCCTGCGGTTTGCCTTTATTGCATATAGCTGATGCTACGGCGGCACAAATTAAGCAACAAGAGATAAACAAGATTGGTTTATTAGGTACCCGCTACACAATGGAGCAGGATTTTTATCGTGGCCGCTTAACGGAGAAGCACCATATTGAGGTGGTAACCCCAGAGAGTACCGATCGTGAAATTATTAACCGTATTATTTATGAAGAACTCTGTTTAGGAATAATCAGTGAAACCTCGCGTAATGAATATCGCCGTATTATGGGGGAATTAGTACACCAAGGCGTGCAAGGCATTATCTTTGGTTGCACTGAAATCACATTATTAGTAAACGAAAATGATACCTCGCTCCCGGTGTTTGATACCACCGCAATACATGCCAGAGCTGCCGCCGAATATGCGCTAAAACTCTAATCGTCATTCGCCGCGGATAGTATTCTTGCCTGCGGCTTTGGCGTTATAGAGCATTTTATCTGCGCGGATAAGTAATTGATCCTGACTTTCGTTTTGTTGTAATTCGACAATACCTAAACTCATAGTCACATTGATATTGCTGTCCACTGGTATAGTTTCAACAAGTTTGCGGATTTTCTCAGCAATGGCTTTCGCTTCATCTAATTGCGTGTTAGGTAACACAATCATAAATTCATCCCCTCCCCAACGGCCTAAAACATCAACTTCTCTAATATTATTCCTAATAATATCAACGATATGGGTCAGCGCCAAATCACCTACGATGTGTCCATACTTATCATTGATAGATTTAAAGTTATCGACGTCCAGTGAGAGTAATGACAACGGCTGACAAAACCGTTTAGCCCGGTTATATTCATGCTTCAGCACTTTCTCCAGTAAATAGCGATTGGCTGTCGATGTTAATACATCTGTTTCTGAAAGATTTTTCTTGATTTTCAATTGTTGCTGTAAGCGGAGATTGGCTTCGCGTAATTCTACCGTTCGCTCTTCTACTAATGCTTCGAGCGATTTATTCTTTAACTCCAATTTCTCCAGAAGATGCTTTCTGTCATGAATATTCCGATGAGCACCAATCATCCGTGATACTGAACCATCACTATTACGTTCAATCACCTTACCGCGATCTTCAATCCAAATATAATTGCCATCATGTGTTTGGCAACGATATTCAATTTGGTATCGTTCGGTTTGGTTATTAATATAAGCATCGAACTGGAACATAACTCTTTCAAAATCATCAGGATGGATGATTCTCTCCCACGTATGCACTGTATTTTCAAACACATGAGCGGGGTACCCCAACATTTCATACCAACCGTTATTGCGGTAAACAAACCCACTGTTAGCATTCCAATCCCAGATACCATCACTTATAACTTCCAGAATTTCATGAACAACGCGCTCGCTTAAATCGGTAATCTTAATATTCTGATCACTTTGATTATGGCTCATTGAACTACCCTGCTGTGTTGGTAAATTAAATGGCAAAGAACAGATTCGTTTAATTATTGTTATGATATAGTGAATTAACGTTTTCAGGCAGGCAAGGATTTCATAACTGCAAGTATGGCTTAAGAAAAGCAAACTAATGTTGAGATAGATTAAATTCAAGTTGATGCATTAGCAATCAACTACCTACTTGCCATACTGTTATAAACCTAAGTTATTTAGTATAAGATATTTTTATAAGAAAAGTAATCAACCATAGATCTTTTATATAAAAGATGAAGTGGATAAAAAAATCATGATTATCTTATAATCAGAGAAGTCTATTTAGTGAATTTAGTCAGTAAAAAGGCCCGCAATCTCTTGCGGGCCTTAACTGTCGGTTTCAATCAACAGAAATCACTGTGATTGACCTTACTTCGGGTATTTGCGCATAACCAATGTGGCATTAGTGCCACCAAAACCGAAGCTGTTAGACATAACAGTCGTCAGCTCACGTTCGGTTGGCTCAGTGATGATATCCATCCCTGCCGCCTGCTCATCCAGATTATCGATATTGATGCTTGGCGCAATAAAACCATGCTCGACCATCAACAAACTGTAGATAGCCTCATGTACACCCGCAGCACCCAGTGAGTGGCCAGTCATCGCTTTAGTCGAGGAAATTGCTGGAGTGTTATCGCCGAACACTTCACGAATTGCACCCAGCTCTTTCACATCCCCTACCGGTGTAGAAGTGCCATGTACGTTCATGTAATCGATTGGTGTATCAACGCCTTCCATTGCCATTTTCATGCAACGTACTGCGCCTTCACCTGATGGAGCAACCATGTCAGCGCCATCGGAAGTGGCACCGTAGCCCACAATTTCAGCATAAATGTGCGCGCCGCGTGCCAAGGCATGTTCCAGCTCTTCTACCACCACCATACCGCCGCCGCCCGCGATGACGAAACCATCACGGTCTTGATCATAAGTACGGGAGGCTTTCTCTGGGGTGTCGTTGTATTTAGTCGACAATGCACCCATTGCATCAAACTCGCAGGACATCTCCCAGCACAGCTCTTCACCGCCGCCAGCAAATACTACATCCTGTTTGCCCAGTTGGATCAATTCCACCGCGTGGCCAATACAGTGAGCTGAAGTTGCACAGGCAGAACTGATGGAGTAGTTCACCCCTTTGATTTTGAACGGGGTAGCCAGGCAAGCAGACACGCCGGATGCCATCGCTTTAGTGACCATATACGGGCCAACGCCTTTCAGACCGCGCGGGGTACGCATGGCATCAGAGCCGGCAACCTGGTTACGTGGTGAACCACCACCTGAACCGACGACCAGCCCACTGCGGAAATTAGAAATTTGCTCTTCGGTCAATTTAGAGTCAGCTATCGCTTCCTGCATGGCAAGATAAGCATAAATTGAGGCGTCGCTCATAAAACGCAGCACTTTGCGGTCAATGAGATCTTTAGGCTCGGACTCGAGCTTAACAGCGCCCCAGACATGACTGCGCATACCTGCGTCTTTAAATTCCTGAGAGAAAGTAATACCTGAGCGGCCTTTCCGCAAAGATGCCAGAACTTCCTGCTGGTTATTACCAATGCTGGAAACAATACCCAAGCCAGTAATGACTGCACGCTTCATTAAATACCTCTTCCACTAATTTTACATTCGGGATTTTGCAACGCACTTTAGCGTACACTTGTACGCCGAACAAGTCCGATCAGCGTAATATAGCCAGAAAATTTTACGATTTGCACCCAGCAGGCCACATAGTTAGAATCGCTCCACCCCTTGAGATACGAGTCTTTCAACGTGAACCAACGCCCAATCCAAACGGCAATACTAAGCTGGAATGAACAGGGTACACCTGTATCGGAACAGTTTGGTGATATCTATTTCTCTAATGAGGACGGCCTGGAAGAAACCCATCACGTTTTTCTCAAAGGGAATGGTTTTCCCGAACGTTTTGCCGTTCATCCACGGGAAGTCTGCATTTTTGCCGAAACGGGTTTCGGTACTGGATTGAATTTTCTGACATTATGGCGCGACTTTGCTCAGTTTAAGCAGCAGCAGCCCGCAGCTAAACTCCAACGGTTGCACTATATCAGCTATGAAAAATACCCTCTTCAACTAGCAGATTTAGCTGCCACCCATGCCGGCGTACCTGAAGTGGCCTGCTATGCGGAACAACTGCGGGCACACTGGCCACTTCCTCTCGCGGGATGCCATCGCCTGCTGCTGGCTGAGGGGGCCATCACGTTAGATTTATGGTTTGGCGATATTAATGCCCTGCTGCCAGATCGGGATGCCAGTTTGAATAATCAAGTTGATGCCTGGTTTCTGGATGGATTTGCGCCATCTAAAAACCCGGATATGTGGAATGAGACGTTATTCAGCGCAATGGCACAGATGGCCCGGCCAGGCGGGACTTTTGCCACATTTACCGCCGCAGGCTTTGTCCGCCGAGGCTTACAGCAGGCTGGATTTAACGTCGCCAAAGTCAAAGGTTTTGGTCAAAAACGCGAAATGCTGACCGGCACCTTACCCACAGATAATCCTGCGTCACAGCGTGTCACCGCACAGTCTGCGCCTTGGTATCACCGCCCATCAGCCAGCCGCTGCGATGATATCGCCATTGTCGGCGGTGGTATTGTCAGTGCGTTGACAGCACTGGCATTACAGCGTCGTGGTGCTCAAATCACGCTCTACTGCGCCGACACACTGCCAGCACAGGGAGCATCAGGTAATCGTCAGGGCGCGCTCTACCCGCTGCTGAACGGCAAGAATGATGCATTGGAGATTTTTTTCACCCACGCCTTTACCTTTGCTCGCCGCCAATATGACTATCTGCTCGCGCAGGATATCGCCTTTGACCATCAATGGTGTGGTGTCAGCCAATTAGCCTTTGATGAAAAAAGCCGCAATAAGATTGCCAAAATGCTGCAAACCCAATGGCCGGAACAACTTGCTCAAGGGATGAGCCGTGAGCAACTTAGTGCGCTGGCCGGGCTAGATTGCGCCCACGATGGCATCCATTATCCGGCAGGTGGCTGGCTCTGCCCTTCAGACCTCACCACGGTATTGATAGCACTGGCGCAACGCAATGGCATGATTTGCCATTATCAGCATGAACTGCATCAGCTAGACCGGGTTAACGAACGGTGGCAGCTCTGTTTCCAGCAGCCCGTGGTGGACAAACACCATGCTACGGTAATACTTGCCACCGGTCATCGTTTGCCTGAATGGGAACAAACTCAGCATCTGCCGCTGTCAGCGGTGCGCGGGCAAGTCTCACATATTCCTACCACGCCACAACTTAGCCCGTTACGGCAAGTGCTGTGTTATGACGGTTATCTAACACCGGTGAATCCCGCCAATCAACACCACTGCATCGGTGCCAGCTATCAACGTGGCGATACCGCTACTGATTTCCGAGCCGCCGAACAGCAGGAGAACAAACAGCGGCTACTACGCTGCCTGCCACAGGTCAGTTGGCCGCAACAAGTGGATATCAGCGATAACCAGGCCCGTTGCGGGGTGCGCTGTGCGATCCGCGATCATTTGCCGATGGTCGGTGCGGTGCCAGATTATGCTAAGACGCTGACGCAATATCAGGATTTACCCGGTAAAATTCAACGTAGTGATGAAATAATGCCCGCTCCGGTGTGGCCGGAATTGTTTATGGTTGGAGCATTAGGGTCACGAGGCTTGTGCAGTGCGCCGTTAGTCGCAGAGATTTTGGCGGCGCAAATGTTTGACGAACCGCTACCATTGGATGCAAAAACGCTGGCTGCATTGAACCCAAACCGATTTTGGGTTAGAAAATTACTGAAAGGCAGGCCGGTGCAACAGCGCTCCGGTATATCCTTATCCGGAGACTAACGGAGCGACTGCGCACTATTTTTTCTGCGGCTCAATGACGAAGTCAATGCCCAAAGTCGTTGGAGCCGCAGCGAGTATCTCTGTGGCTTCAAGGACAAAGGGGATTTTGGGCTTGCTCAAGTAAACGATCCCACAACCCCAAAACCAAAACTTGATCCGGAGGGGAAAGCTCACCGGCTTTGATGGCTTTATCCAGGCTGGTCTGCACTCTGGCATGTAGCTGCTCGGCGGTGTGTTCACCAAACTCTTCAGACTCAGCAACCGCCAGAGTCAGATGCCCGCGCAGGTAGCCACCGGCAAACAAATCATCATCACTGGCGTGCTCTACCATGTCGTCTATCTGCGCTAAAATATGCGTTTCGAACTCTGCGATCATCATTTCCTCAATATATTCATTTTCTATCCGAAGTCATTGGCGTTGCAGGTAGGCTGCAAGAACCCCCTGCGGCTTCAAGTACCAAGGATAGTTTTAAAGCAGGTCTTCCGGGTAAGGGAAAAGCGCGGGTGCCAACGGTGGCGTATTGTAAAACGATTGCAGTGCCTGAATAAAGCCTGCGGGTCGTGGGGATATGCCATTTTCCAGATACCAAAGCACCTGTTCGCGTACTTTCCGCTGGAATGTTATGCGGTCTGGCTCGCAATCGCCTTCAAGGTTGTCACAACTGACATTGAAGGGAAAACCGGCAGCGACACAAAACATCCACTCCAATGCTTGTGGCTTGATTTCTACCGCTTCAAATTGGCTCTGGGTTAAAGCATCACGCCCGTCCGGGCAATACCAGTAGCCAAAATCCACCAACTTGCGCCGTTCTTCACCGGCAATACACCAATGGGATATTTCATGCATTCCACTGGCATAGTAGCCATGAGCAAAAATCACGCGATGATAAGGAAATTCGGCATCGGCGGGGAGATAGATGGGTTCATCGTCGCCTTTCACCAATTGCGTATTATATTTATCGCTGAAACAGGTATTAAAAATATCGATTAATTGCTGATAGTCGTGAGTCATGCTCTGATCCGTAAGAGGTGGCATCAGCAGTGGTACTCAAACGTACCGCTATAGCTGATGCCTTAAGTTATGCGAAAACGTGTAGTCCCAGCCAGGAGGAGATCTCGCTACCGTGGCTGTCGTATAACAGCTTGCAGCTCATTACAAATGAAACCACGACGATCATTGGGCGGATCAATTTTTGCCCCTTGGTCAATACCATATGTGCGCCAAGGCGTGCGCCCAGCACCTGACCAACCAGCATCACCAGCCCGATACTCCACACCACTTTGCCGCCAACAATAAAAAATATCAGGCTGCCAGCATTGGAGGTAAAATTGAGCACTTTGGCATGAGCGGTGGATTTCGCCAGATTAAAACCGCATAAGGTAACAAATGCTAGCGCGTAGAAGGAACCGGCTCCGGGGCCAAAAAAGCCATCATAAAACCCGACGCCACCACCGGCAATTAAGGCGAAGGGTAATGCAGATAAACGGCGCTGTTGGTCAGCTTCACCCAACTTTGGCGTAACCAGAAAATAGACACCAATCCCTATCACCAGCAGCGGCAATATTTGCCGCAGAATATCAGCCCGCATATGCTGAACTAAAATCGCGCCCAACATTGAACCAACCACGGTCAGCGCTATAGTCAGCTTTTGCTCTTTTAAATTAACCGCTCCACGGCGAATAAAATAGAGGCTGGCAGAGAAAGACCCGCCGACGGATTGTAATTTATTGGTCGCCAATACCTGAGCAGGCGGTAACCCTATCGCCAGCAATGCCGGGACGGTAAGCAAGCCGCCGCCACCCGCAATTGAATCAATAAACCCGGCCAATATAGCGACTAAAAATAATATTCCCAGAACTGCCGGGCCCAGCGCAAACCAATCCATGATTTATTCCGCAGCGAAATGGTTATCCAACAAAGCCTGACATGAAGGCGGCAATGGAGGGGGTAAGGTTTTACCCGGTTTAGCACTTGATTGATGTGGCTGGAACCAGCTTTCTAGTTCCGCACCGCAACCATCACCCGGTGGTGGGGTGTCTTGATCCAGGCACTCCAGGCTATCTGCCGGGCAGCGTAATCTTACATGCATATGAGCACGATGACCGAACCAAGGCCGCACTTTGTGTAACCAATTGCGATCAATTCCAGCATCCAGACACAACTGTTTTTTAATCGCCGGATTGACAAAAATCCGTGTCACTTCATTATCTTTAGCCGCCAGCTTAATCAGACTCTCAACTTGCGGTTGCCATAGCGCAGGCACGACTCGTTTACCGTCGCTGGCAACCAAATCAATCGGTTGGGGTTTCAGCAATTGTTGCTGACTCCAGCGTTGTTGTGGCAGTTGCAGCCAGATATCAACATCCAGACCAGACTGATGGCTGGCATGACCACTGCTAAAACGCCCACCGGCGGGCATTGCCATATCACCAATCAGCACAGTACCCAACTGATGTTTATCCGCTTGCGCACTTAAACGATGGATAAAATTCAGTAAATCGGGGTGGCCGAAATAGCGACGTTGATCTGGCCGCATAACCTGATAATCTGCCGACTCAAGCGGTAACGGCAATGCACCTATTACACATCCATTGGCAAAACCACCAATCGACTGCGCAGCACCTGCCACCGGGTGCGTAATCTGTTGCCAGGGCGTCGCTGCTATTGCCGTGCCAGTAAGCACAACGGCACCTACCAGCGCCAACCACGGCACTGCGATCCATTTTTTCATTGCGCCTACCAGCGAGGAACGTCTGAAATCACATCACCGCATTGCGCACGCTGGCGTAGCAGATGATCCATTAACACGATAGCCATCATCGCCTCAGCGATAGGCACGGCACGGATGCCAACACAAGGATCATGGCGACCACGGGTGACCATCTCGACGGCTTCACCCTGCCGGTTAATGGTTCGCCCCGGCACCATAATACTGGATGTCGGCTTCAACGCGATGTGAGCAACGACCGGTTGCCCGCTGCTGATCCCGCCTAAAATCCCCCCCGCATGGTTACTCTGGAAGCCTTGCGGCGTAATTTCATCACGGTTTTCACTGCCACGTTTGGTCACCACAGCAAAACCATCACCAATTTCAACGCCTTTCACCGCATTGATACTCATCAGCGCATGAGCCAAGTCCGCATCCAGACGATCGAACACCGGCTCACCCAAACCAACTGGCACGTTTTCCGCAACCACCGTAATCTTGGCTCCGATGGAGTCACCGGCCTTTTTCAGCTCGCGCATTAAGGCATCGAGCGGCTCCAGCTTACTCTGATCCGGGCAGAAGAATGGGTTCTGTTCGACCAAATCCCAGTCAAGTAAATCACAGCTAATATCGCCGATTTGTGCCAAATAACCGCGTACCTGCACGCCAAACTTCTGTGCCAGATACTTTTTAGCAATTGCCCCCGCCGCGACGCGCATCGCCGTTTCACGGGCGGAAGAACGGCCACCACCACGGTAATCGCGCATACCGTATTTTTGCTCATAGGTATAATCAGCGTGGCCCGGACGGAACACATCTTTAATGGCGCTGTAATCTTGCGAACGTTGATCCGTATTTTCAATCATCAAGCCGATACTGGTACCGGTGGTAACTCCGTCAAACACACCGGATAGAATACGCACCTGATCCGGTTCGCGGCGTTGCGTGGTATAGCGTGATGTGCCCGGACGACGTCGATCGAGATCCAACTGGATATCAGCTTCAGTGATCGGAATACCCGGTGGCACACCATCAATAATACACCCCAAGGCGATGCCGTGAGATTCACCAAAAGTGGTGACGCGGAAAAACTGCCCAATACTGTTCCCAGCCATCACAGCTCCTTTAAGTCAAAAATTGTGGTTAATATACCCCAACGACGTCGAGCGAGGGCAGCCTCTCCTGCGCCTTGAAGACGATGGGGGTATTAACACATTCGGTTAGTCGCGATACATAGTAAAATGTAGCGCACAATCAATTAGTTGCTGTTTAGTTAGCATAAATACGCCATCACCGCCATTGTCAAACTCCAGCCAGGTGAACGGCACATCTGGATATTGATCCATCAAATGCACCATGCTGTTGCCCACTTCACAAATCAGCACGCCATCATCTTGCAAAAAGTCCGGCGCACAAGCCAGAATACGACGCGCCAGTTTTAAGCCGTCGCTGCCCGCCGCCAGCCCGAGTTCAGGTTCGAAACGGAACTCTTGCGGTAAATCGGCCATATCTTCAGCATCGACGTACGGGGGGTTGGTGACAATCAAATCATATTTAATCGGCGGTAAATCGCGGAACAAGTCAGAGCGAATCGGCGTGACTTGATGCTCCATCGCGTGCTGCTGGATGTTGTGTTCGGTTACTGCCAACACGTCATTGGAGATATCCACGGCATCCACTTCCGCGTCAGGGAAAGCATAGGCGCAAGCAATGGCAATGCATCCGCTGCCGGTACACATATCCAGAATATGTTTAGGTTGATGGCGAATCAGCCCATCAAAGCGGTTATTGATCAGTTCACTGATCGGTGAGCGCGGTACCAGAACGCGCTCATCAACATAATATTCCATGCCACAGAACCAGGCTTTGTTAGTCAGGTAAGCTACCGGAATGCGCTCGTTGACTCGGCGAATAACTCGCTCAACAATGCGGTGACGCTCGCTGGAGGTCAGGCGCGCACTGCGTATTTCCTCTGGAATATCTATCGGCAAAAACAGACTTGGGAAAACCAGTTGTACGGCTTCGTCCCACGGATTATCCGTGCCGTGACCATAGAAAATGTTGGCGGCATTAAAACGACTCACTGTCCAGCGCAGCATATCCTGAATGGTGTGCAGCTCATTGACTGCTTCATCGACGAAAATTTTGTCCAAGGTATTCTCCAGCTACTGTATGTAACATCATTACGAGCGTAAATTCACTATTTATGCCCTAGTTTGCCATGAAGCCCGCGACAAATCAGCAGCAATAGATCAGTTGAATGATAACCGAATAATAAAATACGCCTTGAAGCCGCCAACTCTATATCCACATTTATTTAGACAGATGACTCTCAACAGGTAAACTGAGGTAATTGCATAAGTACAATGAATCGATAATGAAAAATAAATATCACCTGACGACTGATGAGTTACAGCTATTTAAAGAATCGATAGCCGGGACAAAAAAGCTCAAACAAGACACCATTCTGCACCGGGAGCCACCCAAATTAGGGAAGAGAATTGCCCCTGAACGATTGCTGCAAGAACAGGTTGATGCCAGCTATTATTTTTCTGATGAATTTCAACCGCAACTCGATAGCGAAGGCCCGACGCGCTATGTACGACCTGGCGTTGACCATTTTGAAGTAAAAAAATTACGCCGTGGCGACTACCCACCTGATATGTTTTTGGATTTACACGGATTAACACAAAAACAAGCCAAGCAAGAGCTGGGCGCATTAATTGCGGCGTGCAAACGTGAACATGTGCATTGTGCCTGCGTCATGCATGGTCATGGCAAGCATGTTCTGAAACAGCAAACACCGCTGTGGCTGGCGCAACATCCCGATGTACTGGCATTCCATCAGGCGCCCAAAGAGTGGGGTGGAACGGCGGCACTCTTGGTATTAATTGAGTTGGCGCAGTAGTCAATATCAGCAGGTTATACAAAATAGCGTTTGGCAGAAAAACAAAAGCGCGACAGAGATGCCGCGCCATTTGAACATTGATTAATACCATGTTAGCCGTGACATGCCTTGGCCATCAATTGTGACGGGCTGACTTGCCAATCGAACGTACCTCTTCCGGTATCACCATTCAGGTCAACACAGGCAATAGCCGAGGTAGCAAACATCGGCGGACACTGATCTGGGCAAAGTTCTGAAACCAGATACCCAACCAGCGGCAAGTGCGAGATTATCAACACTGAAGCGCAATCTTCTTTTGCCAACACCTGCAAATAGGAACAAATAAAAGCCGCATCCCCACCCGGCGTTAACTCTGGCATGACTTCCTGCTCTTGTGGCAGAACCATCACTTCACGCACCACATCCAATGTCTGCCCTGCGCGCAAATAAGGGCTGACCAGAATCTGCTCTACATCCACAGACTGATCGTTTAGCCAGCAGGCTATCTGACGTGATTCATCCTGACCACACAGAGTTAGAGGCCGTTGAGCATCACTTGCTGCATCAAGGGCCGCGTCACCGTGACGCATAATGAAAACTTGCATATTGCACCGTTTTTGTTAACAAAATAACGCTATACAGAAACGCTTCGCGTGCTGTATCGCCGAAACCTTTGCCCAAGAGCAAAGAAACTTCATAACGATATCGCGCCGTCTCTCTATGGCGGCCGGGCATTTTGCCTGAAACTTAACGTAAAGAAAATGGCTGTTTTTTACTCCGGTAAACCAGCAGCCAACCCTAACTGGTTACATAATAACCTTGTCAACAGCTTAATCTAAACTCTATAACCTTAACAATAAATGGCTTTTAATTCATTTTCACACAAATGGTTACTTCGCGTGATTCAGGCTAAGGTAGCGCGGGTTGCCCCGTGTGTACAGCCACCTTAGCGCTAAGAATTACAGGTGGTGATCCTGCTCACACTCTTAATTATAGACGTTCGGCCACTTAACGTTAGTCATCAAATTACTCAATAAGTGGCCTAAATTGTCTATTCTGCTGGTGCCGTTTCCTGTGGATAAAATAGCTGCTGCTGCTGCGCCATTGTCACCAACCGCTGGCAAGGCTCAAAACGCTCGCCATACTGCTGCGTCAATAACTGAAGCGTTTTTACCACCTTCTCCGCCCCCAGGCTATCCAGATAACGGAAAGGGCCGCCGAGGAACGGCGGGAAGCCAATGCCGAACACCGCGCCGATATCCCCATCTCGCGGGTTACGAATAATAGACTCATCCAGACAGCGCACAGCTTCGTTCAACATCATCATGGTACAACGCTGTGCAATCACCGTGGCTTCGAGATGAGCCTTCGGAGTGATGCCCAGAAGAGTGTAAACACTTACATCCACCTGTTTTGGCGGGCGTCTCTTCCACGTAAAGCCTTTGGTTTGCGTAGTTGGATATACCGCTTTTGGATATAAATAAAAACCACGGCCATTTTTCCGCCCTTTGCGCCCATCCTTCAAGATCACCTCAAAAGAGGGCGGAGCTGCAAAACGTGGCCCTAATTGCTCAACCAAGATAGGCATAATTTTGGTCCCGACATCAATTCCCACTTCATCAAGCAGCGTAATCGGGCCAACCGGAAAACCAAAGTCCACCAACGCTTTATCGATGGAATCGATAGGCTCGCCGTCTAGCAAACAGCGCGCGGCTTCATTGATATAAGGAGCCAAAATACGATTTACATAGAACCCGGCACGATCAGCTACCACAATGGCTGTTTTACCCTGTTTTCGAGCCAAAGCGACTGTAGTAGCAATAGTTTCTTCACTGGTTTTCTCATGAGGAATAACCTCTACCAGTGGCATCTTATCTACCGGGCTAAAGTAGTGCAGACCAATTACCTGCTCTGGCCGCTGCGCTTGTGCGGCTATCTGGCTAATGGGTAACGAGGACGTATTGGAGGCAAAAATAGTGTGTGGCGCACCGACACGCTCGATATCGGCAACCATTTGCTGCTTCAATGCTAAATCTTCAAATACTGCTTCAACAACAATATCTACATTATCAAAACCGCAATAATCGGTAGTACCGGAAATCAGCATCATCTGGCGCTGCCGCTCCGCCGGGCGCATTCTCTTATTGCGCACCCGTTTACCCAGCGCATCCCAGGTATATTTCAACGCCAGATTAATTCCCTGTGGGTTGATATCTTTAATTCGCACCGGCAAACCCGCACGGGTAGCGGTTACATTGGCAATACCGCCACCCATCAGACCGCCGCCTAAGACGCCAACACGATGGATAGCACGAGGTTGTGCCGCCCCCCCCGTCTCTTTTTTCAGCGAGGTGGTGGCAAAGAACAAACTGCGTAATGCGGCAGATTGAGGGGACATCGCCAAATCACCAAATGCTCTGGCCTCAGCTTCATAACCGCTCGGGCCGCCATGATCCAGGCCTTTGCGTATCACATCAATAATGTGTTCAGTTGCAGGATAATGACCTTTGGTCTTCGCCCGTGTCTTCTTACGCACCACGTTAAATAATATTGCCTTACCCAGCGGGCCACTGAGCAAACGCTCTTGCCACGGCAGTGTTGGGCGGTCAAGCCAGCCAGCCTTGGCGCGTGCGATAGCGACATCCAATAAGATATCCAGTGGCACGATATCATCCACCAGCCCCATTTTAAGTGCCTGACGCGCGCGAACCTGCCTGCCGGTCAGTATCATATCCAGCGCCTTGCTGACGCCAATCAAACGTGGCAAACGTTGCGTTCCCCCCGAACCGGGAAGTAAGCCAAGCTGCACTTCCGGCAATCCAAGCACCGTTTTATCATCCAGAGAACAAATTCGGCTATGACAAGCCAGAGCCAATTCCAGCCCCCCGCCCAAACAAGCACCGTGGATAGCAGCAACCACCGGCACCGGAAAGGCCGCGATTTGTGCCAGCGTTGCTTGCCCTTTTTGTGCCAATACCCGAGCATCCTGTGCCGTACGGCAAGCGGCAATCATGGCGATATCCGCACCAGCAACAAATGAGTCTGGTTTGCCAGATATAATTACCAGCCCCTGCAATCCGGATAAGGCCTGCGCTTGTTGCAATATCTCGGTGATTTGTTCAGCAAATTCAGCCTTTAAGGTATTTACCTTTTCGCCCACAACATCAATGGTGATAATACCAATATTGTCTGGCCGCACACTGAGGGTAAATACTGAAGTCGCTGGTGCTATTGCCTTTGGCATAAGCACATCATCACTGTTATGGATAATATCTTCCTGGCTCATTACTCCACCTCCAGAATCATCGCTGCACCTAAGCCACCAGCAGCGCAGGCGGTGGTTAGCCCTAATCCACCACCACGACGGCGCAATTCATTCAATGTTTGGGTAATCATCCGCGCCCCCGTTGCGGCGAAAGGATGCCCATAAGCGATTGATCCACCTAAGACGTTGAATTTACTCATATCAACTTCACCAATCGCATGATTTCGGCCCAATTTTTCACGGGCAAAAGTATCACTGGCAAACATTTTCAAGTTTGCCAGTGTTTGTGCCGCGAATGCTTCATGCATATCAATCAGGGTCAAGTCCGCCAGCGTAATACCGGCACGATCCAGCGCCAACGGCGTGGCATAAGATGGCCCTAACAGCATATCCTGCCAGACATCAATGGCGGAAAACGCAAAACTGCGCAGATATCCCAGCGGCTGTAACCCCAACGCTTTGGCTTTCGACTCACTCATCATCATGACCGCAGCGGCCCCATCCGTCAGCGGGGTGCTGTTCGCCGCAGTGACACTGCCGTGTTGGCGATCAAACGCTGGGCGCAATTTGGCGTATTGCGCCAATGTAGAATCTTTGCGGATATTATTATCTTCAGAAATAGCATCTCGGTACGGCGGAATGTAGGCGGTCATCACTTCATCATGTAATAACCCTTGCTGCCAAGCTTGTGCCGCCATTTGGTGGGAGCGCAGAGCTAAAGCATCTTGATCTTCACGGCTTATCCCATAGGTTTTTGCCATCTGCTCGGCGGTGTCTCCCATCCGTAAACCGGTGGAATATTCTGCTACTGCTGGAGCGACCGGCAGCAGATCACGCAGCTTCAGCCGGCTGAATAATGTCAGCCGTTGGGATAAAGTTCGGGCTTTATTCACATCGACCAAGGTTCGCGCCAGCGCTTTACTCACGCCGATAGGCAACACCGATGAAGAATCTGCGCCACCGGCTATCGCGACGGTCACTGAACCGGCAATAATACTTTCAGCTACATTGGCTACCGCCTGAAAGCTGGTCGCACAGGCACGCGAGACGCTGTATGCGTCAGTGTGAACACTCATACCGGTACCTAACACAATTTCGCGGGCAATATTAGGCGCTTCAGGCATTTGTACCACCTGGCCAAACACCAGTTGATCGATTAACTCAGGAGCAACCCCACTTCTGGCCATCAATTCGCTTACGACCATTTTGCCTAAGTCTACAGCCGGTACGCCATGATAAGCAGTTGCCTGCTTGGCAAAAGGAGTGCGCAGGCCGCTGACTATTGCAATGCGACCGCCCTGGTGCGTCACTAGCGGTAATGGCTTACTCATAAACGCTCCTGATAAATAAAAGTGGCTTTCACTAAAGAGTAATAAATAACAGGTCTGACCTGATCCCATCATTGTTAACCAAACATTTACATTTGGCAAACCGACAGAACAGGAAAGTGGGAGCAGGAGCAACTTTTCAGAACAAAAAAACCGGCGGGAAATTCTGTGAGGCAAAATAACATCACGTTAAGATGATAAAGCTAGCTAAATAAATTCACGCGAGGAATGATTAAAAAAAAACGCAAAGCAATTAGCTTCGCGCTTGGTATTATTTGTCTCACTTTTTTGCTTAAAGTGCTTGCTTAGACCTTAACGCAGCCCAAGCTGGAAAATCATCGTTTCTGCCTGGCAAGCAAAAGTGAAATCAATGGTTAAACGAACACCGCCGTCCGTCTCTTCCAACGTATGCTCAATCAGACAAGGGTCGGATTCAACCGCACGCGCTTTTTCACTCAACGATTTCAGCATGGTTTCAGCTTCAGCACGGTTATCAAACACGCAACTGTAAGAGGCTGTGCAGTCAGTATTGTCCATTATCGTGCCGACATCGACGCAGCAGCAAGCGGCAGTTTCTTCAGCGCTACAGCGATTGTTTGTTGATCGAATACTTGCATCTGACATCTTCAATTCTCCTCAACGGACATTTCAAAATAAGTCCTATTGCCGATTAACTCGCACAAAACAGACATGGCACAAAAATATTTTCTCTTTCTTCATTTTACTACTGCAATGCGCAAGGCACTAGGACTTACTGTTTATAAGCCTATTAAGTGACGGAAATCACACTAAAATTGTTTGTTCGCTCATCAATAATGTAATAATTGCTGCTAAATTGTGAGATTTTTGTTAACTACGTCTATTTTTTGCAATTGAAATTGAACAAATCACAAAACATACTTGCAACACTCACACAGGTCAGACCTATACTTCAGCCACTGGTCTGCTTTGTCTGACCGAAAACGGACCCTACAATCCCGCATTCTCTTGTTACGGTATGTAACATTAATTAAAATAATGAGGTTTTGGTCATGAACCAGAAAAACCTGTTTACCCGATCAGCTCTGGCAGCTGCAGTGGCAATCATCTCTTCGAACGTTTCTGCGGCCGGCTTTCAGTTGAATGAATATTCAGCCGCTGCCTTGGGACGCTCTTTCTCTGGTGAAGGCGCTGTTGCCGACAACGCATCTGTTGGTAGCCGCAACCCCGCCGCAATGACTTTGTTCGATCGCCCTTCTTTCTCTGGCGGCTTCGTTTATGTTGATCCAAGCGTTGACATCAGCGGGACGTCACCAAGCGGCAGAAGCACTAATGCCAACAATATCGCACCATCAGAGTGGATACCGAATATCCACTTTATTATGCCATTAAATGAACAATGGGCGATTGGTGCGTCCGGTACCTCAAACTACGGCCTGGCGACCAAATTCAATGATGACTATGTCGCCGGCTCATTGGGTGGCGAGACTGACCTGAAAACCGCTAACCTGAATCTAAGCGCGGCTTACCGTCTGAATGAAAACTTCAGCTTCGGTTTAGGCTTTGATGCGGTTTATGCCGATGCCAAGATTGTGCGTCATCTCGGTGAAGCCGGTGGCGGTCGTTTACCGTACAGTACTGAAGTCACCCGTATGGAAGGGACAAAATGGGGCTATGGTTGGAATGCGGGGGTTCTGTATGAAGTTGATAAAGAAAACCGTTATAGCTTCACCTATCGTTCCAAAGTGAAAATTGATTTTGATGGCGATTACAGTAACCAATTACCTCGCCAAGCAGGTGGATTGGGCGGTCAAACAGTCCCTGGTGCTCTAACCCTGAATCTGCCTGAAGTCTGGGAAGTGTCCGGCTACAACAAAGTAGCACCACAATGGGCGATTCACTACAGCATGGCGTACACCAGTTGGAGCCAGTTCCAAGAACTGAAAGCAACCGGTACGAATGGCCAGACACTGTTTGAAAAGCATGAAGGCTTTAGAGACGCCTACCGTATTGCGCTGGGTACCACCTATTATTACGATGACAGTTGGACCTTCCGTACCGGTATCGCCTTTGATGATAGCCCGGTTCCCGCAGATAACCGTACCATCTCGATTCCAGACCAAGATCGTTTCTGGATCAGTGCCGGTACGACCTACGCTTTCAACAAAGATGCCTCTGTTGACGTGGGTATTTCCTATATGCACGGCCAGAACGTGCACATCAAGGAAAAAACCCCTACAGCATTGGGCGCAACAACCTATGAGTTTGACTCTAAAGGTACTGCACTGCTGTACGGCGTGAACTTTAACTACACATTCTAATAACCGATTATTTCTCGGATTATGTCGATAAAAAAGCGCCGCAAGGCGCTTTTTTATCGACTAGTGTCAGAAGCGATATCAGTTGGCTGAATCGATACTGTCCAGATCGTTCTGAATAGCTTGAGCATTCGAGTTAACTTCTACTTTCAATTGGCCACCGCTCGCCAGGAAGTCATTACGTTGGAAGTAAGCTTCGCGCATCATCAAATAAGGGTCTGATGAGTTACGCAGCAAACCATCCGAATCCAACAACTGCGCCCGGGTTTCAATGCCTTCAACCATCCATTTGCCCGCCGACATCCAGAACGTCAGATAACTCAGCACCGGATAGACGTAATCAACCGCGTTACCGCCATCCTCACGGATCGTAAAGCTACCATAACCCGGTAGTACCACGTAAGGGCCGTAACCGACATTATAATGACCTAACGTACTCCCAAAGCGATGAGGAACTTGTTTAGCCAGTTTTGGGTTAGCCATACTGGCAACATCGATAAGCCCCCCCATCCCCAGTATGGTATTTAGGAAGAAGCGGTTGAAGTGCTTCATGGCGTTATACGGATCACCGACCAGGAAGCTATTCACCATACTGGCTGGCTCTTCCAGATTGCTGAGGAAGTTACTCGTGCCATTACGTGCTGGCTGTGGCACGTAATCCCGCCAAACAACCGCCACCGGGCGGACAATATAAGGGTCAAGAACCTCATAGTTAAAATTGAACATTGCCCGGTTAAAACCTTCGAGTGGATCCGAGCGCCCCTGCTCCATGTGATCCGGCGAGCTACTGGCGCACCCTACTAATAGCACGGTTGCAAAAGCCAGCCCAGTCAGGCGGTAGTTCATATTCTTCTCCATGAAATCTTGCTAGCCCCTTTCACTTAAGGGGTTTGTCTGTTTATCTGAACACTAATAGGTTGAATACCTACTTTTTGATTGCCTGACTGCCCCGCCCCATTAAAGTCCTGCACCATACTCTCACCGAACCAGTCGCCAGATTGCGGATTGGCAGTGCCATCCAGTGAGATACGTGCACGCACTTTCACCTGATGCAAGGATGAGAGCAAACGCTCAGGCATCATTGCATTGCTATCATCCAGCGTAATTGATAGCGGGAAACGGTTCAGCGGCAGTCGCTTTACAGCAACCGGTATCGGATTTGTACCGTCGGTTACCGATATAATCAGTGTTCCCCGTCGAGGTAAATTTTGGGCGGCATCTGAAGATAATGATACCTCTATTCCCAGTGTAGCTGTTTCCTGCCCTGCCTGCGATTTGGCTTGCGCAATACTGCGTTTTATCACGTCGACGCGAGAATCACCAGCAGGCAACAATTTTAGCATAACTTCCCACGCACCAATGGCTTGTTTGAAATCACCCTGTTCAAAAGCATTAAAAGCCAATAAGCTCATCGCACGCAGATTGGTATGATTTTGCCCAACCATTGTGCGCAACATCTGGGTAGCTAACTGATTATCCTGCGGATCATTGGAGCGAGTCAGCACTTCGGCATAGCCGAGTCTGACCTCTTCATTATCGGGTGCTAACTGATATGCTTTCGCAAAAGCTTGCGTTGCGGTTGTCGCATTGTTGAGCGCCATCCCCACTCGCCCCAGCATCATCCAGTCGTTGACGTTACCTGTATCCTGCTGCAATGAGGTGCGCAGCCCCAGCCCTAAACGTGCCACCTCTTCCATTGTCAAAGGTTCAGCCCGTTCGTTAGCGACTCTGGCTCGCAACTCAGGCATTTGCGCCTCAACCTGATGCCATGCCTGCACCTGAGCCAACCCACCGGTTTTCAGATATAACCCCACAGCAACAACCACCATAACCACCACACCGGGTAATAATGCCCAACGGTTGATTGGGCCTATTTCGCCAGCCGATGGCAGTTGAGTGATGCTGCTTTGAGCACCCTCTGGTTGTGGGATGTCGGTCAGCAAGTTTTGTTGCAGCTCTTTAATCAGCTCAGGCCGTTGTGCTACCACGCCCTGCGCTTCATCTTCTGCCAGTTCAGATAACCGGTCCTGATAAATCGCCTTATTTAGCTCATCACGGGTGGTTACTGGGGTATTCGCATTTTGTCGCATGGCCGGAATGACGAATAAGGCACCCGCGACCGCCAGCAAAATGATCACTATTAACCAAAATGCCATTATGGTTGTTTCCTGTCAGTGGGGTTTTGTCGGACCGGCACATTTTTTCCAGCCTGTACGTTTTTTTCAGACAACAAATCTTGTAGCCGCTGCTGCTCTTGCGCTGAAAGTGGGGCTTCTTTTTCCACCCGACGCCGAGCGCGCAATATCACTATCGTCGTCCCCATCAACACAAACAGTATCGGGCCGACCCAGAGAATCAAGGTCGCGGCAGTCACGGGGGGTTCATAAGTTACGAAATTACCGTAGCGGGCCACCATATAATCAATAACTTGCTGTTTGGAATTTCCCTGCTGCTGCAGTTCATACACTTTGGCGCGCATATCCGCAGCAATAATGGCATTAGAATCAGCAATGCTATTGTTCTGACACTTAGGGCAGCGCAACTGCTCGGTCAGTTCACGATACTGCTGCTCCTGCGCCTCTGATTTGAAAGTATACGTATCGATCGCGGCGAACACACTGCAACTCAGCATCAAGCCAAACATTAGGCTAAGTAACCTCATGCGCCCCCCTGATACTTGTTATACAGCGGCAAAATTTCCTGCAACCAAACGCGATCGTTGAGATCACCGGCATGGCGATAACGGATAATACCCTGACCGTCGATCAGGAAAGTCTCCGGTGCGCCATAGACACCAAGATCCAATCCCAACATGCCATCACCATCATACAAACTCAGCGCATATGGGTTACCGAGCGAATTGAGCCACTGCACCGCTTTGCCGCGATCATCTTTATAATTCAGCCCAACCACGCGGATGCCCTGCGCGGCCAGTTTATTCAGATATTGATGCTCCGCCCGGCAAGTTGGGCACCAGGTTGCCCAGACGTTGAGCAACATCGGCTTGCCGTCATGCAATACCGCTTGATCAAAGATTTTACCCGGTTTATCAAGGGATTCCAGTTTAAACGCGGGCACGGGTTTACCAATCAGTGCAGACTCCAGCATCGTCGGATCATCGCCATTGGCATTACGGGTCAGTTGCACTAAAAACGCCACCACCAGCAGCAAAAACAGCACCAGCGGAATAAACATCAGCTTATTAAATGAAGTCGGTGCTTTCATTATTTTGCCTCCGATGCGGCCGCGCGTTTTAGCTTTTTACTCATCCGATAACGTGGATCGAACATACAGAAGAGGCCGCCGAGGGCCATAAATACCCCGCCAAACCATATCCAGCGCACAAATGGCTTGTAATACAAGCGTACCGCCCATGAGCCATCATCCAACTCTTCACCTAGCGCGGCGTAAAGGTCACGGGTAAAACCGCCGTCAATGGCAGCTTCTGTCATCATTGAACGGGAGACACTGTAATAGCGTTTTTCCGCATGTAAGGTGGCTTCCACCTTGCCATGACGGGTGACATCAATAATACCAACACCACCGGTATAGTTCGGCCCTTTAATATCGTGAACATCGCGGAAAACGAAGTGATAATCATGGATATCAATGCTATCACCGGCCTTCATGCGCACATCTCGCTCAACACTGTAGTTCTGGCTAAAAGCAATGCCTATCACCGTGACGGCAACCCCAAGATGGCCCAGCACCATTCCCCAGTGGCTGCGGGAAAGGTGAGTCAGGCCACGCCAGAAGCTATATCGATGTGTTGCTCGCTCATGCAGTTCCATCAATGTCAGGATAATGACCCAAATGGCCATCATCAACCCGACCACCGTCATACCGGCAATGGTGTCCTGCATCAGCCACGGTACCAATATCGATAACAACAGCGTGACAACCAGCGCTACGCCCAAACGCGCCCATAGCTTACTGGGTTCGTCTCTGCGCCAGCGCACCAATGGCCCAATCCCCATCAGCAGCGCCATCGGTGCCATCAACCAGGTGAACATGGTATTAAAGAACGGCTCTCCGATTGAAATACTGCCCAGCCCAAGCTGCTTGTGAACCAGCGGCAACAAGGTACCCAGTAACACCACCAGCATCGCGGCAATTAGCAACACATTGTTACTGAGCAGGAAAGTCTCACGCGAGAACACCTCATGTTGTGTACGGCTGCGTACTTGTGCGCCTTTTACCGCATACAACAGGAGCGAACCACCGATGACAATCACCAGATAGGCGAGGATAAACATGCCACGCGCCGGATCAGAGGCAAAGGAGTGTACTGAAACCAGCACGCCGGAACGCACCAGGAAGGTGCCCATTAAGCACAGTGAGAATGCGGTAATCGCCAGCAATACCGTCCACGCTTTGAAGGTGCCACGCTTCTCGGTAACTGCCAGTGAGTGAATCAGCGCAGTACCGGCCAACCACGGCATAAAGGAGGCATTTTCCACCGGATCCCAGAACCACCAGCCACCCCAGCCTAATTCATAGTAAGCCCACGCCGATCCCAGTACGATCCCCATGGTCAGGAACACCCATGCCGCTTGTGTCCAGGGCCGCGACCAGCGCGCCCAGGCACTGTCCAAGCGGCCGGCCATTAATGAGGCAATGGCAAAAGCGAAAGCGACCGAGAAACCGACATATCCCATATAAAGGAGAGGAGGATGGAAAATCAACCCGACATCCTGCAACAGTGGGTTCAAATCGCCACCATCAATCGGGAACCCCGGCAAGGTGCGGCTAAACGGATTTGAGGTCAGAATAATGAACAGTAAGAAACCGCCGGTAATCATCCCCAGCACTGACAACACGCGAGCCACCGCATCTTCAGGCATCGAACGGCTAAACAGCGCAACGGCCAGTGACCAGCAACTCAGCAGTAATACCCATAGTAATAGCGAGCCTTCATGTGCTCCCCAGGTGGCAGCAATACGGTAATAGACCGGTAATTGCGAGTTTGAGTTCGCCGCCACATAGGAGACGGTAAAATCATTCACTACAAATGCATATACCAGACATATAAATGACAGGGTGATGGTGGCAAACATGCCGTAGGTGAGCGGCCGGCCCACGGCCATCATGCGAGCATCCTGGCGCGCGGCTCCCCACTGCGGATACAAACTCAGCAATAGCGAAATTGCCAGCGCCAAACATAATAAGAAACTGCCAATTTCAGGCATCATGAGGCATTGCCCTCACCATAGGCCGCAGCCGGGCGGGTATGATTCTCTTTCATCGCTTCTTCAACCTCTGGCGGCGTATATTTTTCATCATGCTTGGCTAAGACTTCTTTAGCATTGATAGTGTTACCTTCGGCGAATACCCCTTGTGCTACCACCCCCTGCCCCTCACGGAACAAGTCCGGTAAAATGCCGGTATAAGTGACGGTGACCGCACCACGGGCATCATAGACCTTAAAACTCACCTCCAACGTCTTGGCATCACGTTTCACCGTACCAGGCATCACCATGCCGCCAATCCGAAGGCGCTGGCCAATCTCTGGCTTCTCATGGCGCTCACCTTTCCCTTGCAGAATTTCGCCAGGCGTATAAAACAAGTCAATATTTGAACGCAACGCATACAGCACCAAAGTGACGGTCAGACCGACACCGATCAGCACCACAATGGCCAAATAGAGCCGGCTTTTCCTACGTGGATTCACGGTTGTTTCTCCTGCAAACTGATGTCGCTGTTTGTCTGGTTTAATTGTGCCTGACGAATACGTTGTTCTCTGGCCTGGCGGCGCTGAATATCGGCTAATAGCTGTTTATGCTGCCAGCAAGTGTGTACCCACAAACCGAGCAGAGATAAGACGGTAACCGCTACCGCCAGCCAGACATAAAAGGCATAACCGCCCATCATAAAAAAAGCCATCCACGAGTCAAAGGCTGGGGTCATATGCGTGGCTCCTTACGTAACAGGGCGGCAACCCAAGGGCGATGGCGCTCTTGCTGCAAAATCAGATTGCGCAAACGCATTAATGTCAGCGTGGCAAAAAACAGCAAATAAACCGAAAATCGCCCAACGCAACGGTGAGCGCATACTGGGATCAATGCTTTGCTGCATATTGGTTGAACCTTGGTGTAGGGTGTTCCACCACACCACGGAGAAATGAATGATAGGTATATTGACCACGCCCACCAGCACCAGAATGCCGGCAGCCCGCCCCGCCAGCTTGCGGTCTTCGAAGGCGTTATACAGCGCAATTACGCCAAGATAGAGAAATAACAGCACCAACTCTGAGGTCAAGCGGGCATCCCAAATCCACCAGGTTCCCCACATCGGTTTGCCCCACGCAGAGCCAGTGACCAGCGCAATAAAGGTGAATACCGCTCCAACCGGAGCCATCGCCGCAACAACGTTATCAGACATTTTCATTTGCCACACCAATCCGACAAACGCAGCGATTGCCATCGACATATATATGCCCATCGACCATATCGCCGCCGGAACATGCAAATAAATGATGCGGAAACTGTTACCTTGCTGATAATCCGAAGGGGCGAAACCGAATCCCCACACCCAGCCGACGATCAGGCAAACAAATGCCCCAATGCCAAGCCACGGGATAAACCGGCCACATAGCTGATAAAGTCGCTCGGGTTTAGCGAATTGATGAAACCATTTCCACATTTTTCATTGCTCACTGTAAAAATTGGGCTGACATTGCCGCAGCGGTAATACCGCTGCAAGGTACGGCGCACAATCTGCTCTGACTGCGTTGGCTACCGTATTTAACCTTTTGAAAATATGTATTTTTTACGACTTCTTTTTATGGCATCAAATATAAATAGTTAGTGCACACTGACTCTCAACGCCGCCGCTGTAGCAAAAGGCGCAAGCGTTGCACTCCCTGCCAGCATCGCCCCCAGAATGGCCAGATAACCATCAATCGGCATCGACATCGATGCTGCATCAATGGCAGCGGTAGCAAATATCAACACCGGGATATACAGCGGCAGAACTAATAAACTCAACAACACACCGCCTTTGCGTAACCCAACCGTCAGAGCTACCCCAATAGCCCCGATAAAACTCAATGTTGGCGTGCCCAGCAGTAGCGTCAGCGCCATTGCGATGGCGGTATTGCTATCCAGAGAAAGGAGCAATGCCACCAGCGGCGATAAAATAAGTAACGGCAGCCCAGTCACCACCCAGTGAGCACACACTTTGCCTAATACCGTGAGTGGCAGCGGCGAGGGCAACAGCAGCAGTTGTTCAAGCGAGCCGTCGTAAAAATCATCACGAAACAGCCGCTCTAGCGAGAGCAGCGACGCTAACAACGCAGCCACCCAGACAATCCCCGGCGCAATACGCGCCAGTAATTGCGGCTCAGGGCCGATCCCCAGCGGGAATAACGTGATGACGATCAGGAAAAACCAGAGCGGGTTAACAATTTCCGCGCCTTTTCTGAACGCTATCTTTAATTCACGGCGCAACACGCTGATAAACATTAGTTCTCCTGCGCGTTGGTTAAACGGATCTTACGCACATTCTGGCTAACGCCATGTAAATCCTGATGGGTAGTCAGCAACACCATGCCCCCGTTAGCAGCATGATGCACAAACAGATCCAGTAATGTGCTAACACCTTGTTTATCAATCGCCGTCAGCGGTTCATCCAAGATCCACAGCGGTGCCTGACTCAGCCATAAACGGGCCAATGCGACCCGACGTTGCTGCCCAGCGGAGAGTTGCGACACAGGCAGGTCTTCGTAACCCACTAGCCCAACTTGCGACAACGCCTGCCAAATAGCGGCGCTGTCCGCTGGCTGAAATACCGACTGATAAAATGCCAAATTCTCAAACGGGGTCAGTACCGATTTAATCCCCGGCTGATGGCCCAAAAACAATAAATCCTGATGGTATTTGGCACGATCACGGCGGATGTTCGCCCCTTGCCAGTACACCTGCCCTTCATCGGCATCGGCCAACCCGGCTAAAATCCGCAATAAGCTGGTTTTCCCCGCGCCATTCTGCCCTTCAACCTGCACTATCTCTCCCGCCGCCACACAGAAACTTAACTGTTGAAATAAGCTTCGTTCATCTCGGACACAGGTCAGATTTTTAGCTTCCAGCATGAAGGATTTCTTTCCATTCGTCAGGGTTATAATTATGGGAAAACCGAATGATAACATAAGGCCGAATCCTTACGTAGCGTGGGCCTAACACTCCCACTACCCATATAGGGGTAATATTCGGCATAAGATCAATTTTCTGTAGAAAAAAACAACAAAGTTAAAGTTTTGTTACTTTTTATGTTACATCACGTAGATATTTTATCCACTGATTGCCTCCCTGGTTTCCTTCCGTAAACAATAATTAGGACTACGCTTATTACTTTAGTATCTCCTCATTTTATTGTGATTAACCCATATCAATTATTTTCGCTGTCAATTGGGAGAGCCTGATGGATGATGAGAAACCGTCTCAGAATAAGGGGGAACTGAAAGTAGGAAGTGATGAACAAAAACAGGGAAAAGAGATTGAAGTTAATGAAAAGAAGCTGCCCTCGAAAGCGGCAGCAATTCATGAACTCATCCGCCTTGATGGTGAAAAAGAATTAGAACGTGATAGCTTTGCGCTGCTGTGGTCAGCCATCGCTGCCGGACTTTCGATGGGGGCTTCCCTGATAGCAAAGGTATTTTCCATGCCAGGTTACCTGACAATCCAGCCAGTTTTTTACTGGAAAATGTCGGTTATACCTTCGGTTTTATCATTGTTATCATGGCGCGTCAGCAGCTATTTACTGAGAATACTGTCACCCCTGTGCTGCCCATCATGCAAAAACCCAGTTTAAGAAATTTTATTCTATTATTCCGACTATGGGGGTTGGTGTTATTAGGCAACCTGATAGGTACCGGGCTGGCGGCCTACTCCTTTATTCATATGCCGGTATTCGACGAGGACACTCGCACAAGGGGTCATGGAAAACTCACCGGCCGAGATGTTCGCCAATGGGATATTCTCTGGCTGGATAATTGCCACGATGGTATGGATGATACCCTCGGCTGAGGGAGCCAAGATTTGGTTGATCTTCCTGATGACCTATTTAGTTGCATTATGCGACCTGACACATATCGTTGTCGGTTCGGTAGAAATCTTCTATCTGGTGTTTAACGGTTCTTTGCCGTGGCAACAATTTGTTTATCCATTCGCTCTGCCAACACTCGCGGGTAACATCATTGGTGGCACTTTTATTTTTGCGTTGATAAGCCACGCGCAGATCCGAAGCGACATGACACATCAGCCTAAAAAGGTGACGAAATAGCCCAAAAGCCATCATCGTCACAGGAATAACCGCAGGTAAACGTGATAAAAAGTCTAAAATATGTGATCATAGCTATAGTAGTTTACTATTTATCACTTTTTAATATTTATTCAATTTAATTTCAAGAGGTTACCGTGCAGGATTTACCAAACTGTCCAAAATGTAGTTCTGAATTTACATGGCAAGAAGGGGAACAACTGAATTGCCCGGAGTGTGGTCATGAGTGGTCGGAAAGCACCCCGTCTGCAACGTCGCAAGACGACCTGGTGGTACGAGATGCCAATGGTAATTTGTTGGCTGATGGTGACTCAGTGACAGTGGTTAAGGATCTGAAAGTGAAAGGCAGCTCTTCAACGCTGAAAATCGGTACTAAAGTGAAAGGCATCCGTTTGGTTGAAGGGGATCATAATATCGATTGTAAAATTGATGGGTTTGGCCCAATGAAGTTAAAATCAGAGTTTGTTAAGAAAAGCTGATGCCGTAACCTGCCATTTGCTCCGAAGCCATACTATTTTTATCGTTTTTCAATCTGTTATGGCCTCGGGGCAGTTCAGCCCTTCCTTTCCCAAACACCCAACAGAACGTAAGATATCGTCATAAATTATTGTCTTTTTGTAGTAACCACTACTTTTTCACCCTAAGTTGGTGACAGAGTAACCAAACAGGCAGTCGACTGCTTATTATCTGGCTCAAAATGCGTATAATACCCCGGCAGCACACTTCACCGGCAACCACTCAGCCGATGACCGGGTCCCCGTAGTTAAACGGATATAACAAGCCCCTCCTAAGGGCTAGTTACTGGTTCGATTCCAGTCGGGGACACCATTAGCACTTCTCAAGATGTTCAATAAAGTCTAAAAAACCTTTAAAAACAACTGTGTTATAAAAATCCACGTCCAAAGAAATCTCAAAAATACCCGTAACAGCTACGCAAAACTTGTATAGAATGTTGTATAACGCTAGGTTCGATCTTATGGTTATACAAAAATGCTGCTAAATGACTTCAAAATCCGATCCGCCAAGCCGACAGACAAGGCTTATACACTCAATGATGGCAAAGGCTTATCACTCATCATTTCCCCTAATGGAGTGAAAGGTTGGCGTTTCCGTTATCAATTTGGCGGCAAGGCTCATATGATTTCATTTGGTGTCTATGGCCCCGTATCACTGGCTGATGCTCGCCGCCAACGTGAAGAAGCAAAATCAGCTTTAGCCAATGGCACCAACCCCAGTGATGCCCGTAAAGCGGAAAAGATTGCCTTAAAGTATCCGGCTAAAAATACCTTTGAAGATATTGCCCGCGAATGGCACACCTCCAAACTTGCGACATGGACACCAGAATATGCGGATACCGTCATGCGTGGCTTCGATAACAACGTATTTCCTTATATCGGCAAGCGCCCAATTGACCAGATAGCACCGTTAGAACTACTGACCGTTCTGCAACGCATTGAAAAGCGCGGCGCACTGGAACTCACCGGAAAAATCAGGCGGCGCTGTGGTGAAGTCTTCCGCTATGCCGTAGTGACCGGGCGGGCCACTTATAACCCAGCCCCTGATCTGGCCAGCGCACTAAACCGCCCCAAGAATGGCCATTACCCTTTCCTGACTGAAAGTGAGTTACCCGAATTTATTCAGGCATTGGATAACTATAAAGGCAGTAAACTGACCAAATATGCCACCCAGTTGTTAATGCTCACGGGCGTAAGAACTATCGAGCTACGGGCCGCTGAATGGTCTGAATTTGATCTGGATAATGCTCTGTGGGAAGTCCCCAAAGAAAGGATGAAGAAACGCCGCCCTCACCTTGTGCCGCTTTCCACACAGGCCTTAGCGATACTTGAAAAGCTCAAGGTGCTGACAGGGAATTATAAGTTAGTGTTCCCCGGCCGCAATGACGCCGGTAAGCCAATGAGTGAAGCGAGTATCAATAAAGTGATCAAGATGCTGGGTTATCATGGCAGGGCCACCGGTCACGGTTTCCGTCACACCATGAGCACTATCTTGCATGAGAAAGGCTATAACAGTGCGTGGATTGAAACCCAGCTTGCCCATGTTGATAAAAATTCCATCCGTGGAACTTATAACCATGCACAATATCTTGAAGGGCGTCGGGATATGTTGCAGTGGTATGGGAACAAATTAATAAATAAAACAAACAGTTAAAAAAGTTATATGAATATAATAGTAATATCCTCTTCCATACAGTAATGTAATTGAAAATTATAATATTTTTGTAATAAAACAAAATAGTCACTCTTCTTTACTAAATTATTTATTTTTAAGATAAGGAGTTCTTCCATGGCCAAAGTTGTATCATTAATCAATATGAAAGGTGGTGTGGGTAAATCAACACTATCAGTAAATCTTGCATGGCATTTAGCTGCATATAGTAATTGGAAGAAAAAAGTATTAGTAGTTGACCTCGATCCTCAATTCAATGCTAGCCAGTATTTAGTCGGTGTTAATAAATACAATAAAATGTTAGAAGATGGGAAACCGACAATTTGGGATATATTCGAACAACATACAAAAACGCCAACAAATAAAGTGGGAAAAAAAATAAAAGCCACTGAAGTAATTCGTAATATTGTGAAGTATCGAGGTGGTGGTCAAATAGATTTAATTCCATCTCGATTAGAACTATCTCTTTCTTTAAAAAGCTCATCGCAGAGACCACACTTACTCAATAAATTACTTAATGAAGTTAAAGATGACTATGATATTGTTTTGATTGACTGTGCACCAACAGAATCAATGCTTACAACGGCAGCTTATATATCCAGTGATTATATCCTCGTACCAGTCAAGCCTGAATATTTATCTACAATTGGTTTACCTTTGCTCAAAAGTTCCGTTGAGAGTTTTTTAGATGAGTATAATGAAAATGAGTTAGAAGTATTAGGTATTATTTTTAACGGAACTGAAGGATATATTCCAGAAGAAAACAAATCAAAAAATGAAGTTAAAGCGATGGCCATAAAAAATAACTGGACGATCTTTGACTCTGAAATTCCTTATTCACGCTCTTACCCTAAAGGAGCCAGAGAAGGAAAACCAATTTTTGGGACATCCTATGCAAGAACTGTCCAATGTGATAACTTCCGGGAATTCGCAGACGAATTTGGACGCAGAGCGGGGTTGTAATGACAAATAACGAGCTGAAATTATTAATTGATCTATGCCGTCAAATAGATAAACACGGCATTGATACTTTTATAAGTCTAGTTGAAAAGATAAAGGATACAGATACTTTATCGAGTCTAGAACTCCTTGTTCCGGTAATAAAAAAACGGCAGGTAAAGCCTGAAAATGTCTCACACTACGATAAAAAATCCATCGAGATAATTGAAAAGGAAGAAGTAAATGGAAATAAATTTCATAACAAACTAATGAATGTATATGTATATTTAAAAGATAAGAATTCAGCTTCAACAGTACGAAAAATAAAATATTTCCTAGATACTAATGGAAAAGCTAGTGCAGGCCTCAATGGAAAAGAAAAATCTATTAATTACTTAATTAGAGAATTATCAAAAGATGGGAATCTGCTAAATGAAGCAAATAGTTTCTTCAATGATAGTGATGACCGGACGTTATCAGCTTGGAGCGATGCTATCATGAAAAACAAACTATCTTCTGATGAGAAGTAATTTTAAGTAGCACTAATCGGATACTACATTTTATAACGTGGTATCCGATTTAAAGCAATCTTCTATCTTGATATAGTTTTCTTTAAATTTCAGACATAAAATTTGATTAATTTTTCATATAAAATTCAACTACCACCTCTATAAATTTTCATAAATTCCTAGCCAATATTCCTTTAAGACATAAACATTCCCTCCACAGAAACGGCACTACACCGCACCCGCCTGCACACTTTGCTTTATAAACTTATTTCAGTTTTAAATTCCTACAAACCCTAGCGCCAGCCCGCGCCGTGGCTGGGGTTCTGGCTGAAAATCCCAACTGAAAAGATTGAAAAGAATTTCACTAAATTTCAGTTTCGCTTTTTCTAACCTTACCGCTTAAAGTTTTAATTATATGATTTAAAACAAGTATTCTATTTTACGTGGCGAGGATGGGAAAAGTTGGGTGAGATAATAGCGTGGGGGAAATGTTGAAACCCTTGCCGGGCGTGGCTTCGCGGT
>NZ_ACCB01000020.1 GCF_000173735.1 Yersinia aldovae ATCC 35236 | reverse complement strand
AGAGCGGCTAATACCGCTGCAACTTCAAGTAAGAAGGCTAAGTTAAAATGTGAATATTCACATCCAACACATCATCCTTAATCACTTCACGGTGTTGATGCATATGTTCCATCTGCAAATGTAATTCCAGATGGTGAACACTTTGCCACTTTTCCAGCATGAAAATAGAATCCGGCGAGTTCTTTTGCCAGTCAAGCTGAGTCGGTACATCAATCATCGGTGCATAGCCAGCGCAACCTTCCTCTGCCAGCACAGCAGGTAGTAACGTCTCAATCGCGGCCAATACCGCCTGACGACGCCCCGGTTTGACTTTTATTTCTGCAAAAACGGTAATCATAACTGCCTCTGTTTGTGTCCGAGATACAATCAAACCGCCTGATTGTTAAAGTTATCGGCCAAATGCTGACGATAACGGCTGATATCGCCTTCAATGTCCGGTTGCTTAATCACATCATTACACATAAATGTTGGTAATGGTTTCATGCCAAGGAACTGGTTTGCTTTATGGAAATGCAGATAAACACCGTCAACACCGACACCTTCGAAGAACTGTTGCGGATCATTAAATGCTTCAAGTGGAGCATTCCACGTGACTGAAAGCATATATTTTTTACCCTGAATCAAACCACCGGAACCATAGCCCTTGGTGGCATCGGAACGGGTACGACCATCACTTTGATACAGGCGGCCATGACCTTCGGTAAAAACCTCATCAATATACTTTTTCATGATCCACGGCTCACCCATCCACCAGCCGGGCATTTGATAAATCACGGTATCTACCCACAGATATTTTCCAATTTCACTTTCAATATCATAGCCTTCATCAACGGTGGTGATTTCCACCTGATGGTTATTTTCACGCAGGAAAGCGGCAGCGACATTAGTGAGAGTGAGATTAAGCGCCCCTTTTGAGTGCGCAAACGCTTTCATTGCATTAATAATTAATACGTTACTCATTGATATTACCTTTAAGAGACGAAGAAGCGGGTGTCAGCCAATCATAATGATGAGTATGCTAATAGTTTTAACGCCAGAGAAAAATGAACCATAATGCATAACACTGTTGCTAAATAAGCAACAAAAGGGATGGATTAGTGCTTTCTTTACTGGGGTTAACATGGCCGCTACCAAGATGGAAAGAGTGAGATTATCTGTGGGCTGTGACAGTAACCCCGCAGATGAGGTACTATCGCGGGCAGAAATTGACAATGAACTTACGGTGCCGATCTGTTGAAGCCCAGCGATCGTCATTCCAGAGTCTGAGGATAATTGAGTAATGAGTGATTTGACTCATGACGGTGCAGAACGCTTACCGCTGCACACCTTTACTGAAAACGCCTATCTGAATTACTCCATGTACGTCATCATGGATCGGGCGTTGCCGTTTATCGGCGATGGTTTGAAACCGGTACAGCGGCGCATTGTCTACGCGATGTCCGAACTGGGGTTAAACAATAGCGCTAAATTCAAGAAGTCAGCCCGTACCGTGGGTGACGTGCTGGGTAAATATCATCCACACGGCGACAGCGCGTGTTATGAAGCGATGGTATTGATGGCGCAGCCTTTCTCCTATCGTTATCCGCTGGTGGATGGGCAGGGGAACTGGGGGGCACCGGATGACCCTAAATCGTTCGCAGCGATGCGTTATACCGAATCCCGCTTATCCAAATATGCAGAAGTACTATTGGGTGAGTTGGGGCAGGGAACTGTCGATTGGGTGCCGAACTTTGACGGCACCATGCAGGAGCCGAAAATGCTACCTGCGCGCCTGCCCAATATTTTGCTCAATGGTACTACCGGTATTGCGGTGGGCATGGCCACGGATATTCCGCCGCATAACGTGCGTGAGATTGCGCAGGCGGTGATTGCACTGATCGATAAACCGGCGACTTCCCTCGACGAGCTGCTGGAGTTCGTACAAGGGCCAGATTTCCCTACGGAAGCTGAAATCATAACTCCGCGTGATGAAATCCGTAAAATTTATCAAAATGGCCGTGGCTCGGTACGGATGCGTGCGCTGTGGAAAAAAGAAGACGGCAGCGCCGTGATTACAGCACTGCCGCATCAGGTTTCCGGGGCCAAAGTGTTGGAGCAGATTGCCAACCAGATGCGCGCCAAAAAATTGCCGATGGTTGAAGATTTGCGCGATGAATCTGACCATGAAAATCCGACTCGCCTGGTAATAGTTCCACGTACCAACCGGGTCGATCTGGATCAAGTGATGAACCACCTGTTCGCCACCACGGATCTGGAAAGAAGTTACCGCATCAATATGAACATGATCGGTTTGGACCACCGCCCGTCAGTAAAAGGGCTGCTAGAGATCCTGACCGAATGGCTGGTATTCCGCCGCCAAACTGTACGTAACCGATTGAATTACCGCCTGGAAAAAGTCCTCAAGCGGCTACATATTTTAGAAGGTTTATTAATAGCCTTCCTGAATATTGATGAAGTTATTCATATCATCCGAACTGAAGATGAGCCTAAGCCGCTGTTGATGCAGCATTTTTCTATTTCAGAGACACAAGCTGAAGCCATCCTCGAACTGAAACTTCGCCATTTAGCCAAGCTGGAAGAGGTGAAGATCCGTGGTGAGCAGGACGAATTAGCCAAAGAGCGCGATCAATTGCAGGCGTTGCTGGCCTCAGAGCGTAAACTTAATACCCTGATCAAAAAAGAAGATTCAGGCTGATGCTGCCGCTTATGGCGACGATCGCCGTTCACCGCTGACCGAACGCGGTGAAGCTAAAGCCATGAGTGAGCACGACATCGTGCCTTCTGAGCCGGTGACCATTGTGCTGTCTGAGATGGGCTGGGTGCGCAGTGCCAAAGGCCATGATATTGATCCGAGTGGATTAAGTTATAAAGCGGGTGACAGCTTCCGTGCCGCAGCGCGTGGTATGAGCAATCAGCCAGTGGTGTTTATTGACTCGACGGGGCGCAGTTATGCGTTAGATCCGCTGACATTGCCATCTGCCCGTGGGCAAGGGGAGCCGCTGACCGGTAAGCTGACACCGCCGCCGGGTGCGGCCATTGAACAGGTATTGATGGCTCCGGACGACCAAAAACTATTGATGGCATCAGACGCTGGCTACGGTTTCGTATGTACTTTCAATGATTTGGTTGCCAAAAACCGTGCGGGTAAGACGATGATTACTCTGCCGGAAAATGCCAAAGCGTTACCGCCATTAGAAATTCACGGGCCGGATGACATGCTGCTTTCCATCACTGCCGCTGGCAGGATGTTGATGTTCCCGGTTGCTGATTTGCCTGAGTTATCCAAGGGTAAAGGCAATAAGATTGTTTCGATTCCAGCAGCACAAGCTGCGGCGGGTGAGGATCGTCTGGCCTGGTTATTTGTCTTACCACCTCAGACGTCGGTTACTTTGCACTTTGGCAAACGTAAGCTAACCTTGCGGCCAGAAGATTTGCAGAAATTCCGTGCTGAACGTGGCCGGAAAGGTTCGCCGCTCCCACGCGGGTTGCAACGTATTGATCGGGTTGACATTGACGCGCCGCCACGGGTGATACCAACGGACAGTGAAGCGTAATATCATACATACCCAAAGCTATTGGCGTCGCCTTCAGGCATCAGCAGATAGAATGTAACAGACAACGCAGGCAATTTGCGGGCGTTGTCGCGTAACATAATTATGGCAAGGAATCTGCGCGGTATTTTACGTGTGAGCCGTTATACTAGCGTCGATTGCGTGTCTATGAGTAAGTGTTTAAGAGGTTGTTATGCTATTAATTTTACGCACGGTGCTGGCAGTTTTATATTGTATTCTGGTGTGTGTGTTTGGTTCGATTTATTGCCTGTTTAGGCCGCGAAACCCCCGTAATCTCGCGATATTTGCGCACCTGTTTGGCCGAATGTCAGTGCTATTTGGTATTACTGTCGAGCAGCGTATTCCGCAAGAGGCCGCCAACTACGGTACGTGTATTTATATTGCCAACCATCAGAACAACTACGATATGGTCACCATGTCGAATGTCGTTCAGTCTGGCACTGTGACAGTGGGTAAAAAAAGTCTGCTGTGGGTGCCCTTGTTTGGCCCGTTATACTGGCTGACGGGCAACCTGCTGATTGACCGCGACAATCGCGCCAAAGCGCATGGCACTATTGCACAAGTGGTTGAACAAGTTAAGAAAAGAAATGTCTCGATCTGGATGTTCCCGGAAGGCACCCGTAGCCGTGGCCGAGGTTTGCTGCCCTTTAAGACGGGGGCTTTTCATGCGGCTATCGCAGCGGGTGTACCTATCGTGCCTATTTGTGTTTCCAGCACTAATCACATCAACCTAAACCGTTGGTCAAATGGCAACGTTATTGTAGAAATTATGCCACCGGTTGATACCACCGGTTACAGTAAAGAGCGTGTTCGTGAGTTGTCCGAGCATTGCCGTAATTTGATGTTAGCCAAAATAGCGCAGTTGGATGCGGAAATCGCCCAGCAGGCACAACGAGCCGTCACAGAGAAGTAATCATTATCCCTCTGCGGGCAAGACACGGTGTTGGTTGGTCTCATTGATTATTATCATTAAAACAAGTTTTTGTTTCTTTTAAGCGACGCAAGTCGTGAGCGTTTTGCCGTCCTTCAGCGTTATTCGCAGTCAGGCAAAATTTTGCAGTAGGTTTGATTGTGGTTTTCACGGAGAAGATATGTCACTCAGTCGTCGCCAGTTCATTCAGGCTACGGGTTTAGCGTTAGGCGCAGGCTCGTTGCCATTGAGGGCACAGGCTAATAGTACCCAGCAACCCCCATTACCTGTTCCTCCGTTACTGGAATCCCGCCGTGGTCAGCCGCTTTTTTTGACTTTGCAGCGAGCGCACTGGGCATTTAGTCGCGGCCAGAAATCTGCTGTTTGGGGGATTAACGGCATGTATTTGGGGCCAACGGTTAGGGTGTATCGCGGTGACGACGTCAAGCTCATCTACAGTAACCGGCTGACGGAACCGGTATCAATGACAATCAGTGGGTTGCAAGTTCCCGGCACCCTGATGGGCGGGGCGGCACGCATGATTTCCCCTGGTGTAGATTGGTCACCAGTGCTACCCGTGCGTCAACCAGCAGCTACCTGCTGGTATCATGCCAACACGCCTAATCGCATGGCTCCTCATATCTATAACGGTCTGGCTGGGATGTGGCTGGTGGAGGATGAAGTCAGTAAAGCGATGCCGCTGCCGAGCCATTACGGTGTTGATGATTTCCCGATTATCATCCAGGACAAACGGCTCGATAGTTTTGGCGTGCCACAGTATGACCCGCCTGCCAAAGGTGGTTTTGTCGGCGACACCTTGTTGGTTAACGGCGCGCAAAGTCCGTTTGTTGAAGTCTCTCGTGGCTGGGTTCGGTTACGTTTACTGAACGCTTCTAACGCCCGCCGCTATACCTTGCAGCTCAGTGATGGTCGCCCTTTGCATGTTGTCGCCAGTGATCAGGGGTTCTTGCCTGCACCGGTCGCAGTACAACAACTCTCATTAGCACCGGGTGAACGGCGTGAAGTGGTGATTGATATGTCGCAAGGCAATGAAGTCTCCATCACGGCGGGCGAATCTGCCGGTATCATGGACAGGCTACGCGGGCTGTTCGAACCATCAAGTATTCTGATTTCTACTTTGGTACTGACATTAAAACCAACCGGTTTACTGCCACTGGTGACAGACAACCTCCCGATGCGCTTACTGGCGGATCAAATTTTGGACGGCAATGTGATCCGTTCCCGTGAATTCCGCTTGGGTGATGACCTGCCGGGAATTAATGGGGCCATTTGGGATATGAATCGGGTTGATGCTCAAGCGCAGCAAGGGACTTGGGAGCGCTGGACAATACATGCTGACATGCCACAAGCATTCCATATCCAGGGCGTTTCGTTTTTGGTGAAAAATGTGAATGGTGCGCCGGCGATGGCCGAGGATCGTGGCTGGAAGGATACCGTCTGGGTGGATGGAGATGTTGAGCTGCTGGTGTATTTCAATCAGGTTTCCTCTGAACACTTCCCATTCTTATTCTACAGCCAGACGCTGGAGATGGCAGATCGCGGTTCGGCTGGGCAGTTGGTGACACAGGCCATACCGAGCTAAGTTACGCGTGAATATTGGGTGTTTGGCGTTGCCCGCCAGATATCCAGTATTCAAAGACAGATAATTCTCCCATGCAGAAGAATTATCCTAAATTATTGATTTATATATAATATAGTCACAGTAACTGTTATTTTCTTACAACTAATAATAAATATCGAATGTATGCTCCGTTGGCGATGTATGCGATATCTATGCGCAATTAATCAGAATTAATGGAGCTACTCATGTTTAAGAAAATCTTGGTTTCTGTAATTTTTGCTACTGCGGTTGTCTCTTCTTTTGCTCAAGCAGCAGATCAGCAAACGGAACAGGCAAAAAAGAGTTTTGAAGAGCACTTGATCAAACCTTGCGCAGGCAAGAAGTCTGGTGATCAAGTTCAAGTGACAACGCCTCGCGGAGCAACCGTAATGGCAACCTGTAAAATGACAGCAGTAATCAATATTAAGTAATTGTTTCTATTCCCAAAAGGGCCACATAAATTGTGTTCCTTTTGGGAGCGTAACAGGTTCAATTATCGACTGACTCATCAAAGCGTTATTTTTCTAATACAGTAAAAAACTAAAAGCTGTCTATATCCTTCCTCTTTTCATGGATAAATGCGTATAATCGCCGCCCGGTGATGATTTCTTAACCCGAACCACCTCAACCTTCCCCAATTCAAAGAGTGTTGCCATGAGTACCAGCTTGATCCAGCCAGAGCGTGACCTATTTTCTTATCAGCCTTATTGGGCTGAATGCTATGGCACTGCGCCATTTTTACCGATGTCTCGAGCAGAAATGGACATTTTGGGCTGGGATAGCTGTGACATTATTGTGATTACCGGCGATGCTTATGTGGATCACCCCAGCTTTGGTATGGCTATCGTTGGCCGAATGTTGGAGGCTCAGGGATTTCGCGTCGGGATTATTGCCCAGCCAGATTGGACCAATAAAAACGATTTCATGCGCCTTGGCGAGCCAAATCTGTTCTTCGGGGTTACTGCGGGCAATATGGATTCGATGATTAACCGTTATACCGCGGATCGAAAATTGCGCCACGATGATGCTTACACACCGGATAACCAAAGTGGTAAGCGGCCAGATCGGGCCACATTGGTGTATAGCCAGCGCTGCAAAGAAGCCTATAGCCATGTGCCGGTACTGCTGGGGGGGATTGAGGCCAGCTTGCGTCGCATTGCTCATTATGATTATTGGTCGGATACCGTGCGCCGCTCGGTTATTGTGGATGCAAAAGCCGATATGCTGGTGTATGGCAATGGCGAGCGCCCTTTGGTTGAAGTCGCACACCGTCTGGCTGCGGGTGAGAAAATTGCTGATATTCAGGATGTTCGTAATACCGTTGTGATGCGTAAAACCGCATTACCGGGCTGGAGTGGTGTCGATTCAACGCGTCTGGACAAGCCGGGCCGTATTGAAGCGATCCCTAATCCTTATGGTGACGATCTGCCGTGCGCGACTGACAGCATTCCTGAACCGGATGCTAAGCCGATTACGGTGCGTGCGGCTAAACCCAAGCCGTGGGAGAAAACTTACGTTTTACTGCCTTCCTACGAAAAAGTGAAAGCAGACAAAGTGTTATATGCTCACACTTCGCGGATTTTGCATCATGAAACTAACCCCGGCTGTGCGCGGGCTTTGATGCAAAAACATGGAGATCGCTACATCTGGATCAATCCACCTGCTATTCCGCTGAGTACCGAAGAGATGGATAGCGTCTTTGCGCTACCTTATCAGCGTGTGCCGCATCCGTCCTATGGTAAGTCGCCGATACCCGCTTACGATATGATTCGCTTCTCAATCAATATTATGCGTGGCTGCTATGGTGGCTGTTCATTTTGCTCTATTACTGAGCATGAGGGGCGTATCATTCAGAGCCGTTCAGAAGACTCCATTATTCGTGAAATCGAAGAAATTCGCGACAAAGTTCCTGGTTTTACCGGTATTATCTCGGATCTGGGTGGCCCTACGGCAAACATGTATATGTTGCGCTGCCAGTCACCTCGGGCCGAGCAAACCTGTCGCCGTGCATCGTGCGTTTATCCTGAAATCTGCCAGCATATGGACACCAACCATCAACCGACCATTTCCCTGTATCGACGAGCGCGTGATCTGAAAGGAATTAAAAAGATCCTGATTGCATCTGGAGTGCGTTACGACTTGGCCGTTGAAGATCCACGTTATATCAAAGAGTTGGCGAGTCATCATGTCGGCGGCTACTTGAAAATTGCCCCAGAGCACACAGAGGAAGGGCCGCTTTCCAAAATGATGAAGCCGGGGATGGGCAGCTATCAGCGCTTTAAAGAGCTGTTTGACACCTATTCCAAACAAGCCGGAAAAGAGCAGTATTTGATCCCTTATTTCATCTCTGCCCATCCAGGGACGGAAGATAAAGACATGGTTAACCTGGCGCTTTGGCTGAAGAAAAACCGCTTCCGTTTGGATCAGGTGCAGAACTTCTATCCGTCGCCACTGGCTAACTCTACCACCATGTATTACACCGGTAAGAATCCGCTGGGGAAAGTGGATTATAAAAGTGAAGACGTTGTGGTGCCGAAGGGGGATCGCCAACGGCGGTTACATAAGGCGTTATTGCGCTACCACGATCCGGCTAACTGGCCGATGATCCGCAGTGCGTTGGAGGAGATGGGGCTGCAAAATCTGATTGGCAGCCGCCGTGAATGTTTGGTTCCAGCACCGACGCTGGAAGAGCAACGTGAAGCTCGCCGTGCGCTGCGCTATCATACGCCAGCGTTGACCAAGCACACCTCAATAACTCGCCAGCGTCAGCCGGGTGGCAAAACCAATACTGCGTCAACAGGCAGAAAGCCACTGGTTGCCAGTGGCACACCTGCGGCTAAACCGTCGGCAAACAAAGCCGGGGCGAAAAAATCCCCGCTAAATAGCGCGACAGCCGGAGCAAAGGGGAAAGCAAAACATCATTAAATGGATGTTAATAGCTTAAATTGCTGTTACCTACCTGATATTAGGCATCAGATCCGAAAGCATCCGGGTCTGGCCCCAGCCGCTTGCCGCTATCCAATTTAGCTATCGTCGTCAGTTCATCTTTGTGCAGTTTAAAATCAAACACGTCAAAGTTTTCTCTAATACGTGCTGGAGTCACGGATTTGGGGATAACAATCAACCCATTATCCAGATGCCAGCGAATGACAATCTGAGCCGGTGACTTATTATATTTGTGTGCCAATTGATGGATGATCGTTTGGTCAAATACCCCTTCTCCTCCCTGAGCCAGCGGGCTCCAGGATTCTGTCGCAATATGATGTGTGGCATTCCAGGAATGGAGTTGGCGCTGTTGCAGTAATGGGTGCAGCTCAATCTGATTCACCGACGGAGCGATACCAGTCTCATCAATCAGGCGTTGTAGATGTGGGATTTGGAAGTTACAGACGCCAACACTGCGAGCCAAGCCCTGTTCTTTCAATACGAGCAGCTCACGCCATGCGCTGACATAGCGATCCTGTTTTGGGTCCGGCCAATGGATCAAATAGAGATCGACATAATCGAGTTGCAGCTTTTCCAGGCTGGTTTCCAGAGCTTGCTTAGGTAAGTGCTGATCGTCATTCCACAGTTTGGTGGTGATAAACAGCTTTTCACGGACGATGCCTGCTGTTTTCAGCGCTTTACCGACACCTTCCTCATTTTTATAAATAGCTGCGGTATCAACTGACCGATAACCAACTTCAAGAGCGTTACTAACCGCAAATTGCGTTTCTTCAATACTCGCCTGCCAAACGCCAAGGCCGAGTTGTGGCATCAGGTTTCCATCGTGCAATTTGATAATGGGTTGTGTTGCCATGTCTATCTCCTTAGCTTACAGATTGGGCGATATATGCCCTGTTTACCGGTAATGTAAGTTTAGTCGTGATCATTCTATTTATGATCTTACTAGCGATTAATTATGTGTGTGAGAAGTATAAATATGTGCACAGATCCGCAGCCGATCTGCCACTGAGATATGAACAGCGCAATGCGTGGCGACAGGCTAAAGCCTAGCACTAAATGACGATAGCGCCTCTTTTGTAGTAGGCGAAAAGAGTAAATGAATATTGAATGGAAGGCATTCTGTTCGGTAATGCCTTCCATCCTGAAATGCATAAATTCATTCAGTCTTATGATTAGACCGCAGCTTCGTAAATACGTTTGCTATCGGCTAAAGTGATGTCTCTGTGTTCACCCAGTTGCGTCATGCCGTGTTCTTCCAGCTTTTTAATCAGATGCGGAATTGAGCTACCATCGAGTCCGTAGGCTGACAAGCGAGTAGCAATCCCCATGTCTTCGAAGAATTTGCGAGTGGCTTCAATCGCTGCCTCAATACGCTGCTCTTCACTACCGTCACGTAAGCCCCATACACGATCTGCGTATTGCAGTAATTTGGCGCGTTTCTGCTCTTTCTTCGCGGCCAGCAGCGCGGGTAGCACGACCGCCAGTGTTTGCGCGTGGTCAAGGCCATGACATGCTGTGAGTTCGTGCCCCAGCATATGGGTTGCCCAGTCTTGTGGCACTCCGGCACCAATCAGGCCGTTTAAAGCCATCGTAGCGCTCCACATAATATTGGCGCGAACATTATAGTTTTCTGGTTCGGCTAATGCCTTCGGGCCTTCTTCAATCAGCGTTAATAGCAACCCTTCAGCAAAGCGATCTTGCACTTTCGCATCAACCGGATAAGTCAAATATTGCTCAATGGTATGAATGAAAGCATCAACGACACCATTGGTTACCTGGCGCGATGGCAAAGTATAAGTGACAACGGGGTCCAGCACGGCAAATAGCGGTTGTACATGTGGTGAGAAGAAGTGTTGCTTGTCACCGGTGCTCCGGCGGCTGATTACCGCGCCATTGTTCGCTTCGGAGCCGGTCGCGGGTAGGGTTAGCACCGAACCCATTGGTAGCGCTTGCTTAATATCACGACCGGTCGTTTCCAGAATATGCCACGGATCTTGTGGATAACTAACGGCGGCTGCAATGAACTTGGTGCCATCCAGCACGGAGCCACCACCGACGGCCAGCAGGAAGTTAATTTTTTCTGTGCGGCAAACCTCAACGGCTTTCATTAGCGTTTCATAGGTTGGATTCGGTTCGATGCCGCCAAATTCGAGGAAATCAAAACCTTTTAATGCCTGATGGACTTGATCCAGCACGCCATTTTGTTTGATGCTGCCGCCGCCATAGGTAATTAAAATGCGAGCATTTGCGGGAATTTCTTTACTCAGTTGCGCTATTTGACCAGTACCGAACAGCACTTTAGTTGGGGTATGTAGGGTAAAGTTTTGCATGATTTGTCTTCCAGCTTATGAGTGATGAACATTGATGGTGAAATAAAAAATAAGAACAATGAATATTACCTTTCGACGCTACAGTTAATTGTAGCCGTATCATTGGTTGCCATTGTCGGCAACTTGGCGTGATACCTCAATGCACATTCCTGCCTTGCTCTTGCCTATTCCTCTAAATCTTTGTAGGAAACTTGATAAATCAGACATAATTTATGCCAGATTGATTTAGATGATAGTTTACTTCAGATAATAGAAGTTGGTAATTGGGTTACGGGGGGATGTACGCGAGAATAAAAACGGGCAGGAAGTTATTTTCCTGCCCGTTTAACGGATTGTCACTAAAGTTGATATCTTTTGCTTTCTATCGCTAACAATTAATTACTAATACTGATATCTACTTTCGCAGCTTGCCCATTAACAGTATAAATCTTGTTTAAATATGATGAGCCGGAGGGAACCACGTATCCGCATTCAGATATGCCATTATCCTGTGCTTTAGATTCCGTATACTTACCGGCACATAAGCCAGGTATATTGGTATTTATTTTACGTGCCAACTCAGTTGTCCAGCGATGACCGGCAGTGCGATACTCATTATCTGGCGTATAAGTGACTTCTTTATGCGTTCCATCTTCGAATGTGACCGCTAATCTAACTGTCTGACCAAGTTGGATTTTTGAACCAGAAATATAGCCAACTTCAAGATATTTATCGATAATTTTGGTGGTGTAAGTTGCAGGCCCGCCTTCAGTGGTATAAATATCGTTTAAATAGCTCGATCCCTTTTGGGCCATAAACTTACAGCTATTATCAGTCGTCACGTTGCTGGTAAGCACTCCAGCACAGGCCCCTTTTATTTTTTCATTAAACAAGGCGGTCAATTTTGCCGCCCAATGATGGGTGGGGTAATTATCTCTTCTATCGGGTGCATAAACCACGAATTGAGATGGATAACCTTCAACTTCAATATCTAACCGCGCCAGTTGGTTATCTTGCAGATCTGGGCCACTGACATTGCCTACTTTTTCCACAACGGAATCGGTTTTAGTGCTAATAAAGCTATTTTCTCAACCGGCAAACGTTCTTTGGCGGTGGCAATATCCACTGACTGAAACTCTTGAGTCACCACCGGCGTTTGATCAGCATAGCGATTATTTGCTTCTAAAAATTCACCGTGTGTACTACGCAAGGTGCTACTGATACGTTTAGCTGACTGGTCATCAGCGAGAAATAAATTATTGAAGACCACAAAGTTATTAGCATTAATGTACTTGTCATCGGTATCTGTAAAATTCTGCCAATAACCGATCATGGTATCTTGCAATGTATTGTTAAATATGAATGTATTATCCATATTTAATGTCTCGTTTCCATCATAGGGTCTGGCATTGAATTCGGTTTTGTTGAGATAATTACCAACAAAATAAAGATGCGATGCATTACGGAATTTCAAATTTCCGGCTGCATCAAGTGGCCAACCGCTGAAGTAATTATTGACAATTTCAACATTATTATATTGTTTTATATAGATGGCATGGTCTCTAGTCATGTTTTTAGAACATTTAGCTTTATCAGTTTCGCCATTAATATCTAAGCAATCCAGAGTATTACCCGAAACGATATTATTACGGAAAATAGAATTTTTTAACCCATCAGTCGCATACCAACCGGCGACAAAGTATCCTTGCTTATCTGAAACGGATAAATTATTTTCTTGGGCTGACCTTTTAATTTTATTAATTATATTAAAGGTGCCAATATCATAATAATTCATGGTCAAAAGCATATTTTCGTCAGAAATATCACCAATGACATTGTTCTCAACTTTTGTTTTAGTATTCCTGTAGGTGCTAATACCTAGCCCTGGATGGTTTTTATCCCGCAGGAAGACATTACCATGAATAGTAAAAGGATGATGTGATACAGTCAGTTGCTCTTTTTCAGATACTGTATTAATAAAGGCATTATTTGTGATTAATATATTTTTTTATTACCATAAAAATTAACTGTTGCATTATCAAAAATAATATTTTTTATTGTTAATTGATTGACAGGAATTCCGTAGGTTTTATTACCAATAGATATTGATCCATCCGGTTTTACACCGCGAAGTATCGTTACGCCAGACTCAGAACCCACCAAACTATTTTTTCATTCAATACGATATCGCTACCAATAAGATAGCTACCGGCTGGCAAGAATAGAGACTTGCCATCAGATAGCGCAGCACTGACTTCAGCTGATAGATCTATCCCTTGGTTAGGATTAATACCCAAGTCGGTGGAACATGTCAGTACAATACCGCTTAACGCTGGTATTGTTTCCCCCGCACAATTCTGGCCTACCGCATTGGCGCTGAATGATGTAATAGATAGCGCTCCTGTAATCATTAAGCTTAATAACGTTCTGGAATACTTCACTTCATTGCTTCCTTATCAAATAAATATAACGTATTTTTTCTGGCGGCCTCCAATCCTAAAATTCTCGATGAGCGTAATACCATGCCTATGGACTAGGGCATGTTCATAAATTCACGAAACGTTACGATAAGTGCTTACGTATATGTAAAACCGATCCAGAAAAATCATTTGATAGATAATAATTATATATTAATATTATTAATATCATAAAGCGATTATTAATGTTCTTTATTTGATCTATCTTATTGATTTATAATTGGTATTTATTATGAGCCGTACAGGCAGACAGGTATCGACTAAAACTCAATCTCTCTGTCGTCAATAGGCACATTCCTGCCTTGATCTTGCCTATTTATCCAAAATACTGTAGGAAACTCGATAAATAAGGCACAATCTATGTCAGATTATTCTGCAAAATATATGATAAGCCAGATTTCAGGCTGGCAGGGGAAATTGGGGGCATAATGGTTGAGGCTAATGATATTCAGGCGCAGATGGCCGCGAAGATTACCCGATTGGCTAAAGGCAATAGCGTAACGCCTTCAGCTGTACCGCGGGTAAAAGTTTTTTATTCCACGGTGCATCAACCGCGTACTCCGGTAATGTATACCCCGAGTGTGGTGATTATATTTCAGGGACATAAGGTGGGTTATCTGGGCAGTAAAGTGTTTCAGTATGACCCGAAAAATTATCTTATCCTGACGGTGCCGCTGCCATTTGAATGTGAAACTTTTGCCAGCCCTGAGATTCCACTGGCAGGAGTATCCATTCATATAGACAGCCAAATGCTACAGGATTTACTAATAGATATTGGTGATGATGAAGTGGGTAAACCTTTGGGCAATTCATCAGGTGTGAACTCTGCTGCCCTCACCAACGAGATGCTGTGTGCCACTGAACGGTTGCTGGATGTGATGTCCAAACCGCGCGATGCAAAAGTGCTCGGGCCACAAATTGTAAGAGAGATTATCTACTACGTGTTATGTGGCCAATGCGGCGGGGCATTGCAGGCGCTGGTTAACCGCCACGGGCACTTTAATCAAATCACCAAAACGTTACGGCGAATCGAAAACCATTTTGCAGATAACTTGACTGTTGAGCAGTTAGCCGCTGATGTCAATATGAGTATTTCTGCATTCCACCATAATTTCAAAGCCGTAACCAATACCTCACCGTTGCAATATCTTAAGTCTTATCGGCTGCATCGTGCACGGATGATGATGTTACATGATGGGCTAAAAGCCAGTACGGCTGCTATTAAAGTAGGATATGAGAGTGCATCACAGTTTAGCCGAGAATTTAAACGTTATTTCGGCCATACACCGAGTGAGGAAGTTGCCAAGTTGAGAACCAACTGATTGGTGATACCGTTTAATTTCAGCAACGAAACGGCGTATTGAACGCCGTTTTTGCTTGAATAACGGTAAGTATCGGGATCGGAAAGACCGCCTACTCTGTCACGCTTTTACGTTTGCACCACACTAAAATCAGTGTGCCGATCAAGCCTGCCAACAGTAACACGAGAGGCAAAATCATCAATACTGTCATTACCTGATTTTCATAGTGTTTAACGAGTGGAATATGGCTGAGGGCGAAGCCTAACCCAACGACGCTACCGACCCATAACAGCCCACTGAGCCAGTTAAAGAATTGAAACCGCGCACTATTCAGACCGGAGATACCGGCAAGCGTCGGCAGTAAGGTGCGTACAAATGCCAGAAAACGGCCAATGATCAGAGCCGCTAACCCGTGGCGCACAAAGAGGGTATGGGCGCGTTGCCGATACTGAAGAGGGAGCTGCAACAGCCACTTTTTGACCACTTTGGTATCCCCTAACCACAACCCTTGCAGGTAACTTAACCAACAGCCCAGGCTGGCTGCCGCGGTTAGAATGATTATCGTCGGCAAAAAGCTCATCACACCTTTGGCTATCAATGCTCCGGCTAATAACAGCAAGCTATCGCCGGGAAGAAAAGAGGCGGGGAGCAGGCCATTTTCTAAAAATAACGTGGTAAAAAGTATGCCGTAAATGACCCAAATCACATTGGGGTCTGCCAGTTTACTAAAATCCTGCTGCCAAAGGGCATGAAGGATTTCGCGTAATACATCCATTTCTCTTCCTGTGTGCCTATCGTGTGAGGATATCGTTGGTCGGAACTGCTGCTAGTGTATCTGCAATGGCGCCAATCCACATTGATCTTATCCTCATTAACCAAATTTTTGCGGGGCTATATACGTGCGGTTGATGTTTTTATGTAAGCAGTAATAAATGCGCGGGGAGTGTTGCCGCGCATTCAAGGTATTTGCTGCTTAGTTTTTGGCGCTTTGGATACGTTCAAATCCAGCAGCTAAATCACTCTGCAAGTCTTGCACATTCTCCAGACCAATATGTAGGCGAATTAATGTTCCTTTGATGTCAGCACGGTCATATTTGCGTATAGCTCGGATGTCTTTGGGTTGATAGCCTAAAATCAATGATTCAAAACCGCCCCATGAGAAGGCCATACTGAAGTGAGTGAAGTTATCAAGATAAGCCTCGAGCTGCTGCTGGCTCAATGTTTCTTTTAACTCGAACGAAAATAAACCATTACAACCATTGAAGTCCCGTTTATAGAACTCATGACCTTTGCAATCGGGCAATGCCGGGTGGTAAACCGCCGCGACTTCAGGGCGTTGAGCGAGCCACTGGGCAATCTCGAGACTGCTTTTCTCATGCTGTTTCAGCCGGACGCCTAAAGTACGCAAGCCGCGGCTGGCAAGATAGGCGGTATCCGCATCAACCATTTGCCCCATCAGATAAGAGTCTTCCCGCAGTTGCTCCCAACAGCGGGCATTGGCAACCGCTATCCCCAGCATGGCATCGGAATGGCCAATAATATATTTCGTTCCTGATTGGATAGATATATCGATATCAAAATCCAGCGCTTTAAACAGCACACCTGCCGCCCAGGTATTGTCCATCATGATAATCACTTCCGGCGCAACCCCACGGATAGCGTTCACTATTGCGGGAATATCTTGTATTTCCATCGTGATGGAGCCGGGAGATTCAAGAAATACCACGCGAGTTGCCGGCGTGATGAGGGAGGCTATCTCAGCCCCAATCATCGGATCAAAATAGGTGGTAGTGACATTTAGACGCGATAAAATTTTGTCGCAGAAACTCTGTGCTGGCTCATAAGCTGAACCGGTCATCAGCACATGGTCGCCTGCGGAGACAAACGATAAAATCGCATTGCTGATCGCGGCGGCTCCACAAGGATAGAGCACACAACCCGCTCCGCCTTCCAGCTCAGTCATTGCTTCTTGTAAGGAGAAGTGGGTCAGCGTGCCTCTGCGGCCATAAAACAGTTCACCTTTTCCGCGATTGATGGTGGCCTGTTTTTTCGCTTCAAGTGAGACGAAAACGATCGATGATGCCCGTTGGATCACGCTATTCACCGAGCCTTGGGTGAATTTCTTACGTCTACCCGCAGTCACTAATGTAGTTTCCAGCTTTTCTGTGCTTTTTTTGTTTGCAGACATATAGCGTTGTCACCTTTTTATAAGCCTGGCCTATCGTTCATTAGCCAGATGCATTTTGGGATATATTCCTTACGTTAGCATGATGGTTGTTGTGTGGGGGCTGCTTTCATCATGAAAAAAACTAAAGAGGGTGACCCGCTGTTTTCCACCGGTTAGCGTTGGAGAAATTCTGTTTAAGCCGTGAAACGAGGAATATATTAAGGAATAAAAAATGAGTTATTCAGCTCAATCAATGACTTCTTATCCTCATATTTCATATGACTTCTGTTACACGGCGGAAGTTATTATCTATTCCATTAGGTTACACAATTGTTTCATCAGGAATAATTAGTCAATTTGCTTAAAAAATCAGCCCAAATACTAATGATAATTACTATCAATCCGCCATTTGTTTGATATGATCAGCAACTGATTTGGTCTTTAAATTGCAATATACATTAGGGTGGAGGCACAGCGTGAAAATAGCTGGCAAAGAAATTAAAGATAAATCATTCGCACAGAATCGGATGATAAAAGGTGCGATGGCACTGTTACTGGTGGCCGGTTTAATCGGTCAGGTACAGGCCGCACCGGGTAATAGCAACAGCATTGCTACCACAGTTGCCGCACCAACAGCGGCAACTTCAACACCATTACCTGCACCAGAGATTACATCAGCCGAGGCAATCGCACCGGCAAGCCCGGCACCGATGATTCAATCTGTGCCACAAGGGTTGGCGATGGACTTATCTGTCTGGGGTATGTATCAGCACGCAGACGTTGTGGTTAAAGGGGTAATGATTGGTTTGGTGTTAGCATCCATCGTGACCTGGACCATTCTGTTCTCAAAAGGCACTGAATTGTTCCGCGCGCGCCGCCGTTTGCAGCAAGAACACGAAGTGATTGGTGCGGTTACCGATCTTGATACTGCTTCAGAACGTGCTGAGGCGTTTACCGCAGATAGCATCAGCGGATTGCTACTGCGTGAAGCACAAAATGAGCGTCTGCTATCGGCAGAGTCTGACGACAATAATGGTATTAAAGAACGTACCGCGTTTCGTTTAGAACGCCGCGTGGCGGCAATTGGCCGACAAATGGGCAAAGGCAATGGTTTCTTGGCTACGATCGGTGCCATCTCACCATTTGTCGGCTTGTTCGGTACGGTTTGGGGCATTATGAACAGCTTTATCGGTATTGCTCATTCACAAACGACCAATTTGGCTGTCGTCGCTCCGGGTATCGCTGAAGCTCTGCTGGCAACCGCATTAGGTTTGGTTGCGGCAATCCCAGCGGTCGTTATCTACAACATTTTTGCCCGCTTGATTGGCAGCTACCGCGCTCAAGTAGGGGATGTTGCGGCTCAGGTGTTACTGCTGTTGAGCCGTGATCTGGATTTGTGCAGCAGTGCAGAAGCAAAGTCATCATCAAAACATCCTCACCAATTGCGTGCGGGGTAATTTATGGCCATGCGGATGAATGACAACCTCGATGAAAGCGGTGAATTGCACGAAATTAATGTAACCCCCTTTATCGATGTGATGCTGGTGCTGTTGATTATCTTTATGGTGGCGGCACCATTAGCAACGGTAGATATTAAAGTCGATTTACCTGCATCCTCTGCGGTGCCACAACCACGGCCAGAGAAACCGGTATTTCTGACAGTTAAAGCTGATAACCAGTTGTTCGTCGGTGACCAGTCGGTGGATCGCGACTCACTGGCTGCTATGCTGGACAAGGCGACTCACTCTAATAAAGAAACCACCATCTTCTTCCAGGCAGATAAAGTGGTGGATTATGAGACACTGATGAGTGTGATGGATGCACTGCGTAAATCGGGTTATCTCAAGGTTGGATTAGTCGGAATGGAAGCGGGCGGTGCAAAATAGTCTGCAACAGGTGCGGTTGTGACAACCGCGCCTGACATTAATTCTTAGGGATATTGCGGCCCACCTCACTGGCTTCTATTGTCCCTAATGCTTGCCGTAGGTCAGCTTCCAGTTCATGGGCATTTTGCGCCTCATAATAATTCCTCTTACCGACGCAGTCTTCCCACTTAATCTCTTTAACGGTATACGCAATGCCAATAAATACCATTCTGATATTATTTTCCTTTATTCTTTCACACATGCCTTTTTCTATAAGTGTTTTGGTTATTTTCTCTTGAGTAAGGTCTGAAGAAATTTCCTGATCATTACCATCAGAGATAATAATCATTAGTTTATCTTTATTCTTACTGTCTTTTCTAAATATGTCATTCGCAACTAATATTCCTGAACTTATTAATGTCAACCCATTGACCTCATGTTCTATATTTTCTTGAATATTATCATTTGTTATATCATCAGATCTTAAAGTGTAGGCATCAGAACCTTTTAAACAAAAAGAACTAGGTTTAATGTCATCTATAGGTATGTTAATAAAGTTATAATTTGCAGTTATAGACTTAATGGTTTCATCATAATCAATATTGTTTTTTACCGCGTCGGTCAATTCTTTCGCTGGGTTATAACTTTTTAAATCTCCCAGATAATAGCTAGGTGGCATGGGTGTTTTAGGAACAAAAGGAAAGTGACAATATATTTTTCTATGTATACCTTTCCCGATTATCTTCTTCGTTCCCCATGAAAAAGGAACAAATCCAATAGTGTGAGTATTATTATTTTTCAATATAGTATTATTTAAATCTTCAAATATTCTTCTTAATTCTTGTATTTTAGTTGTTTTTTTTTCATCACCAAAATTACCATCCATTGAGACGGAGTAATCCACGACAAAAACCACATCAGTTATTTCTCCAGGCGATGTGAATTTATTCTTTATGGCTACACCATTATCTGACACGATAATTCTTCTATCAATATTAGTAATAAGTTCTTTGGTCAAGAATTTAGGTGTATAATTCAGGGTGGTTGCTGCCCGATATTCTATATAATTGGGGTGAGAAATGATATCAATCACCGGAGCAGAGAAGCTTTCAGATGGAAGGTAAGCTCTAGCATAAGCATTTACCAATGAAATATTCTTCTCAGTTTGAGTCTCATCTGGATTATTAGTGTTATTCTCTATTGTTAGTGCTAATGTTGCTTGCTCAATAGCATCTGAAAGCTTAGCTGCTTTTTGCAAATAATGTGAAATCTCAAAAGATAAGTATAATAGCCCAATAAAAAGTGGTAGAAATATAATAAATGGCCATAAAATGGCACCTATTTCATCTTTTATAAATATTCCCACTGAATATTGTTTAAAACGAACAGCCTTATTCTTGAACATAAATTCCCTTTAATCATGGATTATCTAATCAGTATTCCTGACTGATGATCGTTCGATAGTTATAGCAGATGATGTCATCGTGGGAATTGTTCCTCCCAGGCGATACCACTCAGGTGCAGGTAAGCATAATGTCACCTGATATAGCGGCATCCAGCGGCCACGATTACTGTAGGGCGATAAATTGGCCATTTCACGTAATGATCTGGCTGGGTGACAGGTTCCGACGCTAAGTTCCAAGCTATGAGCATTATCGATAGTTTTATCCCCAGATGCAGCAGAACTTACTGGGTTAAAATGTAATGTTTCTATAGTTATCGCCAGATCTCTAGCAGATACACCTGAACCGGATAGCATGTGGTTCGCTAAACTTGCTAACTCATTAACGTTATTTTGTGTTAATAGAGTGCTGTTATCATATAATCTCTCTCGTTCCCGTACGATTCCAGCAATTGAATATGAAATACGATCTAATTTACCGACAGTTGACTGGTATTGTGTTATTGAAATCAATAATTTAATAAGTAGTGCAATAATTGAAACAACAAGTATAAACTCGATAATAATCTGACCGTTATTGTTCTTTATAAAATTATTATAATTATTTTCCTGTACAAAGATCACCTCACGCCGCAGTAAAGTATCAGTGAAAATAGAATTAAAAGGAAGAAATACAGGTTGGTAAGTATAATTCACTGTATAGCGAGCCAATATTTCATTGTTGTATATTGTATTTACTCTATTAACGGATGTATTTGAATTGGAGTTGATTATTCCTGTGATACTGTTACTAAAATTAATATCGATGACGGCAGAGTTATTGTTTGTTATAAATGAACCAAACACCCCTTGTTGAGATATTAACTTTTCCTGGAATGCCTCTTGATAAGTTGTGTTATCATCTTTCTCTTTATTTTTAGCCGACTTGGCAGCTTCCGAAACGGCCAGATCCAGACTGGCAGAGATATATAGCAAACGTGCTATTTCCGCGCAAGATAGTAAGGTAAATAAGAATAAAATGATTACAATTGAAAACTCAATGTGAATAGCCCCTCTATTTGAACGAATAAAATATAATTTCACTCTACTCATTATTTTCCCTTGTTGGTAGTTTCTGCTGACTAAGATTATCTACCTGACTTAGTGCTAATATTAACTCATCTGGATCTTTTGCCATTTTTTCCGCAATAATAATCTTTTTAGCATACTGTTTATCACCTAATTGAATTAGCGAAAAAACCAGATTATGCAACATTAAAGGATTTCGTTTTCCCGCCAGATAGTCTGGCAATAGTATTCTTATAGCATCGCTATAGCGATCATCAAACATTGCAGCAACAGCGAGATTATTCATTGCTATTTCATCGGGTATAAACAAGGCTCGTGACTTTTCAAAAGCTGTTTCAGAATTACTAATTTCACCATTATTAGCGAATACAATACCGATCAAATTATATGCTTCAGCATTATTTGGTGAGATAGCCAATAACTTATTAATAACTGCTGCCGCACCTATATTGTCATCTTTATTAATCAAGTTTTTTGCCTGCAATATATAGATTGATTCATCGTCTTTGTGCGCGATTGGCTGCAAATAATACAAAGATGATTTAGTGTCACCCGTAAGATAGTAGGCGTTAGCCAGTTTTAGCCTAACGGCATCATCTTCTTTTTGCTTCAATTTATCCCGATATAAGGTAATTAAACCTGCATGATTATTCGCCTTTAGTAAAATACTTTCACGATAATAAAAATCCTTGTTACCAATTCTACTATTCCAAGAACAACCGCTGATAACGAAAATAAAAATTAAAACAGTAATATTTGCATTAAATTGTTTGTACATACTTAAGTAACTCCAAAACACTAGGTGATATAACCAACGCAACAAAAGGGATAAGAATAAAAACGAATAAGGGCAAAGTAAGCTTTGAAGACAATTTACTATTTTTTTCCTCTGTAACTAACAACTGCATTTCTCTCATATCTTGAGATAACTTAATCAGCTGATCATAAACGGTAGAACCGAAAATAATACTGTATTGAAGTGCACTACAGAACATTTTTATCTCTGTCTCCGTAGAGTATTGCTGAAACTCCTTAATTGCATTTTCTAAGCCATTGATTTCCGCTCTCTTGGTAATCTTTAACATTATTAGACTAAGATCAGCGTTGATTAATTTGAACTTTTTAGCTGTATAACTCAATGAACTGTCAATTGTCATCCCTGATTGAACACATGCAGCTGTAATGTCAATAAAAAAAGGTAGCGATTGCAGTAAGGTTCTTATTTTTTTACTTACAATATTTCTTATTATAACTCGAGGGAAGTATATAACTACTATTAGCATAATAAAACAAAAGTAAAGTAAGGTGACAGAATTAGTGGCTATAACATCTGTTGCTATTAATATGCATGAAATTGTGAAGAGTATCATAAATAATAGCATCCTGAGATAAATGATATTATGAATTATATAAGGTAGTTTTATAAAACAAGATAAATTATTTTCTTTTTTTGTCTTTATTTTTTTACTCTCATGACTATCTTGTGATACATCTTTATCATTTATTTTTTTGTATATAATGGTTTTATTTGATCTTTTATTGGTTATAAGAAAAGTGCTCAGGCCAAATAGAGCTACTACCATAAATAGTATTATACTCATAGTGCTTTCCTTAGCATTGATCTTATTAAGATTATCCCAGTAGTTTCACTTGCAAGAATATAGTAAAAAATATTCCTACCTATAGGATGGTTCCACATGGATTCCATAACTGTGGGGTCCATAAAATAAAGCAAAAGAGAGAATGCAAACGGCATAATAGATATGATATTTACTGACATTCTTGTTTGAGCCGTCATAACGGCTTTTTTCTGTTCGGAGGTTTTGCTTTTCGTTATCACTTGAGAAAGACGGCTGGTGAGTTCTCTTAGTTGCCCTCCTTGTTGTAGGTTAAGTAAAATAATAGTAATCAAAAAATAGAACTCAGGAAAATTAAATCTTTGATAAGAATCATAAAAAACAGTTTCAGGAGATTCACCAACATTTAAGCGACGACAAATCAGGTTTAGCTCATTGCCTAGCGGGCCACTGACTTCTTTTCCACAACGTTCTAATATTTGATGAATGCTTGCACCGCTGCTGGCCGCCATATTTATCATCAATAGCACCTCAGGGAAGTCTCTTTTAAAAAGTGTATGATGATTCTTTCTGGCAAAGCGTATTTGGTAAGCGAGGATGCTGAGTAAAATGAAGGTCAGTACGGCAATAATATTTATGTTGAACCAGATATTATTTGCTATATAAACACATATGGCATAAATTATAGATATAACTATATATTTTTTGTTTTTATTTATGGTTATAAAATAACTTACCCATTCATTAAATATTTTTCTTGTAGTATATGTAAGAAATAAATCGTAGTTAATCTGTCTTTTTTTTGTTGTATTAATGGATTTTTTAATTTTTATCCATTTCATATTGATGAGTAAAAGTAGTAGTAGCCCGGATGAAAGTATTATGTAATAAATCATTATTTTACCACAGAAAAAATGCTATTTAACTCAGTTGATAAACCGTATATATCAGAGTTTACCCTGACTGAGGAACGATTAAATAAACCGTGATTAATAAAGTCACCCTGAATTTTCCCTTGCTCATCGCGTTGTTTTGATGGTTCAAATGAAAATATGTCTTGTAGTACCACATTCTCACCTTCCATTCCCATAATTTCGCTGATATAGCGTACTTTACGAGAGCCATCACTCATACGAGAAACTTGTACAATCAGATTAATCGCAGATGCAATATTGCGGCGAATGGTAAATAAAGGCATGTTTACTTGGCCCATCATAATCATACTTTCAAGTCGAGCAATTGCGTCACGGGGGGAATTAGCATGTAGGGTTGACATTGAGCCATTATGGCCGGTGTTCATGGCCTGTAACATTTCAAATGTTTCCTCACCCCGGCACTCACCAATAATGATCCTATCGGGGCGCATTCGCAGTGAGTTTATCACTAGATCACGCATAGTAATTTGCCCAGTATTTTCCAATCCAGCTAATCGTGTCTCCATTCTAACAACATGTGGTTGCTCCAGATTTAATTCTGCGGCATCTTCCAGAGTAATCACTCTTTCGGTTTCAGAGATATATTTTGATAAGGCATTTAATAGCGTTGTTTTTCCTGACCCAGTACCACCGGAAATAATAATGTTGACTCGGCAGCAGGCGGCAATGATTAAAAAATTAGCCATATCGCTACTCATTGCTCCCATATCAACCAGATCTTCTAGTTTTCGTTTGTTAGTACTGAACTTTCGGATAGAAAGTACTGTGCCGTCTAAAGTTATGGGGCTAATTACAACATTGATTCGACTACCGTCAATTAAACGTGCATCTGCTAGCGGCCTACCTTCATCAATACGGCGATTGACTCTTTGCATTAGGCGTTTGGCAATATCTGTCAATTGACTATTATTGATAAAACGATGTTTAGTTAATGTCAGTAACCCATAGCGTTCAACAAATATTTTTTCAGGGCCATTAACCATAATGTCACTAATGGAATCATCTTCCATTAGTTCTCTTAATGGGCCAAAACCAGTGATTTCATCAGCTATCATTGAAATAATATATTTCTGATCCTGAGTAGTTAACTTATATTCGTTATCATTGAATAAAGAGTAATATGTTTGTGACAACAGACTGATGAGTTTTACATAATCATCAACTAAGTCTTCAACCTTATCTATATCAATATTGGCGAGCATTTTCTCTCGAATGTTTTCCTGTATAGCTAATGATACTTTCATATTTTACCTCTTGTCTTTATGATTTTACTAATCCATGACCCCCTATTATGGGATAAATCAATACTGATACCTAAGGTATGCTTGGCTAACTCGATGATTATAGTTTTCTTTCGGCCAAAATAATTTTGGTCACTTAATGATTCTTTTGTTTTATGCATGTAAGGGATGCGTATATTTATCTTACGCCCCAGTAATGAGGGAATGTCTGAAGTATCCAGCATATCTCTTGTTATCGGCCTGCTTTCATTTAGACAAACTAATAACCTGGTGGCTTGTCTATTATCTCGCTTAAAACGATCATATATGTCAATGAAGTTTTTGGCGACACGTACTGACATCATACTATTGTCAAGTAATAATATAATGCAATTAGAATACTCAATATAGTCAGTGAGTCTTTCTTTTGATGTGTTGTGGATAGGTTGATCAAATACAATAAAGTTATGTTTATTATTTATATTTACATCAATGTTATTTATTTCTTTCTCTTTACAGAACATGATAAAAAAATTCTTTTGTAATTCGGTTATATCTGTAACCATTTTTTTTTCTGTGACAAGGTCAAGATCCTGAGAACCTTGATTACCTTGTAATAACAGTGTGGGTAATTGTTTGATCTGAGTTACTGTGCTGGCTAGATGATAGCTAAGCAACGTTGTCCCAATACCTCCTTTGCAGCCCAATATACTGATGAAGAATGCTTTTCGCTCTGACTCTATATTAATACCTTTAAGTAAGTGTTGTGTCAGTTCAGAGAGTTGTGATTGTATGTTTAAGTATAATATTCCGCGGTGAATAAATTGTTGAGCTATGCTAATTGAGTCAATATCTCCGATTAGGATACACCAACAATTCCGAGGTACATGACTTTTTATTACGTTCAATGTACTTATGATTTCATCATTACTTCCAATGTCAATAATAGCTCCGATGATTTGATCAGATAAGTTTATCTTTGACATGGTGAAGATATTTTCTTCAATTACTTTGATATCATTAATATCGGCCAGACGCACTTTCTCCGAGGTATCATTAGATAACCATTTTCTGTCGGAAATTATAGCAATGGTATTTTTTGTTTTATTATCTTTTTTGTTTATTATATCTTTGTTGAGAATTAATTGCATATATCACCATGTAAATATATTATTTGTTTTAATTATACTGTTTTGAATTTCTTTCATTTTTATTTATAGCACACCCCACTTCGTTATTTCTCTCAGTGCGATAATCAATGAGCTGATATCTGCAATGTATTTCTTTTTTCTTCTGAGGTTTTTCTTTATATGTCAAACTACTGTTTGCATCTTGTGTTTTTAAAAGGTAGGCACGATCTTTATTATTAGGTTCGATAATGAGTGTGGCATGGCAAAAAGTAGATATAAAAAATAGATTTACTAACCAGAGAGTTAATAACTTCATTTGATAAAACCTCCTTTACGCAAGAATTCTTTTGCAACCTTCTTTCTTTTTACTTCAATAATTCGGGTGAAATTAAACAAACGCTCTAACGTTGAAGTGTTCATGAAGTCAGGTAATTCAACTTCTGTTCCAGCTAGCGGTTTTACCAGGCTGACCGTTGCTACCACTACCAACTCAGTTTGTTTGTTCTCAGTTTGTGCATTACGAAAAAATGCACCCAGAATTGGAATGTCACCAATAAATGGGATTTTTTTAAGCGACTCTCTTTCCGATTTAGTGATCAAACCACCAAGAATAAAACTCTCACCATCAGCCAATTCTAATGTAGTCGCTGCTTTACGTGTTTCCAGTGTTGGATAGGCATTTCCCCCTTCAACATTAAATCTCTTACCTATATTACTGACTTCTTCATCTACTTTAATTCGTATTTTACTATGCTCATTGACTTTGGCAGAAATGCTAAGTTTGATACCGTATGGCTTATATTTAATAATAGTACTATTCTGTGTCGTATTATATAAAGGTATTTCACCACCGACTAAGAATGAGGCACTTTCACCGGATAAGACTGATAGATTAGGTTCTGCTAAAATACGGGCAATAGAGTCATCATTAATTGCATGAACTAGTGTACTAATCCCTGAGGCATTAAACTTTAAAAACTGAAAGGAGCCAACAGACTCTCCTATGCTGCTCCAATCTATTCCGATATTTTCACTAAAATCTTTGGTAACCTCTGCTATGGTTAATTTTACATTGACTTGATTAGGTCGAGGTAATTTAATCTTATTAATGATGCCTAAATAGTTATGATTGTTAAGATATTGGTCTTTATGTTTTATCTCTCTTCTATTGTTTACTGCTTCCCCAACCATACTGGCAATAGTATCTTTAGCCTCTTCTGATTCTGCTTGCCCGGTTAGAATGTAGCTGTCACCTATTTTATTGATTTCTATGTTACTATCAGGATATTCTACTTTTATTCTTTGGTACACAAGATTGATGATGTTATTGACCAGAACCACTGTTTTTATCATCGGTTGATTATTTCTATTGAACAAAATAAATTCAGCTATCCCTTCCTGTTTAGCGTAAACGATTACACTATTCTTACCAACCAGTTCATAATCTGCAATGGCTGCGGCGGAGACAAAAACAGTGTCAATCTCTTCGGGTGTCTTTAGAATATAAGATTCACCTGCGGATAAATAGACAGGTTTGGCATGGCAGTGATTAACTGTAACCTGTATAACTATAATTATAAGTGAAAAGAATAGGACATTCCATTTGGTATATCCTGTCCAGAGTATTATCATCCTCTTAGCTCTCTTGTTGTACGTAGTTTGGGTATAACATCATATAAATTTATAATTTTGTTTTTTTCGTCGTTCGAACTTGGTGTCAGAAAGGTATCACCGGACTTTTCTGTTATATGTATGATGTCAAGTTCATCTCTTTTAACTATGACTTCGATAAAACCAGTTAATAACTCTTCCGTCTTTTGGTTTTTTTTGTTTTTTTCTGATAATTCATCTTCTAAATACTTTTTTATTCTTACAATTCTCATTGCGGGGATTATTTTATTTAACGAGTATATTTGGTTTTTTCTATCGTTTATGTCCTTGGTATTGATTGATATACCATTGTCCATTCCACTCTTTTTATCTGTTTCAAGCAGCCTCAATTGAAATGCAAGTACATCACCGACCTGTAATGTATCTAATAAGTATTCATTATGCTTTTTAATATTAAATTTATAAATAACATCACCTTTACTTAAATTTAGACGAAGAAACTCATCACTATCGGGTGAGACCAGGAGATCTTTTGTTATATAAGATCCAGCCAGAAGATTACTTTTCAATAAATTATTATTAATATTGGTGCTGTTTGATATATCACTTCTTATTAGTGTGCTTGACTCAGGTACGATGATTGTTTTTAAACTATAGTCATCTTGGGTCAGTAGTGTTCCAGAGGCAATATCATGGGTTGATTGTGCCAGCACGATGCTGACTTCCTTTTCTTTTTTCATATCGACAAAACCATTGGGAATATCTTTATCATCTCCGATATTTATCAGAATTCCGGTAGCTCCTATTGCGACAATCAAAAGTGAAAATAACAGGAGAAACTTACGATTCATTAAAATAACCTTTATGCTATTACTTTTATGGTGACTTTTTTAAGTGATTTTTACTAACAAAAATCCCAAGCTGATCGCAACAGCATAGGGGACACCTCTCTGTTGAATATCTTTTTTGTTAACAAACAGGCCTATTATCATCACTGCGCCACCCATAATTGCGGTATAGAGAATGAAATCCAGTGATTGTGTGGCAGTTAGTGCCAATAATAATACGGTGATTAACTTTACATCGCCGCCTCCAATAAGTTTTAAATGAAAAATAATATAGCCGATCAGTAACGAAAATAGTGGAATTATGACGTTAACAGTATTGTTAACTGCAAATCCCAGACCGATGCTGTTGAGTGCAATCGTAATAATAATTCCATTGCTGATAACCCTATAGCGAATGTCGGTATAACATATTAAAAGAAATTGAAATACTAACAATGTGGTTAGTAGTATTTTAAGGATGTCCAATTTGAAATCCTGATAGTCTATCTTAATTATGGCAACTTAATGTTGCCATAATTATTATTTAAGTTTACGCTCCAGTTACGGATTTTTTAGCCGCGGCTACTAGTTCAGTTACAAGGCCATTTAATGGTGATTGAACTGACGCAACAAGAATACCTGCTAACGCGATGACCATTACATATTCAATAACTGAACCTCGATTATCTTTCAGGAATTCTTGGGTTTTAAGTTGTACAGTTACATAACCTTTAGTCATCTTGTTCATCATAATAGAGTTTCCTTTTCAATGATTATTGGGAGTTGTTCCCATTTTTATTAAGATATTTAGTCTTTATATTGCTACTTTCCGAATTGAATTATTAACTCATCGCCTCGTTCGTAGTGGTAGCTATTAAACCGTTTATCAGGTAGGAAATCCTTTTTTCGTTATCATTTAGTCTTTTTAAATTACTCTCAGCTTAATTTTAGTATTAAGACTACGGGGTATCACCGTTTAATAATATTATAATGATCAATGCTGAGAGGAATGAGAGCCAACAGAATGAGAAAAATGCTAATAAAGAAATCAATTTCTTCCAGCGATAGCTTTGCAGAAAGCTTTGCCTAACTACCCGCTTTGACACCGGTATAACTGTGCTATTGAAGGGGGCGGTTGCTACACCAACCTGATGCATATCTGGTTCCATAGTTTTTTGCTCTTTACTGTGCTGCTGTATTTCAGGTTGTTGGTTAATAGTCACTTGAGTGACTGAACCGGTATAGCGCACACCCTTGCGTGGAATGGTATGAATAAGTGACTCTTTCAGCCCTACCTGCACAAAGGCCTTACGCAACATATACAATTGCCCATAATAGCTACTTTCACTGATGGCTCCGCGCTGCTCTTTCCAGACCTGATTGATAATTTGTTCTTTTTCCGTCACACCATTAAGCAACAACTGTAAAAATCTAAGATTATTTTCAGTTAATATTGCAATTGAACCGTTAGGACCATTTAAACAACGTTGTGCGGGAGAGAATAGCACCGTTCCTTCTAATTTAAACACAATCTCATTTATCTCCATATTGGTGGCTACCTGTCTTGTATAATGTGTCTGTTTATTCTTAAATTGTTTTAAATTTTTCTGCTATGATTAAACCCTGTTTATATCACATGATGTTTTAGGTTTTGACCTTGCTAGTGCTTAATGTAAATTCTTTGCTATGAAATGATAGTTGTAAGATTATTAAGATTTACGTGTTTTGTCTTTATTTGATCCCTTAATCTTCGTTAAAGGTTATTCGTGACTATTTTTGCATTTAGCAATTATTCTTAACAAGCGGTTATTTGTTTTTGTTGTAGTATTGTTTATTACTTTTCATTATTAGCCCTTATGTTCAATGTATGCTTAATTAACTTTAAAAATATTAAATTCATTCTTTAGGTTCACATTCTTCTGTTTTTATTCATTGTTTTTTATATTTATGTGTTTGTCTTGTTAAATATGATATTTACTTTATTGCAAATAGTGGGCAATAAACAACAGGTTAGCAGTGTAGAGTTTATCAACTTACGTTATAGATATTCTGTTAATCGATATGCTTTGAGAACGAGTGACGGTCTGTGTTCCAGGTAAGTACTGAGTTAACCGTAAGATTCTTAATCGCTAAAGGGGATGGCTTGGGGGGATATATTGTATAACGCTGGGTTTATTTACTCAGCAGCCCAATATGCCCTGGTGCAAAAGTGTAGGGGATAGGGGCATTTCGTTTGAGTTATCACGGTATGCTACTGCTTGGCGTGAGTGAGGCGGCGGTACATTGGGTTAACTTAACCTTGGGTACATTAAGAAAATATGAGATTCTAATAAGAAAGCCCTCAATCAAGTCAGTCAGGAAAACAGGCTAGAGTGATGTTGCTGAGGTTTACCGTTGCTAAGCCTCTTTTTTATGCAGCAACATATATCCTGCTGGGCTAACTAATATTGAAAATAGCGACACGCTGGGCATCCCGTCGATCATCGGCGCAGCAATACGTTGGTAACCCTTAAAAGTGCGAACATCTGCTGTATCGTTCAGCTTTATACTGAGGTTTGGCCAGATGTCGCTATAAACGCTGGCATGTTTTTACCTGGATAAAAAATAGTGTTAAATGACCAGCTAACGAGTATAGGACCATCTCTCTGTTTTTAGAGTGGTTTCGTGGAGTTACGCAGGAGTCAATAAGGGTTAGTTCGCTGAGTTTACTTGATTAATTTTAAAGGTAAGTCTTAAAGCAAGCCGAATTGAGGCGAGAATTTACTTTTCTTTAATTTATCATTTGCACGTTATTGGGTTAAAACCCACGCCAGCCCAATAAACTGGCGCGGTAGTGATATTAAACCGCAGGGTACTTACCAGGAGTAGCTGACTGTGGCGGTAGCGACACGGCCACTGCCGTAGAAGCAAGCCGCTGTCTGGGCGCAACTGGCAACATATTCCTTGTTGAATAGGTTGTTGACGTTAACTTGTAAGCTGGTGCCTTGCAGTGAAGGCAATGCCTGGCCGAGTTCATAGCGCATCATCCAGTCATACAGCGTAACCGCCGGGACTTTAAAACTGTTCTTCGCATCCCCCCAACTGGTACCGATATAACGGACACCAATACCGGTGGATAAGCCATCGACCACACCTTTATCAAAGGTATACATACCCCACAGCGAAGCCGAATGGTTTGGTGTCCGCGCGGGCATTTTACCCCGTTCAGTTGCTGTTTTGGTTTCGCGTACTTTACCAATAGTGTAGGTATAAGCGGCAATCAGGTTGATATTATCGTTAATCTCACTGTTTAATTGGCTTTCGATACCCTGAGATTGTATTTCCCCGATTGGCACGTTATAGGCCAGAATCTGATCATATTGGCTGATATTTTTCTGGCGCAAATCATACAGCGCAGTGGTCAGCAAGGTGCTGCTTCCCGGCGACTGATATTTGACGCCGATCTCCACCTGACGGGCCGTGACTGGGTCCAGTGCGCCGGTTCCTGGTGCGCCTTTGGCCGTGCTTGGCTCAAATGAGGTGCTATAGCTGACATAAGGCGAGATGCCAGAATCAAAAGCATACAATATGCCACCGCGCCCTGTGAAAGCGTGATCGTCTTGTTGATCCTGCATGGCGTTTTTGCGGCTCAGGGTTTTCAACTGTGACCAGTCGTATCGGCCGGATAACAGGAAGTTCCACTTATCCAGTTCGATCTGATCTTGTAAATAGACACCCACCTGATCAAGTTTGGTCAGATCATTACTGTTAAGTGATAAATCACTTTCCCGAATGTTCAGGCCATAAACCGGTGACACCCAATCCAGATTATATTTAGTTTGCACGGTACCCATATAGAACTGACTGTCGATACGGCTGCGTTTGTAATCCAACCCGGTCAGCACGGTATGGTTCAGTTGACCGGTCCAGAAATCGGCTTGTAGCTGATTATCAACGGCGAATTCAGCCGTTGTTTGGCGTTCGATTTGTGGGCGGCGGGTCATGGTACGGTTATCAGCCAGTAAATTCATAAACACCAGATAGCTATAATCTTGTTTGTTGTAGCTGTAGCGCAGGTTCTGGCGGAATTTAAAGGTGTCATTGATGTAATGCTCAAGCGCATAACCGACTGAGGTCTGCTCGCGCTCTGAGTGGTCAAATGACGGATCACTGACGTTAAAATCGTATGGAATATAACCATAAGCAGTACCAAATACGGTACCGGTGGCTGGCAGAAAATTACGTGAACCTGCTTGCGGTTCTTTCTGGTAGCTGGTCAGTAAGGTGAACGTGGTGTCTTCATTGGGAATAAAGGTCAATGCCGGTGCAATAGCAAAACGTTCCTGTTTGAAGCTATTAACGGCGTCATCTTGTGTTCTGCCTAGTCCGTTCAGGCGATAAAGGACTTTACCTTCATCATCCAGCACGCCACCAAAATCAAAAGTGGCAGCTGCCAGGCTATTGTTACCGGCACTTACCTGCACCTTATGAATGCTTTCTGCTGTTGGGCGTTTACTGACCATATTGATCAGGCCGCCGGGATTTACCTGCCCATATAATACCGACGCTGGACCACGAACTACTTCAACCCGCTCCAACAACCAAGGGGCAATTTGGCCGCCGCGCCGCGCCCCGCCCAGAGAATTATAGCTTAGGCCATCAAGAAAACGGGGGGCATAGCCAAAGCCACGAATGATCACTTCATCATTCATATTGGAGCCGCCGCGATACTCCGGTACCACGCCTGCGGTATAGCGCAGCGCTTGTGCCACCGAGGTTGCGGCTTGATCTTGTATTTGCTGGCGGGTGATGACTGAAACTGATTGTGGCGTTCGAATCAGCGGCGTATCTGTTTTGCTGCCAGTGGAACTTTTTTTGGCGACGAAGCCTTCATCTTGCTGCCCGTTACCAGGCTTCGCGACAACGACTAATTTGTCTTCTTTCGCCGCATGAGTCTCTTTAGCTGTGGTGGCAGCAGAGGCAGGCAGTACCGGTATTAATATCAGTGTGGAGGTCAATAATAAGGTCTTTGAGGCTGTGGTGCAAAATGGCAATTTCCTTGGCAAGGTATTGCCAGAAATATCAAACATGATTTATCCCTACCTGAGAACACAGTAATGAAAAATATCGGAACTTGATAAAGGCAAGTTCTTGATGCCACCCGGACTTAGTGTTTGCCACGGTATGGCTTATTGAACTATTTGTACGTTAATTGTTTGTGCGCGAAACATGTTATTGCAAACAGTAATACTTCTCAATACTATTCGCTTTCGTGTATTAATTTTAAATACATGGAGTTTTTGTATCGGGCTGCCATCAGTGATAAACAGGCTGTTATGGTCAGTCGTTCGTTGGCCTGAGTGATAAAATGAAGAGGCAGAAGTGACAGTTGCGAGTGAATATCCAGATAGCCAGCGTTTGTTACAAGACCCATCGGCGGGCCATGAACAATGGTGGCAGCAAATAGCACAATGGGGAACACCGCTAATGGAGCCAATGGGTACTGGCAAAGTAAAGCTGACATTTCTATGGCGCGACCGGCAGGGCAAAGCGTGTGATTCGGTTTATAGTCGAGTCTATATCGATGTCAACGGTGTAACGGACCATCACAGTATTAACCCTGAAACACTCCAGCGATTGGGCCAGAGTGATATCTGGTATTGGCAGACTGAGGTGGAATCTGATTTTCGCGGCAGCTACAGCTTTATTCCCGCGACAGCCGAAAACTGCTTACGGCTGCGGCCGGGTAGCCCACAAGAGCAGTATCTGGCTCAACGCAATTGGTGGATCTCACTGATGGGGCTGGCAGAAAGCGATCCGTTGAATCACACGGCAGCTCATCATAGTTATCGCGGGATGCCGCTCTCTGCCATTCATTTAGCTGATGCTTTGCCTCAACCTGCCTGGCAGTCTGCCGACAGCGGCAAACCTCTGCCAACTGATCCCCGGCGGCTGCAACTCATTCGCTGGAATAGCCTGTTATTGGGTAATAGTCGCAATGTATGGATTTATCACACTGCGGGTACGGAGGATTTAGCTAATCGCCCGCTGGTTATTCTGTTGGATGGTCAGTATTGGGCGCAACATCAGCCGGTATTGGGTGTATTGGATAACGAAACTGCCGCCGGTAAGTTGCCCGCCAGCGTATATGTCTTAATAGATATTATTGACCAATCGCATCGCTCGGAGGAACTGCCCTGCAATCAAGATTTCTGGCAAGCGCTGCAAACCGAGCTATTAGTTCAAGTATCTGATTTACAGCCATTTACGGATCAGGCATCGCGCACGGTAGTGGCAGGGCAGAGTTTCGGTGGCCTGGCTTCCTTATATGCCGGGTTACACTGGCCGCAGCGATTTGGCTGCGTGCTGAGTCAGTCCGGATCATTCTGGTGGCCGGATGTTGATAATTTCAAGGCATTGACGGCAGGCACTGCCGAACGTCAGGGGTGGCTGACTGAGCAGGTTTATCAGGGATTGGGCGCTGCGCATCCGTTGCATATCTTTATGGAGGCAGGCCGCCGAGAAGATGTAATTTATCAAGTGAATCAGGCGATGAGTCAGGCGCTACATCACTCTGACCACCGACTTCATTACCGGGTTTATGCCGGTGGACATGATTCACTGTGCTGGCGGGGTGGATTGATTGATGGATTAGCGTGTTTGTTGGGGGGATAGATTGCTGGGAGCGGGTTATAAACCAAAATCCTGCTCCGATTTTGTTTGATCTGAAATTAAAACCGCCCCTTTGGGATCACCAACGGCGTATGAGAAACCGGATCGTCAATAATTAAACAGGGCATTCCAAACACCTGTTCCACCAGATCAGCGGTGATCACCTCTCTGGGGTGGCCTTGTGTCACTATCTTGCCATCGCGCATGGCGATGATATGAGTGGCATAACGGCAGGCATGATTAAGGTCATGTAGCACTGCCACTAGAGTATGATTATGTTGCTGATTAAGATTGCTGAATAACTCAAGTAAATCAATTTGATGGGCGATATCCAGGTAGGTCGTAGGTTCATCCAGCAGCAGCAACGGTGTCTGCTGCGCCAGCACCATTGCTATCCACACCCGCTGGCGCTGCCCACCTGATAATGCATCGACGGATCTGTCGGCCAGTTCACTGATTCCAGTGGCTTGCATTGCATGGTTCACCGCCAGTTTATCGGCTTGGGTCCATTGCTGTAATAACTTTTGGTGAGGGTAGCGGCCACGGGCAACCAGATCCAACACACTGATGCCATCCGGCGCTTGGGAGCTTTGCGGCAATAGGCCCAAGTTGCGTGCTACTTCACGGGTGTCATAGCGGGTAATGTTTTTGCCATCTAAAATTACCTGACCGGCCAGCGGTTTCATCAAACGACTTAGCGCGCGTAGCAGGGTCGATTTACCGCAGGCGTTAGGGCCGACAATCACCGTAAACTCACCATCAGGGATTGTAACACTCAGATTCTTGCTGATTATCTTACCGTCATAGCCCAAGGTCAGCGCATCGGCTCGCAGGCGAGGCGAGTGTGTGGCGGCGGAATTAACAATACTCATGAACGACCAGATTCCCGGATTAAAAGCCAGATAAGATACAGCCCGCCGATGCTGATCGTGACCACCCCGACGGGTAACTGATTTGGTGAGAAAAGATGTTGTGCGCCAAGATCAGCTACGGTTAACAGCAATGCGCCCATCAGTGCAGAAGCTGTGAGTGTGACTGACGAGGTTCCGGTTAGCCGCCGTGCGATTTGTGGTACTGCCAGTGCAATAAAGGATATTGGCCCAGCCGCTGCCGTCACTGCTGCGATTAGAATCACACCAACGGCCATCAGGCTCAGGCGTGTTTTCTCCACCGGAACACCCAAAGCACCGGCGGCATCATCGCCCATTTCCAACAATGGCATACGACGGCTGAGCAGTAGGGCAACCAGCGTCGCAATCATAATAAAAATCAGCGAGGGTATAGCCTTAGCCCAGGTCATGCCATTTAGCGAACCTGCACCCCAAGCGGCAGCTGTCATCGCGGCTTCCAGAGAGGCGGTGATGGTCAGCCAGGTATTGAATGCGGTTAGCATAGCACCTATCGCAATACCGACAATAATCAGTCTAAACCCTTGAATCCCCTGACGATAAGCGAGCAGATAAACGGCGATGGCTGCCAGCAATCCTCCTCCCAGGGCGCTACTGGCAATCTCAAAATAGCTGCCATTAAATAAAATGATCGCCACCAGAGCACCGGTATAAGCACCGGTATTGAAGCCGATAATATCTGGGCTACCCAGTGGGTTACGTACCAACGACTGAAATATTGCGCCACTGACTCCCAGTGCGGCACCAAATAGCAATGCTATCACTGCACGGGGGAGCCGCCATTGATTGACGATAATATTCGCCGCACCGTTCACTTGGCCAAACAATGCCGCGAGCACCTGCTGAGGGGATAGTGTCAGAGTACCAATCATTAATGCCAGCAGCGCGCCTGACAAACAGGCAAGCAGGAGTAATCCACTGACAATCAGGCTGCGTGGCTGGATGCGCAAATTTATCGCGCCATTTGACCGACCCAATAGCCATGCGGTGGCCGCCGCTGGTTTCATAATGCACTCATCCTTTTGTGACTTCGAACTAACCAGATCAGTAGCGGCGCACCGATAAACGCGGTGACGATAGAAACGCGTAACTCACCCGGCACCAGAAAACGGCCAATAATGTCAGATACCAGTAATAAAATAGGTGTCAAAACCAGGGTGAAGGGCAATATCCAGCATTGGTTCGGGCCGACAATCCAGCGAGCAATATGGGGAACCATCAGGCCAACAAAAGCGATAGGGCCAACCGCAGCGGTAGCGGCACCGCACAGTAGGGTTATAGTGATAACCGACCAGAATTGAGTGCGCCCAATATGGGCACCAATAGCTGCCGCTAAATCATCACCCATATGCATGGCATTGAGTGACCGGGCGAGTAACAGAGCGATCAGGCAGCCGATAAGGATAGCCGGTGCTACAGCCAACACCACGGACATACTTCTGATATCCAGTGAACCCGCTTGCCAGAAACGCATACTGTCGTAGATCTGTGGATGAGTTAGCGATATCCCTGAGGAGATCCCCATCAACACCGCGCCGATGGCGACACCGGAGAGGGTCAGACGTAAAGGGTTTACCCGGCCACCGCCCAGTGAACCGACCCAATACACCACTAAGGTCGTGACCATTGCGCCGATAAAAGCAGAGAGCATATAACCATAAATGGCATTAACGCCGAAAACGAGGATACCGATAACCACAGCAAAGCTGGCTCCAGCATTGACACCCAGAATACCGGGGTCGGCCAGCGGGTTGCGGGTCAATGCCTGAATCACGGCACCCGATAACCCCAATGCCGCCCCCGCGAGTATACCAATCAGTGTCCGGGGCAGGCGTGATTCCAGAATTAAAATGCTGTCTGCATTGCTGTGTTCACCCAGTAAGCTCTGCCAAACCACTGAAAAGGGAATCGCTTTGGCACCGAGTACCAGGCTGGCAGCCATAACAAATAACAGTACTACCACGCTGAGTAACAGTAAAAAACCACGCCTGCGCACTGTTTGAGCACCTGAAATGATTGCTGATGACGGCGATTTTATTGACGATGAATTTGAGGAGTAAGTTGCTGGCATCGTAACTCTTTTTTAATCAATACGTGTTTTTAGTGAACGCGTTTTAGTAAATGATTATCATTATTAATTCAAAGCATATTAGCACAAATTATGACGAGAATGCATCGGCAAAAATCTACCTTTATCGGGGCTAGATCATTGTTTTTATTGCCAGATTGATTCTCGCCTTAACCTAAGCAGGGGGCTGGCCTGGTTTTAAACTATAGCCAGACCAACCTCACTGTGAGCCTTTAAACATCCTCTCAATCCTGGTGAGAAAATTACTCGCACTGTAATAATCCAGGCGGAAAGTATCGTAACCGGCCGCGTAGACACGGTGGTGCTCAATGGCCGGAATATGGGCTAGAAACTTATTACTTTTCAAAGCATCAACAGCCGGTTGCTGACCTGAAAACAGTAAAACAGTTTCACCATTCAACCCCTCAGCCAACTTCTCCCCGCCCAACTGAATGATATCTTTACGGTGCCCCATGCTGGTATTTCCTTTTACGGCATCCGGCACATTGGCTAGCGTGAAACCCAATTCTTGCAGCAGTTTTCCCTGTGCCGAGCTGTCAGTCCACAGGTTGGCGGTACTACCAGCGGCCTGATAAACGAAAGCAGAAACCGGCTGTGGTGGCAGAGTAATATTTTGCTTCACTTCATTCACCCGACGAGTAAATTTCGCTATCACTTGTTCAGCATCGGCCTCGTGACCGGTGGCCTGCCCCAGTAATATCGCCAGTTGCTGCCAACTTTTATCATCGTAATTTATCACCAGCGTCGGCGCGATGGCAGATAACTGTTCGTACAACTTCAGCGCGGAATCTCCCCCGGTGGCGGAAATAATAATCAAGTCAGGATTCATTCCGGCAACTGCTTCAGCATTCGGCTCCGTTTGATAAATAGGAACCAGATGCCTGGCTTGTGCGACGTCTGACCATTGCGTAAAGAACCCTTGAGCATCGGCCACCGTGGTATTAGGCATAGTGGCACCACTGGCAATGATGGGGGCGTTAATCGCCAGCAAGGTACCAGTGATGGTAATGCTTGTAGAAACAATACGTTGCGGCTGATGAGTGAGTGTGACCGGCCCTTTGGCTGTTTCAACCGTACGCGACCAGGCTGATGTGTTTTCGCTCGCAGTAGAGATGCTGCTTTCTTCCGCTGGTTTACAGCCGGATAACCCTAAAATAAGGCACAGGCAGGCGAATGTGGTGAGTAGGAAACATGATGTTTTATGCGAGATCAGGAGCATAACGACGTGTTCTCTTCCTAATTTAAAAATACTGAGACGTAATTTATCACGCCAAACATTAAATGGTAGTAATTATTATTTGCATTTACACTCTTTCCCACTGTTTTATGATGAAAAAAGTTACGGTTCCTGACTGCTCCGTATCCCATTGCCAGTTATGCAAAATACCCGCGGTATTCTATGAATAAAACGGATCCTCACTCACCCTTTTTTTCGGATGAAGCAAGAGATGAGCAATAAAAGAAGATAAGTAGATAAGTTTTGTAGTAAATCACCTAATGATGGTTTGATATGAATTTTGGTTATTATTTTATTTTTTACGTCAAATCTCATTTAATGAGGGATTTAATTATGTTATTGCAATTTTTGGTAATCTCTGTTCTGTAAATAGATTGATTTTTTAGCTTGTAATTCCACCCGCTAATGGGAAAGGTTATGCCGTATTTATATTCAGAATAAATACATATCTAATTGAAACTAGCGAGAGTTGTTAATCATTTATCTATCAAATAAAGTGATCGTTCTTTACACTTTAATAGACTAGATCAATCAATTTATTATTATCGCTCGGTTGTGCTGATCTTTTACTGTGGTTTTATGCTGTTTTTGCAGTTAGTCTTGGTAATTAATGACTTTTGCATAGAGATTATCAACGATAAACACCTTGAATTATTAGGGAAATAAATTAAAAAATAAGAAGTAGGGGTATTCCCATGAGTTTCCTAAAACATATCACCATCAGGATGGCGTTATTATTTCTTGTTATATTTTTGTTGTTATGGGGCGGCGTCTCAATATTTACATTATTTTCACTTAATCAATTAACTCATTCTTTGCAGGTAAGCTCCAATCAACAGAAGAGTGTGAGTATTATTAATAAAGGGAATGACCAATATTTTCGTGTGGCTACTCGTTTAATCCGAGCGGCAATATATCGTCAAAATGGGGCAAAGGCAGATGCTGATCGTGAACTGACTTCGGCAGGTGCGGCGCTTAAAAATACCCAAGAGGATTTAGCAAGATTTAAGCTGCAATCCCATGTAGCGATAGACCCCTTACTGGCAGATAAAGCGATCCAAAGTTGGTCTGAATTATTAAGTAAAGGGGTAGAGCCTATGTTTAAGGCGGTCAAAGAAGATCGCTATGAAGATTTTCAACGTGTGTTTAACCACGACTATCGTTCCCTTAGCCGCGAGTTTGGTAGTGCAGTAGAGGGGGACAATTCCGCCGTCGATAAAGCAACCGTGCGGGTCGCATTATTGGTTACATGGTGTCAGCAGGCACTACTGGCGGCATTGGTCGCAGGCATTATTATTCTATTTCTAACGGACCGTTACTGGGTTAATTTCCTGGTGCGTCCACTGGATTTGATTAAAACACATTTTAAACGTTTGGCTGAAGGGCAGTTAGGCCGGCCAATGGCTGAGTTTGGTCGCAACCATGAGCAGCATTACCGAAAGCTCACGCCGTATTGCAGATATTATCGGCGTAATAAACAGTATTGCCTTCCAGACAAATATTCTGGCGTTGAATGCCGCAGTTGAAGCTGCTCGAGCCGGCGAGCAGGGGCGTGGTTTTGCTGTGGTTGCGAGTGAAGTACGTAATTTGGCACAACGCAGTGCGCAGGCTGCTAAGGAAATTGAAGGGCTGATCAGTGATCGGTGTTGCGGGTTGATGTTGGCTTACGACAAGTTGCTGAAGCAGGAGAAACGATGAACAGCATCGTCCAGGCAGTGACTAATGTAACGGATATTATGGGAGAGATTGCCTCTGCTTCAGATGAACAAAGTCGTGGTATCAGCCAGATTGGTCAGGCGGTTGCAGTGTTACCCAGCAAAATGCTTCATTAGTACAAGAGTCTGCTGCTGCCGCCGCTTCGTTGGAAGAACAGGCTCGCCAACTGACAGAGGCTGTTTCTGTTTTTAATCTATCGGATAGTAAGCAAGTCGCTTAATGGTGATCTAAATCTGCGATTAATTTTGAGTTATTGAGATTATTTTAATAATAAATAGAAATATATCCTAAATGATCCGAGTTGCTGACCTCCTGCAACTCGAATCATTTTAGATATAAATGTAATATCAAACGCGAAATATGAAAGATAGATTGTAAGTATATGCCATAATTCCCTAACTATAATGAATATATATTAAGTGATTTTGTATTCAGCAGGGTTATGTTTGTCTTGTTGTATTTATTTATTTATATGTATCAGTATCTTAATGTGTGTTATTAATTAACAATCCTGGTTTTTCTATAAATAGTTGAGGGGATTATGAGATTTATTAATTTAAACGAAGCGCGTATTTTTGCTCATCAGTGTCAGCATCAGAATGAGATAAATAGTCAAGATGTTATTGACGGTTCTGCATTACAAAATCCGACTAAAGAAAAATTCCCCTTAGCTCAAAAAATGATAGCAGCAACTAATGCTCATCTTCAACTGCGTGATCCCACGGATATTAAAAAAGTGCTCGTTTTTGGTGATAGTCTTTCTGACTCCAAGGGCAGAATGTTAAATAAAACTTTTGGTTTACTTCCATCTGCATCGCAATATCATCAAGGCAGATTCACCAATGGATTTACGTGGGTTGATTTTCTGACGTCACCGCTATATATGAATGTTGAAGTTATCAATAAAGCTGAAGGTGGTGCTGTTTCTGCAAGCTACAGTAAATTAAATCCAACGTTCTGTTTTATGTCTAATTTATCTAAACAAATTAAAGGGGTTAAGTTTAAAAATAATGATTTAGCTATCATATCCCTTGGTTCAAACGATTATATGACATTCCATAAGCGAGATGTTGACAAAGTTATCCGTAGTCAGGAAAAAATATTAATAGAATGATAAAAAAAGGAGCAAAAAACATAGTGGTTATGGGGATGCCTGACCCTTCAGTTACGCCAGGTGTAAAAAAGATAAAAGATAAGCAGTTCCAAAAGGATATTTCAAATATCGCTAAATCTCATAATTTTAGATTGGAGTTCTTGGTTGATAGACTTAATATTGAAAATAAGGATTTAAATATATATTTTTATGATATTAATAAAGACTTGATTGATATCTTGGCTGAAGCGGAAGAGCTGGGGTATGAGAATGAAATATCATATCACTCGGGATATATTGAATTCGGGAGGAAAAGTAAGTTGAATATTCAGCATGATTTTTCTTTTAATGATAACTCACATCCATCACAAGAGTTGCATCATGTTTTTGCCACCAAGATAGATGATTTTATAGCTGATAAATTCAGTAAGTCAAATCTCTAACATTATTTATGTAATTGCCTGATATTGTTTTCTCTACAATATCGACAGGCAATTACGTGCAGTAACCATTTTTCTCTCTATCGCGCTGAATACTCTGATGCTAGTGATAAATTGTCATTATTCACTGCCGCTTAACACAAGGGGCAATCTGAAAAGTGGTATTCAGCGTACATCGGATATCGGCTGACTAGAACAGACGGTGTTGTTATACATCTCCTGTTTTTTTTCGATAGTGGGATATTGTGGCCTCTCTTGTTGTTGCAGTAATAAATAGCTGAAGCTGGTAATAATTATGATAACTAACAACAAACTGGCTGACAGACGTCTGCTGTTAAAAATGCGTTGTAGGCAATGGGTTACACCTGGTATAGGCACCACAGCGTGATTATTCTGAGCTAGTATTGTCACTTGTGCTGTCGCAGTCTGTTCATTTTTAGGCGAATTAACCGCCAGCTCTGCTGCTTCCACTATTTGTCGTGGAGCGGTGGAGGAAAATAGCGCCTGATCGCCGGTCATTGGTTCTGTGGGAGACTCAAGTTCTGCTTCGGCGCTTTTTTCAATAAGTTCGCAAAAGGAGGTGTCCAATAGATAACCCATTTTAGGAATAGTTTGAATAATACGCTGTTGCTTATTTTTGTCGTCCAGTGCCATACGTAAAGTGTGAATAGCATTCGGCAAACTGTTATTGCCAATAACCCGGCGTTTCCATACTAAAGTGGTTAATTGTTCGCGGGATAAAATCTGACCGGCATGTTCCAGCAGCACAGAGATCAGTTTTAATTGGTATTCACCCAAGCGTTTCTGTTCTTGTGTCACTTGGTGAGTGATAAAACCTGAAGTCAAGTCAATTGACCAGTGATTAATGATATAAGTGACGTTTTTCATATTATTCTTTGCACCATCCCAAGGTAAATAGTTGTAGAAATGCTCATCATTATCGGGGGCTAAATGTGTTTTCATTTTGTGAAAAGTAAAGAATAAATCATGGTGGCTTAAAGTGTCTTTAATAAACTGGAGAAGTTGTTGGTTCTATCGGTGATATTGATCATGTGGAAATATTTTAGCGGGTATCTCTCTGCCAATCTCTGCTGCTGAGAGGGCCATTTTCGGTTGTTTTAAAATATTTTTTATTATCAATTTGTTAAGTATTGGCACACATCTTGCCAAATACTGTAGGTGATGACAGTTCGGTTCTAATAACTGTATAAAGGACTATCAATGAACAGGAAGAAAGTAACATTTCCGTTGAAAATATGGTTGTTTCTATTGTTAGCCATATTAGCCACTATAACTTTGTTGGGGTGTAATACGTTCTGGGCGAAGTTAAACCGTGAGTTAGTAACGACTGGCAAGTCTTTTGTTCGAGGCGAAAAAACGGTTCAGTTTGTCGAAATTAAGAACATGATCATTACGCTGGACGATAATAAATCGGAGCGTTATTTGCAGTTGGAATTAGGGATTGCCACTGGTGATGATGATGATGTTAAGAGAGTGATCGCGATGGTGCCGGTTATTCGTGCAGCGACGGTGAGTTTGCTTTCCAATCGCGATTATCAGACAGTTCGTCAAATATCTATTACTGATTTGCGCCGCCAGCTAATGGACGAATATAGAAAAGAATTTGAATATTTAAATTCAGAAATGCCATTTGACGGTGTAGTAATCAGCCGAATGGTGTTCCAGTAATCACTAGAGATAGCCGGGAGTCACCTTAATCCTTTTTTTGTTAATCAAGAGGATGTGGTGAAAAATGTCAGAGAGCTATTTTCACCGTCCGGTCTGATCTGCCCTTGAACTTTACAGATTGAGCGGTAGTTTTTGTGCGACTAAAATATCAGCATGGTGTGATAGTGACCGTATTACCTTGTGTTGTGATCGTAACCCGTTGACTCGCATGGAGCTGGGTCACCCCTTTTAGTATATAACTGATTGAATATTGACCAGTAAATTAAGCATAGCACGACTTGTTTAGCCATAAATTGATCATGTACAAAATGCATAATTAACCCATTATATTTCATGCGCCATTTCAGCATGATCCATTTTTTAACATCAAGATATGTGGTTAAACAACGGTTAGAAATCTTTAAACTGAATGAAATTGATAAAAATCTGATGGCTGCCAGATTTAACAATTCATATTAGTGCCGCTGTAAAATTAATTATAAATTGCCAGGTCAGATTTATATTTACGAATTTTTATCATTTCATTTTTTATGAAAGTGAAATTTTTGTTTCTAGTTAAGTAACTAAAAAAACTAATAATTAATTAAATTCATTATAGCGAATCACACTTTTTGGCCTAATGATATTCAATTGTATTAACCCGCGTCATATTGCTACCTGACAGATTTTTAAATTTCTGGCAAATGAAATAGTTGCTGAAACGGTTTTAGTTCACAGATATTTCCCCCGTGCTAATTCAATCAATTTCCATTGATAAAGATCAACTTAATTAAAGTTGCAGAGTTACAAACTATTAACAGAAAGCCACGTTTTTTATGGGGATATACCCGTTGTGAATCTCGGGTATGTGAACAATAGAATAATAATACAGGGGAAAAAAACATGCTTTCCCAGCATGGCGTTAACCGTCGTGATTTTATGAAGCTTTGTGCCGCATTGGCGGCCACCATGGGTCTTAGCAGCAAGGCTGCCGCTGAAATTGCCAATACAGTCAGTTCACCTCAGCGCCCGCCGGTTATCTGGATTGGCGCTCAGGAGTGTACCGGTTGTACTGAATCACTGTTACGTTCAACTCACCCGACCATTGAGAACCTGCTGTTGAGTGTTATCTCGATGGAGTATCACGAAGTGCTCTCTGCTGCCTTTGGTGAGCAAGCGGAGGAGAATAAACACCGGGCCATCGAGCAGTACAAAGGAAAATATGTGCTGGTGGTGGATGGGTCGATTCCACTGAAAGACGGTGGAATTTACTGCATGGTGGCGGGTAAACCGATTGTCGAGCATATCCGTGAAGCTGCAGAACATGCGGCGGCGATTATAGCCATTGGTTCCTGTTCCGCCTGGGGCGGTGTGCCAGCGACTGGTGGCAACCCGACTGGTGCGGTGAGTTTGCAAGCAGCACTACCGGGCAAAACCGTGATAAATATCCCCGGCTGTCCACCCAATCCACATAATTTCCTGGCAACAGTGGCCCATATCATTACCTTCGGGCGGCCACCGGCATTGGACAGCAAAAACCGTCCGACCTTTGCTTATGGCCGCTTGATCCATGAAAACTGTGAGCGCCGACCCCACTTTGATGCGGGCCGTTTTGCTCGTCAGTTTGGCGATGAAGGTCATCGGCAGGGTTGGTGCCTTTATCATCTCGGCTGCAAAGGGCCGGAGACCTACGGCAACTGCTCAACACTGGAGTTTTGCGATGTTGGCGGCGGGATTTGGCCGGTGGGGATTGGGCACCCTTGCTATGGCTGCAATGAAGAAGGGATTGGCTTCACCAAAGGCATCGCCCAACTGGCGAATGTCGAGAACCCAACACCGCGTGCTGAAAAGCCCCTCATTCATAATCCAGAAGGCGGCGAGATTTCGACGACCGCGACGGCACTACTGGGCGGCGTGGTGGGATTGGTCGCCGGTGTCAGCCTGATGACGGTACGTGAACTGGGGCGGCAACAGAAACAGCGCCCTAAAGATGACGATCACTCATCGCGGGAGGAATAGCCGTGAACCGACGTCACTTTTTCAAACTAGCCTCCGGCGGCGTGCTGTTGGCGGGGCTTTCCCCCAGCAGCAAAGCTGAGGTACAAAATCGACCACCGATCCCCGGCGCGCTGGGCATGTTGTATGACTCGACATTATGTGTGGGCTGTCAGGCCTGTGTGAGCAAATGTCAGCAGGTCAATCATAGTGAATTGTTTGAGCAGGGTAAAAGCTATGCCAGTGGCGAGGCCCTTTGGTCAGACAACGACAAACTCAGCCCCTACACCAACAATATCATTCAGGTATGGACCAGCGGCGCGGGCATTCATAAAGATCAATTGGAAGATGGCTACGCTTATATCAAAAAGCAATGCATGCACTGTGTTGATCCTAACTGTGTTTCCGTCTGCCCGGTTAGTGCGCTGCGCAAAGATGCTAAAACCGGCATTGTTCACTATGACCCGGATGTCTGCACCGGTTGCCGCTACTGCATGGTCGGCTGCCCGTTCAATGTGCCGAAATACGATTATCACAACCCGTTTGGCAAGATTCATAAATGTGAATTATGCAACCAGAAGGGCGTCGAGCGGCTTGATAAAGGCGGCTTACCCGGTTGTGTCGAGGTCTGCCCGACTGGAGCGGTGATATTCGGCACCCGCGAAGAATTGCTGTCAGAAGCACAACGGCGGCTGACGTTGAAACCGGGCGAGAATTATCGCTTCCCGCGCCAAACACTCAGCGCCAACGACACCTACGAGCATCCGGTTGCCCACTATGACCCGCATGTTTATGGCGAAAAAGAGGGCGGTGGCACTCAGGTATTGGTGCTGGCTGGCATTCCGACCGAGAAACTTGATTTGCCCCCTCTGGCAGAACTGGCGACTGGCGCGCGTTCTGAGCATGTCCAACACACCTTGTACAAAGGCATGATCCTACCGCTGGCGGTCTTGGCGGGGGTTACCGCGTTGGTGCATCGCAATACCCGTGATGAGCGCAAAGGCAGTGATGCTGACAAGCACGATAAAAAGGACGGCCATGATGACGATGCATAAATCCAGCCCACTGGGTGGGCGGCTGGTCAGTTGGCCGGTGATGCTGTTAGCGCCTTTTGTGGTGCTGTGCGCGCTGTTGATTGTCAAACGTTTGGTGCTGGGCTTGGGGTCAGTCAGTGACTTGAATGGCGGCTTCCCGTGGGGGATCTGGATTGCTTTCGACTTACTGGTCGGCACCGGTTTGGCGTGCGGCGGCTGGGCATTGGCCTGGGCGGTTTACGTGTTCAACCGAGGCGAATATCACCCGCTGGTGCGCCCGGCGCTGCTGGCCAGTTTGTTTGGTTACGCGCTCGGTGGGCTTTCCATCACCATTGACGTGGGCCGTTACTGGAACTTGCCTTACTTCTTTATTCCCGGCCATTTCAACGTCAATTCGGTGCTATTCGAAACCGCCGTCTGTATGACCATTTATATCGGTGTGATGGCAGTGGAGTTTGCTCCGGCGCTGTTTGAACGCTTGGGCTGGAAAGTTTCGCTCAAGCGGCTGAACAAAGTGATGTTTCTTGTGATCGCGCTCGGTGCGCTGTTGCCGACCATGCACCAGTCTTCAATGGGATCATTAATGATCGCCGCCGGTGCCAAGATCCATCCGTTATGGCAAAGCTACGAGATGTTGCCGCTGTTCTCCCTACTGACCGCCGCCATTTTGGGCTTCTCGATTGTTATTTTCGAAGGCTCGCTGGTACAGGCCGGATTACGGGGACGGGGAGCCAATGAAGCGCCATTATTCACACGATTAACCACCATCATCGACGTCTTTTTACTGCTGTTTATCGTGCTTCGTCTCGGTGAAGTTATGGTGCGCCATAAGACGGAATACCTGTGGCATTTTGACCGCTATGCCATTGCTTTCTGGGCTGAAATTGTCCTGATGGCCTTGCCACTACTGATCTTCCGTATTCGGCGGGCCAGAGAAGATAGCCGCTTACTGTTTATCGGGGCGCTTTGCATGATAAGTGGTGGGGCACTGTGGCGGCTCAATTACTCACTCTTGGCCTTCAACCCGGCGGCGGCTACAACTACTTCCCTACCACCAGTGAAATCCTGATCTCCATCGGCTTCGTTGCCATTGAGGTCTGTGCCTACATTTTATTGATTCGACTGTTGCCGGTGCTGCCTGCTCACGGACAGTTACATAAGAATAATCAGACAGAGGTAAAGCATGAGCCAACGCATCACCATTGATCCCGTCACCCGTATTGAGGGGCACCTGCGGATCGACTGCGAAATTGAGGACGGCAAAGTCATTAAAGCCTGGTCCTCCGGCACCATGTGGCGTGGCATGGAAGAAATTTTACAAGGCAATGATCCGCGCGATGCCTGGATGATTGTGCAGCGCATTTGCGGCGTCTGTACCACCATTCATGCCATTGCTTCGGTGCGGGCGGTGGAAAACGCACTAGGGATGGAAGTGCCAGTCAATGCGCAGCATATCCGTAACTTGATTCTGGCCGCGCACAGTATTCATGACCATATCGTCCATTTCTATCAACTCTCGGCACTGGATTGGGTGGATATCACCTCGGCGCTGCAAGCCTCACCGCAAAAGGCGGCCGCGATGCTGAGTGGGTTGTCCAGTTGGCCGTTGAACAGTGCTGAAGAGTTCACCCGCGTGCAGCAGAAAATCAAAGATTTGGTCGCCAGCGGGCAGTTAGGTATTTTTGCCAACGGCTATTGGGGCCATCCGGCGATGGCATTGCCGCCAGAGGTCAATTTGATTGCGGTGGCACATTATCTGCAAGCGCTGGAGTGCCAGCGTGATGCCAACCGTATAGTGGCGGTGCTCGGTGGTAAAACACCGCATATTCAGAATCTGGCAGTGGGCGGGGTTGCCAACCCCATTAATCTGGATATGCCAAGTGTGCTCAATCTGGAACGCCTGATGTTGGTGAAATCCTTTATTGACCGGCTGGGCAGCTTTATTGAGCAGGTTTATAAGGTCGATACCGCGGTGATCGCCGCTCACTATCCGAACTGGCTCAATCTGGGCAAAGGGGCGGATGACTACCTTAGCGTGCCGGAGCTGCCAACCGATCGTAAAGGGGAAACCTTCCTGCTGCCGGGCGGTTATCTGGAAAATGGCACCTTCCGCCCGATTACCAATCACAACGATCCGTATTTGATAGAAGGCATTGCCGAGAGCGGCAAACACGCCTGGTATCAGGATGACGAACCGCTGGCCCCGTGGGAGGGGAAAACCAACCCGAATTACACCGGCTGGCAGGAAGACGGCAAATATTCGTGGGTAAAAGCGCCCACTTTCTACGGCAAAACCGTGGAAGTGGGGCCGCTGGCGTGGCTGATGTGCGGGCTGGCCGCCGGACACACACTGACTAAACAGCATTTCACTGACATCGGTGCGGCTTACCAAAAACTGAGCGGGCAGGCCATTACCGCCGAACAGTTACCCTCGACTCTGGGGCGTATTATTGGCCGTGCGGTGCATTGCTGTGTGCTGCATGAAACCCTGGCCCAGCAATGGACCGCGCTGGTGACCAATATTGGTACTGGTGATGTCGAAACCTTTATCAAGCCGGATATTCCGTTAACCGGCGAAATTCGCGGTGTGGGCTTTGAAGAAGCGCCGCGCGGCATGTTGTCGCACTGGGTGGTTATCAAGGATGGCAAAATCGCCAACTATCAGGCGGTGGTGCCATCAACCTGGAACGCTGGCCCACGCAATTATAACGATGAACCGGGGCCATACGAGCAAGCGCTGGTGGGGACACCGGTTGCAGATCCGGCCAAACCGCTCGAAGTGGTGCGAACCATTCACTCATTCGACCCGTGTATGTCCTGTGCTGTACATATTGTTGATACAACGGGCAACGAAGTGACCAAAGTCAAGGTGCTGTGATGGGGATTTTGGTATTAGGTATAGGTAATTTGTTACTCAGCGATGAAGCTGTCGGTGTGCGAATTGTTGAAGCGCTGGAGCAGCGCTTTCACATCCCACCGGAGCTTGACGTGCTGGATGGTGGCACTGCTGGGCTGGAACTGATGGAAGCGATGGCCAATCGCGAACATTTGATTGTGGCTGATGCGGTGCTGACCGGGCAACCACCGGGCAGTGTTACGGTACTGCGCGATAAAGAGATCCCGGCGATGTTTAGCCGCAAAGTGTCACCGCATCAGTTGGGGTTATGTGATGTGCTGATGGCGCTGCAATTGACTGATGAGTTCCCGCGCCAGCTCACTCTGGTTGGGGTTGTGCCCGAATCACTGGCACCGAATATCGGCCTGACGCCGACAGTCACGCGGGCCATTGAACCGGCACTGGAACAGATTCTGGCGGCATTACAGGCCAGTGGGATCACCCTCAAGGCACGAGAAGAAAGTCATGTTTGATGTTATTGCCGGTCATGAGCAAAACCCAGCGGCATTGCTGGAACAGGTTTTCGGCCAGGTGGCTGCCGATGAGATGCGCGGCTTGCCCTTTTATCGCGACCACATTGCGCTGCGCGCCTGCGGATTTCAGTTATTTGAGCAGCAATGGATCGGCGCATTATTGACCCCGTGGATGCTGAGTTTAGTGGTATTACCAGGGCCGCAGCAGATCTGGCAACGTCGTGCGGTGGGGGAGCGCCTGATGCTGGCACTTCCTTGCGGCAGCATTGGTTTTATTGTCAGCGAAATAGATTTTACCGTCAGCGAAATCGCCGGTTGCGGCCAGTATTTGAGCCGCTCATTGATGTCACCGCTGGACACCTCGCTCAGTGCTGAGCAGGCGTTACAACTGGCGGAGCAAAGTGCGCGTATGGCGCTCTCACTGCCGGTAGTGGATGCCGATGCTCCCGCCAACCCACGGCGGCGGGCGTTGTTTAACAAAGTTAGCCAAATAAAGAATCAACATGCATGAAATCAGTTTGTGCCTCAGCACACTGGAGCTGATTGAAAAACAGGCGCGGCTTAACGGTGCCAAACGAATAACCGCGGTCTGGCTGGAAATTGGCGCGCTCTCCTGTATTGAAGAGAGCACCTTACGCTTCAGTTTTGAGGCCGCCAGCCGCAAAACACTGGCAGAAAATTGCCAATTGCATCTCAGCACCTTGCCCGCAGTGGCCTGGTGTTGGGAGTGCAGTAACAGTGTTGCCATTGAACGGCATGATGCCGGGTGCCCGCATTGCGGCAGCCATGCTCTGCAAGTAGAGAGTGGCAGCAATTTGCAGGTGAAACAGATAGAAGTGGAATAATTCTGAAGGAGTGAATTCCTATGTGTACGACTTGTGGTTGCGCCAGCGGCGAGAGAACGATCGAGGGCGACGACAATCATCAACATGATGATCACCACCACGACCACCACCATGATCATCACGAAAGTGATGCCCCGGCGCAAAAGATTCAGCATAAACATAAACACAAATATGTTGCCAAGGGGATGCAGCCGGTGATTGTTCACCACCACTACTATTACCATCAGGGCGATGTTCACCATCACTATCATGGCAAAGCGCCAGAACCGATGGCGGCAACTGAACCCGAGGACACAGACGCCCCCGCCGCCGAGCCTTTCACCCCGCAAGTTCATGCTGATAAGCTGGGGCTGCATTATGGGCAGGGTGAAGCTGGTAGCCATGCGCCGGGCATGGGGCAGCGCCGTTTGTTGCAAATCGAGCAAGATGTGCTGAGCAAGAATAACCATTTAGCCAGCCATAACCGTGAGCATTTTGTCGAGCAACATATTCTGGCGCTGAATTTGGTTTCCAGCCCCGGTTCGGGCAAAACTACGCTGTTGACCACCACTTTGCAGCTGCTGGCTGGGCAAGTGCCTTGCGCGGTGATTGAAGGTGATCAGCAAACGACTCATGATGCCGAACGCATTCGCGCCACCGGTGTTCCGGCGATTCAGGTCAATACCGGTAAAGGCTGTCATCTGGATGCGCAGATGGTGCATGATGCCGCGCACCGCCTGAATCTCAGCAATGACAGCCTGCTGTTTATTGAGAACGTGGGTAATTTGGTGTGTCCGGCCAGCTTTGATCTTGGCGAGCGGCATAAAGTGGCGGTGCTTTCGGTAACGGAAGGCGAAGATAAGCCGCTGAAATATCCCCATATGTTTGCCGCTTCCACACTGATGATTATCAATAAAATCGACCTGCTGCCCTATCTGGATTTTGATATTGAGCAGTGCATTAATTATGCCCGTCAGGTGAATCCTGAAATTCAGGTGATTGCGCTGTCAGCCAGTAGTGGTGAGGGAATGGAGTTGTGGCTTGAATGGCTGGAGGCACAGCGATGTGCTTAGGCGTACCCGGCAAAATAGTCGCGGTGGGGGAAGATATCCATCAACTGGCATGGGTGGAAGTGAGCGGTGTCAAACGTGAAATCAATATCGCGTTGGTGTGCGACGAGTCACCGTCTGACCTGCTCGGCCAATGGGTATTGGTGCATGTCGGGTTTGCTATGAGCTTGCTTGATGAAGAAGAAGCCCAGCAAACACTGGCGGCATTAGCCCATATGCAAGCCGTTGGGCTGGATCTGGATGATGTCGCCAGCGGGGCTAATGATGCGCTACGTTGATGAATTCCGCGATCCGGCACTGGTCAGTGCATTATTACAGCGGATCGAAAACTTACTGCCACAGCTTGCCGATCAACAACGCTTGCCGCTGCAAATTATGGAAGTGTGTGGCGGTCACACGCACGCGATCTTCAAATTTGGTCTGGATCAACTGCTGCCAGACGGTTTGGAATTTGTTCACGGGCCGGGTTGCCCAGTGTGTGTATTGCCGATGGGCCGTATCGACAGTTGTTTGGAAATTGCCGCTCACCCACAGGTGATTTTCTGCACTTACGGCGACGCTATGCGGGTGCCGGGGCGTAATGGCTCAATGCTGGATGCCAAGCGGCGTGGGGCAGATATTCGTGTGGTTTACTCGCCGCTGGATGCCCTGACATTGGCACAGCGCCATCCTGATCGCGAAGTGGTATTTTTCGGCCTCGGTTTTGAAACCACCATGCCTGCTACCGCCTTAACACTGCAACAAGCCAAACGGCTGGGGCTGACCAACTTCACCGTGTTCTGCCAGCACATCACTATCATTCCTACCTTGCGCAGCCTGCTACAACAACCCGATGTGCGCATTGACGGTTTCCTCGCACCCGGCCATGTCAGCATGGTGATCGGCACTACACCATACGACTTTATATGCAGCCAATTCAATAAACCGCTGGTGGTCACCGGCTTTGAGCCGCTGGATATTTTGCAGGGGCTGGTGATGCTGCTGGAGCAGATGGTCAGTGGGCGTTGTGCGGTGGAAAATCAATATCGGCGCATTGTGCCTGACAGCGGAAACCTGCTAGCGCAACAGGCGCTGGCCGAGGTATTTGCAACCAAAGAGCGCAGCGAGTGGCGTGGCTTGGGCGAAATCGCCGATTCCGGTGTACAGCTTAGCCTGGCTTATCAGGCGTTTGATGCTGAACGGCGTTTCACCCCGCAGCAGCAGCAAGTGGCCGATGATCCGCGATCCCGCTGCGGCGATGTACTGACCGGGCGTTGCAAACCGGATCAATGCCCGCTGTTTGGTGGCGAATGCACGCCAGATAATGCATTTGGGGCGCTGATGGTTTCCTCCGAAGGGGCTTGCGCCGCCTACCATCGCTACAAATAAGGTCACAACTAAATGAATAAACAAGAGGTTACCCTGGCGCACGGCAGTGGTGGGCGGGCAATGCAGAGCTTGATCGAATCGCTGTTTTTGACGGCATTTTCTAACCCGGCACTGAATGAGCGCGAAGATCAGGCGCGTATTGCGTTGGCGGATCTGGTGGCCCAAGGGGATCGACTGGCAATATCGACCGATAGCTATGTGATTGATCCTATTTTTTTCCCCGGCGGCGACATCGGCAAACTGGCGGTGTGCGGCACGGCCAATGATGTGGCGGTGAGTGGCGCGACTCCGCGCTATCTTTCCTGTGGTTTTATTCTGGAAGAAGGGCTACCGATGGCTTCTCTGGAGCGCATTGTGCATTCAATGGCGGCCACCGCACAGCAAGCGGGCATTCAGATAGTCACCGGCGACACTAAAGTGGTTCAGCGCGGCGCGGCTGATAAGATCTTTATCAATACCACCGGCATCGGCGTGATCCCAGCAGATATCCAGTGGGGAACCGCGATGATCCGTGCGGGCGATCGGATCGTGGTCAGTGGCACCTTGGGCGATCATGGCGCAACTATTTTGAATTTGCGTGAAGGCATAGGGCTGGAGGCGGAGCTGAGCAGTGATTGCGCGCTGCTGGCACCGTTGATTGCGCCACTGCGCCATATTAGCGGTGTGCGGGCGCTGCGTGATGCTACTCGTGGTGGCGTCACGGCGATTCTGCACGAATTTGCCGCCGCCAGCGGCTGTGGCATGGAAATCAACGAAGCGGATTTACCCTTAAAACCGGCGGTACGCGGCATTTGTGAATTACTGGGGCTGGATGCACTCAACTTTGCCAATGAGGGCAAGCTGGTGCTGGTGGTCTCACCTGAGGCGCAAGATGCTGTTTTAGCTGAATTACAGCGCCACCCGCTCGGCCGTGATGCCGCCGTTATCGGGCAAGTGACCGAGAATAAACAGGTGCGGTTATGTGGCGCATTTGGCGTTTCACGTAAACTGGATTTGCCGTTGGATGAGCCATTGCCCCGTATATGCTAATCCCATTTGTCCTTGAAGCCGCAGGGGTGTTAGCTGCGTTCGCGCACCCGAATCACTGACTTGTGTCAGCTCATCGGGATTTGCTTACTTGCTGCCTACCTGCAACTCCAATGACTTTTGGGATCACATTACGTCTTGGAAGCCGCAGGGGTGTTAGCTGCGTTCGCGCACCCGAATTACTGACTTGTGTCAGCTCATCGGGATTTGTTTACTTGCTGCCTACCTGCAACTCCAATGGCTTTTGGGATCCCATTTGTCATGGAAGTGACAGGCGATTAACAAGTTGATAAGCGGGGAAATGTGCCGAATGGGTCGTAGCGACGTAAGTTGCCGGAGCGCCCATCGGTGCAGTCGCCCCGCGATCTCCAAGCTATAAAACAGGCTGCTGGCAGCCTTGCGAAGGAGTTTTTGTGGATAAAAACGGTCTCAGTCTGCGGATAAAAGGCAAGGTGCAAGGGGTGGGTTTTCGCCCTTATATCTGGCAACTTGCCCACCGTTTTGGCCTGCAAGGGGATGTTAGTAACGACAGTGCGGGGGTGACGGTTCACCTATGGCAAGCCCCGGCGGTGGCAGATTTCTTGCAAGTGTTGCCACAAGATTGCCCACCATTGGCGCACATTGATAGCATTGATACCACACCATACCACTGGGTACGGCCGCCGCTGGATTTCGTGATTCAGCACAGCGGGGCTGGGCAGATGGACACCCAAATTGTGCCGGATGCCGCGACCTGTGATGCTTGCTTGAGTGAAATGAATAACCCCACCAACCGCCGCTACCATTATCCTTTTATCAACTGCACCCATTGCGGCCCACGTTTTACTATTATCCAGCGCATGCCGTATGACCGCCCCTATACTGCCATGAGTAAGTTCCCGCTGTGTGCGGCTTGTCAGGCTGAATATGACCATCCCGCAGACCGTCGTTTTCATGCCCAGCCCAATGCTTGCGCGGATTGTGGCCCGCAACTGTGGCTAACAGGAGCTGATGGGCAGACCATGGCTCAGGGTTTCTCCGCACTAGAGCAAGCCGCTGTTGCGCTGTTGGCGGGCGACATTGTGGCGGTCAAAGGGCTGGGTGGTTTTCATCTGGCGGTGGATGCCACCAATGCTGTCGCCGTGGCCCGCTTGCGTGAACGCAAACATCGGCCGTCCAAGCCGCTGGCAGTCATGTTACCGGATGCCGATTGGCTGCAAAGCTGTGTATCAAGTGCTGATCATACTGCGTTGCTCGGTTTGCTACGCAGCCCGGCCGCCCCGATAGTTCTGGTGGCGAAACAGCCGGAAAGCCCACTTTGTGCGGCGGTTGCGCCCGAGTTACCCGAAATTGGCGTGATGCTGCCGGCTAACCCACTGCAACATTTGCTGCTGCAACAGGTGGCGCGCCCGTTAGTGATGACCTCCGGTAATGGTAGAGGTAAGCCGCCCGCTCTGAGTAATCAACAGGCCCTGAGTGCCTTGAGTGAAATTGCCGACCACTGGCTGCTGCACGACAGGGAAATCGTGCAACGTGCAGACGACTCATTGGTGCGCCTGACGCCGCACGGGGCTGACATGCTGCGCCGTGCGAGGGGTTATGTACCAGACGCTTTCGAGTTGCCGCCAGGGTTTAGCCAGCAACCGGCTATTTTGGCGCTGGGGGCCGATATGAAAAATACCTTTTGCTTGCTGCGAGACAGCAATGCGGTACTAAGTCAGCATTTGGGTGATCTGGACGATCGCGATATTGCGCAGCAACAGCAGCAGTTACTCGCGCTGTTTTGCGATATTTATCATTTTACCCCGCAGGCGGTGGTGGTGGATGCGCACCCCGCTTATGTCAGTCACCAATTTGGCCGAGAGTGGGCGGCACAGCGCAATATTCCCTGCATGGAAGTGCTGCATCATCATGCGCATTTGGCGGCTTGCCTGGCAGAACATGGTTGGCCGCGTCAAGCTGGAGAGGTGATCGGCCTGGCGCTGGACGGGCTGGGCTATGGCGCGAATGGGCAACTGTGGGGCGGCGAATGCTTGCGAGTAGATTATAAGACGTGTGAATATATTGGTGGCCTGCCTGCGGTGGCTTTACCCGGTGGGGATCTGGCCTCGCGCCAGCCGTGGCGTAATTTACTGGCTCAGTTACAGCGCTTTGTCCCGAATTGGCAAAACTTGCCTGAGAGTGCGGCTATCCTTCAGTCGCAGGGGAGGGTACTGGTACGGGCTATTGAGCGCGGGATTAATTCACCGCTGGCCTCCTCAACGGGGCGGTTATTTGATGCCGTGGCCGCTGCGCTGAATATTGCACCGCCGTCAATAAGTTGGGAGGGAGAAGCTGCTTGCCTGTTGGAGGCTCTGGCATGGCAAAGTTCCAGAACAGTTCCACCCGTTACTATGCCGCTGCGCGATAATCAATTGGACTTAGCCACCTTTTGGCAGCAATGGCTGGCTTATGATGCGACTCCAGCAGAGCGAGCTTATGCCTTTCATTTTGCTCTGGCACAGGGGTTTGCTAATTTGGCGCGACAGGCAGCACAGCGCTTTGGCATTGAAACTATTGCATTTTCTGGCGGCGTGCTGCATAACCGATTGCTACGTGAATTACTTAGCGAACAATTGCACGACTTCCAGCTATTGATGCCCCAGCGCCTGCCTGCTGGTGATGGTGGCTTGGCACTGGGGCAGGCACTGATAGCGGCTGCGTCAAAATGCGATAAGTGCTGATTATGCCTAAGGGTGTTTGATTACTGCTAATTGTGTTAATAATAAAGCTCGTTGACTCGGGGTGCCTGGCGCTAAATAACGCAATGGCTGAGATCTTACCCGTATTACCTGATCTGGATTATACCAGCGGAGGGAAGTCGCGGTATCCTTGTTGAGTTCATAAGCAACGGTACCCCTTCTTGTTTGCTGGTGGGGATATCATGAACACCACTCACTCTGACATTTCAATCACACCGTTCCCTGATGCACTGGCCGAAGCCGGTTTACAGCAATTTTACCTCATGCCACCGTTGGTTCATTGCCTGACTAACGAGGTGGTGCAATCGTTTACCGCTAACGTATTGCTGGCATTGGGGGCTTTCCCGGCAATGGTGGTTGAGGCACAAGAGGCGGCACAATTCAGTGCTGCGGCTGACAGTTTACTGATCAATATTGGTACATTGTATCGGGCACGGGCCGAATCCATGCTGGCGGCGATTACGGCTGCCAATCAATCAGCAACGCCGTGGGTGCTGGACCCCGTGGCGGTCGGTGGATTGAGCTATCGCACTGATTTTGCCCACCATTTACTCGTGCTGAAACCGGCAGCGATACGCGGTAATGCCTCGGAAATCATGGCTCTCAGCGGCCTGACAGCTATGGGGCGCGGGGTTGATAGCCTGGATGACTCACGGGCAGCACTGCCAGCGGCCCGCCAATTAGCACAGCAAACCAGGGCGATAGTCGCGGTTACCGGTGCGGTAGATTATATCACTGATGGCGAACGTGTTTTTGCTGTGAGTGGTGGCGATAAGTTAATGACACGGGTGGTCGGTACCGGTTGCGCACTTTCTGCCGTTGTGGCGGCATTTTGTGCGTTGGAGGGAGATCGCTTGCATCATGTTGCCACCGCCTGCTGGCTGATGTCACAGGTTGGTGGGCAGGTAGCGCAGCAGGTTGCCGGGCCGGGGAGCTTTATTCCCGCCTTTCTGGATGGTCTGTATAACCTTCGTTGTTGAAGCCGCAGCAAATATGTTTAATGGCTTCTGCCAGAGGCTATTACTCTTTCAATATTATATTCAGCAAATGTTTTTACATCGTTTACGCTTAAAATAGAGCACGTTTATTGCTCTATTTTGCGTTTAGGTATTCTCGGTGTTTTCTACATCCCCGTTTTTATTATCTAATAAATAGGAAAATCTAATGGCTAGAGTGAGTAGTTATAAGATAGCAGCACTGTTCGCCGTCGGGATATTAGTTGCAGGATGTGCGTCAAATGTAACAACTAACGCGCAGTTTTCGGGTTTTCTGTCTGATTACAGTAAATTACAAGAAACGACGTCAGCCAGTGGTCAGCCGGTGCTCCGTTGGATTTCGCCTGATTTTAATGTCGCCAAATATACCGGGGTTTATTATAAACCGCTGGTTTATTTCCCCGGCCCGACACCGACACCCCGTGTAAGCCAGAAAACGCTAGATCAAATATTAGCTTACGCCAATAAACGACTTAAAGAAGCCGTTAGTGAACAATTACCGTTAGTCAGTTCACCTAAGAAGCGCAATATACTGATTGTCCGAGCCGCTATTACCGCAGTTTCTGCCGAAGATAAAGACCTGGAAGTTTATGAAATGGTCCCCATCGCCGCAGTTGTTGCTGGCACGATGGCTGCCACGGGTAATCGCACACAAAAGACGGCACTTTATTTAGAAGTTCAGGTTATCGATTCCAATACCGGTAAACCGGTGATTGTTGTCGTGCGCAAGGCTTACGGTAAGGATGTCAGTAACAGCGGTGAGCCGATTACGGCTGATGAAGTGAGAAGTACAATGGATACGTTGGTTTACGATATTGTTAATTTCAAAGCAAAAAGCCAGCCAACGCCTTAAATATATACCCCCGTTCTGCTTCTTTTGCCAATGAGATGAGGGGCTGAACGGTATTTTATTTGTAGCGTTCGTTGAGCATAAGTGCTGATAAATCATCTAATTGCATCGGTTTGCTGAGAAAGTAGCCTTGTACTTCATCGCATTTTAAGTTTCGCAGATACCCGAGTTGTTCTGCTGTTTCAACACCTTCGGCGGTGACCGTCATGGTGAGTGCATGGCCGAGGTTGATAATACCTTCAACAATTGACTGACCTTCGTGTGATTCGGCCAGTTCATCGATAAAACTTTTATCAATCTTCAGTGCATCGAATGGGAAACGGCGCAGATAATTAAGGGAAGAGTAGCCAGTACCAAAATCATCCATTGCCAGACGGACACCAAGTGCTTTCAAAGCGGTCATGATTTTGAACGCGCCATCAGCATCTTCAATCATAATGCGTTCCGTTATTTCCAGTTCCAATCGATGGCTGGGTAAGCCGGTCAGTCGTAATACTTGACGCACCCTTTCTATCAGGTGTTGACTCCTAAATTCAACGGCAGAAATATTGACTGAAACAATCAAAGAAGGGTGCCATGTAATGGCATCTTTACATGCCTGCAACATGGTCCAATCACTTATTGAGGTGATAAGACCCGTCTCTTCCGCTAATGCGATAAATTGGTCTGGCATCAGTAGCCCGAGCACTGGATGATTCCAGCGTACCAGCGCTTCTGCTCCGGTCAGTTGTATGCCTTCTATGCGATAGCGCGGCTGATAATAAAGACTGAATTCACGGTTTTTTACGGCCTGACGCAAAAAACGCTCCAATTCACTGCGTTGCATCAGACGCTCGTTCATCTCACTGGAATAGAAGCTCCAGCAGTTACGGCCATTGCTCTTGGCTTCATACATGGCGATATCGGCGAAACGCAATAGTTCCTCAGCCTGTATGGAGTCCTGAGGTGCCAGCGCAATGCCAATACTGGCACCAATATAGATGTCCTGAGCATCTACCACATAAGGCGCTTCGATGCGGGTAATCACTCTGGCGCACAACTGTTCTATCTCTTTCACTGATGAAAGACCTGTAATAATCAGAACAAATTCATCCCCACCGTGGCGAGCGACCATATCTTGATCACGTAAACAGCTTCTTAAACGTTCGGACACCTGATGTAGCACGGTATCGCCAGTGACATGACCATAGGTATCATTGACTGGTTTAAATTTATCCAGATCAACATTTAGGACTACCAGCGGATGTTGCGCCACTGACAGATTTCGCAGTTTGTTCTCAAGGAATTCTTTCATCCGAATTCGGTTGGGTAAACCGGTCAGCGCGTCATGCATTGAAAGGTGCTGGATACGTTCCTGCGCTTCTATTTCGCTGGTGATATCCGATGCGGTGCCACGATAGCCGATAGTTTCATCATTATTGATAATGGGTTTAGCGTAAATCCGGCAAATCCGTCGGTCGCCTTTGGCGGAAAAGTAAGTGCATTGCAGTTCATTGCGGGATTCCGCCAGATGCGTGTGCTGTAACCAGGATCGTAGCGGAATAATGTCACAATTTAACAGTGAGTCGAGATTGCGCCCCATCCAATGTTCGATACTCAGCCCGGTGATAATTAAAAAACGCTGTGACAGATAGGTGATACGCAGCTCGGTATCCGTCTCCCATAACCAGTCAGTGGCGGATTCTGCGACATGGCGAAAACGCTCTTCGCTGGCGGTCAGTGCCGTTTTATTGTCATCCGCGACCTGAGCCTCAGCGATAGCGCGGCGGATAACCCGCCAGCCGGTCAGCCCAAGAATCAAGGCAATCAGCGCTAATAAGGGTAACAGAAGATGGAGCAGTTGCGCGCCAGGCATGTTCTGATCCCAACCTAAACGCTGAATACGATTATCGCTGGAAGAAATCAGTATTGAGGCACCTGACGAGGTCTCGTTGTTGTTTTGCTGGGCATGCAGGTTATTGATGCCATAACCTTCGCCCAATGCCCCCAGCTCAGGCTGCGTCAGGATATCGACAAAGACCAGCACGGAATCGGTGCCAGCAACATTCTGTACCCGCGGATCGCCTCCAGTGGTTAATTTCGCTGCGGCAATTAAGGTTGGCTGGCCTGAAATCATAAGCGTTTGTGTGGCGATATATTGCATCGAGGTGCGCTGGCGTGCCGTGTCAATTAATGGCGTAATATCTTGGGTTAGCCAACTTTGCAGGTCAGTATGTACCAGTTGCCCGTTGATAACGGAATAACGGGTATTGCCCCGTCCATCAATAACGAAAACGCCTTCATAGCTAAAATCTTTATAAAGTGATGGCCCCAGGTTTTGGCTGACATAGGCCCAGTCAGTATCGACGGTGACAGAGAGGTGCTGGTAAGCGTCGCCCCAAAAAGCATTATCTTTAATTCTGGCTTTTATCGCGTCCTGACGCATGTGCCAAGCTTTTTCGACTAAAAAGCGGCTTTGTGATAGTGCTTGTTCGTTTAATTGCGAAGCAATAAAGATAATGCCAATAGCGGCAATCATGATAGTAATCCCAATCAGCAAGGCCATAGCCTGCAACGTCCGTTTGGCAAAGAAAAGATTTTCCCTTCTCACGCGTGACGTTGTTTCTGGCTGGTTGGCGTCGGTCATCGTGAATTCCCTTAGCGCTTGCATAATTGGGCTGATACACCGGATAGACTTAGTCTCTGTTTAATCAGCAGTTAGTGAGACTCTGAGGCCATATAAATTACCATAGATCTGTTTAGTTATAATCTGAGCTTAGGCTAAATAACCGAGTAACTAGTGATTTCTATACGATAAGGATTGAAGGTATGACCACCACGACGGCCAATCCTGTCTGAAATGTAAGTATAAATGATTACACTCAGTTTCGTATTTATGGCGAGTTTAAAAACTTATATCGATTGATTTCAATCATATCATCAGAGTTACGCGCTGAATTACCTGGCAGTGCCACCTTCTCTCTGGCTCTTGTGGTGATGGTCGCAGATTATTACCTCAATTAATTATTTTGGTCATTAGGTGTAATCGGCGTTTTTGTCCGTAAAACATTAACGTGGCACCAGAGTATGGTTAATCCCTGCCTTGATGAAACCCTATCTTAATTAAGCCCTGAACATAAAAGACTCGTTGGCGACTACGAGATTTTCGCTATTTCGGTCATGTGCTGGTTAAGGGGAGTGATGTCAGAAAATCTCATATTAAGCTGCACTTATGCTGGCTGAAACAGGGTTTGTTTTAATTTTACATATAACTGAATTTAAATATAAAAATCATGCAAATAGCGAATTTTTTTACAGGGTTTATCCACGTAAATATGATTTATTGAGTGTTTTCAGTTAGTATATCTAATGTTTGTAGGCCAGTTTGGTCTACACACCTCCCCGTATTACAACTATTCATGTAAATATCTCACTAAATTTGAACGTATTACGGGTATGACTGCACGTCATCATTTTAAGCTTTATGCAGTGGAGCTATTGAGCACATAAGGAAGAGAAAATGGGACTACGAAGAAAGAGTGTTAAACCAATGCAAATCAATGATATAACTATCATTGATGATGCCAAACTAAAGAAAGCAATCACCGCAGCCGCGTTGGGTAACGCGATGGAGTGGTTCGATTTTGGTGTGTATGGTTTCGTCGCATTCGCACTGGGCCAGGTGTTTTTCCCCGGAGCCGATCCTGGTATTCAGATGATCGCAGCACTGGCGACCTTCTCCGTTCCTTTTTTGGTCAGGCCGTTGGGCGGTATATTCTTTGGCGCATTGGGTGATAAGTATGGGCGGCAAAAAGTTTTGTCGGTCACGATTATTATTATGTCGGTCAGCACCTTCTGTATTGGTTTAATTCCCTCTTATGCCTCGATAGGTATCTGGGCCCCCATCTTGCTGTTACTGGCTAAACTAGCGCAGGGCTTTTCTGTTGGCGGTGAATATACTGGCGCGGCAATATTTGTAGCTGAGTATTCACCAGATAGAAAACGTGGCTTCCTGGGAAGTTGGCTGGATTTCGGTTCGATTGCTGGTTTTGTCCTTGGGGCTGGGGTCGTTCTGCTCATCTCCAGTATTCTCGGTGAAGCGAGTTTCCTTGAATGGGGCTGGCGTATTCCGTTCTTCGTTGCTGCCCCATTGGGATTAATTGGGATCTATTTGCGTCATGCGTTAGAAGAAACTCCCACCTTTCAGCAACATATAGATCAAATTGATAGTGATTCACGCCATAATATTGCCCAGCCCCCGAAAGTCTCTTTCCGCGAAATTTTAACCAACCAGTGGAAGAATCTGACTATCTGTGTGGGGATGGTGATTGCCACTAATGTCACCTATTACATGCTACTGACCTATATGCCGAGCTATCTGTCGCATAGCCTGCATTACTCTGAAGATCACGGCGTATTGATCATTCTTGCCATTATGTTGGGTATGTTATTTGTTCAGCCGGTTATGGGGCTAATGAGTGATCGATTTGGTCGAAAACCTTTTGTTATTGTTGGTAGTGTGGGGCTATTCCTACTTGCTATTCCTAGCTTTATTCTGATTAACAGCGGCATTATTGGTCTGATATTTTGTGGTTTGCTAATTCTGGCAATTTTGCTGAACTGTTTTACCGGTGTGATGGCCTCAATATTACCCGCGATGTTCCCAACACATATTCGTTACAGTGCATTGGCTATTGCTTTCAATATCTCTGTACTGGTGGCAGGGTTGACCCCCACCGCTGCGGCATGGTTAGTTGAAACCACACAGAATCTGTATATGCCTGCTTATTATCTGATGGTGGTCGCAGTGATTGGGTTAGTCACCGGCATATTTATGAAAGAGACGGCAAACAGGCCACTAAAAGGGGCTACGCCAGCAGCATCTGACCGGGCAGAAGCAAAAGAAATACTGCAGGAGCACCATGACCATATCGAACAGAATATTGAAGATATTGATCAACAAATAGCGGATCTGGAGAAGAAAAGGAAGAATCTGACGGCCCAACATCCTGACATTAACTAATCAGGATTGGAGGGCATCGCTTGGTTCTAATCTGATTTAGATCAATAAAATGTATTTCTATACAATGGTTTACCTTTCTATTCAAATCTGTCTTTGACCCTTCCCTAAGGGGAGGGTTTACATTTATGCGTAATTATTCCTATTTCTATAGACATTATTACTCTTATCGAAAGGATACCATCACAATGAATAAGATATTCGCATCGGCGGCACGGCTGGCAATTATTGCTCTGGCCGCAGCCACCTTCAGCCAGTTTGCCTCAGCGCAGCCCATCTCTGCTGCTGAAACTGAATTCCTGACTCAACATGGCTTGGTGGGAAAAACGACTGAACAAATGGTTGATACCATCGATCAATCGAAGCAGGAGCGCCCTCTGGCTTATTCCGCATCAGTCACAGGCACAGAATTAAAACTCTCTGATGGGCAGCAGGTATTCTCTTATCCGCTAGGCGATAAGTTCTATTTGTCATTTTCCCCCTATGTGAACCAAACGCATCCTTGCTTTAATCACAGTTTGTCTGGATGCCGTGGCGAGCTGGCAAATGCGGCTTTCGATGTGAAGATTACTGATAAAACTGGGCAAATCATTATGCAAGATAAGATCACTAGCTATCAGAACGGTTTTATTGGCGTGTGGTTGCCCCGCAATATTGAAGGAACCCTTGAAGTGACTTACCAAGGGCTGACAGCTACGTCACCCTTTGCGACTCACGCAGAAAGCCAAACCTGCATGACAACACTGAAATTAAAAAAATAAGTGAATATTAGCCCATAAAAAACCAGCTTAACGGCTGGTTTTTTTTATGGGCTAAATACGAAACATTAAAATAATGTAATGATTATCGTTTCGTAGGCTAGTAGATTAATAAAGTTAAAGATTAATAATATTAGTCTTTAACAATTAATGAGTTTCGCATGACTCAGGTAAGTACAGTTGGTGCTATCGTTGTGTTATTACGGTCATTCAGTCTATAAAAGTACCATTAGTTTTTTTGCAAAAAATCCTAAATGCCGTATTTGCTTCGGTGCCTCCTTTGTTTCTTATAATGAGAGATTAAGCTAAGACTGCATAACGCATTTTGTAGGATTTATCCCACCATCTTGTAGGCGAGTTCTTTTTTTGATTGTAATAAGAAATAAGATATATGCCTGCCAATCCTTGCTGTTTCAGGTGTTTTGTGTTTACTTTCTTATTTTATTGGTTTTTTTATTTTCTTTTTATGTTTTTTGTAGTCTTTAATTCTGTTTAATTTAATTAGTTCAAGATATTCGACCATCGGATAAATCTTGTCTAATATTAATAAATGAGTATAAATCCCACTTAATTAATTGAGGTGCTTTGATACTTATTTATCATTATTTAAATGTGTTCAGATGGCTATCATATTGATTAATATAAAAATCCACCGACAGTACAACTTGCCACTATGATTAATGATAGCTCGTTTTTTTAATGGGGCGCGATTCATTAAGTGATTAGTGAATAACATTGGGTTCGCTATCTAAATCTGTATAGCGCTAATCTTGCTAATAATTAACGTTTTAATTAATATGTGACTCCATTGAAGGTATATATATGAATGCAATTTTTAAAGTAATTTGGAACTCAACCTTAAACACATGGATTGTTGTGAGTGAGTTGGCTAAAGGCATAGTGAAAACCAGAAGTGCTGGCAATTCATTGACTAATGCTGGGCAATCAAGCGTCGTTGAACAAGATGCAATCTGGAAAAATTTCAGAAAAAATCTTTTAGCCATATCTATAGGTAGTTTCGGTTTCTTTGGAATGCATTCAGCGTTTGCCTTGGATATTACGGTCACAGACCAAGCCGGTCTTTCAGCAGCCTTATCCAATGGTAGTTACGATAAGATTATTCTGGGTGCAGATATTGCGCTTACCCAAGTATTAACCGTCAACATGGCGAGTCAAAATGTCGTGATTGATGGTAATGGCCTGTACGGTTTGACGGTTGCCAATACCGTAACCAATGGCTTGGCGGTATCATCCGGTACTGGGACATTAACGCTCCAAAATATGTCCAAAATTGATTCTGCTAACTATTACAGTATGGTCTATTTGACGGGCGGCAGTACTGCGGTCAACGTGGTTTATGACAACATTGGCTATCTTGGCTCGTCACAGCTCATTTTTATGGGCGGTAATGGTGGGGTTACCAACAGTGTGATGACGTTTGGCAATATCTTGTCAGATGTGGTTGTTAACGATAGAGGCCAGGAAATTGGTGAAGTTAATAAACTTAGGTATACCGGCCGGTTTCATGTCACGCATTTAGGCGGAGCTATATCTTTCCAAAACGCCAGCGGAGCAAGTAATACCTCAACCATGGATTTCCTCAGTGGTGCGGATGTCAAAATTGATAGAACGGGGTCAACTGCAAACCTGACAAATACAGGTACCAATGCCTTTGCCTACGATTTTGCCGATAATTCTGCCTTCGAACTCATTGCCAATCAGAACGTTTTCAGTGGAACCAATACGAATAGAGGCTTGAAAATTGGCAGTTACGATGCTGTAACTGGGTTCGGTGCTGGCGCAAAAATTATCTTGCAGGCGCGGGCGACTGGCGGCGGTATTATTTCAGGTAATGCGATTGATAACGCCACCACGAATACTGCGGGTATCAATAATGGTGCTGCGGGTACTACAGATGTGATTTACAACCTGGCCGGTGGTTCTATTTTACAGGCGACCGGCTCTGGTATTGTCGCGACCAAAAATGCGGGCAATGCCAGTGGGATTTATATCAGCTCTGGTGCCGCTATTAATGCCGCTACTGCGGGTATTTCAGCCTCACATGCCGGTAGCGGTAAGATCCTATTAGAAAATAAAGCCGCGGGTAACATTACATCGGTAACCGGGATATCAGCGACCAATACCGGCACCGCGACTATCGACGTTGCGAACAAAGGCACCATTAACAGCACCACCGCCGGGATTGCATTATCCTCTAGCTCAACGCAAATCGTTAATGTTGATAATAGCGGCGGTGTAATTAATGCCACCGCAGGAACCGGTATTAATGTTCTGACGAATGCGCTGTTAAATATGGTTGGCGGCACTATCAATATCACTAACGCCGCAAATGGCTTAACTTTCGCGGGCACCGGTAATCATGCTCTGGCTGATTTGATCATCAATCTGGGCGGTACAGGGCTTGCTTTTTCTAAAGCCGCTGCGACCAATTTGACGCTAAGCCACGTCACACTCAATACCGCGAACAGAACGGCGTTAGATACGCTGGCGGGGCTGACATTTGCCAGTAGCGCTAATGGCCGCAATACCATTAATGTCACCGGCACTGGCACCGGGATTGCCACCACTAACACGGCTCTGAGCGCACTGAATCCGGCAGCATTAGATATAAATGTTTCAGGTGCGGGTACAGGAATAAACGCCAGCGGCGGTGGGGTAGATTTCTCAGGTGCAAATCTCAATATTAATGTCACTAACAGCGGTGGCACTGGGTTGCTGATAACCGATGGTACTGCTATTACCACGATTGGGGCCAATACCCACATCAATGCAGCGGGTGCGACAGCCATCAACTTCACCGGTACCGGCGCGAAAACATTAAACAATAACGGTACTCTGAATGGTGCGGTCATATTTGCCGGAACTGCTGATAAGACTATTAATAACAATGGGATATTGAATGGTACATTAACCACCGGTTCGGGTAATGACTCTTTGGTTCTTGGCAGCACGTCACAAAGTAACGGTTCGATTAATCTGGGTGATGGCAGCAATAACGTGACTATCCAGAACGGTGCTCAAGTGTCATCCATTACCACGGGTACCGGTAATGATACTTTTAACATCAATAACATGACGGTAGGAAGCACTTATTTAGGTTCTTTGAATGCCGGTTCTGGTACTAACACCTTAAACTTCAATACCTCAACCGATGCTCTGGCTGCGAGCACATCGTTGCAAGGTTTCGCTAATATCAATCTTACTGGCAGCCATATAACATTGGTTTCTGGCACTAACGTGGGTAGTGGTGTCATTAATATCGATGGCGGCAGTGAGCTGCTTTTTGGTAGCACATTTAATAGCGCCCTGAATGCATCTCTAGGCCATGTTGCTGGTGGTGATGGTTCAGCTATCGTTAATAACGGCGCTAACGTAACACTAAATCAGGCCAATGCTTTTGCTGGCGACTGGAAGATTAATCTGGGGGGAGCCCTGACAGCCAGCAACAGTAATCAGCTGGGTGCAACAACTATTGCGCTGAACGGCACGTTAAACTTGAACGGTGTAGCAACATCGAATAATGCGCTGACCGGCAACGGGCTATTGAATATCGATAACGCCAATAACACGTTCAATTTTGGCGGCACCACCGGCACGGCATTTGCCGGTACGGTTGATATGAGGAACAGTAACTTTTCTCTGAACGGCAATAATACCAGCGCATTGCGCAATGCTTCGTTTATCGCGTCCACCGGTGCATCGGTCGGGGTTGATAGCGGTAATCAGGTGATAGGTAACTTTGCCCTCAACGGCGGAACTGTTGGTTTTGTCAACGGCAGTTTAATAAGTACGGGTACGCTGGCGGTAACGAGTAACAGTACCGTCAGAGTCGATCCCACCATCACGACCGGCGGGAATTTACTTGATCAAGATACCGGCAGTTCATCTCGGTTAATTAGCAGCGTTAATACGTTGTCGGCGGGAGAACTCGCGCAGCTGACATTACGGGATACCTTAGGCAATAGCATTGGCACTGATACCGCCGTGAATGTGACTCAAAACGCAAACACTGTAGCGCAAGCCATCTATAACTACGCATTATCTGGTGTAGGAGGCGGCTTAAGCCTTACCTCGGTACTGACAAAATTAGCATTGATCTCTGGTCAGACATTAACCTTAACCTCGCAAGGCGCACTTGATGCCAGCAGATTACTCACCGCACAGTTGACGGGTAGCGGTAATGTGGCTGTTGGCACTGATAACACTGAAATAA